>DAVZHW010000034.1:0-18365 GCA_052273625.1 Candidatus Fimenecus sp. | reverse complement strand
GAATTTCAGGGTTTCCTTTTTCTTAAGTCGTTGTTTAATTTTCAAGGTCCGGTGCCAACCGCTTTCTCACGGGTGGAAGCACATTATAGCACTTTCAAAACTCATTGTCAATAGGAATTTTTCATTTTTTGAAATTTCTTTTTGACGTTTTCGTTTGTGTCCCGCTGTCTTGCGGACAGCTTTGATATAATATCACAGAGCAAGCCTGTTGTCAACACTTATTTTCAATTTTTTTTGCAATTTTTTTAACTTTTTTATTGCACCCGTATATCTTGTGGTCAAGCTGTTTTTAATCCACAATTTCTTCAGTATTGGTGCTTCAGCAGGTATATTTTCCATTATCCGTTTAACAATATAAGTAAATAAATTACAGGAGTAATCTTATGAAAAATCTTTTTAATCTCAATAAGCAATTTAAGCTGCTGTGTATTTTGCTTACGGCAATTCTCTTGCTCGGCTCGGTAACCGCCTGTCAAAATCGTCATATAAAGGAACATGAGTCCTCTCAGGTTCTTTCCCGTCTCGGCTCAAGGGGCGAGGAAGTTCGCAAAATTCAGCAAAAACTCAAAAATTGGGGATACTACTCCGGAGGCGTTGACGGAATATACGGAACTCAAACGCAAAACGCCGTAAAAAGCTTTCAACGAAAGAACGGATTGACCGCAGACGGAATAGCCGGCAAGGACACGCTCAATGCTATGGGTATTACAAGCAGCTCATCATCTTCAGGCAAATTTACAAGCAACGATATTTATCTGCTTGCAAAGGTAATAGCTGCCGAAGCGAGAGGAGAAAGCTACACGGGTCAGGTTGCCGTCGGTGCGGTCATATTGAACAGAGTTGAGCACTCGTCGTTTCCCGACAGCATTTCGGGTGTTGTTTACCAAGCCGGTGCTTTTTCGTGTGTTACCGACAGCAACTGGAAGGTAGAGCCGACCGACACGGCAAAAAAAGCCGCCCGAGATGCCATTAACGGATGGGATCCAACGGGCGGTGCCATATACTATTATAATCCTGCAAAAACCTCTAACAAATGGATACGAACAAGACCTGTTATCGTGACAATCGGAAGTCACGTTTTTTGCAGTTAGCCTATCCTATAAAAAACTGGGTCCAATATCGAACTCCGTCAAGCTCGTAACAGCCGAAGCCTGCTTGTGTGAATTCATCGGACAAGATATTGGCTCTGTGCCCCGGAGAGTCCATCCACGCCGCAACGGTAGCGGATGCCGTCCTCGTGCCGTAAGCAATATTCTCTCCGCAGGTCATATAATCCACGGTAACTGCAGTAAAACACATTGTGCCGTCGGGTCTTTGGTGTGAAAACCAATCGTCTCTTGATATTTCTTCTGCTCTGACGGCGGCATTGGCACAAAGAGTTTTGTTGAGCGTAAGGTCGGGCTTTCCGTTGGCGCGACGCTGCTGATTGCATAGCTCAAGCATTTCGCTTTCAAAGCCTGTAATTGCATTTGGTGGAGTTGCCGCCTGCGGCTTGGGAGCCTGAGTCGGTGCCTTCGTTGCCGCTTGCGTCGGTTTTTGAATCGGCTTTTGAGTCTGAGGTACAGCCTTAGTAGGCGCTTGTGTTTGCGGTGCTTCTGTTGTCGGCTCCTGAGTTGTGCTTTCCGCTTCGGTCTGCGATTGGGTTTCCGTCACTTCAGCCGTGCTGCTCATTTCATCGGTCGTCGGCTCATCGCTTCTTTTCTTTGAGCAGGAAGAAAAAACAAGGCATAAAGCCAACACCGTAATTACTGCAATTATCTTTTTCATATTATCACCGATTCAATTTTAGCATTTTACTATATATAGTGCAAACAGAAAAATCCGAAACGGCAGGACTGAACGCTACCGCTTCGGATTTTAATTTAATTTTACTGCATTGCGCCTATCAAAGACGGCAAAAATGTTGCGTAAATCGACGGTACGGCAAGAGAAAATGCAATTGAGGTAAGGAAGGTTATTCCCCACCTTTCAAGGAACGCTCCGCAATAGAGTACCGCAAAAATCGGCGCCGCAAGTATTTTCAAAACAATATTGGTGTTTTTACCGTAAATCAGCTCACGCAAGGTCAATGCGTCCTCAATCTGCGGAAAGAGGTTTGTAAGCATTGAAATTCCGAGCCAAAGGAACACAAAATTCAATATATGAACTATTCCTTTATTATAAGTGAAAAACTCGCCGAGAAAATACACGTTCATTGAGCCTACCGATACAAAAACCAAGCCTAATATAAGGTTAAAGAGAAACGGGAAGAAGCAAACGCCGAAGCTGACGCTTCTTTTTTTAATTATTTCGTGCTCGACATGACCGCAAAGCTCGGTTGCGGTAAGATAGCGTCCGTCCTCGATAAGCACCTCATACACACGGCAGGAAAGCTGCTCGAAAAAGCCCTTCATATATGCGCCGACAAATGTAAGATATTTTACTATTATATACACCGTTGTCATTCTACGTCAAAATCTCCTTCCTTGAGAATGTTGTCAAGGGTGATTTTTCCGTCCTTGTAATCCTTGACTTCGTCGCTGACTGTCATACTGTTTTGAGCAAAAATCTTCTCAACCTCGGCATAGCCCTCATCATTGCCCGTTGCCGCATAGCAAAGAGCAAGGGTATCAAGCACCTGAATAGAATAATTGTACTGCTCGTATGCCGACTTAGCAGCTGTGCAAGCATTGTCATACTCTCCGAGCGCAAGACAGGAAAGTGCGGTTTGTCTGTAATATTCAAATGAATAGTCGTCCTTTTCAAGCACCTTGTTTTTGCAAATCGCTATGCTATCCTCGTATTTTCCCTGAATACGCAAGGAGGTAGCCATTGCAACATCAGCATACGCATCCTCTGCATTGACCTCTTTAAGGAATGCACAATAGTCTGTGACATCCTTTTGTGCTTTGACATAGAGATCTCCGAGCATGGGACCGTAAAGCCAGGTCATTTTTGGATAGCCGTTCTTTATTTCCTCAAGGAAGCCGATCTGTGTTTCGGCAGGCTGACTGCTTATTGCCGCAGTATAGAACTTGAAATATGAAATCATTGCCTGACTGTAAGCGTTCGCTTCAATGGAATACGCCGCCGTTGTGGTAACAAGTCCGTCCTGTATATCCTCGGCACTGTAGGTTACGGGCTCAAGAGGCTTATTTTCAAGAGCCTTCAGCTGTTCAATTATAGTTTCATACGGAACCTCGGACGGGTCAACAGCCTCTTGAGGAATGTTGGAATAGATTATCTCATAACAAGCGTCCCTTGTTCTCTCGAAAGCATTTTTCTCCTCAAAAGCCTTTGCGACGGATTTGAGGTGCGGAAGCTTCAGTTCCCAAGTCTTAAAGCTCGAGGCATATTGCTCCATATCCTGATAGCCGCCGATCTTTGAAAGATTGAGAATCGCCCTCTTGTAGACCATCTCGCCTCTGATTTCTTTTTCTTTCATGGTATCAAAAAGTTCAGAGTAATCGGAATGTGCGGTGTAAAGCATATTTTCCTTTGCTGACTTTTGAGCGTTCAACGCGTCAACATAAACATTCGCATTCCCCGCAAACACATAGCAAGCGTAAAAGCTAAAGCCGATAACTATGAGCATTATTATAATGTTAAGAAAATCAAACGGATAGTGCCTTAATGCCTTTTCACACTCTGCACAAAAATGAGACTCGGGATCCTTCGCCGTTCCTCTTTTGTTTTCGCCGCAGCACTCACAGAGCATATCCTCGGTAAGCTCTTCCTCCTCGTCGGGCTCCGACTCGTTTTCGTTTTCCTCCCCCGAAGCTTCAGCCTCGGCGGTCGCCTTATCAAGCTCCTGCTGAAAAGTCTCTTTTAACTCCTCCAGCTCCTTCTTCAAGGCTTCGTCGTCCTGCTCGGGAAAAATCCCCTCGAGGTCTTTTTCTTTATTATCTGCCAAGAATATGCCTCCCTCAATTCATATAATAGATAGATTTTATCATTATTTTAATGTCAATTCAAATACAATCGTGTATTGTTACAGATTATTTACAAATTACAATGCCATTATCAGCGTGCCGATAGTGATAAACGCCGTGCCGACCGCCGATTTCACGGTAAATTTCTCATGCAGGAAAATAAATGCCAGCACAAGAGTAAAAAGTATGCTCAGCTTGTCAATCGGTACAACCTTTGAAACCTCGCCGAGCTGCAACGCCTTGTAATAACACAGCCACGATGCTCCCGTCGCAAGTCCCGAAAGTATAAGGAATATCCAGCTTTTACGGTCAATTCCCGACAATCCGCTTTGCGTATGCGTAATGAACACCATAACCCACGCCATAAGCACAACGACAACCGTTCTGATTGCGGTTGCAAGGGTCGAGTCAACATTTTGTATGCCCACCTTTGCGAAAATCGAGGTCAAAGCCGCAAATACTGCGGACAGAACAGCTAATATTGCCCACATATCAAAGCCTTCTTTTTATATTTTAATTGTATTCATTCTACCACAACAGGCATAATAAAGCAAGCGACACAAATTTGCTTTCCGATTATAAAAGAAAAGATCCAACTGCCGTTGAGCCTTTCTTCTGTTATAAATATGAGCTTAAACTACTTGCTGCTTGCAATAGCCTGATCTATAAGCTTGTTGAGCTTCTCCGACTGCTCGGGGGATGTGATTGCGCCGACGATCGGCTGTCCTACGATATTTCCGTTCTTATCAACAACGTAGGTTGTCGGATATGAATAAAGCCCCGAGGTAAACTTACCCGCTTCACTCTTCGAGTCAAACCAAATATTCTTGTAGGTAACGCCCTTTTTCGACAAAACGTCTTTTGCTTCGGAAATCGCCGCCTTGTCGCCGTCAAGAGTAAAGGAGTTTACACCGACAACCGCACCGCCCTTTGCGGAAAGGGTCTTGTTGAGCGCCTCCAATTCTTCAAGCTCGCCGACGCAGGGCTTGCAGGTCGTAAACCAGAAATTCATTACCGTTACGGTGTTGCCCGAGAAAAGCTCGCTGCTGTTTACGTCGTTGCCGTCAAGGTCTTTTCCCTGAAAGCTCGGGAATTGCGTTAATTTGCTTGTGCTTCCGCTCATTCCTGCGTCCTCCGCCGCAACGCTCTCTCCGCTGCCCGGTGTGCTTCCGCAGCTGGGATATTTCTGCTCCAAAATCGTGAGCTTGCCCTCAATTTCCTTTATCTGCTCTGCTCCGTCTTTAAGCGTTTTCAACTCGTCTGCGGTAAACTGACCCTTTGCGCCCTCGATTGTATTGAGAAGAAAATCGCCGTAGTTTGATCCGTCCTCAATCATTGTTGTATTCTTGTTCGCAGAGAGGAAAACTTTTTCCCAAAGGGCAGAGTTATCTGTAAGAATTTTATTTTCCGCCTCCATAAGCTTTTTGTGAAGAGCTGTCGCCTCGTCAAGGCTGTTCGCCTCCTGTGCAAGCAAGGGTATAATGTCCGAATTGTCATTTCCCGAATTTTTCTTGTTAGCCGAGCAGGCTGCAAGACCTAAAGTCAACACAAGCACCATAAGCACGGCTAAAATTTTTGAAGCCTTTGAAATTTTCATAATCAGTCCTCCGTTTTCCTATTGTTATTTGTTTTCTTTTTATTTTCGGTCTTTTCAATGCCGTCCGTTATCTTTTTCGGCATCTCAAAGCCATAATTAAACTTGATTGCGTCTGTCGGACAAGCGGTTATGCACTTGCCGCAGCGAATACACTCTGTATGATTGGGTGTTTTGGTAACATCGACGTCCATCTTGCACACCCTTGCACATTTTCCGCAGGATACGCATTTGTGTTCGTCAACCTTAATGCCGAGCAGGGACACCTTGTTCATCAATGCGTAAAATGCACCGAGCGGACAAATCCATTTGCAGAACGGTCGGTAAAACAATATGCTCAAAATAACAACTACAATTAAAATTGCAAGTTTCCAATTAAAAAGCGAGCCTAACGCCGAACGTATGCCCTCATTGACCGCCGCCAACGGAATTGCGCCCTCAAGAACACCTTGCGGACAAATATATTTGCAGAAGAACGGGTCGCCCATTCCCAAATCGTTTACAACTATCGCAGGCAGCAGCACCACCGCAAGCAATAAAATTGCATATTTCAAATATGTAAGCGGTTTCAATTTCTTTGTGGGCAGCTTCTTGCCGGGGATTTTGTGGAGTAATTCCTGAAGCCAACCGAACGGGCACAAAAATCCGCATATAAATCGTCCGAGCAGCACGCCGAGCAATATCAAAAAGCCCGTTATATAATAGGAAAAGCGAAATTTTGACGAGCCGACCACCGCTTGAAACGAGCCGATAGGACACGCACCCGCTGCACCGGGGCAAGAATAGCAGTTCAAGCCCGGCACGCACACCGCCTTACCCTTGCCCTGATAAATTCCGCCCTTAAAGAAATTCGGCAAATGTATATTGGTAATCAGTGTTGCCGCCGCTTGAATACAGCCACGGAAACGGCTGAGCTGCTTTGAAAATTTGTTTTTATTTTTATCCAATTCCGACACACTCCAAGCACAATCTGACGGCCTTACTCAAAACCGTATCAACCTCGCCGCGCATTGCGCCGAAGCACAGCATAGCCACGCCGACTATCAATAACAAGCCTTGAAATACGGCTTTTTTCGCCTTGAACAAACTGACCACTCCTTTCATTTCGTCTGCATTATATCATTTCCGGCATAAAATCTTTGTTAAGAAAATGAGAAAATGAAATGTTTTTATATAAATATGTCAAAAGATATTCTTTATTATTTTCCTTGGTATGTTATAATATAAAAAATCTGCCACCCATTTGGATAGCATTGTAGTTTCCTAATTTTTCTTGGTATGTTATAATACGATGAAAACAGTTAAGTATTGTGATTGGATTGTAGTTCCCTAATTTTTCTTGGTATGTTATAATAAAGGCGAGACCTCACACAGCAAGAGATTGATTGTAGTTCCCTAATTTTTCTTGGTATGTTATAATTAACCCATTGAAAAAAGCAGAAAAAGCCTTATTGTAGTTCCCTAATTTTTCTTGGTATGTTATAATTTTGTTCGCTTTTTTTGCGTCGAAGAACCAATTGTAGTTCCCTAATTTTTCTTGGTATGTTATAATAATGCGCTTGCACTTAATGAACGGCAATACATTGTAGTTCCCTAATTTTTCTTGGTATGTTATAATTATGCCTAAATCAGAAAAATCAACTTTATAATTGTAGTTCCCTAATTTTTCTTGGTATGTTATAATCCTCGCTAAGCGATATATTACTGCCCACTCATTGTAGTTCCCTAATTTTTCTTGGTATGTTATAATTGTGAATGAGTTATCGACAATAGAACGCATATTGTAGTTCCCTAATTTTTCTTGGTATGTTATAATCCCATACACGAGAACACGTTGACATACGGCATTGTAGTTCCCTAATTTTTCTTGGTATGTTATAATTGGTTACGGTCAACGTGTTGTACTACCACCATTGTAGTTCCCTAATTTTTCTTGGTATGTTATAATTTGTCCTTACCTTTGAAAGTATCTAAATAATTGTAGTTCCCTAATTTTTCTTGGTATGTTATAATATTTTTTTATCAACAGCATCGTACTGCTGTATTGTAGTTCCCTAATTTTTCTTGGTATGTTATAATATTATGCGTACAATTAACTACGCAATCGCTATTGTAGTTCCCTAATTTTTCTTGGTATGTTATAATTTCACGAACTGCGTCCAATACATTCCTTATATTGTAGTTCCCTAATTTTTCTTGGTATGTTATAATTCCTAAGATTGTTGAAATTTTTGTTTGCGTATTGTAGTTCCCTAATTTTTCTTGGTATGTTATAATCCGCATTATCATGTAATGTTGATGTACGACATTGTAGTTCCCTAATTTTTCTTGGTATGTTATAATTTTGACTTTCTTGGACAGCATTAGGATTATATTGTAGTTCCCTAATTTTTCTTGGTATGTTATAATATACCGCCCTTGCGTGAGCTGTAACATAGAATTGTAGTTCCCTAATTTTTCTTGGTATGTTATAATGTTAAAGGAATTACACGTTAACGCTTTCATATTGTAGTTCCCTAATTTTTCTTGGTATGTTATAATTGACAAATCGCAGTTAAAAATACGAATGATATTGTAGTTCCCTAATTTTTCTTGGTATGTTATAATTGTGTTATCCCCCTCTGATGTTGGTGTCGGATTGTAGTTCCCTAATTTTTCTTGGTATGTTATAATATGTTTTTTGACTTCACGCATCAAGCTCGTATTGTAGTTCCCTAATTTTTCTTGGTATGTTATAATAAAAAATAAGATTGGGCGGTGATAATTTCATTGTAGTTCCCTAATTTTTCTTGGTATGTTATAATATACGTTTACACTTAATAAACGGCAAAACATTGTAGTTCCCTAATTTTTCTTGGTATGTTATAATGGACAAATCACAATTAAAAATGCGGATAACATTGTAGTTCCCTAATTTTTCTTGGTATGTTATAATTAATGCGAACCATTAACTACGCAATAGCTATTGTAGTTCCCTAATTTTTCTTGGTATGTTATAATTTCGTCGTTGATATAAACGTCGTTGTAATAATTGTAGTTCCCTAATTTTTCTTGGTATGTTATAATTAATGTTCTCAACCTCTTAACCTCTCCGAAATTGTAGTTCCCTAATTTTTCTTGGTATGTTATAATTTCTTTTGCTCGCTTAAGATTATCTAAACGATTGTAGTTCCCTAATTTTTCTTGGTATGTTATAATCCCCAAGCTATCGTTGCGAATCAACACA
Organism: Candidatus Fimenecus sp.; assembly: GCA_052273625.1. GTDB lineage: Bacteria > Bacillota > Clostridia > Oscillospirales > Acutalibacteraceae > Fimenecus. The sequence continues at coordinate 9,634 of DAVZHW010000034.1, read as the reverse complement.
CCATTGTAGTTCCCTAATTTTTCTTGGTATGTTATAATCGTTCGCGGTTAAAACAATCAACGAGTACAATTGTAGTTCCCTAATTTTTCTTGGTATGTTATAATTTACTATCAAGCATTAAAGACCATTTAATTATTGTAGTTCCCTAATTTTTCTTGGTATGTTATAATACTAAAAATTTCTACTTCGTCCCCATTGAAATTGTAGTTCCCTAATTTTTCTTGGTATGTTATAATGAACGGGAATATATCGAGGTTACGGCTGCAATTGTAGTTCCCTAATTTTTCTTGGTATGTTATAATTACCTATCTGTGCGTAGTCACCACTCGAACATTGTAGTTCCCTAATTTTTCTTGGTATGTTATAATGGCTTGACAGTCCGTATGACAATATTCTATCATTGTAGTTCCCTAATTTTTCTTGGTATGTTATAATTTATCCACAGCAGAATGCGCATTGAATGACATTGTAGTTCCCTAATTTTTCTTGGTATGTTATAATATGGGAACGAAAAACAACGCAGTATCGGGCGTTACCGAGAAAAATTCCGATAAAAAAAGACTTGGAGAAGTAAAAATCTCCAAGTCTTTTTTCATTTTTTACAACAAAGTCAGCTGCTCATAGGCGACCTGTGCATCGGACTGCTTGAATTCTCCGAGCAAAATTTGCATTGATTCATATTGCTTTTCGGTAATCGTTAGCAATCGCACCGAGCCGTTTGCGGGAAGATGTGCCTTGAGTCTGTTTTCGTGCGTTTTTACCGCATCATATCCGTTGCACACCCTTGAATAGATCGAGAACTGTACCATAAGATAACCATCCTCAATCAAGAACTTTCTGAATTTCGCCGCTTCTCGCTGAGCGGCTTTTTCTTTTACCGGTAAGTCAAAAAACACAATCATTCTCATAAACTTAATCATAATCAAAATAAGACAGCTCATTGAGCACTGGAAGCTTCAGCCTTGCTTCATCGTTTTCAAATGAGGAAATGATACTTTGCACCGCAAGCTCAACGGCATTTGCGACAGAATGTCTTTTACCGTCAACCGTAACCGCACAGTTAAGCAGTAAAACAAGCTCTGCCTTTTGTGCCGTAAAAAAGCTGTCGCCCCACTCACGGTAATTCTTATAAACATAATTGTCAACTATCGGTCGAAACGGCTCAATAATATCGTCGGCAAGATTAAACGCATTGAGCTGATTTTTATGGTGTATGCCTATCGACGGCTCAAGCCCGTAAGCAACAAGCATTTTCGCAATAAACGAACGAAAAATTGCGTAGCCGTAATTCAATGCTGCGTTTATCCCGGTTTCGTCGTCCCTTGTAAACTCGTTTCCGAACATACTGCGAAAATACATTCTCGCAGCATAGCCCTCTCTGTTCGTAGTGTCTCCCGAGGCTACCGTTTTGGCTATCGAATAAAGCTCGGTACTTTTTTCAACGGAATTCAGCTCAAGGCATTTTGCCTGATTGTTTATTTTCGCCTTTACAATCTCCTGCCACAGCTTTTTAAGCTTCGGCTTTGACTGTTCAAACTGAAGTGTAACACGCTTATTGACTCGGCAATAAACCCCTATCGGCATCATCGCCGCCGACGGCGTGTGCTTATCGTCGCAGACAATGACGCAAACACCGTCCTCGGAAAGCTTTGAAAGCAGCTTTGCGCTGAGCGTTGTATAAGAATTGTCAATAACTATTGAGCGTATATCCTCTATCGGAAATGACAGCTCTTCTCCGTTATCTACAATCAACTGCTTATTGCGAAGTCTGAGTTTTGCCTCATTGGAAATGAAAATATTTCTGTAAGCCATATCAGTTAAACCTCATTCGCTTCTCCTTGCCCACCTTATGAACATTTCCCAACGGGTCAACAGTGTATTTTTCTATGCTCTTAATACTCTTAATGCCTTTTCGACCTTCATAAGCACCATCATGACTTTTGAATTTGATTCTAACACCGTTGATATCTGCTTCTGTATAGTACAAAAGCACGCCATTGCGTTCAATTTCATGTTGCAAAGTGCCTTTATAACCTTCTTTTACCTTAAGTTTAATCGGATCTTTGTCAGTAATCTTGATCAAATCATTATGATAAAGCGAGAACACAAAATCCTTGTCGTCCATCGGTTTCCATCCGTCTTTCCCTTGTGTGCAAGCAAGATTCGGCAGTTCCTTTTTCTTGGTATCCGCAACATAAATCGGCACAAAGTAATATCCGTCATTTTCAACATAGAAAACATCAATTCTTATCATTGAGCCGTTTCCTGCGCCCGTCTTTTGCGCAAGGTCATTTTCGGTATTCAGCGGAACATATTGCGAAACCTTTTCTCTCACCTTTACGCTTCTGACTATCGGTCCTGCGCTTCCGTCTGATTTCGGCTTGTGAAATTCAAAATCGCTCGGAAAAGCTTTTCCCTTGCCTCCGACCTTAACGAGCTCTTCTCTCAATGCATTGTACAAAAGCCTGTCGTCATTCTTCCAAAAATCACAGCCTTCTATTTCGCCGTTTTTATCAAGCTTTAAGTCACAAAGCTTTTTCTTTGAAACCGAATAGCCGTCGCTGCTATACGAACGCAACGTTCCCATATGAGCAGCGCCCGTCGCTTTGTGCCTTGGCGCTCTTGAAACAAAGCAGAGCTTTACGTCATCCAACGCCTCTTTGGAATAGTTCGGAAGCTTGGAAAGATACAATTTCAGCTCGTCCAAATTTTCCGACTCAAGACGCTTTTGCAATTCATTTCTAAAATCTCTGTACGGCATAGGAAGCTTGTCAATAACCTCGCCCGTATCGGTGTTAACCGCATAGTTATCCATCTCTTGTGAATTGGAATAACTCCTGATTTTTTGAATCATGCCATCCGTTACGCAAGCAATAACCGCAGCGTCTGCCGCATGGTGCAAATCTCCGTCCTCACGAACCTTAGCTATACCCCAACGCTTACGCATATACGCCGTAACAGCACCCTTTACTGCTCTGACTTTCTTCTTTTTGTTCTTGTAATCGTCAAACAAAAGGTTGTCGTTTATGTAGTTATATAATACACGGCTTAAATACTGCGTATCGTTAAGATTGCGGGCTTTGAAGCCCTCGGTGTCCTCCGGTGTGAGCTTCGCCTTGAGAAGATTTTGCTTCTTCTTGGGATTTCTTATATTGTTTGTTACCCAAACCTGATAATCCGACTTTTTGCTTTCGGGTATATATTCCATCGGAATTCTGTTGCTCTTTTGCCTGTTTTCCGATGAAAATGTCAATATTTTGTTCGAGTAGCTGTCGTCAAAGCATTTGCTGTACGGAATTATATGGTCAACGTCAACATATCCCGGCTCAAGCAATCTATCATAATCAAAAGTCTTTTGCGTATAAGGGCATATTCCGTTTTGCTCGTGATAAAGCTTCAATTTAACAATATCAAGACCTGTCGGGTTTACAATTCCGAAATTCTCCGTAATTTCATTTTTTATTCTCTCGTTTGCGGCTCTGTTTTCGTTGTTATGTTGGTCAATTTCATCTCTTTCCTTTTTGGATTTCGGCAATTCCCTCGCAAGTTCAATGTTTATATATGCAGGACTGTTGCCCATCTCTCTGATTATCGCATTTATGACTTTTCTCGTCTGCGTAACGGCACGCTTAACGACGGGGTTCGGAATGTCTGCAAGAGCATCATCCGCAGGCGGTAAAAGCTCATGCTTTTCCGTGTTTGAATGTGCTCTGAAATCAATTCCTGCCGCTTCGCAAGCCTTGTCGTATGTCACACCCTTTTCAAGGAACGGAATAAGCTCCCTGCACGCCTTAACGCTTATATGACCGTAACTCTTGAAATACGGCATATTCTCATAAATGTTTTCGTGGAGATCTTTAGGTATATTCGTGAGCTCAAGCTCTTCCTTAATTCTGCCTTTATCGGTAAAAACCGTGAAAATCCTTCCGAGAGCGTCAAGGTCATCCTCGGAAAGTGCGTTGAACACGTCGCCCAATGCCTTTTTCATTTGATGATAATTATTAAGATATTCAAATTTTGCCTTTTTCTCAATTTCGTCGATTAAAGCCTGTTGGTCTTGATTTTCGAGCTTTTGCTTAATCTTCTCAACCTCTTTACCGGAGTAAGAAATGCAGTTGAATTTGTAATCGTATGAAATTCCGAGTGATTTTCTTATATCGGCATAATTTACCGATTTTTTCCTAAAGCAAAGATTTTTAATTGCCAATCTTTCCTCGTCAGACAAGGAATATTTATCTCCGAAATCCGTTAAAAGATAAATGTGGTTTATTTTTTGAAGCAAATTGAAAAGCTGGAAAGAATATGTCGCCTTTGCCGCACGTTTTTCCTCGGGATAAAATGTGCATTGTCCGACCAAATTTTCGCCCAACATATCGTGATACGGGCTCGGGGAATTTTCAGGTCCTTTTGCGGGTCCTAAATCAAAAGGTCTTTGTGACAATGCAATATCCGTATATATCGCCTCAATTTCTTCGCTTGCAAAGGTCATTCCGAAGCTGCGCTGTGCCTCAAATATCGCCTTTATTTCCGCCTCTACCATTGAGCGTAAAACGGTATTGCTGTAATCCTCGCCCTTGTTTCGCTTGTGCTCAGCAAATTTTTCATCCTTCAAGAACATTTCGCCGACAGTTCTGTAGCCCTTTTCCTCCAAAAGAGCTTCATTGCTTTCGGTTGCCTTCAACAGCTTTCCTGCTTCCTTGTCCTTTCCGTCGTTACGCTTGTTCGACTTAAAGCCTCGTCTTTGCGCCAAATGAATAAGAATTCTCGCAAATTCACAATCGCCCACAGGCTCGTCAAGTGCTTTCACTCTCAATTCATATACGTCCGAAAGCTGTCCGTTATACAAGGTATCAAGCTCCGCTTGGCTTATGATATTCTTTTCAACAAGCATGCGCTTTATGCGGTCAAGTCTGTGCTGATGCCTGCGAACTCTTCTTCGCAGACCTCTTGCCTCACGTCTCGGCGCAGCAAGCGAAGCTCCTGTTTTCGGAACTTCGGCAGTATCAAAAATTCTCGAACCGAGCTTAACGATTCTTCTCGGCTCGTCATTAAAATCCAATTCCATTACGCAATAACCTACCGAGGCTATTCCGCAGTCTAAACCAATACCGTATTTCATAAGTACAACTCCTTTATAACTTCCCTATAAAAAGATAACGACCTCCAAAAAGGAAGTCGTTAGAGCTTTGCGGTTTTCTACCTTTTTGTAGTAACCCAATTGTTCTTGGTATGTTATAAGAACAGCATTATCATACCACAAAGGTTTCGTTTTGTAAAGAGTTTTACAAAAAAATATTGTATTGCGGAATAAAATTATGCATATTTCACATTATGCCTTTATCTTTTCTTTTTTTAAGAAGCTCAGCTTTGTTTCGTTGATAACAATTCCGATAAACATTACCACGAAGCCGCAGACAATTCTCGGCGTAACATGCTCGTCGGGGTAGAATAAAATCGAAAACAAGACGCCGAACACAGCTTCGCAGCTCAAAATCAATGAGCTTGAATTTGCCGAAGCATATTTTACACCCATATTCAAGAACAAAAACGCAAGCACCGTTGCAAACACCGTAACATACGCAAGCGACCCTATTGTTGACAACGAAACGCTTGTCGGGGGCTCTTCAAAAATCAAGAAACCTGCGAAGCACACTAAAAACGCCGTGAAAAACTGCACCGCTGTATAGAGAACGACATCCATATCATCGCCCCAAAATTCAACGGCAACCATTTGCAAAGCGAAGAAAATTCCGCAAACAAGCGTCATTCCGTCGCCCATAAAATTAAAGCCTATGTCTCCCGAGCCGAGCGAAACAAGTCCTATTCCCGTAAGGCAAACCACAGCCGCTATAAGATTAAATTTGTCGGGTGCTTTCTTGGTAACTCCCCAACAAAAGAACGGCACAAGAACGCAATAGACAGCTGTCAAAAAAGCATTTTTACTCGGTGTGGTATACTGCAATCCGATAGTCTGCGTTATGTATGCAAGGGCAAGGAACAAGCCCGTAATACTGCCTGCCCGCAAATACTTTTTATTGAGCTTTTTCCAATTCTTACAGCCGATAAGAAAAAGTAATAACGCACCGACAAAAAATCGAACGCTTAAAATAAAATACACGGGCATTTCGTCAAGCGTATTTTTAAGTATAAAAAACGAACTTCCCCATATTATTGTACTCGTGAAAAGCATTATCTTGGCGATTAAGCCCATATTTTTTGGTTTAGACATAATTCCTCCGAAAAAACTGCGTAGTTATATCGTTAAGCTATAGCTCCTTTAACCGCACTTAAATATCATTAGGTTATTGTATAAAAGAAAAAATCCCAGTTGCTAAACGCAATTGGGATTCGTTGGAGGCGACACCCAGATTTGAACTGGGGAATCGGAGTTTTGCAGACTCGTGCCTTACCACTTGGCTATGTCGCCTTATGTTTGGTGTCATTGGTAAAAAATAAGGACGCTTAGGATTTTAAGCGTCCTTTGGAGCGGATGACGAGGCTCGAACTCGCTACCTCCACCTTGGCAAGGTGGCGCTCTACCGGATGAGCTACATCCGCATTTTATGGTGCCTCCGATCGGAATCGAACCAATGACACGAGGATTTTCAGTCCTCTGCTCTACCGACTGAGCTACAGAGGCATTTTTATGGCGACCCGGATCGGGCTCGAACCGACGACCTCCAGCGTGACAGGCTGGCGTTCTAACCAACTGAACTACCGGGCCATAAAAGTGGTGGGAACAATAGGGCTCGAACCTATGACCCTCTGCTTGTAAGGCAGATGCTCTCCCAGCTGAGCTATGCTCCCACATGCGCCGTTTCGTCTGACGGCTGAATAAGAATACCACAATTATTTGCGGTTGTCAACTAAAAATTCAAAAAAAAATTAGAATTTTTTGCATTTTTTATTTTGCCACTATATATTGTGTTGCATAACCCGTCAACGCCTATTTTTTATAATTTAACAGTTTACTTTCACTCTTTAGCGTGCTAAAATAATAAACAGATAACACTTTTGGAGGCAACTATGAACGATAAAATTCACAATGAGCGCACGGATTTCTTATTTGACTGCATTTTATCATTAAAGACAAAAGAAGAATGTTATGACTTTTTCGAAGATCTTTGCACAATGAATGAGCTTCAGTCAATAGTACAAAGAATAGTAGTTGCAAAAATGCTCTCGGAAAATCAGATTTACACAAAAATTGTGGAAGAAACAGGTGCTTCTACCGCCACAATCAGCCGAGTAAATCGTTCATTACAATATGGTTGTAACGGTTACGAAGAAATTTTCAACCGTGTTAAAGAAGATAAGGAGTAATAATGAGTTATTCTTATTTCGCACAGGTTTACGATCTGTTGACCGAAAACGTCAAATACTCCGAAAGAGCCGACTGTATTTGCTCTCTGTTGTCCGAAAACGGAATCGACGGAGGGCTTTTGCTTGATTTGGCTTGCGGTACGGGAAGTATGTCCGTCGAGCTTGCAAAAAGAGGATTTGAGGTCACGGGTATTGACTTATCCGAGGAAATGCTCGCTCAAGCGCAGAACAAAATGTACGCTTCGGGCGAAAGCATATTGTTCTTATGTCAGGATATGTGTAAATTAGACCTTTACGGAACTATCGACTGTGCCGTTTGCACTCTCGACAGCCTTAATCATCTAAAAGACGAAAACGCCGTTAAAAAAGCGTTTCAAAATGTCGCTCTTTTCCTCGAGGATAACGGAGTTTTCATTTTCGATATGAACACTCTGTACAAGCACAGGAAAATTCTTGCGGATAATACCTACATATATGAATATGACGATTTATTCTGCGTTTGGCAAAACTCTCTTTGCGAGGACAATGCAACAGTAAATATCGACCTCGACTTCTTTGAGAGAATCGATGAAAACACCTACAAGCGTTTCTCAGAAAGCTTTCAGGAAAAGGCTTACAGCGAAGAAACGATTGAAAGGCTACTTAATGAAACAGGATTTGAACTTGTTAATCGATATGAGGAAATGACAAGGAACGAACCGACCGAAACGACACAAAGGACGGTTTATGTGACAAGGAGGATTCCGAGATGAAAAATCTTATAAGAATGATGTCTGATGACGGACAGCTTGCGATAATGGCTGTTGACAGCACTAATATAGTTACGGAAATGCACCGCATACACAACACCTCAAAAGTGTGTTCGGCGGCGTTGGGCAGACTTTTGACAGCCGCTTCTCTTATGGGAAGTATGCTAAAGAGTGCAGAGGACAGCATAACCGTCAAGATAAACGGTAACGGCCCTTGCGGTACGGTCTTAGCGGTTTCCGACTCACTTGGAAATGTCAGGGGATATATCGGAGACGCAAATGTTGAGCTTCCGCTTAATGAAAAGGGCAAGCTTGATGTTCGCGGCGCCGTCGGCACAGACGGCACGCTTACGGTTATTAAGGATATGGGCTTGAAAGAACCGTATGTAGGTCAAATTCCGATTGTATCGGGCGAAATTGCCGAAGATATAACCGCCTACTATGCGACAAGTGAGCAAACACCCACGGTATGCGCTCTCGGTGTTCTTGTTGATCCCGACACAAAGAATATTATCTGCTCGGGCGGTTTTTTAATTCAGTTGTTGCCTTCTGCCGAAGATGCGGTTATCGATAAGTTAGAGAAGGATATTCAAAATATAAAGCCTGTAACAACAATGTTGTTCGACAAAATGACTCCCGAGGATATTTGCCGTGCCGTTCTGCCGTCATTCAACCTCGAAAAGCTTGATGATGCTCAGGTTGAATATCGCTGCACTTGCTCAAAGGACAGGGTTACAAAGGCTCTTATCGCAACGGGCAAGGATGGTTTATCCGAAATGGCTCAAGACGAAACAACCGAGGTCGTGTGCAATTTCTGTAATAAAAAATATCATTTTTCAAAAGAAGAAATCAAAAAGCTGATGAACAATTGATAGACAATTAAAAACAAACGTGAGGCGGAGGGATTGTAAGGTTGATTTTATAAACTTTCGTTATCTCTCCCTCCGAGTTGCCTACGGCAACCCACCTCCCTCGTCAGAGGGAGGCTGAACGCACGAATTGAATTTGTTATTCCACACGGTAGGGCGGGTGGTTTGCTCCCGCCGAACGAAATTAAGGATATATGGTGACTATCGGGTGTTATCAAAATTGAATTAAACATCATACCGTAGGGACAGGGCTTGCCCCTGTCCGCAACAAATTTGATATATAATCACATTCACGGACAACCGCAAGGGTTGTCCCTACGGTTCAATATTTTTCAAACTTGCTAACAGCCGTTAACCGTTATGTAACGGCAAATTTAATTTGGTAGCGTAGGGCGGGTAGCTTGCTCCCGCCGTTAGAATGTTGTTTATTTGTGATAATTTACGGCTGAAATGATATTAAAATCCACGCACAACCCGTAGGGGCGACCTGCGGTCGCCTGTCAATTTCATCTGACAAACCAAAATAGGCGAACACAGTTCGCCCCTACGATATGATATAAAAATCAATCCGCATATTCAGCCTCCCTCTGACGAGGGAGGTGGCACGCCGTAGGCGTGACGGAGGGAGAGAAAGCAATAAAATCAAACTTTCGTTATCTCTCCCTCAGTCATTTTTCTGCGAAAAACGACAGC
>DAVZHW010000033.1:0-19391 GCA_052273625.1 Candidatus Fimenecus sp. | reverse complement strand
TGTACTTGCTCAATATGTCGGCTGGGGCGGTCTGGCACAGGCGTTCAATGAGAATAACAGCTCTTGGGCAGGCGAATACAAACAGCTCCGTGAGCTGCTTACCGATGAAGAATACACTGCCGCAAAAGGTTCTACTCTAAACGCTCATTACACCTCGCCCACCGTAATCAATGCGATATACAAGGGCTTGGAAAACCTCGGCTTTGACGGCGGCAACATCTTGGAGCCGGCAATGGGCGTAGGAAATTTTTTCGGTACAATGCCCGAAGAAATGCGGCGGAACAGCCACTTACACGGAGTAGAGCTTGACAGCATATCCGGCAGGATTGCCCGACAGCTCTATCAGAGTGCGGACATTCAGATAACAGGCTTTGAGAAAACCGAGTTTTCAGACAATTTCTTTGACGCTGCTGTGGGAAATGTACCTTTCGGCTCGTACGGCGTTTCGGACAAGCGTTATAACCGTGAGAATTTCTTTATCCACGATTACTTTCTTGCGAAAACGCTTGATAAACTTGCTCCCGGCGGTGTAGCCGCACTCATTACCACAAAGGGAACGTTTGACAAGGAAAATCCCCGTGTGCGTGAATACCTTGCCCGCAGAGGCGACTTAATCGGCGCTATCCGTCTGCCGAACAACGCATTTAAGTCTAACGCAGGCACAGAAGTTACAGCGGATATTCTGTTCTTCCAAAAGCGTGAGAAAATGGCGGTGGAAATGCCCGACTGGTGCTATGTAGGCAGGAACGACGAGGAGGTTCCCGTAAACAGCTATTTCCTTGACCACCCCGAAATGATACTCGGAACTATGAAGCAAGGTATGGAGTTTTCGCTGTACGGAAACGCTTCTGAAACGGCTTGCGTACCGATTGAGGGAGCAAACTTGAAAGAACAGCTTGAACGTGCTGTCGGCAATTTGAAGCTGAATAACGCTCTGCGCAAGCATAACGAACAGCGTGACAAACAGGCAGGAATTATCCCTGCAACGGCAGATGTGAGGAATTTCACCTTTGCCGAGGTTGACGGAAAGATGTATTTCCGTGAGAACAACATAATGACCGAGGTAACGGAAACAGGAAAAAGGCTCGACCGCATAAAAGCTCTGAATGAGCTGCGTACGACTTTCCGTGAAATACTCTCGGCGCAGGAGGATAACTGTACCAACGAACAGCTTGCAGAGCTTCAAGCAAGGCTCAACAGGCAGTATGACGGTTTTGTAAAGCAGTACGGCTATGTCAATGACAGCGCAAACGGACAGGTTTTCGATAAGGACGATGACTACAACTCGCTCTGCGCCCTTGAAATCGTTGACGAGGAGAAAAAGACCATTGAAAAGTCAGATTTCTTCACCAAGCGTACCGTCAAGTATACCGCCGAGATTACCCACGTCGATACTCCGCAGGAGGCTATGCAGGTTTCCATTGATACACGGGGTAAAATGGATATTTCGTATATGGCGCAGTTGTGCGGACAAGAGCCGCAGGCGGTGATTGATGTGCTGAAAGCGGACGACCTGATATACCTCAATCCGCTTAAAACAAGCGAGGACAATCCGATTGAGGGCTGGGAGGAAACGTCCGAGTATTTGTCGGGTAATGTCCGTGAAAAACTCCGCACCGCTGAACTCTATGCAAAGGACAATCCCGATTATCAGCGGAACGTAGCGGCTCTGACGTCCGTTCTGCCGCCGAAACTTGAAGCAGGCGATATATCAGCCCGTATCGGTGTTTCTTGGGTTGATGTTGAGGACTATCAGGCTTTCCTCACGGAATATGCAAAAGCTCGGTTTTTTGAACCTCTGCGCCGTACAGTAACAGGCGAATACAAAATTGACAACAAGAATTGGGATATGTCCGCCGCCGCTACGCAGATTTACGGCACAAGCAGAATGCCCTCAAAGGCGATTTTTGAAAATCTGCTGAATAACCGTGATATTGTTGTCCGTGACAAGATTACGGATATAGACGGCAGAGAGCATTACGAAATCAACAAGAAAGAAACAGACTTAGCGCAGGAAAAGGCTCGGCAGATGAAAGAAGCCTTTAGAACTTGGCTGTGGAATGACCCTGCCCGCCGTGAAAAGTACGTTGAGCGGTATAACAATCTGTTCAACTGCATAGTCGGCAGAAAGTTTGACGGCTCACATCAGACCTTTCCGGGAATGTCCCCGTCAATCAGCCTTAAACCTCATCAGCTGGACGCTGTAATGCGGGCGAAATTCGGCGGTAATACGCTGTTGGCTCACTGCGTCGGCGCAGGTAAATCCTTTGAGATGGTGGCGGCGACTATGGAGAAAAAGCGGCTCGGTCTTATTAACAAGGCTTGCGTTGTCGTTCCGAAGCACCTTGTAGGACAAATGGCGAACGAGTGGCTGCGGCTCTATCCGCAGGCAAAAATCCTGACAGCAAGCGAAAAGGATTTCGATAAAAATCACCGCCAGAAATTCATCGGGCGGTGCTGTACGGGCGACTATGACGCAGTTATTATGTCATACGAGCAGTTTGAGAAGATACCGATGTCAATGGAATACCGCCGCAATTTCATTCAGCGTGAGATTGATACTATGCAAAGCGGAATTGACGAGTTAAGCGGAGATTATCGAACACGCTCCAACAACCGCAGTTCTATAAAAGACCTTGAGCGTGAGAAAAAGCGGCTTGAAACACGGTTGCAAAAGCTCATAGACGGCGGCGGTAAAACAAAGGATACCTCGCTTACCTTTGAACAGCTCGGCTCTGACAGCCTTGTTGTTGACGAAGCTCACAACTACAAAAACGGTCTTGTGGTATCTAAGATGAGCAGGGTTTCGGGAGTTCAGACTACTCCTGCTCAAAAGAGCGAGGATATTCTAATGAAAACGCAGTTCCTGAACGAGAATTACGGCGAGAAGAATATTATTTTTGCCACTGGTACGCCTGTCAGCAATAGTATGACGGAGCTTTACATTATGCAGAGGTATCTCCGTCCGTCCCTGCTCCAAAACGCAGGATTGCAGACCTTTGACGATTGGGCAAGCAACTTTGGCGAGGTCGTTTCAAAGGCAGAGCTGAAGCCCGCAGGCAACGGCTACCGCACCAAAAAGCGATTTGCCAAATTCAACAATATTCCCGAACTTATGCAGATGTACAAGGAGTTTGCGGACATACGGACGCAGGATATGCTCAACCTCCCAGTTCCCGAAATGGAGGGCGGCAAGCCGCAGACCATTGTGGCAAAGCCAAACGAGGTGCAGACAGCGTATATGCAGGTTCTTGCCGAGCGTTCCGAAGCAATTCACAGCGGAGCTGTTGACCCCTCCGCCGACAATATGCTCAAAATCACAAATGAAGCAAGACTGCTCGGTCTGGACGCACGGTGTATCGTGCAGAACTCCGAAAACTACCCCGACAGCAAGGTTAATCTCTGCGTTGATAAGGTTATGGAAATCTATCAGCAGACCGCTGAGCAGAAAGGTGTGCAGGCTATTTTCTGTGATATTGCCGTAAACTCCGACGACGGACGGTTTTCCGTCTATGACTATATCAAGGAGGAGCTGGTGCGCCGTGGTATCTCCGAAAACGAAATCTGCACCGCAGGCGACGCTGAAACGCAGAAACAGCGTAATGAGATGTACGCACAGCTGCGTTCGGGTACGAAGCGTATCGTTCTCGCAAGTACAAGCAAAATGGGAACAGGTGCAAATATTCAGACGAAGCTGGCGGCTCTGCATAATCTTGATATACCCTGGAAACCCTCGGACATAGAGCAACGCAACGGTCGTATCATAAGGCAAGGCAACGAGTTCGGCAAGGTAGGCGTTTACAACTACGTTACCGAGAACACCTTTGACGCATACCTTATGAACATAATCGTCACGAAACAGCGGTTTATCTCGCAGTTGATGAGCGGTAATGCTGCCGCAAGAAGCTGCGAGGACGTTGACGAAGCTGTCCTGAACTACTCCGAAATGCAGGCTCTCGCCACGGGTGATGAGCGTATCAAGGAGAAAATCGAGCTGGACGGCGATGTCGCCCGTCTGCGCCTGCTTGAAAATGAGCATTACAATGCACAGTACCGCCTTGACGATACGATTGCTAACTGCCAAAAGTGGATACACAACTACACCGTGAGCATTGACGCTGCCAAGCGTGACATTGAATTTGCGGCGGCACATAAGCTGGGTGAAGATGAATTTCGTGCAGAAATCGGCGGCAAAACTTACACCGAACGAAAGCCCGCAGGCGAAGCTATCCAAAAAGCCGCTATCAAGTTTATGTCAGAAGCGAACAGTCCGAGCTTGCGCAAGCCTATCGGCTCTTTCTGCGGCTTTGAGCTGGCTATCGAAAAAATCCATAATGGGTTTACGGTCGGAACTGGCATTTCTTTGCACAGGGAGCTGACTTACACGACCGATATGGATATTACGGGAGATATAGGAAACGTTACCCGACTTGAAAATCTGTTCAGCAAGGGACTTGACCGCAAGCTGGCGGATATGACAGAAAAGCTGTCCCGTATGCAGACAGACCTTACCGAAGCCGTCGCCGCCAAAGGCAAGCCCTTTGAACACGCCGAGGAACTTGCTCAAAAGTCCGCAAGGCTTGAACAGCTTAACCGTGAGCTTGAGGTCGGACAGGCTGACGAGGTTATTATGGACGAGAGCGAGGACAAGGACGAGGTGCAGAGTGCGGAAACTCACGGCTCACACGAGCAGACCGCCCCCGACAGCAGAACCACGCCGCCGAAACATAAGCGGTAATACGAAATCCCTTGCAAGGTTTTTGGCTTTGCAAGGGATTTTTTTGTTATGTGGGGTGAGAGATAAAATGAAATATTAATTACTTTTTATACGGTTTATAATGTGGATTTTCGGAATTATTTTTCCAAAATTCCTCTATACCATATTTCCTAATTTGTTGATTTCCTTCCAACCACTGACTGTATACTATTTCTTCAAACAATCCCTGCGTTTTTTTACACGGAAACTCATTGCACTCTCCACAAAAATTCACTCCATGGTTCTTTGTACACTCAAGCAAAAAACACCCTTCGATGCTACAACCATTATGCTCTGTGCTGCGGCAACCTGAACAAGGAGCACCCCCATATATGCTAAGTACTCCCTCAAAGTTGTTATAGCTTTCTACGGCGTTCGGCATATGTACCTGATAAAATTCTTTTATTCCCTCTAAATATTTTAATAATGTTTTAGAGGACGCACAAATTACACCATCATTATATGCCGAACAAGTGTGACACATTAAAGAACATGGTGCAACCCTTTTAATTATTTCACTTTTCTCCATTTTTGTACTTCTCCATTAAATTCCGATAAGTCGCTCCGTTGTTTCCCTAATTATACCACAACCACAAATATAATTCAATAGGAAAATCCAAAAATCTGTAACCCCAAGGAGGTTTTTCAATGCCATACACATCACCCACCGCCGCCCAAATCGAAAAAGCCCGCCAAGCGAACATCGCCGAATACTTTATTCAGAACGGCTATGAGGTCGAGCAACACCGTGACGAACTCCACGTTAAAGGCTACGGTGGTTTATACATAAACACCGATACCAACGAGTGGTACTGCTTCTCGCAAGCTGATAAGCACGGCGGCAGAAATGCGATTAACTGCCTGACGGACATAATCGGAATGGATTTCAAATCAGCAGTTGAAGCTCTGTCGGGCGATAGATTACCGCAAAGGATTTTTCGGCAGAAAGGAGAAGCACCGCAGGTAAAGAAAGGTCTGACCTTGCCCGAACGAGCAGAGAATATGCGCAAGGTGTTTGCGTACCTTTGTCAGTCAAGGAAGATAGACGGCAATCTTGTGAGCGAACTTGCACACAGCGGCTTGCTCTATCAAGATAAAAAAGGCAATGCTGTGTTTCTTCACAAAGACGACGATGGCAAAACAGTTGGCGCAGAACTGCAAGGAACAAGCACATATCAAAGGTTTAAGGGAGTAGCCGCAGGAACAGCAGACAGTGTATTCTCTGTCAAAATCGGCAAGCCCAATAAGGCTTACATCTTTGAAAGCGCAATAGACTTGCTCTCGTTCCGACAGCTCGCAGGTCCGAACAAATTGAGAAACTGCCTGCTTGTATCAATGGCTGGTCTTAAACCGAGTACTCTTAATTCTCTTGTGAAGCGTGACTTAGCCCTCTATGCCTGTGTAGATAATGATGAAGCAGGCGCACGGTTTATCTCCGAGAACAATCTCATACCGTGCAACAGGGTTTTGGCTGACAGCGGAGTTAAGGACTTTAACGAGCTGCTCCAAAAGACAGTACAAACCCGTGAGCTGATAGATAAATCTCAATCGGCTCAAAATTTACCCACTGATCCGAGCGATGTTAAACCACCGCCGCCCTCTCATAAAGTACGGCGATAGAGAAGATAAATTTGTGAGGTCGGAGATTTTATCTCCCCGAAGTGCCGCAAGTCCAATTTGGAGTTTCGGAGTTTAAGTCGCTGACCGTTGGGTAAAGCGAAAGGGGTCTTAGGGGATTTCCCCCTAACTCAATGCCTTATTGTGGAGCTGTGCGTAACAATATGGCTATTGAGTATAGCCTTATTGATTGAAGCAGGAAAAATAGCTCAAAATCAAACATCAAAAAATAGTCCCACCGCAGAGATAAAGTGCGGCGGCGAATGAAGGAGGTACTGAACTATGAGTGAGATAAATGGGAAAACGCTCTCGATTTCCTTTCGGATAGACGAAGGGGTAATCGAACACAACAACCGAGTTTTTATTGCCAAGAATGTGGACGGCGAACGAGTGCAGGATAACATTACCTACTGCCGAACAGACATCAGAGAAAAGTATGATGAGCTTTTCGGGCAGGCTCTCGCCGAATACAACGCTCGGCAAACTCAATCCAGCCGCAGAATACCCGACTACTACGAACATCTGAAAAAATCCTCAAAGGGTAAGCCTTACTATGAGATTGTAGTTCAGTTCGGCGATATGGAAGGCTGCGGTCAAGGGTCGGGCAAATGGGAGGAAGCCAAACTTATGCTTGACGATTATATGCGTGGGTTTGAGAAACGTAATCCTAACCTCAAGGTGTTCAATGCGGTTATGCACCTTGATGAAGCTACCCCGCACCTACATATTGACTTTATCCCGATAACCCATAAGGTAGAGCGAGGTCTGTCCGTCAAGGTTTCTATGAAAGGCGCGCTCAAAGAGCAGGGTTTCACCTCGGTGAACAGATTGCAGAACGAATGGGCGGCTTGGGAAGAACAGGAGCGTGGCGTTATGGTTGATATTCTCCACGCTCACGAACTGAGCCGTGATGTTAAGAACATTCACCGTGAACACTTAACCGTTGACGAGTACAAACATCACGCTGCACAAGTAGCTGAGATTAAAAAGGTAAACGCTCACATAAACGAGCTGAAGAAGAAAAATCCCTCCGAGCTGACGGCAAGTGAAATCGAGCTTATCAAAAATCAGAATGATGTTATGCGCTCCGAGATGCAGAAGCGTGACAAGGAGATTTTCACGCTCTCCCGCAAGCTGGGTGCAGAGTTTGTTCCCTTTGAAATCTACTCCGAGGACAAGCTGCAGTTTGTGGCAGCCGAACTCTCAAAGGCAGGTGTTCCGTTTGTCGAGGAAGGGACAACTCTCCATATTCCCGACTATGCGCAGAAAACCGCTTCTGCAATATCGGCTTCTTACCGACCGATTAAGTCCGAGGGCGTCCGCAAGAAAATTAAGCTGGATATTGACAGGCTGGTGTATTCGTGTGAGAGTTTTGAGGATTTGCTTGCGAAGCTGCAGGAGCGTTGTTATGAAATCAAGCGTGGCAAGCATATTGCAGTCAAGCCAACTTATGCAGAGCGTTTCGTCCGCCTGAAAACTCTCGGTGAAGCCTACTTGCCGAAAAATCTTGAACAGCGTATCGCCGACAGGAATATGTTCTACAACGCCGTCCGTGCAAAGTTCAAGACCGCTAACACGGTTGAAAAGAAATTTCACGTTGCCATTATAGATATGACAATCGAGATAAAGCAGTTTCGACTTATGCCGAGAAAGGACAGCGGCAAGCTCATCTATGCTTTTCAGAACGACGCTAACATCAACTACCTCTCCAAACAGCTTGCCACTATCGGTGAGTTTGGTTTCAGCTCACGGGAGCAAATCTATCATAAGGCAGACGAGTTAAAGCGGAGCATTGACGAGAAAACCGAAAAGGTCAAGAGCCTTACCGCTGAAATTCCTACCCTTAAATCCGAAATCTCGCAGCTGCATTATCTGTTCTCAACTATGTCAAACACCTCAAAGTCTGACGCTATGACGCAGATTAAACTTGCGGCGGCGCAGGAAATCGCCGACAAGTACGGAATACGCATCGAGGGTGACATATCAAGTTTGGAGAAGCGGCTGAATCTCTTACCTAACTATATCTTGTCAATCAAGGACGAAATCTCCGAGGAACAGCTAAAGCTGAAGCGTGTGTCCGACCTCATAGACGCTTACGAGAAAATCGTTGAGGGGAACTACATTGATAACCTCATTAGAGCGCGGAGGGAGCAGGAACTTACCAAGACTGGAGAAAAGCGTACCTGATTCAAGCCTTTTGTTGTGCAAAAGCACTTGACAAATCATATAAAATATGATAAACTTTTAATGTATACCTGCTTCCGCATAACTGGCGTGAGTCACATCTTCCAAAAACCGCATAAATATGCTATAATAGAATCGAAAAAAGTGCTGAAAAAACAGCACCTGAAAGGTGAAGAGAAATGCGGAAAATCGAAATAGTAGCAAGCGATGAAAGGTTAATCACCCCCAGCGGGTTGTCCCTGGTAGGACAGGTTCTCGGAAAATCAGATATGATCAGAAAAGCCAACAGAATGCGAACCGAAAAACGTTCCCAGCCACAGATCGGGACTGGGGATATTCTGCTCACAATGATTGGACTTCTGACACTTGGAAAATCAGATTTTGAAAATGTCAACGAATTTCATACCGATGAGGAATTTTACACTCTATCCCTCGGACTCAGAAGCGGTATACCCAGTGAATCTTCTTTGAGAAATCGGCTGGACGCCATTGGAACTTCAATGAATACGCAGATTCTTGAGGGAAATATCAGCATGTTCCGGGAGTGCGGGTTCAAGCCAACTGCGCTGAATTGCGGCTGTGTTCCGGTTGATATTGATGTTTCACCGTTCGATAATTCCGGAAGTCATAAGAAGGGCGTTTCCAGGACTTACAAAAATGTTGACGGGTATGCGACGATTTTTGCATATATCGGAACCGAAGGCTATCTGTGCAACGCTGAACTGCGCGAGGGCAGTCAGCATTGCCAGTGTGGAACACCAGAATTTCTCGTTGAAACGATATCTGCGGCAAAACAGATGACCGATAAACAACTTCTTTTTCGCATGGATTCAGGAAATGACGCTCTTGAGAATATGCTGATTCTGCATTGGTCAGATCCGCAGCTGAAATTCCTGATAAAGCATAATTTTAGGCGGGAAAACCGTTTTGAGACCGCTGAAAAACTGAAATCTGTCTGCCAGAACATAACTCACCCGCGTGAAGGAAAAACGGTTTACATCGGAAGCACATGGCGCGAAGTCGCAGCGAGAAAAGGCAATAAAATCACGGTCCGAATGGTTTGTGAGCAATTCCACAGCGAAATAAAAACCGATATGGGAATTGAAAGATTGCCAAGCGGTAAATTTGAAACGAACGCTCTGATTCTGAAACTCGCGATGATCGCATACAACATTCTCCGTATCATTGGCACGGAAGCGATGAAGAAACAAGATATGCCTGTTCGGCATGATTCAATTAACAGGCGGAGAATACGAACTATTATTGATAATCTGATTCTGATCGCCGGTCACCTCACTGTTCACGCCCGCAAACTAAGGCTTGCTCTGGGGAGAAGTAATGTATGGATTACAACCTTCCTCAGATTGGATGCTGCTTTTTGGGTTTTGCGGAATCAGGAATACTTATTAATTTTATCTAGAACAGCAATAAATCTTTTATCACCATTAAACAGCTCATCAAGTCTATATTTTGAAACAAATTCAAGCAAATCGCTATACAAGGTTTTCTGCGAGTGCTTCATTCTGTATTCGGAATTATTCTGACAACAACAAAGCCACAGTACATTGTATTTGGTTTTGTCGGGACGCTCTTCATTGTCGCAAGCATATTGAAACGCTTTTTCGAGGTATTCAAGAATTTTATCCTTGTTTTCTGTTTTTATATATGACCGAAGAATTTGCAGAGCGTTATAATACAGCTCACTGAAGCCTGAATTTTCACCGCCTATCAAAAGCAGCAGCTTTTCTGACATAAGGGAGATTTCAAGCCGTTGCTCTTCGGTATAATCGCCGTTGTTTCGTATTCCCGAAATGCTTTGATACGCACCATACAGAGTAAAATAAATAAGATTTTCCTGATGTTTTTCGACTGCCTCCTGTCCTGTCAGCGTTTTGGCAACAATTATTTCACGGCAAGAGGGCATAAGCGGAGCTTTTAGAGCTGTATCCTTTGCCTTGTCGTATTCGCCAAGCTTGATATAGGTGAATACCAAAAGCTGTCTGCAGCCACCACCGTCATCAAAATTGTCGTCGGCATAGCGGAGTGCTTTTTTGAGCAAGTCCACCGTTTCGTGCGCCGCATTTTCTTTGTCAGACTGTGTGAATACCTCTCCGCTTTGATAATACAGGCTGAATATAGATTGCGCCAGATTATAGAGCAGACGGGACTCATTCGGGTAGTCGGTAAGTGCCGAGCGTAATAATTTGATGGATTTTTCCGTTTCTCCGTTATTGTGGAATATCCTGTTTTCTTTCAGAATTGACTTGATTTTTTCCTCTTTTCGTGCGGTATCAACCCCAAGCAATTCATCAACACTTATCCCGAAATACCCTGCTATAACAGGCAGCATAGATATATCTGGGGCAACCGTTCCGATTTCCCAACGGCTTATCGTCTGTGGTGCAACTCCAAGCGTTTCAGCAAGCTGTTCCTGTGTGAGCTGTCTTTCGGTACGCAATTTTCTGAGGTTTTCATTAAGCAGTATTGCCATAAATGTCACTCCCTGTTTTTGTTTTGCAAGGTAGAGCCTGTTCACATTAAAATAGCGTCAAAAAGCATAGCCAGCGTGAGATTGCCTAAATACAGCGCATCAAGCTTATCATAGCGAGTAAAAACACGTCTAAATCGCTTTATTCGCAGAAAATATCGCTCAACTTCGTTACGCCGTTTGTAAAGCTCCTTGTCATACTCCCAAGGTTTTAGTTAATTCCATATGTCTATTATAACATATTATTCGGCAAAATGCAATAATTTAATGTGAACAGGCTCTAGTTTTACCTGCTGATATTATTATATCACGACTAATCGGACAGCTCAAGCACACAAATGTTGAGAAGAAAACGCAGAATGTGAGAATTTATCAGCAGTATTCTTTGATTTTATCAAGAACAGCGATAAACCTTTTATCCTCTCGTATTGAGTCATAAATCTCGCTTTGCATTTTATCGTAAAGAAATTTACAATCAGTGAAATTAAAATTCTTGCTTGTTTTATTCATATCAAATTTCAGCTTATTTAAAAGCAGTGAGGTATGCTGTGCCTTTTCGGGCAGGGTATCAAACATTATTGCATATTCTGCACCATTTTCAAGGCCCGACAGGGCAAGCTCAACCTTGTTTTCAAGCATAGCTAATTCAGAAATATTGAGGTAGCAACGAGAAATCTCAAAGCTTTCATATAAGTAATCGGGTCTGAAAAAATAACTGTGTAAATGCGAATAAACCCGAAAAACGTACCAAAGCTAAAAATGCAGCGAAACAGGGCAACGCTGGAGAGCGCCCCGACGCGGCTGCAAGATATACGGTGAAGAGCAGCGGAGCTAATTCGCTGCTTTTCTACTTCACCGGTATCTTCCAGCGGATAAACTCCGGGGTTCGGGGCAGAGCCCCGAGTTGATCCTAGGCTGCAAATCTGTCCTCAAAATAAATCATGAACTGGGCGTAAGCCAGGCCCCAGTCGCGAACCGGCATAGTCCACTTCTTCGAAATCTCGGAAACGCTCATATAAACAACCTTGCGGATAGCGTCATCGGTCGGAAAAATCGACTTGGATTTAGTGAATTTTCTGACCATTCTATGGTAGCCCTCGACGGCATTCGTCGTGTATATTATCTTCCTGATCTCCTGCGGATATTCAAAAAATACCGTTAATTCAGCCCAGTTTTTATCCCAGGATTTCAGAATATTCGGGTACTTCTTATTCCACCTCTCACGGAATTCTTCCCTCGCAAATTCAGCGTCATCGAGGTTCACAGCGCCGTAGATTTTCTTCAGATCAGTGCATACTGCCTTACGATCCTTGTACGGTACGAACTTGCAGCTGTTGCGGATCTGGTGGACTATACAGAGCTGATTCTTCGTCTTGGGGAAAACCGAGTTTATCGCATTACAGAGCCCTGTGAGGTTGTCATGGCAGGCAATGAAAATATCCTTAACACCGCGGCTTTGGAGGTCAGAACATATGCTTGCATAGAAGCTCGCGGACTCATTTTCCGATATCCAGGTGCCGAGGATTTCCTTTTGACCTTCCATGTTTATGCCCAGCACAGAATACACGCATTTCGTGACAATTTTGTTATCCTTGCGCGAATTGAACACGATCCCATCGAAGAAAACGACCGGATAAACTGCATCAAGCGGACGGTTCTGCCACTCGTTGACTTCCGGCAGAATTTTGTCGGTTATACGCGAAACCAGGCCTTGTGAAATTTCGGTTCCGTAGATCTACTTTAACGTATCTTCGATGTCACGCTGTGACATTCCCTTAGCGTACATCTGCATGATTTTCTGTTCTATTTCGTCGGTTCTTGTCTGTCGCTTTTCAATGACTTTAGGCTCAAAATCGCCGTTTCTGTCGCGTGGAACCGCGATTTCACACTCGCCATAGTCGCTGATTATCGTCTTTTTCCCGTAACCATTCCGACTATTTCCGGAGTTGTTCCCGGCTACGGAGTTCTTCTCGTAGCCAAGATGTTCGTCCATTTCAGCCTCGAGCATCTGCTCTATTGTCCCGGAAAACAGCTTTTTCAGCTTTGCCTGAATGTCTCCGGTTGTCTGGCAGTCTGCCATCAGCAGCTTCACCAGTTCCATCTCTCGTTCGTCTAATCCGTGTGTTCTTTTCATGTGCAATACCTCACTTTCCGTGGGTATTATTGGCATTTACACGGTTCGGTATTCAGCCCCATTGCTCCGCCAACCTGATGATAAGGAGTATTTCACATTCAGTGCTCTGCCCGAGCTTGTCATTCGGCGAGATGACGTTGAAATGGCTCGGTATAAAGAACGTAGTTTTCACGCTGATACTTACTGCTTTGATAGTAAACCCGAAAAGGAGTGCTTCTATCAATACATCACGAACACTGAACTTGTAAAAAGCGTTTTCTTCACGGGAATGTTCACCGCAAATCAAGGTGACCTATCTATTCCGTATTACGATCCTGAAACAAAGCGTATGCGTAATTACTATCCTGATTTCCTTGCAGAAATGGCTGATGGCAAGATACAGCTTATTGAAGTTAAGGGTGATAACAAAATCGACGATGTCGTTGTCAAGGCAAAGGCAAGTGCAGCACAGGAGATTGCTTCAGAGAGTAAAATGGAGTATGTCATCTATGCGGGTAGCACTTTAATGAATACAAATGTTCTTGACGAGAAAGCACCTTAAAAAGGTGCTACATATAGCACCACCACTTTTCTTTTCAAATTGGAAAGGTCAATTACCGCCTCACCTAATGGTCGGTGATTGGCCTTATTCATTTTCATTTCAAACATCTTGCATAAATATGGCTTTTAACTTGAATAATGCACTATTTTGTGATATAATGGTATATAATGGAGGTGTTTTATATGGAAAACAAAATATTCTTTTTTTACAACAATAATATTGAATTTGACCCCGGAAAAAACGAGGTATGCATTAACGGGAAAAAGGTGACATTTGATTCGGAAAAGTATCCTTCTTCGGAAGAATATGCAAATCAACATATGAGACATATTTATCGTGAAGTTTTATCAAGGCAGTATGAAAACATTGTTGTGCTCACGGGGGCTGGCTCGTCAGTTGGAGTAGGCAAAGAAAGAGCAGTTGGTAAAACAATGGCTGGCTTATGGGATGAGGTTGAGAAGACGCTCGGTAAAGAAGCACTCGCCAAATATTCTCAAAACGCCAAATGCAATACCGAATCTAAAAATTTGGAAGAACTGCTTTCTATGGCGTCATTAGCAGCTACATTTCTTCCAGGTGATGAAATGCAGCATACAACCGATGAAATTAAGAAAATTATTCAGAAGAATTGCAAACTAACATTAACTGATGACGCCCCCCATTCATCGTTTATAAGAAAACTTACATCTAGGAAACTCAAGTATTCAAGGGTAAAACTATTTACCTTGAATTATGACCTATTATTTGAACAAGCCGCTTCAAAGGGTGGATATGTAATAATCGATGGTTTTTCCTTTAATACACCTCGCCTTTTTAATGGCACAAATTTTGATTACGATATCGTAACACGAAATTCACAGCATAGTATTGCTGAAGAAAATTTTTTCCCAAAGGTATTTCATCTATATAAAGTTCACGGGTCATTAGATTGGGAAAAACAAGCTGATGGGACTTTTGCTAAAAAAGACGAACCTAATAATCCTGTAATGATTTATCCTAGCAGTCAGAAATATGAAGCATCTTATGAGCAGCCTTATTTTGAGATGATTTCCCGTTTCCAACAGGAACTAAGAAACAGAAATACCCTTTTTATAGTGATAGGGTTCAGTTTTGGTGACAAACATATTAAAGCTATGATAGATGAAGCAATAAATCTTAATCCAAGCTTAACAATGGTTGTTGTATCACCAGATGTTAAAGACCCTAATAAATACCTTGACTTAAAGGACAAGACAAATTCGATGAAAAATATTCTGTTGATAAATGCAAATTTTTCCGATTTTGTAGCGTCCTTCCCTTATTCTGATATCTACGACTATTCTGAAACTGGAGATGAAGATAATGACACCATTTAAGGCAGATTATTTTATCGGATATGTGAACCACGTTAGTCCTCAATATATCAAGATACATTTTCCTTCTTCAACCTTATTAAGCAAACAAATAATAAATGGTGAAGAGTTTTATGGTGGATTGATAGGGAACTTTATTACTATTGAAGGCGAAAACAACGGCTTTATTGGCAAATTGACAGATATTGATTTATCAGAAAAAGAACGCCTTTCTCTTAATGATAAAGCTTTTCAAAGTGCGGACTTCCACCCAACTGCCAAAGCAGAAATACTATTGGCTTTTGATTATTTTGAGAGTGCAAAAGCAAGACGTAGCATCAACACATTTCCAAATATCGGTGCAAAAGTATATGTTTGTCCTAGAGAATTCATACAAAGATATGTCATGCAATTTGGAACACAATCCAAAGATGATATTGTCATTGATTTTGGAAAACTTACCTCAAACGGAAAGACAGATGTAAAAATTAGTCAGCAATCACTCTTTGGTAGGCACTGTGCTGTTGTAGGTACAACTGGTGGTGGAAAAAGCTGGACCGTATCTAAGCTGCTTGAGGGAATGTGTAAGAATCATACAAAAGCTATTATTATTGACCCAACCGGAGAATATCAACAGTTATCTCAAAATAAGAATGCCTTGACTTTTGCATTTGGAAAAGATTTATTTTTTTCTTATAAAGATTTAACAATAGAAGATTTATTCTTTTTAGTTAAACCAGCTGAAAGAATACAAGCTCCAAAAATGCTTGAAGCAATTCGTTCTTTAAAATGTGTTGCCTTAGGAATAGGTCAAGAAAAAGATATATCCGGCAACGTGGTAAATGGCACATTAAAAAAACAAGGACTTAATATCAGACAATATGAACGATTTTGCTATTCCCATAAGAGTGAGCTTGCCAAAAGAAATCTAGAATTTGATATAACCAATCTTTCTAGACAATTAATTTGCGAATGTGTTTACCCCACATCAAAGAATAAGCCCGAGAATTATGGCGATCAGAATGAAAACGATGTTTCAAGCTGTATTAGTCTTGCTACACGAATAGATAATATAATTCAAACTGATATTCTAGACTCGATGTTTAGTTTTAGAAGTACTCCAGAACAAGAACAAAATCTCAAAGATGTCATTGATTCTTTTGTTGAGATTAATCAAAAAGAACATTTTTTGTTACGAATAGGTTTTGAAGAAATTGGATTTGAATCTCAAGCAAGAGAAATAGCGGCAAACGCAATCGCGAAATACTTGTTGAATTTAGCTCGAAATAATCAATTCAAAGAACAGCCCATTGTCCTTTTTCTAGATGAAGCGCATCAGTTTCTAAATAAAAGCGTGGTAGATAATTACTTTGCTTCATCGAGCCTTTCTGCATTTGACCAAATTGCTAAAGAATGTAGAAAATATGGACTATTTTTATGCTTAGCTACTCAAATGCCACGAGATATTCCCATTGGCACATTAAGTCAAATTGGCACATTTATTATTCACAGGCTTATTAATTACAATGATAAAGAAGCAATAAAACAAGCCTGTTCATCAGCCGACGCTGATACGCTGTCTTATTTGCCCGTATTAGGTGCAGGCGAAGCAATTTTAAGTGGTGTTGATTTTCCAATGCCACTTAGCGTAAAAATCAATGCTCCAATTGTTCCACCAAATTCACAAACTCCTGTATTTCGCAATATGCTATAATCACTTATTTAGATGCTTCATATAGGAACGTCATATTTCCTTTTTTCAAAACAGTAATAATACACTCCCGAAGTCGAAACGGCTCCGGGAGCTTTCTTTCTTATACGGTAGTGGTTTCGCCCGACTTAATGGCATTGGAGAGCCTGAGATGCTTCAAGAGTATTTCTTTTTCAGCCTTGGAAAACTGGTTCACCTGTTCGATGATATCAACCGTGATAGGGTCAAAACCGAGGGTGTTAAACCTCCGCTCTGCGGAACGACCAAGCAGGTAATCGACAGACACTTCATACAGATCCGCAAGCTGGATGAGATTTGAAAGTGTGCAGTTGCCTTTCTCAACGCTGCTGATACTCCTCTGCGATAAGTACATCTTCTCTACGAGGTCGTTCTGCGTCCAGCCTCTTTCCGTACGAAGCTGCACTAATCTTTTGCTTAGGGCTTCTTTTGTTGAACTTTCCATTTGGCAAAGTCCTCCTTATATTATTTTGACGACAATTTCCTAAAAAGCCGATTACAAAAGGAAAAATGCCGCCTAATAATATGTTAATGACACTTACAATAAATCACAAGTGCAAAGAACAGTATTGTAGGCAGTGCAATAGATTTAATGGCACTTTATGTTAATTATACATAAAATGTAATGCAGTTATACCCATTATTAGATATGAAGAAATATTGCTAAAATAAGGAGCGTTTGGCAGGAAAATTGCTTTGAAATAAGTAAAATTCAGTGTTATAATGAAATTAGTTAAGGAACAAGCCTTTTCAAGTCTTTTCCGAACACTAACAGCTCTTTGACAATTTAACGAGCAAGCACAAAATACTGTATCTGTTCGGGGCGATGACTTCCTGTTGTGAATTTCCCGCAATTTGCACATACCCGCCGTGAAATAATATAGTCGAAGGACTTTTGAGGGCGAGAGTCGGCAAAGGTGAATGAAGCAATCCGGCTGAAAGGCTAACGCAAGCCAAGTAACAAAGGAACGAGCTATAAGAATTCCGAACTGATACAATAATAATGATACTTCCGGCGACGGCTGTCCATAGGAATGGCAGAGGTGAAAGCCCTATGCGCAGGGTGCGTGATTTCCTGCGGCTTGCTTTAACAGCTAACAGAACATAATAATAGGGCGGCTGTATTACACAACCGCCCTTTATAAATAATCTGTTTACACAAGCGAGCATGGTGCTACATATAGCACCTTCATTTGTGTAAGCATTTTATTCAACAGTAAAAAGAAAAGGAGCTGATTTTTTTGCCCCAAAAGCGAGTTCTAACAATCAAAGAAGCCGCAAGCCTGATTGACGGCTTAACTCCTTTCAGAGTGCGCCAAATGTGCATATCCGGTCAGCTCCCTTGCTTTATGGCAGGTAAGAAATACCTTATATATGAAGAAAACCTCTATAGGGTAGTATTCTGTGAAGCCTCCGCAAGAACCAACGACGTCAAATCGGAAAAAGAATAATTTAGGTATTGACATTTCATCACTTTAAAGTGTATAATAATACTTGGTATGATGTGTCATAATCTTAAATTGACGAGGAGGAGTTTAAGTATATGGCAACAGTCACAAAAAGAGGCGACAGCTACCGTATCAAGGTATCTTGCGGATATGATGTAAACGGCAAACAGGTGGTACAGACAAAGACCTGGAAGCCTGAACCTGATATGACAGCACGGCAGATAAAGAAAGAACTTGATAGGCAGTGCGTAATGTTCGAGGAAGAATGCAGAAAAGGACAGGTCGTAGCAACAATCAAGTTTGAAACCTTTGCCGAGCAGTGGTTTGAGGAATACGCAAAAATCAATCTGCGCAATACCTCTTTTGAGAGAATGAAACAGCTTACAGCACGGGTTTATCCCGCAATCGGGCATTTGCGGCTCGACAAGATTACGGGCAGGCACATTCAGCAGTTTATCAACGACCTTATCAACAGCACAAGCGAACGCACGGGCAGACCTCTTGCGAGAAAGACCGTCATTCATCATCTGAGCTTCATTTCCGATGTATTCAGCTATGCGGTCAAGATGGATATGCTCACCTACAATCCCTGCCGAAAGGTCACAGTACCCAAGGGCGAGGCAAAGGAAAAGGACATCTATACGATTGAGGAAATCACCCGTATCTTTGAGCTGCTTGACGGAGATGATGTTTCGTTAAAGTTCCGAGTTTTCTTCAAACTCGCCGTTTACAGCGGCTACCGCCGTGGCGAGCTGCTCGGTCTGGAATGGAAAGACGTGGATTTTGAGAACAACACGATAAAAGTCCGCAGAACTTCCAACTACACAGCAAAGAAAGGTATCTATACCGACACAACGAAAACAAAGAAGTCCCAGAGAACGCAGAAGTACCCGCAGTACGTTATGGATATGCTGTGGGAGCTGAGGAAGGAACAGGACGAACAGTGCGCAAGAATGGGCGACAAGTGGCAGAACTACGACCGTCTGTTCATCAAGTGGGACGGAAGCCCTATGAACAACAATACTCCCTACTTCTGGTTCAAGGAGTTTTGTGAGAAGAACAGCATAAGGTTCTGCGACATTCACTCGTTAAGGCACTTACACGCAAGCCTGCTCATCAATGCGGGCGTTGATGTAGTTGCAGTATCGGGGGATTTGGGACAC
>DAVZHW010000032.1:0-20187 GCA_052273625.1 Candidatus Fimenecus sp. | reverse complement strand
GGCAACTCGGAGGGAGAGAAAGCAATAAAAATCAAATTTTCGTTATCTCTCCCTCAGTCATTTTTCTACGAAAAACGACTGAGGGAGTTTTACAAAAATCATATAAAATCAGCCTTACAATCCCTCCGCCTCACGCTCGTTCGGCACCTCCCTTTACACAAGGGAGGCTGAAAATGCGGTTATCCGTGGATTTGATTTTATATGAAATTTGCTGCGGACAGGGGCAAGCCCTGTCCTGCCGTACGAAAACGGAATTTGTGAATTTACAACAATTAACGGTTACTATCATAAAGATTGATAATTATTTAGGGGTAGAAAGTGCGGATATTATGTTTTTTACCACGCAAACTTCGTTCTTCACCACGAATGTATTGAAACGCATAAAAGTAAATGTTAGTATAAGCATATATATAATTATATGAGTGACTTTTAGTAGATTAGGTTGAAAAAAATAAGGCGAATTTACGTTGCTTATCGGTTATTAAGAAAAATGAAACTGTGGATTGCATTAATAAATGTAGATATAATTCGTTATTGCAGTACACAATGAATAAACAATAAATATGGGATGAGGTAAAAAGGGTTTTATGATAGTATCGCTGCTTAACAAAAATGCAATGTTGTCAATTACTTTGCCTAATAAAATAAAGGGACAGTATTCTCTGACATCAAATTTCGGAGAAAGGGTAAATATTGAAGGAATAGATGACAGGTGGATATTAAAAGCAACAAAACAGAATGTTATTATAGATAATAAGCAAGAGGTTGAATCTTGTGAGATAAAAGAAATGAATATTTATAATCTCAAAAGCAAAAAAACTCATGATAAATGTTTTGTTTTTGCAGAGCCGAGTACGGATGACAGAGTTGAGTTCAAAAAATATTTGTTTAATAAGGATATGAAATTATCAATAGGAAGAAACTCAAACAACTCTATCATTATTAACAATAATTATGTTTCAAGCAATCATGCGGAATTGTCATTTTTGAACGGTAATTGGGGTGTTGTTGATAATGGGAGCTCAAACGGTACGTTCGTAAACGGAAAAAGAGTTGTATCAAGCGTGCTGTCATATGGAGACATAGTGTATATAATGGGTACTGTAATCATTGTCGGCAAGAATATGATAGCGATTAATAATCCTGATAACAGTGTTAAAATCAATACTAATTTGTTGTTGGATTTTGTGCCGCAGACAGTAGATGATTCATATAGCGATTTTGATTTCGATGAAGTTCAGGACGAGTTTTTCTTTCGTTCGCCAAGGTTCAAAAGAGATATTGAAACAGCTGTGTTTAAGATTGATGCACCTCCGCAAAACCAGCTTGGTGAAGAAATGCCTTTAATGATGGCGATTGGACCGTCAATGACAATGGGTATGGCTTCGTTGGCTACCGGAATCTTCGGTATGATGCAGGGTAACGTTTTATCGGCGGTAACTTCATTATTTATGTTGCTCGGAACTGTTATGTGGCCTATTATATCGAAAAAATATGAGAAAAAGAAAAGAACACAAAAAGAGTTGCTCAGGCAGGAAAAATACAAGGGTTATTTAGACCGTATAAGGAAATCGTTTGCTGAAGAATGCTTAAAGCAAAGACAAATTTTGCTTGAAAACAGTGTTAGCATAGAGGAATGTGCCAATAGAATAGTCAATAGAAACAGAACTCTGTGGGATCATTCTTTTGGACAAAACGATTTCTTAAGAGTCAGCCTCGGCAAAGGTTCGGTTTCGATGGATGCAAGGATTGAATATCCTGAGAGAAAGTTTGAAATTGAACGAGACGCATTAGAGGAACAATTGCTCGATATATGTGAAGCGGAGCATACCATTGAGGATGTGCCTATTACGGTTTCTCTTTTTGAAAATCGTGTAACAGGTATAATCGGAGACAGAAGCGATGCTATAAATTTTGCCAATGGCTTGATTTTACAACTGTCAACATTATATAGCTATGATGAAGTGAAATTTGTCATTATTTTTGGTGACAACGACAAAAACGAGCTGAATTATGTTAAATGGTTGCCACACATTTGGAATGATGATAAGTCTTTCAGATTTTTAGCAAATAACTATGATGATATTAAAGATATATCATCATATCTTGATGCAGAGCTTGAATCAAGAAGAAATTTCAAAGATGATGAGCTTGAAGATGTAAATCCTTACTATATAATTTTTGCTTTTGATAAAGATTTATCGCTTAGAGCAGATATTCTCAAGAAGATATATGAAAGTAAAAAGAATTTGCATTTTTCAGTTTTAACATTTTTTGATGAATTGAAAAATCTTCCAAAAGAGTGCAGCAATATTATTGAGCTTAATGGCAACGCAGGCAGAATTTATAATAAAAATGATGTTTCCGGAAAGGCTATAGAATTTAGGCCTGATATTTATTGTAATAAGAATCTTGATAATTTGAGTGTAATGTTATCAAATATCAAGCTCAACAGCGGAGATGAAACCTATATATTGCCGAAGATGATAACCTTTTTGGAAATGTATGGGGTTGGAAAAATCGAGCATCTTAATGTGCTGAACAGATGGAAAGAAAACGACCCGACAAAAACTTTGGAAGCACAGGTCGGAGTTGATACTATCGGCGATGCCTTTAAGATTGACTTGCATGAAAAATATCATGGCCCTCATGGCTTGGTTGCAGGCATGACCGGTTCAGGTAAATCGGAATTTATTATGACATATATATTGTCATTGGCAATCAATTATCACCCGGACGAAGTGGCTTTTGTGCTTATCGACTATAAGGGCGGCGGAATGGCAAAAGCGTTTGAAAATCTTCCTCATGTTGCGGGCATTATTACAAACTTGGATGGTTCGGCAATTAACAGATCGCTTATTTCTATTCAAAGTGAGTTGAGACGCCGTCAAAGTATTTTTGCGGAAGCTAGTAAAAAAACCGGAATAAGTAATATTGATATTTATAAATACCAAAAAATGCACCGAGAGGGAACTGTTGAAGAGCCGTTACAACATTTATTTATTATTTCCGACGAATTTGCCGAACTTAAATCTCAACAACCTGAATTTATGGCTCAGCTTGTCAGTGCGGCTCGTATAGGTCGTAGCTTAGGCGTACATCTTATATTGGCAACACAAAAGCCGAGTGGTGTTGTAGATGACCAAATTTGGTCTAACGCTAAGTTCAAAGCCTGTTTGCGTGTACAAGATAAATCCGACAGTATGGATATGCTGAAAAGACCCGAGGCGGCAGAGCTTCAAGATACAGGTCGATTTTATCTTCAAGTCGGATATAATGAGATGTTCAAATTGGGACAATCGGCTTGGTCTGGGGCTCCTTATTATCCGTCCGACAAGGTCGAACAGCAAATAGACGATAGCATTGAAGTAATTGATAATGTCGGTCGTGTTATCGGTTCTGCGAAAATGGACAGAAAAAAGAGCCTGAAAAAGCCGAAAAAGCAAATTGATGCCATCACAGATTATTTGGCAGAAATTGCGGTTCAAGAAAACATTTCCGTAAGACCTCTTTGGCTGGAACCTATTCCCGAGAAAATTTTTGTTGACGAGGTTAAGCAGAAATACAATTATGTTCGTCCTGCTTTTGAATTGGAGGCGGTTATCGGCGAGTATGACGATCCAATGAATCAGAGCCAAAACATCTTCTCTGTATCAATAACAAGGGGCGGAAATATAGTTGTTTATGGATCTGCGGGAAGCGGAAAAACAACGATGCTTAATACTATGATGTATTCGTTACTGAATACATATACTCCTGAAGAATTAAATGTTTATATTCTTGACTTTTCAGCCGAGACTATGACTGCGTTTCGAAAAGCACCTCAAGTCGGAGATGTTGTATTGTCTCACGAAAGTGAAAAAGTCACTAATTTAATTAAACTTTTATTGGGTCAAATTCAAACAAGGAAAAAATTGTTTGCTGATTACGGTGGAGACTTATTCGAATATAATAAGAATTCTGATAAAAAAGTACCGCAAATAGTTGTTGTGATAAATAACTATGCTGCATTTCAGGAAATATACGATGACTTTGAAGGTGAAATGCTCAAGTTGACTCGTGAGGGAACAAAATACGGAATTTATTTTGTAATGACCGCAACAAGTCCGAACACAATACGCTTCAGGATGCAACAAAATATAGGACAGTCTGTTGTTCTTCAAATGACAGATGAAACCGACTATGCGGCTGTCTTAGGAAAAACCGAGGGGCTTGTTCCCTCAAAATGCAAAGGACGAGGCTTATGTAAGATAGAGGAAATATATGAGTTCCAAACCGCAACTGCTTTTGATGCTGAAAATCAATTTGTCGCAATCAGAGAGTATTGCGAAAAATTACAAAAGCAAAATAAAGTAAAAGCAAAAGCTATACCGGTACTTCCCGATGAGGTAAACACAGGATTTATATCGCCTTATGTCAGCGAACAGTCTTTATTTATACCCATTGGTGTTGAAACATCCTCTTTGGAAATCAATAAGTTTGATTTTTCAAAGAATTATATTTCGATTATTCAGTCTGAGGGTAAGGATTATAACGGATTTATATCAGGATTTTCAAGAATAACCGCAACTGTTTCTAAAATTGATACAGTATTATTGGATTATTCTGATTCAATCCCAAATTGTGCGGCAGCGGTTAAGCATATGGTTGCCAAAAAAGATATAGCTGCCGAAGTTGAAAATTTGTTTGATATAGTTCTTGAGAGACATAATACAATAAAAACCGCTTTAGAATCCGATTCGGCTTGCCCGGAATATCCGGCGATAATGTATATAATTCCGTCATTAAAGGACTTGCAGATGCAGCTGAGTGAGGTTCAATCGGAAAAGCTCGGTTTGATTTTGGAAAAGGGAAATACCGACTTAAACGTCTATATTGTAATTGCCGAAACATCTAAGAATATTTCATCGTTTAACTATGAGAAATGGTATGTTTCAAATGTGTCTCAAACTGACGGTATTTGGATAGGCAGCGGTGTAGCAGATCAATATTATATTAAATTGAATAAGACAACAAGTGATATGAATGAAGATATTTCAACCTTGTTTGGTTATTCGATTGTTTCAGGCAGAGCAACAAAGATAAAGCTTATTAACGATGAGGAGGGCAATGATTATGGATAAGGTATTAGTGGAAGTATCAGTTCCCGCAGCCGGTCGTTCGTTTGATGTATTCATCCCTCAAACAAGTAAGATGAGCGAAGTTGTTTTGTTGGTATCGAAATCATTAGCGGAGCTTTCCGGAGGAAAATTTAAACCGGATTATTCAACAATACTTTGCGATGCAAAGACAGGCAACATTTTTAATATCAATTTGTCGGTGTATGAACTTGAAATCAAAAACGGTTCAAAGCTGATGTTGATATAAATATTATTTTATAAGGAGAAAAAGTTATGGGAAAGAACATTCAAGTTGATCCTTCAAAGCTTGATGCCGCTTCTTCAAAGCTTGCAGAGCTCTCATCTACATATGATACTATTGCAAAGCAATTGATGGCAGATGCGACAACAATGGGCGATGCTTGGCAGGGTGAAGACAACATTGCATTTTGCAATCAGATCAAAGGCTTTACTGAAGAGCTTAGTCAGATGGCTCGCAAACTTAGCAGTTGTTCTGAAGCTCTTGCTCAGCAATCATCAAACTACAAGCAGCGTCAGGATGCTATTACCGCAGCGGTAAAAAATCTTGCTAACTAATCAGAAAGGGGTATAGAAATGGCTGGAACAATTAAAATCAGTACCGATCAGGTTGAGGCTATTGCTACAAGTGTTGATAACAGCAACAAAAAATTAAAAACTACTCTTGAAGAAAGCCAATCAGCAATGAAAAGCTTAAACTCAACATGGCAGGGAGAAGCTGCTCAGGCAACTGTTGCGGCATATGATTCTTTTGCAGCTAAGTATTTCCAGAATTATCACGATGTTATTGATGCATATGTGAAATTCTTAAGACAGAATGTATCTGCCGATTATCAGGCAACTGAGACTGCAAACACAAATCTTGCAGACGCTTTTAAGTAAGCAATGAAATAGCTTGGATGGGCAAGTTTTCCCTTGCCCATCCATATAAACTCGAAAATTACAAGCTTGACTTGATTATATAGGTGTAATAATATGAAAAAAACAAAAGCATTTTTATCATTGGCTTTAGTAATAATTATTGCGATAGGAGGTAGTGGATGTATGGTAGACAACTCTACAAAAAAACAAATACATTTAGCACAAGATTTATTAGAGGAAAAGTACAACAAAGAATTTCAAGTAAATGCAATAGGAGAAAGGTTTGGTACGCTAACAAACAACACATATAAGGTGCAGTGTTATCCTGTTGATAATGTAAATGATGTTTTTATTGCCGAAATTGGAAAAGAAGGAAATCTCTTATATGATGATTATATTTCGGTATGTGTGTGCCGTAAAATGTGTGAGATTATAAAAGAAGAATTGGGAAGCACTACAGAAGTTTTAGTAGAATCAAGACCATCAATAACTGACGAAACAAATCCAAATATATCGTTTGAAGATTTTGCCAAAAACAATCAAGCTGATTTTGTAGCATATGTTGTTACTAAGGATGATTTTAATAAAACAAAAGAGAAGTTTGATTCATTTGCAGAGGCAAACAACTCAATAAATATAGAGCTAAGGGCATATTGTGAAAAATCGGACGAGCAATTGTCTGATTTTAAAGCTGCTGCCGAGAAAGGCAATAGAATGAACAGTGAGATAAAGTTCACATTGGATGATTTGCCACAAATTATTAAATATACAAATGGAGTCGGCATAGGAGGATAGGAATATGTCTTATTCGGATAGAGATTTATTGGTTGCAACGCAAATTGCATATTATGATATTGCTCCTAAGTATCAAGGCTTTTCCTTGAGAGAGATTTTAAATAATGATCGTTCAATATTTAAGAAACTCAATGATAATCTGAAAAATGCAACTAGTGAATTAGAAAAAGAAAGAGCAGAAAAAGCGTTGGATTTATATAATGAAATTATATCGCCTAAATCAAAGTATGGAGACTGGGTAATCAAAGATGTCAATAATGACAATTCTAATTCCGGTTTTTACGGTTGCTTAATTGAAACAGATGATAATAGTGCAGTTATTGGGTTTAGAGGAAGTGAATCATACAACCTTGAGCAGAAGCAAAAGGATTGGGTTGAAGCAGATTTAGGATTGCTAAATAGTGAACTTACCAATCAACAAAGTGTTGCAACGAAATACATGGATTATATAAACAGCAAATACAATTACAGAGAGTATTCGTTATCCGGGCATTCTTTAGGCGGAAATTTAGCGGCACACGCAGGAATTACAGCTCCTGAATCAATGCAAAGCAAAATAATTCAATGTTATAGTTACGATGGTCCGGGTTTTTCCGATGAATATATCGTTGCGAATAGAGAGGCAATAAATAGATTCGGCAACAAAATAACGCATTATCAATGGAGTGTAGTTGGTGCTTTATTAAATCGGATTCCTGGCGAGAGTTTTAAAACTATTAAGACAAGAAATGTTGTCTATGGAAAAAACGATATGAATTCTTTACTGCAAAAGCATGATACATGTTTTGTAGAATTTGATGAAAACGATAATGTGATTTGTGGCGATATGGATGATTTGGCGAAAGTTATAGGGGAATTGTCGAGAAACATTGATAATGCAGATGTTGGAAACAAATTGGTAAGGATTTTAAGTGCATTTATTACTATGTCAGAGAGCGAAAAAAAGGCTTTGATAACTGGCGGAATATTCATTGCAATTGAAAAATTAGTTACTTTTCCGATCAGTACCATTGGAATTATTGCTACAATTGCAAGTATTTTGATTTCGGGTTATATTAATCCGGAAATATACGCAAATGTTTTAATTCCGTTTTTTGCAGGAATGGTAAATTTATCTATAAAGGTAACCGAGTTTGTTAAAACTACAGTGACTGCATTTTTTGAAAAAGTTAAAGAGTGTATATCTAATTTCAAGGAATTTATGAACGAAGTTTACAAATCAATAGAAAGAGTTATTAATAAAATCGCAAGTTGGTTATACCATAATTCTGCCGGTTACAAATATTCGTCCGCTAATCCATGTATCAGTGTTGATACGACATCGATGGGTCTTTATGCTTCACAGCTTCGAATTTTAAGCAGACGCTCAAAGTCTCTTGATTGGAAAATGAACAGCTTGTATTGGCAATTGGGAATTGAATGGGATTCAATCGCAAATCTCGGAAAGCTATTAAGATCAAATGCGATACTGTCTTACGCATACAGATTGGACAGATGTGCTGATTGTCTCATTGAAACAGCTAATGAATTCAATCGTGTAGAAGAAGAATTGCGCAATTTGTGCTGATTGGGGGATTTTTATATGACTAAAAAAGGCAGTGCTCAGTTAAGAGAGTATAGGCGTGAATTGAAATCTATAATTACAGAATTGGAAACAATTGAACGCCATGTAAGAAATGATTTCAAAAATGTTGGAAATGTAGAATGTGCCGATTGTATTAAATCTGTAATCAATAAATACAAATCGTCATTAAGGACATTGAATTCTGTAGATGCATCGTTGTTAGATTCATTAAAAGAAGCAGCACAATTTGCTAAAAATGCTGCGAAATAATTTGGAGGTGTGCGTATATGGCTAAATTTGCCGCATCTAACGGTGTGATAAAAGTTGATACTGCTAAGGTTAAAGAAACGGTATCGGTTGTTAATGGCATAAATGATAATTTGGATAGATCTTTTGAGGAGGTCACTGCCGCAATAAAAAGATTAGACTCTTCATGGGATAGTTTGGCGGCTTCAGAAGCTATTCTTACATTTAATAAAATAAATTGTGAATTTTGCGGTCCGATAGGAAGAAGTGCCGTTATGAAAAATTATTTGAAATTTTTATCTGATGCGGTTGCTATAGGTTATGAAACGACCGAAAACACAAATACAAAGCTGTCAGAACTGTTTAAGTAATTAGGAGGGCACAATGGGTTATAAGATCAATGTGGATCATAGTCAATTCAATAGGACTGCAGAAGTGATTGATAAGTACATATCCAACATGAACAAACAAATGAATCTTGCAAATAATGCCATGAACAGTATATTTACGACATGGAAGGGTATTGATGCAAATGCATATAAGAACAAATGGGATACGGTAATCGGCTCGACTTCTACCTATGTTAAGATGAAAAAGTCATTGTCAAGCTATTCAAAGTATTTGCGTTACGCAGGGGATAGATATAAAACGGCACAAGCTAACGCAGTTGACAGAGCACATAAGTTGCCTAGATGGTAAGGGAGATTTGAACGTGAATAAAAACCGGTTTTATAATCCTTTCGAAAACTTGAATTTACAAAATAATGCTCAAAACTATGCAAGTGAAAATAACAGCGGCATTGGTCGTTGCTATGATGGCGCTAATGCAACAGATAGGCAAGTCAGTTTAATACGAGCTGACAATAACGAGAGGATTATTGTAAATAAAAGCTCTTTTACCATAGGAAAGAATGGTAGCAGTGATTATGTCATAATGGAAAGCAATGCTATAAGTCGAAAACATGCAGAAATCAGACTACTTAATAATGAAGTATATATAGTTGACAAGAAATCGACAAACAAGACATATGTAAACGGTACGCCTATTGAATCCGAAATGCTTGTTAAGGTGACAAACGGAGACGAAATTAAATTGGCTAATGTTATATTTAACATATATATTAAATAGTCTTAAGCTTGTAATCGGGTTGAAAGACTGAACCGATTTTGAGTGTTCTTAAATCTGCTCCGCAATTTGTGGGGTAGATTTTTTTGTGCTTTAGCGGTATAATTAGTCCATAAAATCTGCGGAGGGTTATAATGGACATCAAGCACGCAACTAAACACGATATTTCTGCAATTTCCGAGGTCGAGGCTAAATGCTTTCCGCCGTCGGAAGCGGCAAGCGAAATGGCTTTTACAGAACGAATTGAAAGCTACGGAAATCATTTTTGGCTAATGTATGAAAACAATAAATTGATTGCCTTTGTTGACGGCTTCGTGACTGACGAAAGCGATTTGACCGACGAGATGTTTGCAAACGCTGCAATGCACAATGAAAACGGTGCGTGGCAGATGATTTTCGGCGTGAACACGTTACCCGAATATCGAAATAACGGATATGCAAGCGAGTTGCTTCGCTGTGCTGTTGATGAGGCAAGGGAGCAGGGACGCAAGGGCGTGGTTTTGACTTGCAAGGATAAGCTATTGCCATTTTATGCAAGGCTTGGCTTTGTTGACGAGGGCATAACTGACAAATCAACTCACGGAAACGCCGTTTGGCATCAGATGAGGATAATTTTTTAACGGTAATGCTTATATTAATTTATCCAAAAGCAATTAAAGATGAATAACAATAAAAGACCTCCCGTTTTTTACAACGAGAGGTCTTTTGGTCGGAGTGAGGTGACTCGAACACCCGGCATCTTGCTCCCAAAGCAAGCGCGCTACCAACTGCGCTACACCCCGATAGATATTATTTCATATTTAGCACGCCGATAGATTATACAATATCACAAATGAAATGTCAATAACCGAGAACAATAACCTGATAAACCCGTGTGTCGAATTTAGACAAAATTTTTTTCTCAATTTGTATTGAAAAATAATCAAAAATATTCTAAAATTATAGTGTATATATTTTTATTCTATTTAATCTAATCGGAGGCGGAACAATGAGACCTTACGGATTGATACTTGCCGGCGGAGGTGCAAAGGGAGCATATCAGATGGGTGCGTGGAAAGCGCTTATCGAGCTTGGTATTCAAATTGAGGCGATCGCAGGCACTTCTATCGGTGCAATTAACGGCGCTTTTATCGCTCAGGGCGACTTTGACAAGGCTCTTGCAGTTTGGGAAGAAGCAGAGGTCATCAACGGAATAAAGATTGACAGCGAATTGAAATCTACCGAAAATCTCTTTTCGTTCAGCAACTTCCCACAGCTGTTCCACGAGATTGTAAAAAACGGCGGTGTTGATGTTTCTCCCGCAAGGCAGATGATTGAAGATTCGATTGACGAGGATACAGTCAGACGCAATAACATTCCCCTTGGAATTGTATCGTTTCATTTAGGCGGTATGAAGCCTGTTGAGGTGTTCATTGACGAAATGCCCGAGGGTACGCTTGTTGATTATCTTATGGCTTCGGCGAGATTTCCGGGACTTAACAGACAGGGTCCCGATGATTCCAACTATCTTGACGGCGGAATTTACGACAATGCACCTGTCGGTATGCTTCGTAAAAGGGGATTGAACCGCCTTATTATCATTGATATATCAAATATCAAGGGCGTGGGCCACAAGGAGGACTTGTCCTGTGCGGATTTAATTTATATAAGACCGTTTGAGCCAAAGGACCTCGGTGCATCGTTTGAATTTGATAAGGAAATGAACGAAAAGCGTATGCGTATGGGCTATTTCGACACGCTCAAGGCGTTCGGAAAAATCGCAGGTCGTGACTATTATTTTTCTAATAAAGAGTACAAAACAATGCTTTCGCTTTACGGCTTTGACGCTTGCGAACAGCTTGAAGAGCTTGCCCGTGAGCTTGATGTTCCGAGGCTTCGAATGTATACTCACAAGCAGTTTATGAGGGCTTTGACCTCTGCCGAGAAAAAGAGCAAAAAGGAAAAAGAGCAAGAGAAAGAAAAAGCCAAGGCAAAAGAGCAGGAAATCGAAAATGCTCAAGCTGAAGAAGCCGAGAAAGAAAGCGAAACAGTCGGTGAGGTAATCGCAAATCTTGTTCCGACACTCCTTCAGGAAAAGGTTGAAAAGATTAAAAATAAAATCAAAGCGTATGAAAAGAGTCATTCCTCGTACAAATCGGCTTATGAGGCTATCGACAAATTTAACTCTTGATTTCGCACATAAGCGAGATTATTTCGCTGTTCGAGTAAATGAAAAAGTCGGCGTTATCGCTTAAAAATGATATGGTCGAGTCAGAAAAAACAATCTTGCTTGCATCAAATGAATTTTTTGAGAAAAGCTCCGTTATTTCACCGCTTGTTTTGTTGCAAAGCACACCGCACATTGACGAATAAACCTCTAAAACATATTCTTCGTCGGGATGCTCGGGCTGAGTCAATGTAATTTCGCAACGGCGCACTATTCTCGTGTCATCGGTCGACAGAGTCAGCATAAAACACGACGACGGGAAATAGTAATAATCGTTTCCCGAATTGTAATAATCAGACGGCTCGATTATATTTTCGGCAAGCTGTGAATTAAGCCTGTCGGAGAACTCGAAAATATCGGTTTTCGGTTGCTTCGTGCAGGCGCAAAGGAAAACAAGCAGGACTGTTATTACGAGGACAGAAAAACGTTTCATTGTACACTCCTATAAATATTGTTAATAAAATGTTTACACAAGAAAAGGGAAAATGTAGTAAAATATATTCAGTTATTTTTTGCGTTATGTTCAAATTTATAAAAGAAAGTGGTTTTTGCTGTGATTAAGAAATTCAAAAACATGACAAGAGCAAGGCAGATAGGCACAATAATCGTAACAATAGTTATTTTGGTGCTTATCGGATATGTCCTTTACACGAACTTTAAGCCCGAGCCTCTTCCCGAATACAATGTGACGGAAATCAAGCTCGGCGATATTCAGTCAACCTATGAAACTACGGGTACGGTTGTGTCCGATAATACGGAAGACTACACCGCAATAGCAGGCGTTAAGGTTACAAATGTAAATGTCAAAGTCGGCGAAACCGTAAAGGCGGGCGATGTTCTCGCTCAGTTTGATGTTTCGACGCTCAATCCGCAGCTCAAGGAATACAAAACCGCTTATGATAAAGCGCTCAAGGCGTATAATGATTCCGTTTCGGCAACAAATACCGCAAAGCAGAATAAGGCAAACACCGCAGCACAGATGAACACCGTCGATGCCGAAATTGATCGTCTTGAGAAAGAAATTAAGGCTGCCGAGGACGCAAAATCGCAGACAACGCCCGACACTCCCGAGTATTCGCAGGAGCAACTTGACGCACTTATTCAGAAGCTCAAGGACAGCGGATTTTCAAAGGAAGAAATAGATAAAATTATAGAATCCCTCAAGAAGTCCTCGGGCGGAATTACAAAAGAGGATATTGAATCGGCTATCGCAAACGCAACCGCCACAAAGAAGCTCGAGCTTGCACAGAAGCAGTCGCAAAAGCAGATGCTTGAAGCACAGCTTGCACTTTACGAAGCACAGTCCGATGAAACCGCTTCTTCGATTTACAAGAATGTAATGGAGCAGAAAAAGGCGGACTATGAAAGCTACAAGGCTTTGGTTGACTCAATGAAAAACGGTTGGGTTGCAAGCTCTGACGGACTTGTTACAGAGGTAAATCTTGTTGCAGGTCAGGCTTTTACTCCCAAGGTCTCAAAGTCCACCACTTCGGATCTTTCTTCAATTATGAAATATGTTTCGGGCAATAACGATATGACCTCGGTGCTTTCCGATATAATCGGCAGCGTAACCGACAACAACGCTTCTTCGGGCGTAGGTATTACCCTTGAAAATACAAATGAATTTGTCGCAGAGTTTTCAGTCGGCAAATATGACATTTTGAGCATTAAGGTTGGACAGAGGGTTAAAATTTCTTCTCTCGGCAGCGATTACGAGGGCGAGGTTATCTATGTCAGCGCAACCGCAAGCGAGTCATCTTCACTCGACATAAGCTCAATCGCTTCAACATTTACAGGCGGTTCTTCTTCGTCTTCAAACGGTGCTCTTGTAAGAGTTAAAATAAACAACCCCGATGAAAAAATCATTATCGGCTTCGACGTCGATATTAAAATCGACACAGAAAAAATTGAAAACGTTATGGTGCTTCCCATTGATGCGGTTGTTACCGAGGATTCGACAAACTATGTTTATGTAGTTGACGAAAACAACAAGGTTTCAAAGCGTGAAATTACAGTCGGCAGATTTTCGGACGACAATTATGAGCTTCTCACGGGCGTTGAGCAGGGAGAAAGAGTTGTAGACAATCCCAAGACCTCAATGGCAGAGGGCGACAAAATCGCAATAAAGAAATAAGGTAGGTGCTGTCTGTTGAACATCAAAGAAAACATCAGAATAGCAATATTCAGCATCAAGACCAATCTTATGCGCTCGTTGCTGACAATGCTCGGCATTATAATCGGTGTTGCCTCGGTTATTGCGGTAATTACGGTCGGTAACGGCGGTAGGGATTATATCGTCGGTATGATTAAGGATATGGGCTCGAATGCTATCACAATCGGCGTTGACGCTACAACCGCTTCAAATTCCGACTATATCACGGACGGCGATATTGAGGCTATCAAGGCTCTTGACGCTGTTCAATATGTTTCGCCGATGGTAATGTCTATGGGCTCGCTCAATGCAGGCGACGAAACGGGAATCGGCTTGCTCATAGGCGGTAACGAGGAAATGCGTTACGTTATGAGCGGAGAATGTGTTTACGGCAGATATTACACGAAGGCCGAAGCGGATTCGGGCAAGGCTGTATGTGTTATCGATATTTCAAGCGCCTTGCAGTTCTTCGGTAAGAAAAATTGCGTCGGCGAGTACATCAACTATACCGCAAACGGAATTACCGTCAGTATAAAGGTTATCGGCGTTACGGATATGGCAAGCGCTTTTGGTTCGGACTCCGAAAAAATGCTTGAGTCGATGAAGACTATGGGTAATTCAACGCTTTCGGGCGGTATGATTATGGTGCCGACTAAATTTGCCACAAATGTTATCGGAATGAGCGACCGCTATGACACGATTTACATTATAGCGAGTGACGAAAACGACCTTGACGCTGCGGGAAGTGCGGCGCTTAACAGAATAAGAGCAAGGCATAACAACCACGATAAAGATGTTTATTTGCTTAC
This sequence comes from Candidatus Fimenecus sp., assembly GCA_052273625.1. GTDB lineage: Bacteria > Bacillota > Clostridia > Oscillospirales > Acutalibacteraceae > Fimenecus. The sequence goes on along the minus strand of DAVZHW010000032.1, from coordinate 5,290 downwards.
AAATATGGCGACATATATCAATCTTTTGGATACGGTAATCAACGTGTTCACAATGTTTATTGCCGCAGTCAGCGCAATTTCGCTTGTTGTCGGCGGTATCGGCGTTATGAACATAATGCTTGTTTCAATAACCGAACGAACGAGGGAGATAGGTATCCGAAAGGCGCTCGGCGCAAAGACCTCGACTATATTGTTCCAGTTCCTCACAGAGTCAATAATTCTTTGCGTAATCGGCGGTGCGATTGGCTTGCTGTTGGGCGTTTCGGGTGCTGCGCTTGTTTCGTCGATTATGAAAATTCCGCTTACCGTTAAAGCCTCAACCGTTGCGCTTGCAATAGGATTTTCAACGCTTATCGGTGTTGTGTTCGGCGTTTATCCTGCAAGACGAGCAGCGAAAATGCCGCCTATCGAAGCTTTGAGAAGAGATTGACGGAAGCAAAATTCAATGGATTATATATTTAACGGGTGCTTTTTACAAAGTACCCGTTTTTAATGTGTTATAAATTGACGGACAGCCGCACATTCAGCCTCCCTTGTGTAAAGGGAGGTGCCGAACGAATGTGAGGCGGAGGGATTGTAAAATTGATTTTATAAACTCCCTCAGTCATTTTTGACAAAACGACAGCCCCCTCAAGGAGGGGGCGAAGCACGAATTGAATTTGATATTCTACGCGGTAGGGCGGGTGGCTTGCTCCCGCCGAGGAAATTAACGGATATATGATAACTAACCGCTGTTATCAAATTTAATAATTGATTAAACTTCAGGCTCCCTCTGACGAGGGAGCTGTCGTTTTTCGTAGAAAAACGACTGAGGGAGAGAAAACAATAGAAATCAAACTTTCGTTATCTCTCCCTCCGAGTTGCCTGACGGCAACCCACCTCCCTCGTCAGAGGGAGGCTGAACGCACGGATTGAATTTGATATAGAATTCGGACAGGGGCAAGCCACCGCCCTACGCCATTGGATATAAAATATAATTCGTGCGAAGCACCCACTTCTCTTCACTCTTCTCTACCCGAAAGGGCAAGCCCGTCAATTTTGTCGGCAATATAAAACTAAAGGGCGAACACCGTTCGCCCTTTGATTTTTACCGATATAAAATTCCCTTATCTTCTCAAAGAATCGTAGACCTTGATATTAACCGATTCACGCTCACAGTTGTGACGGTAAATACTCAACACAATACCTATTCCCAAATATATACAAAGGTTTGATGAACCGCCTGCGCTGAAGAACGGAAGCGTAATTCCGATAACGGGCAATACCATAAGACACATACCTACGTTGATAATCATTTGGCTTGCAATCATAGCCGCCATACCGCAGCAGATAAGGTTGGTTGATTGCTCTCTTGACTTCTTGCCGACCGATATACAACGCAATATGATAAGCGTAAGCAAAAGAAGAGCCAACGCACATCCGACAAAGCCCAATTCCTCACCCAAAACAGTGAAAATCATATCGTTTTTACCCTCGGGGATAACACCTGCTTGAGTGTATGCGCCTTTGAAAAGTCCTTGTCCCGCAAATCCGCCCGAGGACAATGCGCTCATTCCGCACTTTTGCTGATAGATAATATCGCTGTACAAATCGGGGTAGAGAAGTGCCAAAAATCTATCCTTTTGAAGCTGCTTGAGGACGTAAATCCAAGCAAGCGGAGTGATAGCAACAATAAACGCAAACGCACCTGCGAAATAACCCCAATGCACACCTGCCACAAAGAGCATAGCCGCCGTTATGAAGATGAAAACAAGCGACGAGCCCATATCGCCCGTAAGAGCAACGAGGGCAATCGGTATAATTGCGTGAACGCCGAGCTGTAAAATGCTCAAAATGTGATTAAGCTTATCCTTAAGCCTTTCAATGTGAACGCTGAAAGTGATAATAAAGCCGATTTTAACAAGCTCGGACGGCTGCAATGAAATCGGTCCGAATTTAAGCCAGGTTCTTGCGTCGCTTCTTGCGCTCGGACCTGTGCCGAATTTGAACAGCAGCAGCATTAGTACAATGCAGACGACTGCAATGACGGGCCATAGCTTTGTGAACACCTGATAGTCAAGCATTGAAATTAAAATCGCCGACAAAATACCCACTGCAACGGCAACGATCATAATTATCGTTTCTCTCGAGAGAATTTGACCGTCTGTGAGGGTGTATCTCGTTGCGCTTGTAACCGTAACTATACCGAACACCGAAGCCGCAAAACACAGGGTAAGTAGGTATAAATCGGTTTCTTTAAAAAATGTTGAAATTGTATTAAAAAGTTTTTTCATCATGTTAATCACCATAGCCTTTTAGGCAACAAATAGTTTATTAAAATTCACCGTTTCAACCCGTATTGCCTAAACAGGCGTGATGGTGATTTCTGCCATCTCAAAATTTTGCCAAAGGCGAATTTTGAGGGCATTATAATTATGTGAATAGTGTGATTTTCACACTATTTCCTGCCATGTATAGCCTTAATTCTAAACATATCAAATATATTATAGTATGTTATCGCACCGATTTCAAGCAAAACTATTTACGCAAACGGTTTTTAGTGGTACAATATCTATCGGTGATATAATGCAGGTTTTTAGAACGAAAAATTATAACGAAACCGTGTCGCTTGCGGAGAAATTCGGAAAGCAGGTTAAAAAAGGTACCGTAATTGCTTTTTACGGTGGACTCGGTATGGGTAAAACCGCATTTACCACAGGCGTCGCAAAGGGAATGGGCATTGAATGTGATGTCAGCAGTCCCACTTTTGCGATTGTAAATGTTTACGGAAAGAACTCGGAGCTCTGCCATTTTGATATGTACCGTGTTTCTTCTTGGGACGACCTCTATTCAACGGGCTTTTTCGATTATATGGATATGGGAAGTGTGCTTTGCGTCGAGTGGAGTGAAAATATCGAAAACGCTTTGCCAGATAACACCGTTAGGGTTACTATCGAAAAGGGCGAGGGCGACGATGACCGAATAATTACCGTTGACGGATGTGATTTTGAAATATGAAAATTTTATCGCTTGAATGTTCATCCCTGAGTGCAGGCGCGGCTTTAATTGAGGACGGAAAGCTTATTGCAGAGAGCTTTCTCAATACGGGGCTTACTCACTCGCAAACTCTTATGCCGATGGTTGAGGGCGTGATTAAAAATACAAATACGGCTGTTCGTGATGTCGATGTCATAAGCGTCAGCGCAGGCCCCGGCTCGTTTACGGGCGTCAGGATAGGCGTTGCGGCGGCAAAAGGACTTGCGGACAGCTTTGCTACACCTTGCTTTGCCGTGTCGTCGTTGGAGGCTATCGCTTATCCGTTCAAGGACGAAAACGCGGTTGTGTGCGCGGTTATGGACGCAAGATGTAATCAGGTTTATACGGCTTCGTTCTTGAAAGGGGAGAGGCTTTTTCCCGATGAAGCTATATTGATTGACGAATTGCTCGAAAAGCTCAAAGAGCTTGACAGACCTGTTATTTTTGCGGGCGACGGTGCTAAAATGTGCTTTGAAAGATTGCAGGGCGAGCTTTCGGAAGCTTCTTTGGCTGACGAGCAAAGGCGTTTTGCAAGAGCGTCGAGCGTTGCGCTTATTGCGTATGATAAAATTCTTTCGGGCGAAAAAACCGTCGGTGCAAATGAGCTTTTACCGATTTATTTGAGACTGCCGCAGGCGCAGAGAGAGCTTAACAATAAATTAAAAAACAAAGGAGAATAAATTATGCTTTATTTGGGAGCTGACCACGGTGGATTTGAGCTTAAGGAGTCCATCAAAAAATATCTTGATGAAAAGGGGATAGAGTACGAGGATTGCGGTACGTATTCCGCCGACTCGGTTGACTATGCGCTTATCGCAAAAGAGACTTGCGATAAAATCGTAGCGGGTGAGGGCAACAAGGGTATTCTTTGCTGCGGCACGGGAATAGGTATTTCAATGGCGGCAAACAAGGTAAACGGTATCAGAGCCGCTTGCTGCTCGGACTATTTCAGCGCAAAATATACAAGACTTCACAATGACGCAAACGTGCTTTGCATGGGCGGCAGAGTTGTCGGCGCAGGTCTTGCGCTCGAGCTTGTGGAGGTTTTCCTGAATACCGAATTTGAGGGCGGCAGACATCAGAGAAGAATCGATCAGCTCAAGGATATTGAAAACGCTCAAAAATAACTTGTAATTAAATTTTTAGTGATATATAATTATTGTGGTAAATGAAAAGAAGTTTATGGAGGAAATGAAAATGGCAAACATTACAATTACAAACCATCCGCTTATTCAGCATAAGCTCAGCATTTTGAGGGATAAAAACACAGGCTCTAAGGAGTTCAGGGCGCTTATCTCCGAAATCGCAACTCTCCTTTGCTATGAGGCAACAAGAGATCTTCCGCTTGAGGAGGTTGAGGTTGAAACACCCGTAGCGGTTGCAAAGGCAAGAGTAATCGCAGGTAAAAAGCTCGCTTTCGTACCGATTCTCCGTGCAGGTACGGGTATGCTTGACGGCGTTCTTTCACTTGTTCCGTCTGCAAAGGTTGGCCATATCGGTATGTACCGTGACCCCGAAACAGCACTTCCCGTTCCTTACTACTGCAAGCTTCCGTCTGATATTTCACAGCGTGAGGTTTTCGTTATCGACCCGATGCTTGCAACAGGCGGCTCTGCTATCGACGCTATAAATCAGATTAAAGCATCTAATCCGAAATCAATCAAATTTATGTGCATCATTGCAGCTCCCGAGGGAATTGAGGCTCTTTCGCTCGCTCACCCCGATGTTGAAATCTTCTGCGCTGCTTGTGATGAATGTCTCAACGAGCATAAGTATATCGTTCCCGGTCTCGGCGACGCAGGCGACAGAATTTTCGGCACAAAGTAATTTGACGAAATAAAGAATATAAAAACCCTTTTTTGCATATCTATTACTGATATGTAAAGGAGGGTTTTAGTTTTGAATTATACAGTTGATGATCGTGCCGCAGAGCTTGGCGAATACATAATTACCAACAATGCAACCGTCAGAAGCACCGCAAAGGCGTTTGGAATAAGCAAAAGCACCGTTCATACGGACGTTTCGCAAAGGCTTAAAAGGAGCGATTATGCGCTTTATTTGAAGGTGCGCAGGGTGCTTGACGAGAATAAGGCTCAACGGCATATACGGGGCGGACTTGCCACGAGGGAAAAGTATAAGAGCTTACATTCCGAGAGCATTAAAACACCGTGAAAAATTACACAGCATAACAAAAAAGCTCTAACCGATTTGGCTGAGTGCTCATAAGGAAGTATTGGTTTCTCACATAAAAATCCATTATGCTTTTGCCAAAAAG
>DAVZHW010000031.1:0-21550 GCA_052273625.1 Candidatus Fimenecus sp. | reverse complement strand
GTCGTTTTTCGTAGAAAAATGACTGAGGGAGAGATAACGAAAGTTTTATTTTTATTGCTTTCTCTCCCTCCGTCACGCCTACGGCGTGCCACCTCCCTCGTCAGATGGAGGCTGAAAATGCCCTCTCCACACTCCGCACTCCACTCTCCACATTCCTAACTCTCAACATATTCAGTAAAACTTGACTTAACCCCTACATATAGTGTAAAATATATAGGTTATAATATATGCGTTTAAGGATGGAACAAAATGGCGAAGAAAGCGGAATATACCGAAGAAAGTATATCACAGTTAAAGGGCGCCGACAGGGTCCGTTTAAGACCTGCGGTTATTTTTGGCTCTGACGGTATTGAGGGCTGTGAACATGCGGTGTTTGAAATTCTCTCAAACTCAATCGACGAGGCAAGAGAGGGTTACGGCAACGAAATTACCGTTACAAAATTCCTTGACGGCTCGATTGAGGTTTTAGACCACGGCAGAGGTATGCCTATGGACTACAACGAGAACGAAGGAAGATACAACTGGGAGCTTCTTTTCTGCGAGATGTATGCGGGAAGTAAATACAACACGAATAACGGCGGCACTTATGAGTATTCGCTCGGTCTTAACGGCTTGGGACTTTGCGCTACGCAATATGCGTCTGAATATATGGAGGCGGAAATTCACAAAAACGGCTTCTGCTATAAAATGAATTTCGAACACGGCGAGCCTGTCGGCAAGCTTCAAAAAGAGCCTTACAGCAAGAGAGATACCGGTACCCGTATTCGCTGGAAGCCCGATTTGCAGGTTTTCACGGACATTGACATTCCGCTTGAATACTATCAGGAAACAATAAAGCGTCAGTCGGTTGTAAACGAGGGCGTTAAGTTTATATTAAGAGAGCAGGTCGGCACAAATTCCTTTGAAAAGTACGAGTATTTGTATACAAACGGAATTACCGACTATGTAAAAGAAATTGTCGGCGATAAGGCGTTTTCGTCCGTTCAATATTGGCAGACCGAGCGTAAGGGCAAGGACAGAGCCGATATGCCCGAATACAAGGTTAAAATGAACATTGCGTTGTGCTTCTCAAACAAGGTACAGCTTAAAGAATATTATCACAACTCAAGCTTTTTGGAGCACGGCGGCGCACCCGAAAAGGCGGTAAAGAGCGCTTTCGTTTCGCAGATTGACTCTTATCTCAAAGCGAACAGCAGATACCTCAAAACCGATTCCAAAATCACTTTTCAGGATGTTGACGACTGCCTTGTTATTGTGATTTCGTCATTCTCAACTCAGACCTCATACGAAAATCAGACCAAAAAGGCAATTACAAACAAATTCATTCAAGAGGCTATGACAGAGTTCTTAAAACACAGCCTTGAGGTGTATTTCATAGAAAACAAAATCGAAGCGGATAAGATTGCCGAGCAGGTGCTTATCAATATGCGTTCGAGAATTAAGGCTGAAAGCACAAGGCTCAACATTAAAAAGACCTTGCAGTCAAGCAACAGCATGACAGACAGAATTGAAAAGTTCGTTGACTGCCGTTCAAAAGACGTAAACGAAAGAGAGATTTTCATAGTAGAGGGCGACTCGGCTCTCGGCGCTTGTAAGCAGGCAAGGGATTCTGCTTTTCAGGCGATTATGCCCGTCAGAGGTAAAATTCTCAACTGCTTAAAGGCTGAATATCCTAAGATTTTCAAGTCGGAAATCATCACGGATTTGATAAAGGTGCTCGGCTGCGGCGTTGAAGTAAGCTCAAAGGCTAACAAAAATCTTTCGCTTTTCAATATGGACAATCTCCGTTGGAACAAGGTTATAATCTGTACCGATGCCGACGTTGACGGTTTCCAGATAAGAACGCTTATTCTCACAATGATTTACCGTCTTATGCCCACGCTCATTAAAGAGGGCAAGGTGTTTATTGCGGAGTCTCCGCTTTATGAAATCAACTGTAAAGACGACACTTATTTCTGCTATACCGAAAAGGAAAAGGCGGAGGTGCTTGAAAAGCTCGGCGATAAAAAATATAACGTTCAGCGTTCAAAGGGTCTCGGTGAGAACGAGCCCGAAATGATGTGGCTTACCACAATGAACCCGAAAACACGCCGTCTTATCAAGGTTGAGCCCGATTACAGTCCCGAAGCGGTTGCGGACAAGTTCGACTTGCTTTTGGGCGACAATCTTCAAGGCAGAAAAGACTATATCGCAGAGAACGGCTATCAGTATATCGATTTGACCGATTTGTCATAAATAATCGCACGGATTGAATTTTATATCATACAACATAAATATGGAATTATCCGAGAGGTTCCGCTCCCTCTTAGAGGGAGCTGTTGAGCAAAGCGAAACTGAAGGAGTAAAATAGATTACATCACGCTTTGGACAAACTCCCTCAGTCATTTTTCGCAGAAAAATGACAGCCCCCTCTAAGATGGGGCGTAAGCACTAATCAAATTCCAAATGAAAACTCGTACAGGGACAACCCTTGCGGTTGTCCGACAAAGGCTTCCTCTGACGAGGGAGGTGGGTTGCCGTAAGGCAACTCGGAGGGAGAGAAAGCAATAAACAGCAAATTTTCTGTATCTCTCCCTCAGTCATTTTTCGCAGAAAAATGACAGCTCCCTCGTCAGAGGGAGCCGGAATATGCGGTTGTCCGACATAGGCTTCCTTTACACAAGGGAAGCTGAAAAGCAGTTGTATTTTTAAGGCGTCAAACGAAATCAGAACACGAGGAGAAATAAATGGCTAAGAAAAAGAAAACCGAAATTTCCCACGAGGAAGATTTGAACTTAAATGCTCATATCTCCGGTGCGGGAGAGGTTGTACATCAAAATATTATCGACACGCTCGAAGTGAACTATATGCCCTATGCAATGAGCGTTATTATGTCGAGAGCAATTCCCGAAATTGACGGCTTCAAGCCCTCACACAGAAAATTGCTCTACACTATGTATAAAATGGGACTTTTGAACGGCTCGACTATCAAGAGTGCAAACATTGTCGGTCGCACAATGCAGTTGAATCCCCACGGCGACGCCGCAATTTACGAGACAATGATAAGACTTGCCCGCGGTAACGAGAGCTTGCTTCATCCGTATGTTGAGTCAAAGGGTAACTTCGGTAAGTCCTATTCAAAAAATATGCAATATGCGGCTTCGAGATATACAGAAGCGAAGCTCGCTCCCATTGCGGCGGAGCTTTTCAGAGATATTGACAAGGACACCGTTGATTTCGTTCCGAACTATGACAACTCTATGCAAGAGCCGACCCTGTTTCCCGTAACATTTCCGTCGGTGCTTGTAAACGCAAATATGGGTATCGCCGTCGGTATGGCTTCTAACATTTGCTCATTTAATTTGGGTGAAATTTGCAACACGACGATTGAACTCATCAAAGACCCCGATGCAGATATTACGGAAACGCTCAAAGCCCCCGATTTTATCGGCGGCGGTCAGATTATCTATGACGAAGCGCTTATGCGTGAAATTTACCGCACGGGCAGAGGAAGCTTCAAGCTTCGTGCGAAATATAAATACGATAAATCGTCAAATTGTATTGATATATACGAAATTCCCGCAACCACGACAAGTGAGGCCATTATCGACAAGATAATCGACCTTGCAAAAAACGGTAAGGTCAAGGAAATTTCAGATGTTCGTGATGAAACGGACAAGAAGGGTCTTAAAATCACAATCGACTTAAAGCGAGGAACAGACCCCGATAAGCTTATGAAAAAGCTGTTCAAATCAACGCCGCTTGAGGACTCCTTCGGCTGTAACTTCAATGTGCTTATCGCAGGTACGCCGAGGGTTTTGGGTGTTCGTGAGCTTTTGCTTGAGTGGATTGCGTTCAGAACTCAATGCGTAAACAGGCGAGTTTATTTTGACCTCTCAAAAGCAAAGGACAAGCTTCATTTGCTCGAGGGCTTGCAGAAAATTTTGCTTGATATTGACAAAGCGATTAAGATAATCCGTTCCACAGACGAGGAGCAGGAGGTTGTTCCGAACTTGATGATTGGCTTCGGAATTGACAAAATTCAGGCTGAGTATGTTGCCGAGATTAAGCTTCGTCACCTCAACCGTGAATATATCTTAAAGCGTACAGCCGATATTGAGCAGCTTCGCAAGGATATTGAGGATATGGAGGATATTCTCTCCTCAAAATCAAGGGTTAAGAAGATTATTATTGCGGAGCTTAAAGAGGTTACAGCAAAGTACGACAAGCCGAGAAGAACCGAGATTATCTTTGCCGATGTCGAGGACGATTACGAGGAAACTGAGGAAATTCCCGATTATCCCGTTACGCTTTTCTTCTCGAAAGAGGGATATTTCAAGAAAATCACTCCTGCATCACTTCGTATGAGCGGTGAGCAGAAGCTCAAAGAGGGCGACGAAATAGTGCAGACCGTCGAGGCGTCAAACAACACGGATTTGCTGTTCTTCACTGATAAATGTCAGGTTTACAAGGCGAAAGCGTCTGATTTCTCCGATACAAAGGCAAGTGTATTGGGTGAATTTGTGGCTTCGGCACTTCAAATGGACAAAGACGAGTCGGCTGTCTATATGGCGGTTACAACGGACTACAAGGGCTATATGCTTTTCTTCTTCGACAACGGCAAGGTTGCAAAGGTCGATATGAGCGCTTACGAAACAAAGACAAACCGTAAAAAACTCATTAAGGCGTATTGCGATAAGTTCCCGATTGTTGCGATAAAGCACATTAAAGAGGATTGCGAAATTGTTATGAAATCTTCATCGGGCAGAATATTGCTTCTCAACACCGGTGCGGTATCGCCAAAGACTACCAAGGACACGCAGGGCGTCGGCGTTATGACGCAGAGGAAAAACCACAGACTTGAAAGCGTTTCGGACTTTACGGAGGATATGTTCCAAAAGCCCGCAAGATACAGGACAAGAACACTTCCGGCGGCAGGCTCGACTCTTTCAGCCGAGGATACGGGCGAGCAGTTAAGCCTTATATAACAGAATATTATAAAAAATCCCAAGCATCTTCTGTTAGTGTTCATAGGGACATTTTCTGACAGTATGTAGGTGCAGCAGAGGCGGATGGCGTTTGTCATCCGCCTTTACTGCGTTTATCACACTTTGTGCGGTGCTTATGCAGGGAGCAGTTCCGACTGTGCAACCGTTACTGCTACGACCTGTGGCTGTTGCTGTTCGGCTTCGACCTCATCGTCTATCTCTTTCTCCTCGGCATTGTAATCGGCAGAGAAAAGACGGAGCTGCTCATTGGTCATCCGGTATGATGGCGTACAGTTCTTTCTCTCGGATGCGGTGGGGAGTGCATTCTCCCTTGCCGTAGGTGCAGCGCTTGAAATTGTAATCAGACTTTTTCATCGTGCTTTTCTTTCTGCTCCGAAACGCACAAAAAATGCTCCAATCCGCTGCGAAGAACGAATTGGAGCACATATAATCAGCTATTAAACGAGAGCCGCACCGAGTGCCTTGCAAGCGGCAACAGCATCGTCATCGGGAGCTTCGTTGCAGATCACAAAATCGCATGGCATAACAGCGCCGAGGGATTTGCATTCTTCCTCCCAATTACGCATCCACTCACCGTCGCCCCAGCCGTAGGAGCCAAAGAGGGCGATCTTCTTGTCGGAGAGCTCTGCCTTGCAACCGTCAAACATCGGTGCAAATTCGCCGTCCTCTAATTCTTCTGTACCCATAGCCGGACAGCCGAAGGCAACAGCATCGTATTCATCCATCATACAAGCACAGAACTCCTCACTTGTAAACAGATCTACCTCTGCACCTTTTTCCTTTGCACCGTCTGCAACCGCCGTTGCCATCGCTTCGGTGTTGCCGGTGCCGCTCCAATAAACTACTGCTATTTTACTCATTGTTGTTACCAACCTTTCTATGAATTTGAATATATATCAACCGGCTACGGTGAGCCGTTCGATAGACTTTCCCTGTGCGTGCTGCGCACAATAAATATCGGTGCATTTCTTGTAAATGGCGAAGGTTTTTTGCGCCTTTTCCTCATCGCCGTACACCTTCCACGTGCCTGTGCATTTGGAACACTGCGCTTTGTTCTCAATAAAGCCGTGTACGTCCTCCGGCGGATAGCCGAGAAACAGACCTACCTCATGGGGAAATTCGCTTTCCTCACGCATACGGGCTACAAGCTCTGCCACGCAGCGGTCGGGGCGTTCGCAGGTATAGCCAAACCGCTTCAAAAGACAGACCGCATCGCAATGCTCAAAATCCACTTTCAATTTTGATGGGCGATACACATAAATAAGCGCCGTTTTCTCATCAATGCGAAGCGGAAGCACACGAAGTCCTTTACAGGCAAGCTTGCGGTTGAGCCTGCGAATCTCATCCAACAGCTCCTTTTGCGATTGATAGGCACAGCGGAACATATTGCCGGTTTTCAGCCCTGCAAGCGTGGGCGAGCAATGACGGATCAACAATTCTTCGGACATAGCGCAACCTCCCTTCACCGTTTGTTCTGTAATAGTTTACCTCTTTTTTGCGTTTACTTCCGTTCCAATTTGCTACGGCGCAGCAAATCGGAGCATTAAATCTTATTCTGTCGGTACCGTGTGCGCCTTTCGGTATTCAAGAGGCGTTTCTCCCATAATCTCCTTAAATGCCGAGGCAAATTTGCTTGGATTATCGTAACCGCACTCTATGACAATGTCAATTACGGGACGGTCGGTGTGAATCAGCTGCACCGCCGCTGTATTCGTCGTAATGAACGGCAAGATTGATCGCCCGACAGATGCAGGCGGTAATGCCTACATTGGCAAAGAGTATCACCGCCATCAAAGCAACGGCGATAAAGATATATTTTTTGTTCCCCCGAGCAAGCGGAGAAGCTTTTTGTCAATCATTTATTCTGCTCCCTTCAGAGCTTCTACCATATCAATTTTCTTGTTTCTGCGGGAGACCATAAAGCCAACAAGCAGAGATACGCCAAAGGTAAGAGCAATGCTGACAATATAAGTCGTCGGGCCAAGCGCAAGACTCAGCTCATACTCGCTGACGAGTGCTTTTATAAGGATGTAAAGCACGCCCACACCGCCGGGCAATCCCAACGCTGCGCCGATAAAGGTCAACCAGATATTTTGGGTAATCAGCAGTTTGCCAATCTGTTTATCGCGGAAACCAAGCACCTTTAGGGTCGCAAGTTCTCTGTATCGCTCAACGTAGCTCATCACGCCGAGGTTGTAAAGCACCACGATGCCAAGCACGATGGCGGCAACCACAAGCACCGCGATCATCATGTTCATAAGGTCCATAAAGGTATCGTAGGAGTCCATGATCATGGACTTTTTCTGCGTTCCCGATACGATAGCCGAGCTTTCAATATCACTTGCCGCCGTATCGGTGTAGATATAGCCGATTTTATAATCTATACCCACGCTTTCGGCGTAGGTGTCAGTCATGACGATACTCTCGGAAACAAGGGAACGGAAATAACCGGCAACCTTTACGGAATAGGTTTCGTCACTTCCGTATGGTGAAAATTCAATAGTATCGCCAATGTTTGCCGTGTCCTTTAAGCGCAGGCAAAGATATACGCCGTCATCAGTCAGCGTCAACGGCTTATTCTTTTCTGTCAGGAATCCAATCTTTTCAACACCGCTGTTATAAATATCAAGCGAGATTGTCCGTCCCTCGTAGCTAATGCCGCTTGTGGACTGAAAATCGCCGTCATACATTTCTGCAAGGGCAAGTGCGTCATCATTCGATGCACTTTCGGCAAGGATGACCTTGGTTTCATATTTGCTGATATCCTCGTCAAGCATATCGAGGAAAGAGCTCATTGTATCTCTCATTCCGAGGCCGCCTACAAGGAGCAGCATACAGCCAAACACGCCAATAAAGGTCATAACGCTTCTGGATTTATGTCTGAGAATATCACGGGTATTCCACTTTGTGCCGAAGGAGAGCTTTTCCCAGAAGGGCAGCTTTTCCACAGCACTCTTTTTCATTTTCTTGGGTGCGTAAGGGCGAAGCGCATCTGCCGCCGTGCCTTTCAGCATTTCTCGTACCGAGAGATAACTGATGAGCGTTAAAAATACGAGAATCAGCGCTAAGATTGGGATACAGAACGAAGGCATAACAAGATCCCATGTAGGCAGATCGAGGTAGGTGCTCATCATACCGTTAGGGCTGATGATAAGCCCTGCTATGAGATATCCGAGTCCTACGCCGAAGATCATTCCCACAAGTCCGATCATCAGACCGTAGGAGGTGTAGTGAAGCAATATTTTGCGGTCACGAAAGCCCAAAGCCTTCAGCGTGCCGATCTGCACCTTTTCGTTTGCGGAAATACGGTGCATGGTGGTTACCATGGTCAGCACTGCAATGGCAAGGAACAGTACGGGAAGGATAGAACCCATCGTTTTGCCTTCCTCTGCCTCACTCTTAACACCTGCGTAAGAAGTATGCTCATCCTTGGCGGTGACAAGGAAGGTTGTACCCGTAGCATCCTTGATCTTTTCTTCAAGCTCTGCCTTCTCCATATCCGAGATAATGTTGATCTGCGGATAAAAGGCAAAGCCAAGTGCGTTTTGAAGTGTTTTCGGTGTCACGTATGCAAAGCCGAACGCCTCATAATCGGGCATCAGTTGGTTTTCGTCGGCAACGGCGATCAGATTTTCACCGCTTTTGCAAAGCCCGATAATTTCGGCGGTAATTTCTTTTCCTCGATATGTAAGCGTCAACGTATCGCCAAGGGCAATATCGTTTGCGGCGGCGAATTTATCCGAGAGCCAAATGCCGTCTGCATTTTCGTCGTATTCCTTGCCGTCGGTCACTTTCATCGTGGAAACGGTATAATTTTCAGAAACGTTGAGCGCAAGAGCATCGGTCGAGCCTTTCACGCCGACGTTTACGTCGAAATACCTTGTTGCGGCTTCTACGCCGTCAATGCCTTGTATTGCTTTGATATCGTCCTCGGTAAATCCGGTTTCGGAATAGATACGGAAATCGGCGTATTTCGTTTCGTCAAGGAAGCCGAGAGCGTTGTGCTCCAAGCTGTACCACTCCATATTGAAGCCGAGGAAAACTCCGATACCGATGGCGATCATAATCACCATTGAAATGAACTGCGATTTGTAGTTCCACGCAGTACGGAACAGTTTTCTGATTAACATATTCGTCACCACTCGATCTCATCGGCGCTGATGGGATTATTTTGTTCCTCATAAGATTTAATCTTGCCGTTCTTGACACGCACCACCACGTCTGCCATTTTCGCAATATTTTGGTTATGCGTAACGATGACGATGGTCTTGCCGTAATTTCGTGCCATGGAAAGCAAGAGCTTCAGTACCATAACACCTGTTTCGGAGTCAAGCGCACCGGTCGGCTCATCGCAGAGCAGAATTTTGGGATTCTTGGCAAGAGCACGGGCAATGGACACTCTCTGTTGCTCACCGCCCGAAAGCTCAGAGGGGAAGTTTTTGAGATGATCTGCAAGACCTACCTCAGCCAAAATCTGCTTTGCGTCCATAGCGTCGGGTACGATTCCACTGACCAACGCCACGTTTTCATAGACCGTCAGTGTAGGGATAAGGTTATAGAACTGGAAAACAAAGCCAACGGTGGACGCCCTGTAATCGGCAAGCTCGTTGTTATTGAGCGTAGAGATATCCCTGCCGTTTACGGTGATCTTACCGCTTGTGGGGCTGTCCAAGCCGCCCAGCATATTGAGAAGCGTAGACTTACCCGCACCTGACGGGCCGAGAACGACCACGAATTTGCCTTCGTCCAGCTCCATATTCACACCATCCAACGCACGAAGCTCGTGATCGCCGGAGGTGTAGATTCTTGTTACGTTTTCAAATTTTACAATGCTCATAACCTTTTCTCCTTATATCAATCTCAATCTATCTTTTTTCTTGCTACCAAATGTAAACGCTGCCGTTCCGCACCCTGCATCGAGCAGAGTATCGAACTGCTCCCCTTGGATTTCTGCGAGGATCGGCGGATAATCCTCCTTGCACATATCGTAGATCCCGGCGTTATCGGAATCATACCGCTGCGCCGCTTTGGTAAACTCTTAAATAGATAATTTTTTGTATTCTTCTGAAGTTCTCATCGAAGCTCCTCCTATTTCTTAGCGGCAATCAAGCAGCATAGCGGCGTCAGCGTACTGCCCATCACTTTTTGTTCTATAAGCTTGAAGCCGTGAGCTTCGATATATTCCGTAAATTCATCCGCATTCCACTTAGAATAAGTCTTGAAGCCGATGAGGTTCATTAGCCTTATGCGGATACTGTATCCTGCACCGTCACCGTGAATGAAGGTGGGCGCAAAGAGGATACCGTCCTTTTTCAGCACACGGCGTATCTCCGACATTGCCTTATCCGGTTCGGGCATAATATGCAGAGCATTGGCAATCATTACTGCATCAAAGCTTTCGTCAGCATAAGGTAATTTGGTTGCATCCTGTACCGAGAAATACAATCCTTTCGGGCGCGGTTTCCTTTTAGCCTCCGCTATCATATTTTCAGAGAAGTCGGTAGCTTCCCATTGCCTTGCATATTTTGCAAGGCGGAAGGACAACTGCCCCGAACCGCAGGCAAGCTCCAAAACATTCATATCTTTATTCAGCTTTAGCTTGACAGCCTTGCTGATATTGTCATACAGCTCGCTGTTTCCTTTTTCCATAAAGGGACTATACAGTTTCGCAAATCTTTGCCAAAATTTCTTATTGTCCTTCACATCATCACCGTCCAACAGCAGTTAGCCTCTGCTAACTCGATAATTCAGTATACACCCTTGTCCGCCAAAAGTCAATAACTGTAGCAGTTTTGTGCAAGAAAAGTTACAAAATCTGTGTTAAGATGATATGGGCACTTTGTTTTTACCTCAGATAAAGCAAAAATCCGACCATCTCATTGATGATCGGATTTTTTGTTGTTTAATTTCAATTAGCCTTTGAGTTTTCTGACAATCTGTGCAAGTCTGTCAGCGTCAAAGATAAGGGGAGT
This sequence comes from Candidatus Fimenecus sp., assembly GCA_052273625.1. Taxonomy (GTDB): domain Bacteria; phylum Bacillota; class Clostridia; order Oscillospirales; family Acutalibacteraceae; genus Fimenecus. Next base: position 10,590 of record DAVZHW010000031.1, on the reverse strand, counting down.
CGGGTACAAGGGATGAGCTTCTTTCATTGCTCTTTCAACGATAGTCGGAATATCCTCTTCCTTAATCTGCTCAAATGCAGTCGGGATAGCCATTCTCTCGTTCATAGCCTTGATTTCAGCGATAAAGCCCTTAGCAAGCTCTTCCTCTGTCTGACCGTTAATGCCAACGATTTCAGCAAGCTTTGCAAGTCTTGGATAAATCGATGAGCCGTATTCTTCAAGAACAACGGGAAGAATTACCGAGTTTGCAAGTCCGTGCGGAATACCGTACATACCGCCGAGGTTATGTGCGATAGCGTGAACATAGCCTACATAAGCCCGTGTGAAAGCCATACCTGCATAGAAAGAAGCCAAAAGCATCTGACCTCTTGCCTCAATATTCTGACCGTCGTTATAGCAGGTTTCAAGGTTTTCAAAGATGAGTTTTGTTGCTTTTTCGGCATAATCCTCAGTCGTGCGAGTGTTTGACTTGCCTATGTATGCCTCAACCGCATGGGTGAGAGCGTCAAGACCTGTTGTCGAAGTAATCTTCTGAGGAAGACCTGTTGTAAGCTCGGGGTCAAGTACCGCAAACTTAGGACGAAGACACGGGTCATTGATAGCGTATTTTTCGTGAGTCTGTGTGTTTGAAACAACAGCCGCAACAGTTGTCTCTGAGCCTGTACCTGCTGTGGTGGGAACAGCGAAGAAGGGAGGAAGCTTGTGCATTACCTTCAAAACGCCTCTCATCTGCGGAATAGTCTTGTTAGGTCTGACTACTCTTGCGCAAGCCGCTTTAGCGCAGTCCATCGGAGAACCGCCGCCGAAAGCAATCATTGCCTCACAGCCGTTTGAAACGAACATTCCTCTTGCTTCCTCAATGTTTTCGATTGAGGGGTTAGGCTGAACGCCGTCATAAACAACATAGCTGATGCCTGCCTTGTCGAGTTCTTCAAAAAGACCGTCAAGCAAGTGAAGACTCATAAGACCCTTATCGGTAACAACCATAACCTTACCGATACCTTTTTCTTTGATTACAGCCGGCAATTTACGGATTGCACCGGGTCCTGTAAGGAGCTGGGGTTCCGACCAATCAATAAAGCAAAGCATTATCTTCATTACTTTCTGATAAGCACGGTAGTATGCAACTTTTAAAGCCCACATAATTATAACACCTTTCCGTTTATTAAATATTATATTTATTGTACAATTTTTAATTAAATAATGCAAGTATTATTATAAAATATTTCTTGAGAAACTTTGCTGTCGTGTTCAATAGCCTTTGAAAGCTCGGAGAGAGAGCCGAATTTTTCCTCGGGACGCAAATAATCGGTCAAGCGTATCTCAATTTTCTTACCGTAAATGTCGCCCTGAAAGTTGATTATATATGTTTCACTGCGATAGCGTTCCGTGTGAACGGTAGGTCTTATTCCGATATTCGTAACAGACGGATAAACCTCGCCGTCGATGACCGTTTTTGAAGCGTAAACGCCGAATTTGAGCCTTACGAAATTGTCGGGAAAAAATTGGTTTGCCGTCGGAAAGCCGAGCGTTCTGCCACGCTTGTCGCCGTCTACAACGATTGAACGGTAGGAAAACTCCCTGCCGAGCATTGCGTTTGCCGTTCTTATATCGCCGTCTGAAAGAAGATTGCGAATTTTAGTCGAGCTTACCGTTTCGCCGTTATAGGTCTGCGTGGGCGCTATGTGCAGCTCAACCGAGTATTCCTCACACAATTTTTTGAGCTTTTCCACATCTCCCCTGCCGCCTGCGCCGAAGGTGTAGTTTTCTCCGCAGGAGAGAGCCTTTGCGTTGTAGCGTTCTATCAAAATTTTCTTAAAAAACTCGTCATAAGGCATATCGGCAATTTTCGAAAAGCTGATGTCGATAATCTTAACACCGAGGCTTTCTATTATATCACGCCTCATCTCGTCGGTTATCAGAGAACACGGCGCTTTGCCTGTAATTATTGCCAACGGGTGAACATCAAAGAGCAGAACATAAGGCTCAAATCTGTCATTTTCAGACTGCAATATCACCTGCAAATGCCCTGTGTGAAGTCCGTCAAAGGTGCCTAATGCTATGGATTTTTCATTCACGGACAAACACCCTCTTTACTTTTAGAAATTCGCTGTCTTTTTCGGCTTCTCCGAGTCCCAAAAACTGACCGTCGGGGGAATAAACCCTGTAAATTCCGTCGGAAATATTATCTTTGAGCCTGTCCCTTGACAATTCACCGCCGTTTGAAAAACGCTTTGCCTGTCCCTCGGTAACAGCAATTTCAGAATAGGTATCAAAGCATTTTTCAATAGGCGTGATATATCTCTCCGCCGTGCCGTCATTTACAGCCTTTTCGAGCTCTTCCAATGTAACGCAAGCGTCAATCGAAAATCCGTTTGCCGAAGTCCTGCGTAAATCCGTCATAACAGCTCCGCAACCGAGATCCTTGCCTATATCGTCAATAAGGCTTCTGATATATGTACCCGCCGAGCATTCAACCGATATTGTAAAGCAATCGTCACAAAATTCGTAAAGCTTGAGGGAATATATTGTAATTTCCCTTGCTTCACGCTCAATTTCAATCCCTTGTCGGGCAAGCTCATAAAGCCTTTTTCCGTCCTTGCTTATAGCTGAATACATAGGCGGTATCTGTTTGATTTTGCCCGTGTAATTCTTCAAAACGCTTTCAAGCTGTTCTCTTTTGACATTGACCTCGCTTTGAGATAAAACGGTACCCGTCGAGTCGAGCGTATCGGTTGTAACGCCGAGCCGAGCCTTTGCGACATAACCTTTATCGTGAACGGGGAGAAAATCAATAAATCTTGTGCAGTTTGAAAGCGCAATGGGAAGAACGCCCGTAGCCATAGGGTCGAGCGTTCCTGTGTGCCCTGCTTTTTTAACCGAGAGCAAGCGTCTTACCCTGTTCACAGCTGAAAAAGAGGTCATATTATTCGGTTTGTCAAGTAAAATGATACCTGTCATACACTTTTAAGTTCCGTTTCTATTATGGATAACAGTTTTTCTTTGTTTTCTGCGAAGGTTTCCCTGTCGAAGGTGCAGCCTGCCGCCCTTGAATGACCGCCGCCGCCGAAATTCATACAAAGCTTTGACGAGTCAACGGGTTCGTGCGAACGCACAGACACTTTGAAATTGCCGTCCTTTGTTTCACGGAAAGTAGCGGCAACCAAGACTCCCTCAATCTTCCTCGGAAGTCCCGCAATACCGTCAAAATCACCGTCTTTTGTGCCTGCCTGCTTTTGCATATCCATTGTAACGGTCATAAACGCACATTTTCCGCCGCAGTACATTTCAACCGTATTGAGAGCCGCCGCTTCAAGCTTGAAATATCCGAGCGTTTTAGTTTCAAACATAACCCTGTTGATTTCAAAGAAATCCGCACCGTGTGCAATCAAGTCAGAGGCGATGGCGTGAGTTTTAGCCGTAACGCTTGAGAAAAGGAAACAGCCTGTATCTGTCGCAATGCCGGTGTAAAGGCTGTTGGCAATATCCTTGTCAATTTCAACGCCCATAGCCTTGATTACATCATATACAATCTCGCATGTTGCCGAGCATTTCCTCAAGCAGAGATTTTCCGCAAATTCCTTATTTGAAATATGGTGGTCAATGCAAAGATTTACGCCGTTCTCATATTTCGCACGGTAGTCGGCGCCGATAAGCTCCATATCCGCAACATCAACCGCCACAACATACGGATTTTCACCCACATTGTCATTGTTGGAATGGGTTATATATCCGTACTTTTCGGGAAACGGATCGGTGCATACGACCTTTACCGTCTTGCCGAGCTTTTTCAAAGCGTGCAAGAGCGCAAAACCGCTGCCTATCGTGTCTCCGTCGGGATTTCTGTGCGTGAGTATAAGAATATTGTCATTTTCTCTAAGCAGACGAGCTGATGATTTTTCGTCGATTTTATTCATCGTTATCCCTCGTAAGATTCTCAATTTTTTTGAAAATTTCCATACCGTGCTCAACGGAGTCATCTGCAATAAATTTCATTTCGGGCGTTTTACGAAGTCGGAGTCTTGCGCCGACCTCGTGTCTTATTCTGCCCGTTGCGCTGACAAGACCCTTTACAGCCTCTTTTGCCGAGTCAATTCCGTCAAGAGCGCTGATATACACCTTTGCAAACGAAAGGTCGTGACTTACATCAACCCTTACAACAGTGAGCATTTTATCCTTAACTCTGGGATCTTTAAGCTCTCTGATTACGGCGATGATTTCACGCTTTATATCCTCGGACACTCTGTCCTGTCTGTAACTTGCCATTTTTACCTCCGAAAAAAGATTAAGCCTTAACCTCTTCCATTATGAACGCTTCGAGAATGTCGCCTTCCTTGATGTCGTTGAACTTTTCAAGTCCTACACCGCACTCATAACCCGAGGCAACCTCTTTTGCATCCTCCTTGAATCGTTTAAGAGAAGCGATAGCGTCCTCAAAGATAACTATACCGTCTCTTACAACTCTTATCTGTGAATTTCTTGTAATTTTACCGTCAAGAACATACGAGCCTGCAATCATACCCGCAGAGGAAAGCTTGAATACGTTACGAACCTCTGCCCTGCCGAGAACAACCTCACGGAACTTCGGTGCGAGCATACCCTTGATAGCCGCTTCGAGCTCTTCGATACAATCGTAAATAACTCTGTACATTCTCATATCAACGCCGTCTCTCTCGGCAATTTCGGAAGCAACCGGATCGGGACGAACATTGAAGCCTACGATAATTGCGTTAGATGCGTTTGCGAGCATAACATCGGACTCATTTACGGCGCCGACGCTGCCGTGGATAACCTTAACCTTAACCTCGTCATTTGAGAGCTTTTCAATATTCTGCTTAACAGCCTCAACCGAGCCTTGAACATCGGCTTTAACGATAATGTTAAGCTCTTTCATATCGCCCTGAGAAATTGAGGAGAAAAGGTTGTCGAGAGTAACCTTCTGATACTGCTTGAATTCTTCTTCCTTAGCCTCTCTCTTTCTCTGCTCGACAAGCTCACGGGCAAGTCTTTCATCAGAAACAGCGTCGAATGTGTCGCCTGCCTGCGGAACCTCCGCAAGTCCCATAATTTCAACCGGAACAGACGGGCCTGCCGTTTCAAGCACCTTGCCGTTTTCGTTTGTCATAACTCTTACTCTGCCGACCGATGCACCTGCAACTATTGTATCGCCTGTTTTAAGCGTACCGTTCTGAACAAGTACCGTTGCAACAGGGCCTCTGCCCTTATCAAGCTTAGCCTCGATAACGATACCCTTTGCGGCACGGTTCGGGTTAGCCTTTAATTCAAGCATTTCAGCAACAAGGTTGATTGATTCAAGCACCTTGTCAATGCCCTGATGAGTTTTAGCCGAAACGGGAATACAGATGACATCGCCGCCCCATTCCTCGGGAACGAGCTCGTGCTCTGTAAGCTGCTGCATAATTCTGTCGGGAGAAGCGTCGGGCTTATCCATCTTGTTAATTGCAACGATAATTGAAACATTTGCTGCTTTTGCGTGGTTTATAGCCTCGATTGTCTGGGGCATAATACCGTCGTCTGCGGCAACAACAAGAATTGCAATATCGGTAGCCATAGCGCCTCTTGCACGCATTGAAGTAAACGCAGCGTGACCGGGGGTGTCAAGGAATGTAATCTTTCCGTTGGGAGTCTGAACTCTGTAAGCGCCGATATGCTGTGTAATTCCGCCTGCCTCAGTTGCGGTAACGGAGGTATTACGGATAGCGTCAAGCAATGAAGTTTTACCGTGGTCAACATGTCCCATAACGACAACAACGGGGTCACGGGGCTGAAGATCCTCTTCTGCGTCAACCGTATCGTCGATAATTCTCTCCTCGATTGTAACAACAACCTCTTTTTCAACCTTTGCGCCGAGCTCCGTAGCAACTATTTCAGCTGTGTCATAGTCGATAACCTCATTAACGGTTGCCATCATACCGAGCGCAAAGAGCTTTTTGATAACCTCTGCCGCTGTCATTTTAAGCAAAGCCGCAAGATCGCCGACGGTGATTTCCTCGGGAACTGTAATCTTAATCTGCTTTTTAGCTCTCTCAGCCGCAATTCTCTTGAGTCTTTCAGCCTCGCTCTCGTGCTTGTGGCTTCTCATACCCTGCTTGCGATACTGCTTTGATTTCTGATTGAGCTTCTGCTTTCTTACAACATTGTCTGAATTTTTGTTATTAACCGGTGCGATGTTTTCATATCTTTCATTGTACTTGTCAAGGTCAACCGAGCCTGCTCTTGTGTCAATGTGACGAACCTCGCCCTTTGTCCTTGACTGCATAGGCTTGTTGGGGTCTTTGACCTTCTTCTTGGGAAGCTCCTGCTTCGAAGCCTTATTAGTATCTGCCTTTTCGTTTGATTTACCATCAGGTTTTTTATCTGCCGGCTTCTTATCCGAAGGCTTTTTAGCAGTTTCTTTCTTCGGCGCAGGCTCTTTATTTTCCTTCTGCATTGCAAAATAATCGTCAAAGCTCTCAACCGAATGCTGCTTTGTCAAAACGTCGAAGATAACGTCCATTTCCTTATCCTCAAGTGTTGCCTGCGACTTCTTTTCGCCGTCAAAATATTTTCCCAAAAGCTCGATAAGAGCCTTACTCTGTATATTGAAGTCCTTTGCGACTTCGTTCAATTTATTTTTCTTAATCGCCATGTATTATTCCTCCCTTATGAGTTGTGTTAATCTTTCGGCAAAGCCTCTGTCATTGAGCGTCAAAACCGCCGTCGTCTTGTATCCGAGCGACGCACCGAGCTCATTCATTGTGCAATCGACAACCGTACACTCCGCTTTGCCGGTTTCACAAAGCCTGCTCATTTCGTTTTTGAGCCTTTCGGAAGCGTCCTGACTTAAAATACAAAGCCACGCTTTCTTTTCTTTAATAGAAGTGACGCTTGCGTCATGTCCGAGGCTTATCTTGTCTGCCCGTCTTGCCATTCCGAGCAAATTCAACGCTTTATTATTCATTTTTAAGCTCGCTTTCCATAGCCTCATAGACCTCTGCGGGAATTGCACATTCAAACGCACGCTCAAGTCTCTTTGCCTTTTTAGCCTTTTCAAGACAGGAGACCTCGGGGCAAATATATGCGCCTCTGCCGTTTTTCTTTCCCGTAAGGTCAAGGCTTATATCGCCGTCAGCGCTTTTTACGACACGAACAAGCTCCTTTTTAGGCTTTTGCTCCATACAGCCTAAGCATTTTCGCATCGGGATTTTTTTAACTGCCATAATTTCATCTCCTGCCGATATAATAAGTAAACTGCTTTAAGATTAACCCTCGTAGAAGCCGCTTTCGGGCTTAATGTCGATTTTCCAACCCGTAAGATGAGCCGCAAGACGAGCGTTCTGTCCCTTGTTGCCGATAGCAAGCGAAAGCTGATGATCGGGAACGGTAACGTGGCAAACCTTGTTCTCCGCATCCTCGATTTCAACCTTGAGAACATTTGCCGGAGCGAGAGCCGCCGCAATGAACTCCTCGGGATTTTCGCTGTAATTTATAATGTCAATCTTCTCGCCGCCGAGAATGTCAACGATTTGATTTACTCTTGAGCCCTTAGGACCTATGCAAGCGCCGATAGCGTCAACATTTTCATCCTTTGAGTGAACGGCAATTTTTGTTCTTGCGCCCGCCTCACGTGCAACCGAGTCAATTATAACCGTGCCCTCGTAAATTTCGGGAACCTCAAGCTCGAAAAGACGTCTTACAAGACCGGGATGCCTTCTTGAAATCATAGCCTTAGGACCTTTATCGGTGTTCTTAACGTCAACGATAAATACCTTTATAAGCTGATCCTCCCGAAGCACCTCGTCGGGAACCTGCTCCGATTTCGGAAGAATAGCCTCAGCCTTGCCGATTTCAAGCGTAGCGTTGCCTGTAACGGGATCGACACGCTGAACCTTAGCGGTAACAAGCTCCTGATTTTTCGACTGGAACTCCTCAAGAATCATACCCTTTTCGGCATCTCTGATACCCTGACGGATAACGTGCTTTGCAGTCTGAGCCGCAATTCTGCCGAAGTCCTTTTTGCTGAGCTTAACCTTTACAACGTCGCCGACCTTGTATTTCTTCTTGATTTCCTGTGCGTCCTCAAGAGAAATTTCCATATCGGGGTCAACAACCTCGTCAACTACCGTGCGGCAGTAATATACGTTCATTTCGTTTTTCTCGGGATCGATTTCACAAGTGATAACGTCCTTGCTGTTGTACTCCTTTTTGACTGCTACGACAATAGCATTCTGAATTTTCTCATAGAGATATTCAGCAGGAATACCCTTTTCCTTTTCCATAATCGCAACTGCTTCAAAAAATTCCTTATTCATCTTTTTCAAAACCTCCAAAATCATCGAGCTTTACCCACGATGCTTCTTTTTTATTAAATTCAACCGTCTCTCCGTTTTCGAGAGTCATTGAAATATTGCCGTTGTCATAAGATGCGAGTTTACCCTTGTACTCACGCTTGCCGTTTAATGCGTGAATGAATTTAACCATAATTTTTTCGCCGAGATACTTTTCAAAATGAAAATCTCTTGTCAATTCTCTTTCGATACCGGGCGACTGAACCTGCAAGGAATAGCTCTGCTCAATCGGGTCAAGCCTGTCAAGCGGCTCGTCGATAGCGTGGCTCATATTAACGCAGTCGTCAATGTCAACGGGTCTGTCCTCTCTGTCAACAATGATACGAAGATACCAATTGACGCCCTCCTTCTGAAAGCGAACGTCCCAAAGCACCAAACCGAGCTCGTCGGCAAGCGGCTTTGCAATGTCCCACACAACAGAAACGGTGTTCTTTTTCTTTTCTGCCATAATTCCTCCTATAAAATTAAGAGAGCGGGTTTGAAACCCACTCTCAGCTTAATCATATTCGTACCTTGACATAATAACACATATCATATTATTTTGCAAGTGTTTTTTGCATATTTTAATAGTATATATATTATAAGTCGTCTGCGTCCTGTATCGGTCTGTCAACCTCCGTCGGATTTCCCGTGTAGCTTCCGAGCACGTCGGAGGGTATTCCGTCGCCCGAGCCGTCCCAGATTTCAGCGAATTCCGCCGTCAGCTTATCGACCTTTTCAGCAACCTCTTTGCGTGATTTTTTGTTCTTTTTACTCATAATTAAATCCCCTTAAATAGCGTCTGCTTTATTAGTATTGGCAAAAAAATTGATAAAATTTATACTGTTTTTTGATAAATTATTCCACAATTCTGTTGACATTGAATTGCCAAACTGTTATAATTCAATTTGTATAAAAGAGATTATGCCTATCGAGGCGTTAATGTAGAAGGGAAATAGCGTGATATGAAAAAAGTAATGTCAGTTTTGGTTGTTTTGTCATTGTTGTTCACGGTTTGCGTTCCGGCATTTGCAGGCGCTAATGTTGATGCGTTGACCGGTACTCAGCAGAAGGAAATTGCAGCTCTTGTTTTGGCTGCTGTTGAAAAGGGCAATGATCCTGAAACAATCGGCGGTAGAAAGTTGATTAAGAACAGCGTAATTGCAGGCATTACCGATTATTCGGCATATAAAACGGCTTATGAGAGCGATGCCGAGTCAATCAAGGCAATCGTTTCGGAGGCTGTTACGGCAGTTAAGGACGACGCAGGCTTTTCACAGACTGCAGCCGCTTCCCTTACAACGCTTCTTACAGGCGCAATAATCGACGTTATTAACCCGACAGAAACAACAACGGGCGGCACTACAACGCCCTCAACGCCCGACCCTGAGCTCAGTGAGGAGCTTCAGAAATACGTTGACGTTCTTTCAAAGCTTAACGCTAAGCAGATTGAAAGCGTGCTCGTTTCCCTTATAGGCAATAAGGTTATTACCGTTGACGACGGCAAGGCTATCGTCAATGCACTTTATAAAAATAAGACAATCAATGCTGAAGAAAAAGAAACAATTTTGAAGGCTATTACTTCGGACGAGGCTTCAACAGGCGTGCTTGACGAGATTTTCAAGGGCTACACACCGTCCGACCTTGCACAGCTGTTCAGAGGCTTCGGCGACGCTATCAGCACAATTACCTCTGCTCTCGCAGGTCTTCTTAAAGGTAACAGCAACGGCGGTAACGGCGGTAACGGCAGCGGAAGCGGCAACACTTCTAACCCGACCGACATCCCCGCAACAGGCGACTATGCAATCCCTGCGGTTGCAGCGGTAGCACTTGTGGCAGGCGTTGCTCTTGTTCTTACAAGAAAAAAGCATGACGACAAATAATTAAAACGTTTTGTGGAATACATAGTAAATTATGACGCACTCATTGAGTGCGTCTTTTGTTTTTATCAGATGCTTTGACGGAGGGTGTGTAATTTGATTTATGCGTAACAGCCTCCCTCTGACGAGGGAGGTGGCACGCCGTAGGTGTGACGGAGGGAGAGAAAGCAATAAACAGTAAGTTTTCTGTATCTCTCCCTCAGTCATTTTTCTTCGAAAAACGACAGCTCCCTCGTCAGAGGGAGCCTATATCGGACAACCGCACATTCAGCCTCCCTTGTGTAAAGGGAGGTGCCGAACGAACGTGAGGCGGAGGGATTGTAAGGTTGATTTTATATGATTTCGTAAAACTCCCTCAGTCATTTTTGACAAAATGACAGCCC
>DAVZHW010000030.1:0-21659 GCA_052273625.1 Candidatus Fimenecus sp. | reverse complement strand
GGAGAGAAAGCAATAAAAATCAAACTTTCGTTATCTCTCCCTCAGTCATTTTTCTCCGAAAAACAACAGCTCCCTCGTCAGAGGGAGCCTTTTCGTTTCAAATATATTATATCACAAAAAGGACACCTTTTATGAAGGTGTCCTTAAATATTTTAGAATATCAGACTTGCTAAAAATCGTATGTAATACTTATGCTTACCGAGTCTTGTGACGGGGAAATTAAGCAACAGTAATCTATTCCGTTCTTTTCTATGTCGGAATGATACATTTCAACTTTTCCGTCCGTTTTTGAGGATATACAAGTTAAGATGCCCGATGCGTTGTACTTTTTTTCGTCGTAAATTTTACTCCAGCGTGCCGTTTCATCAAACTTTCCCTTTATAAAATCCGAATAATCATTCACCGTCTTTTTCGTTATATCACTGTCGGGAGTTAAATTTATATAACTAATCCAATAAGATTTAATTTCCTGCGTTTCGGAATTCACCGTAACACGCTCATCTCTTGAATAATCGGTGTTTTTCCTTTCATAAATGTCAATGTTTTTATCTTTGTCATGCTTGTAAAATGTAAAATCATCTTGATTGACAAAATGAAGATCGTTTTGAGAAAAATACCGTTTTAGAATTTCCGCAGGGTCAATATAATCGCTTGCGATTTGATAATCTTCAAGGGCTTGACGCTTTTCTTGTTCTCGTTCTGCGTCATAATCTTTATTTAATCCGATTATGGCGATAATACATACAATCAATATCAACGGTGAAAGTATTTCTATAAGTTTATCGAAGCTTATAAAGAACATTTTGCTTCCCCCTTATATAATCTGCTTTCAGAATACCATATTTCCGCTGATTTGTAAACAATCCCCGACAATTTGAACTGTCGGGGATAAATATATTATTACTTTTTATAATTCAACTTTTTGCGGCATACCGTTTTCTTCTCTTGATTTATCGGCAAGATAAACGCATAAATGACCTGCGACGGAGTCGAAAATCGAAGTGCAGGCAAGCGACGGTTTACCGCCGCGCAAATATTCAACGAAATCTGCCGCCAGCTTTTCATCGCCGCCACCGTGACCGCCGTATGCGCCGACCATATCACCGCCGACTCTCAAATCAACTTCTTCAACAATCTTTTCGTCTGTCTTTGTCGGATAAATTTTCGAAACATAGAACTTTGATTCTTCAAAATCGCCGTAAATTTCACCGAGAGTACCGATAATATGAATTCTCCTTTGAGGCTTCGACGAGCCGCCGACCATATTGTGCGTACCCGTTGCACCGCTTGCGAAATTCACAAGCACGGATTGGTGGTCAACAACGTTGTTGTCGCACTTGTAAATGCAACGGCCGTATTCTGAGTCGCCCTTTAACAGATTTATTCTGTCCTCGTCTGTCGGGTTTTCAATGCCTTCTAATTTATCCCAAATATAAAAAGCCCATCTCTCCGGCTGGTCAAGGTAAAGACGCTTTGCGGAGTAACGGCAGGAGTCAACCAACGGACAGTCAACAAGGCATTTTGTACCTGCGTTTTCGGGTGCGTTTTCAGGCTTGAATTGGAATTTTGAGCCGTAACTTGAAATGCTCACAGGCTTCGTTTGCGCCATCATCCACATCATTAAATCTATATCGTGACAGCATTTTGCAAGTAGCATTGAAGTGTGACATTTGTCGGAATTTGCCCATTTTCCTCTGACATAAGAGGTTGAGAGATGATGATAGCTTACATGCTCGCAGGTTTGAATGTTAATAATATCGCCGATTTCACCTTTTGCTATTCTCTCTTTGATTGAGAGATAGAACGGCGTGTAGCGAAGAACATGGCAAATCATAACCTTGTTGCCGTTCTTTTTAACGCAGTCAACAAGCGTTCTCATTTCTTTTTCGTTGGTTGCAAACGGCTTTTCAAGGAGCATATCATAGCCTTTTTCAAGAAGCGGAATTGAGGTTTCAACATGCTGTTCGTCCATTGTTCCGTTGATTATTGCGTCGGCAAATTTGGGAGCTTTTGCAAGCTCTGAAGCGGAGTCAAAACAGTTCTCTTTCGGAAAACCGAACATCTCCATTGCCTTTTTTTGCCTTATTTTATCGGGGTCGGCAACACCTACAATTTTAAGCTTGTCGGGGTCGGTGAGTGCGAGCTTTGAATAGACAAACGCTCTGTGTCCTGCGCCTACGATTATAGCTGTAACGGGTTTGTGTTCCATTGTTTCATCATCTCCAAAAATACTTGTTAAGGCAATTATAGTACATTCTTTTCCAAAAATAAAGAGAAAATTATAAAAAATAGGACACCTAAAATCAAGGTGTCCCAAGCTGTTGCGAGTCGAATTATTTAGCCGATTTTACGAGGTTCAAAATGCGAAGAACGGTGTCAACATCACCTGAAACGCTAACCTTACCCGATGAATAAGCGATTACGGGGTCGAGTTTTCCGTCAAGAACCTTGAAAAGATTTGTCGGGTTAACAGTAACCTCTGCCCACTTGTCGTGATAATCGTAAGGCTCAACATTAACCTTGCCGTCCTTAACCTCTATGTAGAAAATACCCTCGGCGTTCTTGCCTGAAAGATTTATCTGTATAGCCTGAGTACCTTCAATTGAGGAAGCGTCTATATCGGAAAATTTAGCCTTAACCTTTGAAACTGCCTGCTCGTATGTCATGGTATCGTCTCCTTTATAATAATTTATTTAATTTTAGCACTATTTTGATATGTTTTCAAGAATTTTCAATCGATAAAAAGACGGTATTTCCTATGTGTTTCGAGCTTTTTTTATCAAAAATAACAACAAAATACGCCGCTTTGAGGACTTTGGAAAAAACATTTTTTATATTGTCAAAAACTGATGACAAAACAGCTTATTTATAGTATAATAACAAATGTATGTAAATTTATATTGGAGGTACTGCTATGGCTGTTGTAAAAACGGAGGCTTATTTCAACTCTTCGGACAAAGTTCACAAGATAAGAACGCTCATTTGGAGTGACGATAAGCTTACGCCTATCGGTGTTGTTCAGCTTGCTCACGGTATGGCGGAGCACATTGACCGCTATGACGATTTTGCAAGATTTTTGGCGTCAAACGGCTTCGTTGTTTGCGGTAATGACCACTTGGGTCACGGCAAGTCCGTAAACGACCCGTCAGAATTTGGCTTCTTTGCCGAAAAAGACGGTGACAAGAGAATTGTTGACGATATGCACATTCTTACAAAAATTATGAAAAAGAAATACCCCGACATTCCGTATTTCCTTTTCGGTCACAGTATGGGTTCTTTCTGCGCAAGGGTTTATACGGCTCATTTCGGATATGAACTCAACGGTGCAATTTACTGCGGTACGGGCGAGCTTCCGTCTGCTGCCGCTATGCTTCAGCCGATAGTTGACTCCCTTTGTGAGAAATACGGCCCGAGCAAGCGTGTTGAGGCTCTCGGCGAGCTTTTCAGCAAGGCTACAAACCTTACCGTTTCCGAGAAAACGGAGGACGGACTTGCTTGGCTTAGCACCAATGTTCAAAACAGAGAAAATTATAAAAACGACCCGCTTTGCGGCTTTACATTCACGATAGGCGGTTACAGAGATCTCTTTGCACTCGCAAACGAGGCTTCGAGCAGACAGTGGGCTTCGCTTGTTCCGAATGAGCTTCCGATATTGATTATTTCGGGCGCTTATGACCCGGTAGGTCTTAACGGCAAGGGTGTTATTTCGGTTTCCGACAATCTTACCCTCGCAGGTAAAAATCCGACGGTTATTCTTTATCCGACAGACCGTCACGAAATTCTTAATGAGGACGATAAGGACAGAGTTTATAATGATGTGCTTTCATTCCTCAATTCAACTTATGTTTCTTAACGGGAGAAGATATTTTGGCAAAAATTCAGAATATATCACAAGAGCAGCTGCAAGCTCAAAATGAGTATGCACAAAAGGTAAAATCTATACTCGGCGCAAAGTATTATGACAGAACGCCGAAAGCATATATCCACACTTACGGATGTCAGGGTAATGTTTCCGACAGCGAACGAATAATGGGTATGCTCAAGGAAATGGGTTACGGCTTTACCGAAGAACTTTCCGAAGCGGATTTGGTACTTTATAACACCTGCGCCGTTCGTGAGCACGCAGAGGACAGAGTTTTCGGCAATGTCGGAATACTCAAAAAATACAAGGAGGAAAATCACGACCTTGTAATAGCTCTCTGCGGCTGTATGATGCAACAGCAGCATATCAGAGATAAAATTTACAAGAGTTATCCTTATGTTGACTTGGTTTTCGGAACTCACGCCGTGTATATGTTGCCCGAACTTTTATATAACACGCTTCAAGGCTCTAAAAGAGTTGTTTGCGCACCCGACAAAAAGGGCGATATAGCGGAGAATGTTCCTGTTTACAGGGATAGGGGAATTAAGGCTTGGCTTCCGATAATGTACGGTTGCGATAATTTCTGCACATACTGTATCGTACCTTATGTCAGAGGCAGGGAGAGAAGCCGTGAGCCCGAATTTATAATCGAGGAAGCAAAGCAGATTATAGCGCAGGGCTATAAGGATATTACGCTTTTAGGTCAAAATGTAAACTCATACGGCAAGAACAATGTAAGCGATATGAGCTTCGCAGGTCTTTTAAGGGAGATAAACGCTTTGCCGGGCGATTTCACATTGAGGTTTATGACCTCGCACCCTAAGGATTGCACAAAAGAGCTTATCGACGCTATGGCAGAGTGCGACAAGGTTGCAAAGCACCTGCATCTTCCGTTTCAGTCGGGTAACGACAGGGTGCTAAAGGCAATGAACAGGCATTACGACAGGGCAAAATATCTTGAGCTTGTCAATTATGCAAAGGAAAAAATGCCCGATATTTCGCTTACAAGTGATGTTATCGTCGGCTTCCCCGGAGAAACCTACGAGGAATTCCTCGACACCGTTTCGCTTATAAAAGAGGTTGAATTTACCTCGCTGTTCACCTTTATTTATTCAAGGCGAACAGGCACAAAGGCGGCTGAGCTTCCCGACCCCGTTTCACGAGAGGAAAAGGGCAAGTGGTTCAAGGAGCTTTGCGACGTTCAGGAGGAAATTGCCGCAAGGAGAACAGCCGAAATGGACGGCAAAACCTACCGTGTGCTTGTTGAGGGCAAGTCCAAAAACAAGGAAAACTACCTTTCGGGCAGAACGGACGGAAATATAATAATCGAATTTCCGGGGGACGAAAGCCTTATCGGTGATTTCTGCCGTGTTAAAGTAACACAGAGCCTCAACTGGATTTTAAGAGGCGAATTGGCACAATAAATTATCCCGTTTGGGTTAGTTGATATTAAAATATTTTTATTTAAGGAGAACATTATGGAACTCGAAAAACTCGCACGTCAGCTTGGCGCTGCAATTCAGCAGGACAAGGTTTATCTTGATTTTCAAGAGGCTATGAAAAAGAACGAAGAGGATGCTGCTCTCAATGAGCTTATGGGCAAGATTAAGCTCCTTCAGATGTCATATCAGCACGAGGCTTCTCAGGAGACGCCCGACGAGAAAAAGCTTGAGCAGTACAGCAAGGAATTTCAGGGTCTTTACGAGCAGGTAATCGTAAACGAAAATATGAAGGCTTTTGAAGAGGCAAGACAGGCTGTTGACGAGATGATGAACTATCTCACAGGTATTCTTGCACTTTGCGTAAACGGCGAGGATCCCGAAACCTGCGATCCCCACGCACACGCTCACGACCACGAATGCGGCGGAGAATGCTCATCCTGTGGCGGTTGTCACTGATTTTAGATTAAACTATTGAATTTTTGAGGCGGAAAAAATGGCAGAATTATCACCAATGATGAAACAATACTTTGAAATAAAGAAAAACTATCCGGACACAATTCTGTTTTTCCGTCTCGGAGATTTCTATGAAATGTTCTTTGAGGACGCAAAAACCGCTTCAAGAGAGCTTGAGCTTGTATTGACGGGAAGAGATTGCGGTCAGCAGGAGCGTGCACCCATGTGCGGCGTTCCCTTTCACAGCGCCGATTCATATATAGCAAGGCTTGTTTCCAAAGGCTACAAGGTTGCTATATGTGAGCAGACGGAGGACCCGAAAGCCGCAAAGGGTATCGTCAAAAGAGACGTAATAAGAGTTATTTCGGCAGGAACGGTAATTGAGAGCAGTATGCTCGACGAAACGAAGAACAACTATCTTGCCGTACTGTGTCAGGTCTTTGACAGTATGGGCATTTGCTTTGCGGACGTATCGACGGGCAGCGTTTATCTTACCTCTTTTTCCGAAAGCTGCGACGAAAAAGCCGTTGACGAAATGGCAAGATTTATGCCCACGGAGATTTTACTTAACAAAGAGGCGGCAGCTCTTAAAAGACTGTCGGCGTTTATTTCAAAAAAGACGGAGGCAACGGTTGAGGTCTTGCCGCCCGACAGCTTTAGCTTCGAAAAAGCAGAAAAAACCGTGCTTTCCCATTTCAATAAGCAGTCGCTTGAAGCTCTCGGACTTGACGGAAAGCAGAGTGCGGTTTGTGCTCTCGGCACGGCTCTTTCCTATCTTTACGAGGCGCAGAAAACCGACCTTAACAACATAAAGGAAATAAACTACTATTCAGACGCAAGGTATATGAAAATCGGTATTTCAACAAGACGAAACCTTGAAATAACCGAAACTATGCGTGACCGTGAAAAGAAAGGCTCACTCTTGTGGGTGCTTGATAAAACAAAAACCGCTATGGGTAAGCGACTTATCAGAAGTTGGCTTGAATGTCCGCTTTACGATTGCGCCGCAATTTCAAAAAGGCATAATGCAGTAGCTGAGCTTTGCGAAAGCACAAAAAAGCGTAACGATTTTGTATCGCTTATGGCTGACATTTACGATATGGAACGCCTTATGACAAGGGTGCTTTATAATACCGCAAACGCAAAAGAGCTTTTATCGCTCAAAGCAACTCTTGCACCGCTTCCTAAAATCAAAGAACTTTTGAAAGACTCAAAATCCTTGCTTCTAAAGGATATTTACAATGATATTGACGTGCTTGAGGACGTCTACACACTCGTTTCGCAGGCGATAAGCGAGGACGCACCGTTTTCTGTTCGTGAGGGCGGAATGATAAACGACAATTTCAATGTTGAGCTTGACGAGCTTCGAAAAATTGTTAAGGGCGGAAAATCGTTTTTAACAGAGCTTGAAACAAAAGAGCAGGACGAAACAGGAATTAAAAAGCTGAAAATCGGCTACAACAGAGTGTTCGGCTATTATTTTGAAGTCCCGAACGCATACAAGGAAATCGTACCCGATTCATATATAAGAAAGCAAACTCTTTCAAACTGTGAACGATATATCACGCAGGAATTGAAGGAGCTTGAAACAAAGGTGCTCGGCGCACAGGAGAGAATTGTCAGCCTTGAATATGAAATATTCTGCTCGGTGCGTAAAAAAATCGGCGAGCAGTATGAGCGTACAAGCCGTACCTCAAAGGCGATTGCCACGCTTGATACTCTCTGTTCGCTTGCAAATGTTGCAATTTCAAACAATTACACAAGACCCGATATAAACGATTCACAGACAATTATCATTAAGGACGGCAGACACCCGGTAATTGAAAAAATGCTCAAGGACACGCCGTTTGTTCCGAATGATACGGAACTTGATTGCGACAAGAACAGGACGGCGATTATCACAGGTCCGAATATGGCAGGTAAATCTACATATATGAGGCAGGTCGCAATTATTGTAATGATGGCGCAGATGGGCTCGTTCGTTCCCGCTTCCTATGCTTCGATAGGACTTGTCGATTCCGTGTTTACCCGTGTCGGAGCTTCGGACGATTTGGCTTCGGGACAATCGACCTTTATGGTTGAAATGAGCGAGGTTGCGGAAATTCTCGACAATGCTACCTCAAAAAGCCTTATTATCCTTGACGAAATAGGCAGAGGCACTTCTACCTATGACGGAATGAGCATTGCAAAAGCGGTGCTTGAATATACGGCGGATAAAAAGCATTTGGGAGCAAAAACGCTCTTTGCAACGCATTATCACGAGCTGACCGAGCTCGAAAACGAGATGGACGGCGTTAAGAATTTCAATATTGCCGTCAAAAAGCGCGGAGAGGATATAATCTTTCTTCGCCGTATAGTAAGAGGCGGCGCTGACGGCAGCTACGGCATTGATGTTGCAAGGCTTGCGGGCGTTCCCGATACTGTTGTAAAACGGGCAAAGGTCATTTTGAAATCTCTTGAGGATAACGGCGTCGCACCTGTCGGAATAAGTGCTGTTCGCAGGGACGAACCCGATGATATGCAGGTAAGCTTCGGCTCAACCGCCGAAAGCGAGATAATTGACGAATTAAAGTCGCTTGATGTCAATACGCTCACACCGATTGAAGCTATGTCGAAGCTCTATGAAATATCGGCAAAGGCAAAGCAGTCTTAATTAAAATAAATTCGCAACGGAGGTGCGGCTATGGGAAAAATAAATAAATTGCCTAAAAATATTTGGGAGCTTATAGCCGCAGGCGAGGTTGTGGAAAGACCTGCTTCGGTTGTAAAAGAACTTCTTGAAAACTCGATTGACGCAGGCGCTACCGATATAACCGTTGAAATTCAAAACGGCGGTGTCAGGTACATAAGAATAACCGATAACGGCTGCGGAATTGCAAGGGATGATGTTCCGCTTGCTTTCGTAAGCCATGCTACAAGTAAAATTTCTTCGGCGCAGGATTTGGATGCGATTATGACCCTCGGCTTCAGGGGTGAGGCGTTGTCGTCGGTTGCGGCGGTTTCAAAAACAGAGATAATCACAAAAACCCGTGACGAAGAAATCGGTACGAGAATGGAAATCTTCGGCGGAGAACAGGTGTCGCTTGATGATGCGGGCTGTCCTAACGGTACGACAATAATCATAAGAGAGCTTTTCTACAATACCCCTGCGAGAATGAAATTCTTAAAATCCGACAAGTCGGAGGCTATGGCGGTTGCCGGTATTGTCGATAAAATCGCACTTTCTCATCCCGAGATAAGCATAAGATTTATAAAAGACGGCAGGCAGACCCTTTGCACCGACGGAACGGGCGAGCTTAAAAACGCAATTTATTCCGTGTACGGTGACGAGTTTTCAGATTCAATGATACCTGTTTTATATGAGCTTAACGGTATGAAAATCAAGGGTTTTGTCTCAAAGCCGTTTTATGCGAGAGGCTCGGGCTCAATGCAGCTTTTCTTTGCAAATAATAGGTACATTAAGAGCAAAACCGCAAGTGCGGCGCTCAACGAAGCATATAAAAATTCAATTATGGTCGGCAAATATCCTGCGTGTGTGCTTTTTATCGAGATGATACCGGAATTGCTTGATGTCAATGTGCATCCCGCAAAAACAGAGGTGCGTTTCTCAAATGAAAAGGCAATTTTTGACCTTGTGTACTACTGTGCAAAAAATGCCATAACTCAGGACGCTTCACGCCCACAGGCACAGCTTAAAAGCAAGCCTGTTATCGACATTTTACAGCCGCCTATACCCGAAGCGGAGCAGACAGATTTATATACCCTGAATTCTAAATTTATAACCGATAAACCGCCTGTTTTTTCAAGCAGACCCGTTATAAATACAGAGGAAAATATCCCGAGCCGAATTCAGCTGAACACCCCCGAGCGTGTTACATACAAAAAATATAATTATGAGGACGAAATTGATCTGTCCGTAAAAACCGCAGAGGCGTTTAGCAATCCCTTTGACGAGGATGACGACGAAACGGTATATTCCGAAAATCCGAACAAGGATATTAAAAAGGGCGAGGACAGCGAGGTTGCGTTTAAGTATCTCGGCGAGGCTTTCAAGACTTATATTTTTGCCGAATACAACGGAAAGCTTGCGGTAATAGACAAGCATGCGGCACATGAGCGTATGCTTTATAACAAGCTTAAAAAGGACAACGGCTCAAACGGCAGTCAGCTTATGTTAAAGCCTTGTACCGTTGTACTTTCAAAAGAAGAATATGTCGCTGTTACGGAAAATCTTGAAATGATAAGAAGCGCAGGCTTTGAAATTGATGATTTCGGTGACGGTGCGGTTATTGTCAGGGCTTGCCCGTTAAATCTTGAAAACGAGGACGTAATGCAGCTTATAACCGAAATTGCAGGCTATCTTACACAGAATAAAAGAGATATTTTACCCGAACAGCTTGATTGGGTGTATCATTCAATAGCCTGCCGTGCCGCTGTAAAGGCAGGAAACAAGCAGACTGATTATGAGCTTATTGAGTTTACAAAACAGCTTTTATCCGATGAGAGCGTCAGATATTGTCCTCACGGCAGACCTGTTTTGATTGAACTTACAAAATATGAACTTGATAAGCAATTCGGAAGGGTGTGAATTATGCAGAAACCCTCCTTACTTGTTATCGTAGGACCTACGGCGTCGGGTAAAACTGCGCTTGCGGTCGAATGTGCAAAGAAATTTAACGGCGAAATTATTTCAGCCGACTCAATGCAGATATATAAAGGTATGAGCATTGCCACGGCAAAGCCTACCGCTTCCGAAATGCAGGGCATACCGCACCGTTTAATCGACTTTTTGGACGTAACCTCGCAGTACAGCGTCGCACAGTTTGTAAGTGATGCCGAAAGCTGCTGCGAGGATATAATATCCCGTGGCAAATTGCCCGTTTTGGCAGGCGGAACGGGTCTTTATGTTGACAGCTTTGTAAATAATATCAAGTTTTCCGAAGCGGACAGCGACGAAGCCTTGAGAAACAAGCTCAGCGACGAATTAAAATCCGTCGGTGCCGAAAAAATGCTTGAAAGGCTTGCGGAAATTGATCCCGAATACGCATCAAAGCTTCATCCGAACAATGAAAAGCGTATTATCAGAGCCTTTGAAATATATACCCTTACAGGGAAAACGCCTACCGAAGCGGTTGCACAGTCAAGGCTTGAGCCGACAAAATACAACTGCTGCTTTATCGGTATAAATTACAAAAACAGAGACGTTCTTTACGACAGAATAAACAGACGTGTTGACCTTATGGTTGAAAACGGACTTGTAGAGGAGGCTGAAAGCTATTACGCTTTGCCGAAAAAATCCACCGCCTCGCAGGCTATCGGTTACAAGGAATTAAAGCCTTATTTTGACGGCGAAATTTCACTTGAGCAGGCTTTGGAAAACCTTAAAATCGGAACACGTCACTATGCAAAAAGACAGCTCACTTGGTTCAGACGAAACGAAAATATAAAATGGTTTTATCCCGACGAGGAAACGGGCGACAGCTTTTACGAAAAAGTATTTGATTATATAAAGAAGGTGATTTGATGCCTGAAAAAAAGAATAATATATTGCACTTCAAGGATGACAAAAAGAAAATGAACGCCGTGTATATCGTTGCGGGAGTAATCTTTATAATATTCTTTTTGTATCAGGTGTTCAAAATCAACTATCAGCCTGTTAAAACGCAGGTTGCCCTGAACAAAACCATTGCTTCTACGGCGGTAACGGACGCATTTGTCGTAAGGGACGAGTATCCGATAGAGGCGAGCGTTACAGGAACACTTGTACCGCTTGTCGAGGACGGAAAAAGGGTTGCAAGTCAGGACGACGTTGCGGTTGTTTTCACAAGCGACGAGGCGGCAAAGGCTTATAACGAGATGGAAGCCGTCAAAGAGGAGATTGAATATTTTTCCTCCTTGCAGAACAAGGTAGGTGTGCAGACCGCTGATATTACACCGCTTGACGAGCGTATTTATTCGGCGTGCGAAGCGTATTCTGTTGCAATAAGCAAGGGAAATATCAGCTCTTACGAAGCTTATGAAAACAATATCAGAGACGCAATGACCTCTCGTCAGCTCTCTACGGGAACAATTATCGACCCGAGCGCAAGGCTTGGCGAATTGAACGCAAAATTAGCACAGCTTCAAGGTGCAAATATAGGATATAATACTATTAAAGCACCGCACCCGGGATATTATATCAGCGTTGCGGACGGCTATGAAGGCACGGTCGATTATAAAAACGTAATGTCAATGACGACCTCGCAGATTTCAGCCCTGTTTGACGGCTCAAAAACACAAAAGGGCAACGTGGATAGCTATATGGGCAAGCTTGTTGACGGCTTTAACTGGTATCTTTTGTGCGTTGTAAATTATGAGGATGCCGTTAAGCTTTCAATCGGAAGTAAGGCTAAGGTTGAGTTTACAATGACCACGGCAGAGCCTATAAATGCCGTTGTTTCCGCAATTTGCGACACCGCAGACGGCAAGACGGGAATTATTCTGAAATGTAATTTGATGAGCACTCAATACGCAAGCCTGCGCACGGAGCAAATCAGAATTACCTTTGACGAGCATACGGGCTTCCAAGTGCCTAACAAAGCAATCCGTGAGGTTGACGGTCAAAAGGGCGTTTTCGTTTTGAACGGAAATATCGTTAAATTCAAGAAGATAAACATTGATTATTCGGACAGCGAAATGTCTGTATGCAACAATCCCAACAACGAAAACGGATTTGTTGAGCTTTATGATAATATAATTGTGGAAGGAACTGACCTTTATGATGGAAAAATCCTTAATTGAGCAAAAGTATTCGGATATTGAGTCAAACCTCAAGCATATTCGTGAGGAGATTGCCGAAGCGGCTGTCAAAAGCGGAAGAAAACCTGAGGATATTGACTTTATGGCGGTTACAAAGACCGTTGACGAAATGTATATAAATCACGCTCTCGACTCGGGAATTACGCTTATCGGCGAAAACAAGGTGCAAGAGCTGCTTCGTAAAAAGCCGAATTTGAAGCTTGACGGAGTACGCAAAAATCTTATCGGACACCTACAGACCAATAAGGTATCGCAGATTGTCGGTGAGGTTGATATGATCGAGTCGGTCGATTCTCTCAAGGTTGCAAAGGAGATCGGCAAGCAGTCTGTTAAAAAGGGACTTGTAACAGATGTTTTGCTTGAGGTCAATATCGGCAGGGAAGAGTCAAAAACGGGATTTATGCCCGAGGCGGTCGATGAAAGCCTTTGCGAAATCGCTCAAATTGAGGGAATTCGCATTTGCGGATTGATGACAATTCCGCCGATTTGCGAAAAAACCACAGAACTTTGTAAATTTTTTGAGAATATATACAATATGTATGTTGACATTGACTCAAAAAAAATAGATAATGTATATATGAAAACTCTGTCTATGGGTATGTCGTCGGATTATGTTCCGGCAATACTCTGCGGCTCTAATCATGTAAGAATAGGTTCAAAGATATTTGGACCGAGAATATACTAAATCAGGAGGATAAAGAAATGAGTTTGAAGGATAAGCTTAGCAACATTCTTAAGGTTTCGGAAGATGAATATTATGACGTTCCCGACTCTGAGGGCTATGATGAAGTCGAAGAGCCCGAGGAGGAAGAGTACGAGCCTGTTCCTCGTTTTTCACAGAGAGGCAACCGTGAGGCAAAGAGCGATCACAATAAGGTTGTCAGCATAAATACAACCGCAAAATTACAGGTCGTTCTCACAAAGCCGAAGTCAATGGAAGAGGCGAGAGGAGTTGCGGATAATCTCAATCAGAAAAAGACCGTTATATTGAACCTTGAATCCGTAAACGGCGAAACCGCAAGGAGAGTTCTTGACTTTTTAAGCGGCGTTACCTATGCGAACAAGGCTACAATGAGACAGGTTGCAAGTGATACATTTATGATTACTCCGTTCAATGTTGATGTAAACGGGGATCTTTTGAGCGAGCTTGGCAACAACGGCTATGTTTTTGATAAATAATATAATTTCAGTCAGAATTGGGGATAACAAATAATGCTTACACCGGATCAGATTAAATCAAAAGAATTTCACACCACGGGCAAAAGCTCCTACAAGGCAGAGGAGGTTGACGAATTTCTCAATGAAATTC
This sequence comes from Candidatus Fimenecus sp., assembly GCA_052273625.1. Taxonomy (GTDB): domain Bacteria; phylum Bacillota; class Clostridia; order Oscillospirales; family Acutalibacteraceae; genus Fimenecus. The sequence continues at coordinate 7,795 of DAVZHW010000030.1, read as the reverse complement.
ACGCTTCCTATGACCAGATGTTCCGTGAGAACGCTAATATCATTAAGAAAATGAGCATCCTTGCCAACAAGGTCGAGGAATATAAGAAGGATGAGGACAGCCTGCGTCAGGCTTTGCTCTCGGCTCAGAAGCTTGCAGACAGAATTATCTCGGAGGCAAAGGAAACCTCCGAAAAGCAGCTTTCAGAGGCTTCACAGCAGTCGGAGAATATGCTTTCGGGCGCTACACAGAAAGCGGATAAAATCCTTGATGATGCTAAAAGACTTGCAGACGCTAAAGTTCACGAGGCTAACAAGCAGGCGGACGAGATTATCGGTAGCGTTAACCGCAAGGTAACGCAGGAAAAGCTTGTTCTTGAAATGCTTAAAAAAGAGGTTGCCGCTTTCCGTACCAAGATGATGGATATGTATAAGGAGCATTTGACCTTGCTTGACAGACTTCCTACATATTCCGAGGAACCTAAGGAAGAAGAGCCGCAGGACGATGAGCCCGAGGCTGTTGAGGAGGCTGTTGAGGTCGAGGAGACAGCAGAAGCAGTTGAGCCTGTTGAAGAAGCAGTCGAAGAAGCAGTTGAAGAAGAAGCGGAAGAAGCAGTTGAAGAGGCGGCAGAGGAGACTGTCGAAGAGCCCGTTGAGGATGACATTTTTGAGCTTACCGATATTGAAAACATCCTTGATGATGAGGATGAGCCGAAAAGCGAAGCCGAGTTCACTCTTGACGAGACTGCATTTGACGATGAGCCCGAGGATGAATTTGAGGATATTTCCTCCGACGCTTCCGAGGATAACGGCGGATTTTCGCTCAATATAGACGAGCTTGATTTTGACGATGATGACGACAATGAAATAACCGCAGACGCAGACGATTATGAGTCTGTGGACGAGGTTGAGGATGAAACGGGCGACGAGGATGATGACGGCGCAATTTCGTTCAAAAAATTCTTTAAGAAGAAATAATTCAGAGGTGGCACGATGCTTCAGGCAATCACAATAATTATTATAGCATTTTTAATAGCTATCGATCAGCTTATAAAATTTGCGGTCTTGAAGCATCTTGAGCCAATCGGTTCAATTACGGTAATTGATAAAGTGTTAAGTCTGACATATGTAGAAAACACGGGGGCGGCATTCGGCTCTTTCGGTGGATATACAAGGGTATTGAGCGTTTTCACGGCGCTTGTGCTGATTGTCGGACTTATTTATTTATTATCTGGCAGAATTCACTCAAAGGTTGTCTATTGGGGACTGACTCTTATAATTTCGGGCGGCAGCGCAAACCTTATCGACAGGGTCGGCAGGGAATTTGTTATCGACTATATCGATCCGCTGTTTATTAAGTTCGCAGTGTTCAATTTTGCGGATATACTTGTTACGGTCGGTGCGTTTATTGTCATAATCTACCTGCTGTACGATATTATCAAGGACTCAAAAACCGATAAGGCAAAGAAATAATATGAACAGTATCAGTATAATTGCCGATGTTGAAAGCGACGGCGAGAGAATAGATAAATATTTGTCCTTTATATTTCCCTCAACCTCACGAAGCTATATTCAAAGGGCGATTGAGTCGGGGAATGTAAGCGTAAACGGAAAAACCGTTTCCAAAAATTATAAGCTGAAAATCGAGGATAGGGTGGAGTATCTTCCGCTTGAGCCCGTAGCATTGACGGTTGAGCCGCAGAATATTCCGCTTGATATAGTTTTCGAGGACGACGACCTGCTTGTTGTCAATAAGCCTAAGGGTATGGTTGTTCATCCTGCACCCGGCAACTATGAAAACACGCTTGTAAACGCTCTTATGTATCATTGTGAGGACAGTCTTTCGGGCATTAACGGCGTTTTGCGACCGGGCATTGTCCACAGAATTGACAAAAACACCTCGGGGCTTTTGATTGTCGCAAAGAACGATTTTGCACATAAGGGTCTTGCCGAGCAGATAAAAGAACACAGCTTCACAAGGGAATACCGCGCCGTTTGCATAGGTCATCTGAAGCAGGACGAGGGCACGGTTGTAGCGCCTATCGGCAGAAGCACAAACGACAGGAAAAAAATGACCGTAACCGACAAAAATTCGAAAAATGCGGTTACTCATTATAAGGTTTTGGAGCAGCTTAACGGCTATGATTATTTGAGGTTAAGGCTTGAAACGGGCAGAACTCACCAAATCAGAGTTCATATGGCTTATCTTGGTCATCCGCTTGCAGGTGATGACGTTTACGGTAAGCCGAGAAATTCAGCCGAGCAAAAGCTGTGCGGTCAGTGCTTACACGCAGGACTTATAGGCTTTGTTCATCCGAGAAGCGGCGAATATGTTGAGTTTTCGTCGGAACTTCCCGAGTATTTTACTCGGTTTATGAAAGGGTTGTAAAATTTGGCAGAGAAACAGATAAAAACAGATTTTTCCGATTGGCTTGTAGTGTCGGATATCGACGGTACGCTCAATAATAAATTAAGGCGTTTACCCAAAAGAAATTATGACGCCATAAACGAGTTCGTGGTTGAGAAAAAAGGCAGATTTACTCTCGCCTCGGGCAGGAATGTCAGCTCAATCCGTAAGCCTTACGAGTCGCTTCCGATGATTGCAGGCACACCTGCCGTCATACTCAACGGCGCAGGCATATATGATGTTATGAATGATAAAATTCTTGACTTTACGCCTATAAATCCAATGGGATATGAGCTTGTCAAATCGGCTTTGAAAAAATTTCCTGCTTTGGAGGTCTATATTCTCACAAGCAGAGAGGGATATGCGGTAAATTCACATATCTTTGCCGAAGCAATGTTAATATCGGATAATTTACCTCACAAGCGTTTCAAAAAGGCTGACGAGATTCCGCCGGACGATTGGGGAAAGGTAATTTTCCTCGGTATGCCGACGCTTATAAATTCAGTCAAAAAGTACCTTTACGGCGCAACAGACACAAGCGTAAACTTTATGTCGTCGTCGATAGCTTCATTTGAAATGGTGGAACAGGGAGTGCATAAGGGTACGGCGATTATGAAAATCGCAGATATGTTCGGAATAAAAAAAGAGCATACCGCCGCAATCGGTGATTATTTCAACGATTTTGATATGCTTAAAACAGTCGGCTTGCCTGCTTGTTGCGGTCAGGCACCGAAGGAAATGCACGAAATAGCAAAATTCGAGGCTTGCCATTGTAATAAAGGCGCTGTCGGAGATTTGCTCAATTATATAATGTACACATATAAGGAGAACTGATTATGGACGCTATGAAAAAGAAAGAGTTGCAGATTTTTGCTGCAAAGGCACGAATAGGCGTTATTGAGGGCGTTTACAATGCCAAGGCGGGACATCCGGGCGGTTCGCTTTCAATTTGTGATTTGCTCGCTTATCTCTATAACGGGGAAATGAACATTGACGCCTCAAATCCGCATATGGAGGACAGGGATAGATTTGTTCTTTCAAAGGGACACGCTGCACCTGCTCTTTATGCAACACTTGCTCTTAAGGGATTTTTCCCCGTTGAAGATTTGAAAACTCTCAGAAAGTCTGATTCTTACCTTCAGGGACACCCGAATATGAACAAAATTCCCGGAGTCGATATGAGCACAGGCTCTCTCGGTCAGGGTATTTCAGCTGCTGTCGGTATGGCGCTCGGTGCAAAGCTGGACAATAAAGATTACCGTGTTTATTCGGTTCTCGGCGACGGTGAAATCGAAGAGGGCGAAGTTTGGGAGGCTGCAATGTTTGCCGCTAACCGTGGTCTTGACAATCTTGTGGCGGTTGTTGACTACAACGGACTTCAGATTGACGGCACTGTTGATGAGGTAAATTCACCTTATCCGATTGCCGATAAATTCAAGGCTTTCAAGTGGAATGTTGTTGAAATTGACGGACACGATTTTGATGCTATCGAGTCTGCTCTTGAAAATGCAAAGGCGACAAAGGGTGTTCCTACCTGTATTGTTATGAAAACAGTAAAAGGTAAGGGCGTTTCGTATATGGAAAACGCAGTAGGCTGGCACGGAAAAGCTCCGAACACCGAGGAATACGAACAGGCGATGACTGAACTTAAATCGGCTCTCGCAGAATTGGAGGCTTAATTATGGCAGATGTAATTAAATGTGCAACCCGTGACGCTTACGGTAAAACACTTGTTGAATTGGGCGATAAAAACGACAAAATCATTGTTCTTGACGCTGACCTTGCAGCAGCAACAAAAACAGGAATGTTCAAAAGCGCTCACCCCGATAAATTCTTTGATGTAGGTATCGCAGAGGCTAACCTTATGGGCGTTGCGGCAGGACTTGCGGCAACCGGACACACTGTTTTTGCTTCTTCCTTCGCTATGTTTGCGGCAGGCAGAGCATTTGAGCAGATTAGAAACTCAATCGGCTATCCGCATTTGAATGTTAAAATCGGCGCAACTCACGCAGGTATTTCTGTTGGTGAGGACGGCGCAAGCCATCAGTGCTGTGAGGATATTGCTCTTATGAGAACAATTCCCGGTATGGTAATCCTGAACCCCGCAGATGACATTGAAGCAAGAGCTTGCGTTTTGGCTGCTGTTGAGCATGACGGCCCTGTTTATATGCGTTTCGGTCGTCTTGCAGTGCCGAGAGTATTCGATGAAAACTACAAATTTGAAATCGGTAAGGGCAATGTTCTTGTTGAGGGTACAGATGCTACAATTATCGCTTCGGGACTTATGGTAAACGAAGCTCTGATGGCAGCAGAAAGCCTCAAGGCAGAGGGTATTTCCGTAAGAGTTGTCAATATGGCTACAATTAAGCCTATCGACAGAGATATTATAATCGATTCCGCAAAGAAAACAGGCGTTATCGTTACTGCCGAGGAGCATAGCATTATCGGCGGTCTCGGTTCTGCGGTCACAGAGGTTGTCTGCGAAACCGTACCCGTACCCGTTGTTCGTGTCGGCGTAAATGATGTGTTCGGTAAATCCGGCCCTGCGGTTGAGCTTTTGCACATCTACGGTCTTGATGCCAAAAATATCGCAGAAAATGTTAAAAAGGCAATCGCACTTAAATAATCATAACAAATCAATACGGCATACTCCTTTCGGAGTGTGCCGTATTTTTGTGTTATTTTCTGTTACATTTTTTGTCGAAACTCGGGTTGAAAGCGTAGAAATTCTTTTCATTGAGCCTATCCGTTGCAAGTCGCAAGCCTTCACCGAAGCGCTGGTAGTGTACTACTTCTCTTTCACGCAGGAACTTAATCGGCTCTCTGACATCGGGGTCGTCAACAAGACGCAAAATATTGTCATAGGTCGTTCTCGCCTTTTGTTCAGCCGCCAAATCCTCGTGCAAATCCGTTATCGTGTCGCCCTTTGACTGAAAGGTCGTTACCGTAAACGGCGCACCGCTTGCCGCCACGGGATAAACGCCTGTTGTGTGGTCAACAAAGTATTTGTCAAATCCGCTTTTCTTAATCTCGTCTACCGAGAGATTTCTCGTAAGCTGATAAACTATCGCACCTATCATTTCAAGGTGACCCAATTCCTCCGTACCAATGTCTGTGAGCAAGCCTTTAAGCTCTGCGTACGGCATTGAAAATCTCTGCGAAAGATACCTAAGCGACGCACCCAATTCGCCGTCGGGACCGCCGTATTGGCTGATTATGATCTGTGCATACTTAGGATTGGGGTTCTTTATATTGACAGGGTACTGCAATTTTTTCTCATATTGAAACATCAGCAATCACACTCCTTAGTTACATCCCACGGCCACGGGTCTTTGAGCCATTCTTTACTGTCGGCAGGGCAGGAAATAGCGCCGTAGGCGGCTTCAAATTCTTTGAGCATTGCCTTGTAGGCTGCCATATATTCGTTATATTTCTTCTGCGCCTCAGCATCGCCGGGGTGGGTGTCGAGATATATATGAAGCTCTAATGCTGCAAATTGCACCGAAGAAAGCTTGTATAATGCCGCTGTTCTGTTGCTCATACGCATTTACCTCCTAAAAACGGCTTATTGAGGTCAGGAAAAACCGTTCCGTATTTCAATGCCGTTTCGGGCTTATACATTGTCGTATCCGTTTGAAACGGTACATAAGCCATTGTCGTAGTTATCTTGTCCGGTAATACCGAGGTGCCGTAATACGAGCTTACGCTGCCGATATTCAATTCACAGCAGGACTGCTCGGGCATCGTGCATTTTTCTCTAATATCCAATGTAAACTCTCCTTGTAAATTTTTTGCTCCCCGTTTCATTATATGAGCCAAAACGGGGAATGTTAAAAACGGCGGCTTTCGTGTGCTATTTGTTGACAATCGGCGAAAAAAAGCGTATATTTATCTCACTGCAAAATTTAGTGTGTTTACGGAGTGTATTATGAATAGATTAAAAAAGTTCACAAGCTTAATTGTAATGCTTTTGAAATTTACTCTGTTTTTTTTATTGTTTGCAATATTCTTTTTGCTTTTCGGTATAAATAATGCGTGGCTTTTGCACGTTTCGAGAACTGCCGCCGTTACAATGTTCACTTTCGTTGTATTGGGACTTGCGTCAATGTCAATTTTCGGCGGATACAGTATTGGCATCAATAAAAGTAAGCCGATAATCAGCTCGCTTTCGCTTGCCACGTTCTTTACCGATATTATCACTTATGTTCAGCTGTGCATAATGAACACGAACTCGGCTAACAACCAAACCTTTAAGCTTGAGGATTTGGATATACTTCTGCTCGTCTATGTGCTTCAGCTTATAATGATAATCGCATTGACATATTTCGGAAATCACGTCTTTTTCACAATAAATACTCCCGAAAAATGCTGCGTTATCACAACCTCAAAATATGCGCTCAACAGCGTAGTACCCAAGATTTTGAAATATAAAAAGCAGTATAATATTACCGATATGATACTTTTCACGTCGCCCGATTTGTTCGACATTATCAACCGCTGCGACACCGTGTTCGTGTATGACGTTCCCGTTTCGTCAAGGACAATGATAATTGAATACTGCTATGCCAACAACAAGAATATCTATTACAATTTTGAAATGTGCGATATTGTTGCCTTGAGGGGCAGAACGGCTATTTTGGACGATAAGCCGCTTTATGCTTCACAGGTCAAGGGGCTTACCGTTGAGCAGAAATTCTTTAAGCGCCTGCTTGACGTTTTCGGCTCACTCTGCGGTCTTATAATTCTTTCACCGCTTTTTGCGATAAGCGCCCTTTGCATTAAGCTTGAGGACGGCGGAAAGGTGCTCTTTAAGCAAAAGAGGGCTACGCTCAACGGTAAGATTTTCTATGTTTATAAATTCAGAACAATGAAAGAAAAGGACTCCGTCAACCGTTCCGTTACAAGTGATGACGACCGTATTACAAGGGTTGGAAGATTTTTGCGTAAGTTCAGAATTGACGAGCTGCCGCAGCTTATCAATATTCTCAAAGGTGAAATGAGCATTGTAGGACCTCGTCCCGAAATGGTTGAAAACGTTGACGAATATACCGATATGCTCTCCGAGTTCAGTTATCGCTTGAGGGTTAAGGCAGGACTTACGGGTCACGCACAAATCGCAGGTAAATACAACACCTCGCCAAAGGATAAGCTTGTGCTTGACCTTATGTATATCGAAAAATACAGCCTTTGGCTTGATATAAAGCTCATCTTCCAAACGCTGACCGTCTTTTTCAAGGCAGGCGACAGCACGGAAGCTTTCGGCAGGGGCGAAGAATTTGAATTTTTCACTCAAGAGGTCGAAAAGGAAGAAAGCAAGGAACAGAAGCAGTAAAAAAAGTCGGCAAGGCTGAGTGTTCATAAGGCGGTTTTGCTTCAAAACAACATCTTTTCTAACAATAATCAGTTAACC
>DAVZHW010000029.1:0-23290 GCA_052273625.1 Candidatus Fimenecus sp. | reverse complement strand
CCAGCGTGACAGCACAATGTCTCGTTTCCTTCAGCAACGCCTTGCGGAGCTGCTCAGTCTCGTAATCGGTAAAAGCCAAGCCCACGCCTCCTTAAATATGACCACTTTAGTTCTTCTGGTCATATTATACCGCGCTTCTTTCTGGTTTGCAAGAGGTGCGGAGAAAAAAACGCTAATCAAAAGGAGTGCAGTGTTGCAGAAAGAGACGCTGGAATTCCGGTAACCGGTAATCGCTGTGATCAAAAATTGACGAGTTCAATCTAAAATAGAGTAAATCATCGAACTAAAACTAAAAACGGTTTGTAGGCGATTTGTGCGTGCCTGTGAACAAAAAGTTGTGCAAAATATAGTACTTGACTTCTAAAACACATTAGCGTATTGTGTGCTTGAAAAGGAGGCAAACAATATGAAAACAACTACAAAAGCAAAATGCAAAACAAATTAAAGGAGGCAGATATAAAATCATAGACAGCGTGTTGCCTTATGGCAACGAAAAAATTATTGGAATTTGAAAACATACATATAAATAATGAGGATATGTTTATTACAGATGTTCCAAAGGATATAGTTGAAGCAATGGCGAAACTGATATATCCCGAAATCGAAAACTATTTTGAAGAAAAGCGTAATAACGATTAAAACGAAAAGGCGGGTAGCAAATTGCTACTCGCCTTAATTAGTGATGTTCGGATAAAGAAAAAAGAAACCCAAATGTATCGCCGATAATGGCAAAGTTCGGATTTCTCTTCTTTGTAAAGATGATATAAAAAAGATCCCTTTGCGTTTTTGGCAGAGAGTTTCGAACTCTCACACCGCAAGGTCCAATGTAAAACTCCAGAACAGAAGGAACAGGAATATGCCTTAAAAGACGTGGTTTTATGAGCACGTGCAAATAGACTAACGGGATCGTAATCATTTGTTTTTAATATTTTGTTTGGCTTTCTGTTTTAAACTTTTTCAGTTTTTATGTCCAATTAAAATACATACTTAAAGTTCTGAAACGCGCATAAAATCAGGGGATAATAAAACACCTATCGTTGTCCAAACTGAAAGGGTTCAGATTTCAATAGGTGTTTCAATACAAAAAAGATGCTTTTTCAAATTTGTTATGAGGATTTGAACTAACAATATATACCTGATATGCTTTCTATGATATTATATAACTAGAAAAGACCTCACGCAAAAAACGGATACAAGACATCGGCAAAGCGAGAACTCGAGTTTTCCAACAAACAAGCCAATAAATCAAATAATTTATATTGGACAAAGGGGTTCAGATTTATTGTTTTTTAGGCTTTGTCAATAAAAATGTGTATGTATATCAAAAAACTAAACACTTAATTTATTTGCATCAATAAAGGCAGAGACAAACATCTCCGCCTTTACAGTACTATTTAAAACATTCTCAAATTATTTAAAAAACATCTAAATTCTTAACGATAATATCTATTCCGTGCACATTTACGAATTAGCATAGACATTTTCTTAGCATTTTCATTAATTTCAATCAAGTTCTCTCTAAGAAACGCACTTTCACACACATCAATATTTTCTTGTGAACTTGCATCCATTATATTACTTACAGATAAATTTATATGCCTACAACGATCTTCTAATTCAAACAAGTCGTCACGAGGTATTTCTTTTTCAGCTTGCCTAAATACTTCCATGACATAATCTGGTGGAAAAAGTTCTATAGGATTTTTCAATAGTCTATGCTGATATCTCATTAATTCTAGTATTTCATCTATAGGATCCTGTTTTGTAGTGCTTTCTTCTGACTCGCCAAAATTTTTGTTTACACTACCTAACGCTTCATTGATTTTAGGCCAAAATGTATCAAATGTCGTTTCCAATACAGAATCTTCTAATTTATCTTCGCCCAAGTTTGAGTTAATACTAACAAAAAGCTTTTTAACATCGCTTTTATTTGCACTCGTCATTTGAAATTGCAAAATTGGGCTATTTTGAATATCGGTAGCCTTTAAATCAACTAAGAATGGACATACTCTTGATTGTTCAATAGATTTTGAAAGTGCTCCTGCTTCAAAGTTAAGCCACGATGAAGATAAATTTTCCTTTGTAACGCATAGAATTCCAAAAGAAGCGTTTTGAAGTTCTTTTGCTATATCAGTACTCCATCTTGCACCCTTATCAATATCAGCAGATGAAAAGTATGGTTCAACACTTTGAATCACACAAGGAATCCATTGTTTAAGTATTTCAGCAACACTTTGACTTTTTTGTCCCGACCAACTTATAAACACTTTCATTTTATCACACCTTCTCATTGTTTCCTCCTTATTATATTATATTTTAATAAAAAAGTCAATAATACAGCTATTTTATTGTATTAAATGACAAAACAATTTAATAATTAGGCTCTGTCCCAAAGAACTGTTGATTTTTAGTGTATAATTAAGCGGTAATATCGTTTAGAGGTAATACTTATCTCCGTAATTACCGATTTTCTTGAGGTTTTTGGTAAACTAAGCCTTGAAGAACAAGAAGAATTAGGCTCTGTTCCACTCTAAACAAAATCAACACTCTTTTGGGACAGAGCCTAAATTAAAATAGTATTAAAGCATATTATTTATTTGATTATATTATTCTAACTTTTTATGGCTTGTGTTCAAAATTTTATTAAAGTATCCCTTGATAATTATCTTCTGCTTTTAATTTTATTTTATCCGCAAAATAAACAGTTACATTTGAGTCGATAGTAGCTATATAAATCAATATTTCCAATTAATTGTAGAGCAATATTTATTACATCTTCGCCTCTATCCTTGTTCCATCCTTGAAATAAATGTGTAATGTATCTTTGGATATTACTTTAATACATTCAATCAGCTGTCGAACGACAATGTCGTTGTATTCAACAGGGTGATTTTTAAGCCCGCTCATAACCGAAGTCATTTCTTCTATAGAATCAGTTGCGATTTCAATTTTTGATTTGTGCCTTTCAATTTCGTCAAGCTCGTCTTTTATAGCATACATTTCTGCGTACAGATTTTCAAATTGCGCGTCAAAATCTCCGTTTTGTGCGGCTTCGCTGTCCATATCGGTTAGCTGATTTATATGTTCTTGGATTGCTTTTAAACGCTCTTGCTTGGCAAGAATACTGCTTGTATCCTGACTGATTTTGTACAATTCAATATGATTACGAATACGGTCAACATCGGCATTTTCAATTTGTGCTTTTTGTGTGATTGTTTCTGCGATTGCATTGTGCAGTACTGATTCTTCAATTGACGGTGAGTCTTTACAGTATTTTTTGCCGTAATCAAGTCGGCTGATGCACCGCCATACAATCTTTTTCTTTCCGTTTTTAGACCATGTGCATCGGCGGTATGGTGTTCCACAGTTACCACAGTATAGGATCTCGGACAAGGCATACTTACTTGAGTATTTGCCGAGTTCTGTTTTAGTGCCGACCTGCTTAACTTTCTTCTTGCTGTTTCTGCGTGAGATTTCCTCTTGGGCTCTGTCAAATACGGCTCTTTCAATAATAGCGGGGTGATTATTCTCTACATAATACATCGGTAGCTCGCCGTTGTTCTTTTTCGATTTTTTGCTGATGCAGTCAACAATATATGTTTTTTGCAGTAAAGCATCACCCTTGTATTTTTCGTTTGTCAGTATCGACTGAACTCTTGCAGATGACCAATTTGCTTTTCCTCTTGCTGTAGGGATTTCGTCCGCCGTTAGTCCTTTAGCGATATCAAGTAAGCTTTTTCCCGCAAGGTATTCAGAAAATATTCTGCGGATTATAACTGCCTGTTCTTCATCAATTTCGGGTTTGCCGTCTGCACCTTTGCGATAACCGAGGAATGATTTATAGCTGAACGGCACATTTCCGTTTTTTAGGCTCTGCCGTTTTCCGATTTTAACATTCATACTGATGGATTCACTTTCGGCTTGAGACAGTCCGCTGAATAAGGTAATCAGCAGTTCGCTCGACACCTGAAGCGTGTTAATCCCTTCTTTTTCAAATATTATAGGAATCCCCATTTCTTTCAGTTCTCTGACATAGAGTAGACAGTCAAGGTTGTTTCGTGAAAATCTTGATACCGATTTTGTAATGATTAGATCGATTTTGCCTTTTCGGCAGTCCTCAATCATACGCATAAAATCGGGGCGCTTTTTAGCAATAGTTCCCGTAATGCCCTCATCGGCGTATATGCCTGCCATTTGCCAGTTGGGTTTCATCATAATCATATCAGTATACATTTCTTTTTGCGTTTCAAAGCTGTGTTCCTGCTGTTCCTTGTCTGTGGAAACTCGGCAGTAGGCGGCAACACGCTTGGGACGTATATCAATTCGGTTTTCGCCTGAGAATTCGGGCTTAGGAGGTATGATTCTAACCAATTTCGGTGTAGGCTGTGTTTGCATCATTTAGAGGCATCTCCTTCCGTATAATTTTACCGTTTTTCAGTTTTAGGCTGACTTTTTTATTTTTATCAATTATCACGGCTGATACCGTTCGTTCGAATAAGTCTGTATTAAATGCTGAAAGCGGACTTCTGTTTTCGAAGTCCGCTTTCAGTCTTTCTGTAATGTGTCGAACACTTTTACATTCATCATATTTTTTAGCCGCACATTGCAGTATCATATTCTGTATTTCAGTTTCATCAAAGTCGAGCGATCCGAGCTGCCGTTCAATCTCATTTTCCATTCTGACGATTTCAAGAGACGGTTCAGCCTGAATATCTGTTTCTTCATATTCCGTAAATTTGGGGGTTGATATTAGTAAATTCAGTATTTCCGTAATTTCATGTTCAAGTTCGGCAACAGTCATATATACGCTGAATTTGCAATCCTTGTTTTTACAATACCACAATTCGCTGTTTTTCAGTTTGCTGTTTGTATTATGAAAAAGTTTGTTCTCACAATTAGCACATTGAACCTTGTGAACAAGAGTTTTCTTTTCTGTTGTTATGATAGGTTCTGCATTGGTTCGGCGGTTGTTTTTTTCTGCGTTTGCTCTTTTGAAAACATCTTCATCAACTATTGCAGGGTAGGAATTATCGCCGATATACCGTTTGTCCTCAATCATACGTTTGATACGGTTTTTATTCCAACCGTATTTACCCGGCAGAAATTCCACTTGCTTTTCAGTCAGTCTTTCGGCAATTATTTTAAGATTATCGCCGTTCAGATATTCTCTGAAAATCCGTTTAACTGTATCTGCTTCTTTTGCGGAAATTATAATTACGCCGTTTTGCATTTCATATCCATACGGAAAGCGTCTGTTTTTCATTGGCTTTTACACCTCCTTCGGTCAGGGATAGTTTCTGTAATTATAAAATTACCTATCAGTTTAAAGCATATATTTGTATCGGTAGGGAATGTTATTTCTTCAACTATATTTTCAAATATATCCGTATCAAAATCTGTATAGGGCTTTTTTATGTTGGATAATAAATCGTTTAATCTGCGAAGCCCTGATAATATATTATTTTCATCCTGTTCTTTAAGGAGCTGACGCCTTTCTGATCTTAATATATTAACTCGGTTGTTTATCGCACTGCTTTGCTCGGCATATTCTGCAGGACGTATAATATCTTTAGTATTCAGCCTTGCAAGGACAAGGTTTCTATTGTTCAGTTCAGCGATCTGCTTATCGATTTTTTTAATTTTCGAAGCCGATCCGCCTGCTTTCATTTGCAGACGTTCGGTTTGTGTGATGGCCACAGGCAAAATATCCGCATGATACATTCTCAATTTATTTATCATTGTGATAAATGCTTCGTAAATATCTTTTTCAGGTATTCTTCGGGAATCACATTTGCTCCCGTCTGAATTATGCTTAAAACATTCCCAATATCTTTGGCCGTTTACGGTAAGAGGCTTGTATGCCGCCCCGCATTTACAGTGCATCTTCTGTGTTAAAGGATAAACTGTTATTTTGTTCCGTTGTTTTGCAAAGCTGCTGTTTTTGATTAACTGCTGTACAGCTTTGAAATCTTCTTTCGATATGATAGGCGGGTTTGTATTTTCTACATAATATTTTGCTTTTTCTCCTCGATTGGTCTTTTGAATAAATGGAACGGTTTCTGTTTTAAAAGTTTTCTGAAAAACTGCATCACCGATATATCTTTCGTTTGTCAGAATATATTCTATCGTAGCAATTCTCCACAATACTTTATCATTCCGTTTAGGAGCATCCGTTTCATTCAGCATATCTGCGATTGCTTTTTTACCCATGCCAGATAAAAAACTTTTAAAAATCAGTTTTACGATTTTAGCTTCGTTTTCATCAATAACATATTCGCCGTTAACAAGCTTGTAACCGTAAGCAGCATGGCCTGCAATGAATGCACCTGACTTCATTCGATGTTCAATGCTCCACCTCATGTTTTTGGATATAGAGATGGATTCTTCCTGTGCTTGAGCACCTGACAGAGCAAGAAGCAATTCACTCGACATATATGCAGTATCAATATTTTCTTTTTCAAACAGAATACTGACGCCGTATTCTTTCAGAAGCCGTGCATACATAAGCGAATCGGCTGTATTTCTTGCAAATCGGCTGACCGATTTTGTAAGCACACGGTCAATTTTTCCTTTTTTGCAGTCAGCAATCAGCCGATTAAAATCATCACGCTTAGAAGTTTTTGTGCCTGTTATCCCTTCGTCTGCATATATGTCGGCAAGCTCCATTCGTTCATTATCATCTATAAATTTCGTATAGTGCTGTACCTGTGCGGCGAAGGAGTTAAGCTGGTCGCTTGAATCGCTTGATACACGGCAGTATGCAGCGACACGCAATATTGTATTAGGCTGTATGATAGGTTCTATTGTAACTACTTTGTTTCCCATGATTTTCTCCTTTCCACAGGTTTTACCTGCCGTTGTCACCGATTTTTCGGCGCAACACAACAATACTACGGCAGTTCGAATATATCCAGCTATTTTTAATATATTTATCAGTTTAGACATAATAAAGTTTTGTCCAAAACAAGAGATGCTTGGTAATCCTCTGATGCTATTTTAACAATTCCGTTTAAATCCTTTTCATTTAAATATCCCATGTCAGCCAAAAGCTTAAGCATACAGACCTCGTAGTAGAAAGCGTTGTTTGATTTTTCTTTTTCATAAGCAATCATTTTTTGAGTTCCTCCAAATAATCAATTCCAAAACTAATTAAAATAGCTTTATCGATCCGTTTCATTGTTCTGTGATCCATTGTACCGACAAATCTGCCGAGACGGGATTTATCGATTGTTCTGATTTGTTCAAGTAAAACCATTGATTTCTTTTTCATTCTGTCCGTTTTGAATATGACATGTGTCGGTAAATTCGGTTTATCAAGCTCGCCGGTGATAGCTGCAACTATTGTCGTGCGGCTGTGCAAATTCCCTTTATTGTTTTGCAGGATAACAACAGGACGAATACCGCCCTGCTCCGAACCCACAATCGGGCATAAATTGGCGTAATAGATCTCGCCTCGTTTTATTTGTTCCATTTTCTTTGCCTCCATAAGTAAAAGGCGGTCGCTTATCTGCAAAAAGGTAAACGACCGCCTGTAATTTTTGTATCAATCGTTTTGTTATCTGATATTTGAACCACGCCGCCCCTCAGATACAGGGAACACATTTTCCGGTCATGCATTTGACCTCATTGGAATCTCACCACCTCCGGGATCTCCGCAGGGCGCCCTCCTTTGCTGCGACGGCTCACCATTCTGCTTTGGCTTCAACGCTCGGCTTTAGGACTGGACGCAAGTATCTTTAATGCTTCTGCCTGTCATCGCCTTCGATACGGATGCGCCGCACCGTCTGAGTCCTAAAGGCATAAAATGCGTTCGCTCATGTGGCTTGTCGGTTTCAGCCGACAGCAGAAGGAATGTAAAAAATGCGCTGAGATATTCAGTTTTCAAAGAACAATGGAGACCACAGAAAAAGCCCCCTCACTTTCCATGCCGAAAAGTAAGGGGACTGATAACCTGAAAATTTTAAATTTTCATAATTTTTTTAAGTTTTTCAAGAATTTTAACCTTACGCTTATGTATTGCAACCTGAGAAACACCGTATTCTTCTGCAAGTGTGCGTTCTGATAAATTCTCATAAAAAATTTCACGGATAAGTTTTTGTTCATCTTCTGCAAGCAAGGGCAAAGCAGATTTTAGCTTGTCCGTCATTATTTTTTGCACAATCTGTTCATCAAGAGGTTCGCTCTTATCCGGAAGAATATCCTCACCGTTGAAATCATCGGTTGCGAGCATATCGTAAGAAAAATCGCCGTTGTCCGCAGAGCGTTCGTCCAGATATTTCTGTCGGCGCTTATTCTTGTAGAACTCAAGGTAATCCTTTTCAGATACTTCCATAAGCATTCCGTGAATAGGGATAAACAGCCTGTCTGCATATAATGGGCAGGTTTGCTCACGGTGACGGAATTCCTCATAAGCCAGTTCCGTGTACCCGCCGTTTTCTATGATATAGACCGCTTTGGGTTGTTTTTTCAAGTTTATGTACCTCCGTTCAATCGTTTTTGGTTGGTTTCAAAAACAATTGAACGGAGGACTGCGACAGCCTTTTGAATTGCACATATTTAAGCAATACACCCCTAATAAAAAACAGCTGTAATTTCAAGGTGTGTTCTTGAATTACAGCTGTTTTGTTTGATTAAGTATTTAATTTTATTTGGCATTACTGCATTCACAAATAGTATGCTGTATTGCCTATTTGACTAAAAACAATTAATTAGTTGACATATGTAATTAAATATTCCGTTAATTTTTGACCTTTTGTATTGAAAAATTACATATTAAAAATAAGACAATTCGGAACTTGTTTTTAGTGCCAAAATCCGCTTTGTTTCTTGGATTGAGAGGTTTTTTTGATAAAAATTTTCATATTTTTGCATCTTCCTTGACAAAACGAAAAATAAAGTGTTAAATATTTAATTAATATTTGTCACGTAAATATAAAATCAGGTTGTTATATATAGCAGGAGGGAATATGATAGCATTTTATATGGCGTTTATCGACGACGAAGACGACAGAGAAAAATTTGAAATCATATATAATGAATATAGGAAAAGGATGATTTCGACTGCTTATTCGATTCTTCGTAATCATGAGGATGCCGAGGATGCGGTGCATGAAGCGTTTATAAGGATTGCTAAAAATATGAAAGCTATTGATGATCCAAAGTCAAAAAAGACATTGGCATATGTTATTACGGCAATTAAAAATAACGCAATAAATATTTTCAACAAAAACAAAAGAAACAGCGAGCATATTTTTATAGGCGACATTGAAAATATGCCGGATGAACGTTTCTTTGAAAAAATGAGTGTTACCGAAAGCTATAAAGAAATTGTAAATGCTGTCGAATTACTTAATGAAACCTACAGAGATGTTATGTATTATCATTTTGTTTGTGATATGAAAATAAGAAACATAGCCGACTTGTTGGGTGAAAAGCCTTCTACCGTTCAGCAAAAGCTGATAAGAGGAAAGAAAAAATTACTCGAAATATTAGATAACGATTTGAGGGATTAAATTGGATAGTGTTAAGGAATTATTTATACAAGCACTTATCGAAGCCAAAGATAAGGAGCTTTCAAGGCTTAAAAGTGAAGATGAAATCGAATGGGAGTTTTCAGAGAAATTTGAAAACTCAATGAATAAGCTGATAAAGAAAAACAATCAAATTCAGCTGTCAACTCGGAGAACTGTCAGAAGAGGCTTACTTGCGGCAATTATAGCGTTGATTGTTGCATTTACCGGTCTTATGAGTGTTTCGGCAACGAGAGAGTCCATTATAGAATTTGTTAAAAAGGTGTTTTTTAACCATAATGAAATAACATTGTCGGAAAACTCAACTTTGCCTGTTAAAAGAATTGAAACGGAATATACCTTATCTGAATTACCCGAAGAATATGAGCTTACAACCTATGAAAAGGATGAAATAGGGGCAATTTCAAGGTGGAAAAGCTCGATTGATGAGTCGGAAATAGTATTTTCACAAGATGTTTTGCTTGTAAATATGTCTATCGACAACGAGCATAATTATAAGGAGACAACCGTAAACGGTTATAACGCATACTTAAATCAATACGAATTTAACACCTGCTTAACATGGACTGACGGCAATTATTTGTTTACTTTGAATATCCCGAACAGCCTTAATATTGACATTACAGAGCTTGCAAAAAATATTGTCGAAAAAAATTGAAAATTTTTGTAACATAAACCTCCTTTTGAACTGTTATTTATTGCGAAGGGCAATAATAGCTTGAAAGGAGGTGTTTTAATGAAAAAATTTATTGCTGTTTGCCTTTGTCTTATAGCGCTTTGTTCATTGCCAATCTCAGTGTACGCAAGTAGTATTCAGCCGTGTTACAATAATGTTGATAGAGTTAATACTACACTAACAATATCCAGTTCGGGTGTAGCAACGGTTAAAAATTTTTATAGCGGAATTACCGGAACGACGAAAAGTGCTAAAATTGTGACAAAAGTGCAAAAGAAGGTAGGAATTATTTGGGTGACTGTTGATAATGGTAGTTGGACAGATACTTCAACATCGACAAGTTTTTCAAAAAGCCATTCTGTGCAGTTATCAAGCAAAGGCACTTATCGCGCTCATACTGTTTTTACATTTTCCGGTAGCGGCGGAAGTGATGATAAAATCACAAAGACATACGAAAGCACATATTAGTAATACAAGTTTTCAATGAATGTGATTTTATCAAAATCAGTTTTTATATGTAACGGAGGCGATATAAAAAGAACTTAACTTAATCGAAAAATACTTTTTCGATTGTTTTGACAGAATAACAAAAATAAGCAGAGCAGCATTATGCTGCTCTGCTTAAAAAAGAAAGGATGGTTTTATGCCGGATATTAAATCTATAGTCGCTGTTAAAGAAGCAATTGGTGGGGAAAACTTTGGCGATAATATAAATGTTGTTGTTACTGATGAAAAAAACAACATCAAGTATGTCTATAAAAACATATATGTAAAAGTATATTACGAATACGGATATGAGCAAATGAAGGTTGAAGTTTGCTGGGAAGACGATTCTTCTTGTCCGGATTATTCAATTATCGGTTTGCGAGGATCATTTAATACGAATTTTCAAGAGTTCACATGTTTTGGCGGTGTTTTAAGTTGGAAATATAACGATAAAACCATAAGTATTGATTTTAATTAACTTTGCTTTACATATATGAGGAGGACAAACTGTGACGCATAGATATTATAAAATCAGGCGTGAAATATTTGAAGACAATTCCGAAAAACCATTAAAGAAGTTACGCTCCGGCTCTGAACTAAAAGAGTTGTATAAACCGTTTCACTGGATTGTATTTGGCTTAATGATTGGATCATTGATTGCTATTATTGTAATCAGTATTTTTGTTACAAATAAATTATGGAATACTGTTCCTCTGCTTATAATAATACTTTTAACTGATCTTTGGGAGTACAAAGCTGAAAAACTTTATAATAAAGATGCCAGAAAAAAAGAACTAATGTCGATTGATTGTGATTATGAAAACTATTTAAAAAGCATATATGAAATTTTACAAAATAATGGGATAAAAAGTGAAAGGGAACTTAATATTTTAATTGACGAATGCAACGAATGGTTAGAAAAAAGAGATAATAAGTTTCGATTCCTTAAAAGAAAAGTCTTTGAAATCTGTTTAGGCATACCGATTGGAGCATTGATAACGTCTTTAATGAATCAAAACAGTGAGGATGTTTCTACACAAACTGTTGCGATGCTGTTGCTTGGATTGATAATATATGCCCTGTTTTCATTTGTAAAATTTCTTTCTGATTATGCGGACGGCTACCAAAAAGATCAAAACTTATTAAAAGCACTTAATGAAATGAAGTATTATTTTTTATCTGTAAAATAAAACATTAACAAATCTATATATAAATATTTTTAGATTTGTTGTCACATAAACCCCTTTCCTTACTGTTATATATTTACGAAGGTAAATAATGGTTTGGAAAGGGGGTCTTTTATGCGAAATTTTTTACCGTATACCTTTGCTTTGCAAATTCATTTGCATAACAAAATCTGTACATAAAACGTATATGTAATAATGTAGAATTTATAAATACATTATTTTACCGGTTGATTTATTATCAATTACAAAATGAGGAGTTGTAAAAATGAAGAAAAGGAAATGGTATACAAAATTTTTAGCTGTATTTTTGGTGGCCATAACTGTAATAGGGATTTTACCTATGCAAACATTTGCTACCGAATATCAAAATTATAAAACATTAACAACCGTTGATTCCGATGACGGTTCGGAATTGATTATTAAAGAAGAAATTGTTGAAGAACGCACTGCAAATTCAAAAACATATTTGTTGGAAGACGGCACATATTGCAGTTTGACAGCAACTAATCCTATTCATACATACGAAGCTGGTGAATGGAATGACATTCAAACTGATTCAGAGCAACCCAAAACTGTTGAAGAAGCCATGTCCCAATTGTCTGCAGTGCCGAATACTTCTACTAACACAAGTGTTGATGACGGATTTGTGGTTTCTGCACCTGATAAATCTATCAGCCTTTGGGGAATAGATGATGAAAATAATATCACAACAAATTCAGTCACTTTAAACCAAAGTACTGTCGGCATTTTAAAGTGTAATATTGCCAGTGAAAGTATTTACACAAAAACCGAAGTCACCATAAAGGCTGATTTAAGATTGTCTTGCGGAATGCAAGCTCCTAACACGATTACAATCCGTTCAATTTATTCAGATTGGAATATTGATAATCTATCACTTGCTGCGATTGAAAATGATTTTGAGAATCCCATCATTGATTATAATTCTATTGATAATGCCGGTAGGTATGTATGGGACATTACCAGTGAATATATAAAATGGGAAAATGGTACTTTAACCAACAATGGAATGCTCTTATATACAGAAGATAATGTCGCCACCATATATAACGGTATTCTCAGAAGGCAGTATCGCGTTATTGATGATAATGATTTAGGATTTACCTATCATGATGTTGATATGGGTAGAGCAGGCACACTATATATAAATGATTATACGAATGTTCCATATCTTGTTCGCGATGAACTTGCGATAGATGGAAATATTTTGCCTGTTTCTGTTGATAGATTCATCAATACAGGTGTTGCAAATGACTCTTTCGGTGCCGGCGGGCGTTGGAATTATGAAAGCAAGCTTTCAAAAAATGCGGATACATATATTTGGGATATGTTTAACGGTTCTTCAGTGCGTTTTCAAAGGGCTGTTCCGATAGAAACCGATGATGCAGGTCGTGAAAAATGGGTTGAATATCAATACAATGCGCAGGGATATACGCTATGGATTGATACGACAAAGAGCAGAGATTATGATTATTCAAACAATTGCATTGTTGATGAATCTGGGAATGTCTATACCTTTAACTATTATGGTTATGTGAATTCTGTAATAAGCGGAACAAACGATAATGACATTCTTACAATCGCATATTCGGGTGAAACGCTGAACAGCATTACAGACGGTATCGGGCGTAAGTATTGTTTTACATATGGTACAATCAACAACCAAACGGCAATCACAAAGTTGAGCGTGGTCATGACAACAACAGATGATTCCGGAACTGTTACAGAAACTCCGATTACAATTTTAACCGAGGAAGTGGATAGTGAAGGAAGTCCGATTTCCAAACCGGTAGAAATCAATTTCGAAAATCAAATTATTAATAATAAAGTATCTTTAACAAAAGCTACTTATGCTGACGGAAAAGCGGTCGAATATTTTTACGATAGCCAGGGGCGATTGACTGGGGTCAAGAATATTGATGGCAGTTTAATGGAACTTTCTTATGCAATTTCGGTCAATAATATTGGGCAGAATGTGTCACCGATTTATGCGTATCGACTTTCCGGTTACACAAAAAAATGTCTTGATGAAAACGGACAATATGTTGTTGACTTTTCTGTAAGTATAAATGCTGATAACACTTATCACAGAGTATTCGAACAGAGAAATTGTCAAAATGAAATTGTCTTTTCAGAAATCTTGCAATTTAATCGCAATCTTGATCTTTTATATATGACCAACTCAGCCGGTGATTCATTTTATGCAGATTACGATGACAGCCATACTCTTTTGTCATTAGTAATTCCGGATCAAAAATTACAATCTACTAATATTGTCAGAAATAGCACTATGGAAAAACGAGTAGGCGGAACTTATCCAAAGGAATGGAATAAGCCTTCCA
Organism: Candidatus Fimenecus sp.; assembly: GCA_052273625.1. Classification (GTDB taxonomy): domain Bacteria; phylum Bacillota; class Clostridia; order Oscillospirales; family Acutalibacteraceae; genus Fimenecus. The sequence continues at coordinate 9,051 of DAVZHW010000029.1, read as the reverse complement.
ATATAGTTCAGTCACATTACTCTTCTCCTAAACGCGGAGAGAATAAAGATAATTACTACGTTAACTATGATAATAGTGTAGAGCAGACTATATATCTTTCGCAAAAGAATAATATTAAAGGAAGTTCAGGAGATAAATATGTTATATCTTCTTGGGGACTCGGAAATGCAACCATTCCCAGAGAGGATCATTTTTGGGGTATAAGAGTTTTTGCTGAGAATGCGAATGGCGAATTGATTCTTATACATCAAATGAACTTCGATGTATCTTTATGGGGCGAAGAGCAAACTAGAGCAACAGCTTTTTCTTTGCCATTTGATACGACATCTATAACTATACAAATGGTTTCCGATAAACAATTAGGAGAAGTTGCCTTTGATGATCTTTATCTCTACAAAGCGAATACCGCTTATGTTGCATCTGTTGATAATGTCGAAAATGAATCAGCATGTAAATGCGATAGTTGTGAATATGCATTTTGTACATGCACTTGTGAAACAGAAGAATCTTGCGAATGTGTTTCTTGCAAAATAAAAACTACAACCGCAAATGACTCTCATGGAAATATTGCAGAAACAAAGACAACTAACGGATTAACAGAACTTGTAACAAAAAATGAGTATACAAGCAACGGAAACTATTTATCAAAATATGTTGATGAAAATAAGGTTTCAACATCATATGAATACAGTTTAACAAACGGCCTTCTGTTATCCAAAACGTTGGCTAATGGCAGTAAGATTTCATACAATTATGATGCAATCGGCTTACTTACATCGGTTTCTCAAGATGTAACCAATGTCCTCACAGGTGATGTTGTAAGTATGAATACTTCCTACAGTTATGAAAATGACAAAATTAAATCAATTACTCATAACGGATTTTCATATACTTATGATTATGATATTTATGGTAATGTTAAGAGCATAAATGTTGGGGATACAAAATTAGTGTCTTATGAATACAACGATGATTACTATAACAACATAAATAAAATCACATATGCAAACGGTGAAGTAATAATATACTCATATGATAATAAAGATAATGTTATCGGAATAAAATTCAAAGGTGATTCCGAGTGGCGTTATACTTATACATATGATGAGTATAATCAGCTGAAATCTTTTACCGATAACATTTCAAATCGAATAACGACCTATAATAAGACAATTGATGGCATAAGATATGAAGAGGTTGTTGAAACAATCGGAGAAAACAGCCGAATTATATATGGAATTACTGAAAATAATAACGGTGAATACACCCAGTCTGTTTTCGGAAAGGATTATTCAATAAAAACCGAAACTCAATATGACTCGTCTACAGGAAACACTTTATCAAAGAAAACGGCGGGTACAGTCATATTTGGTGAAGACGGTAACATTGAGAATGTATGCACGAAAGACGCTTTCGAAAGAATTACATCTGATTATATGACGATGTATACAAATTCAGGAAATATTAACGAAAGAACAAATACTTCTCTGAGCTTGAATAACGAATATACATATAAAAATGCCTCGGACACACAGACAACAAAACTGGTAGAAACCGTTACATCTACGGTCTATTTTGAAAGTGAGTCATCAAAAGAAATTTTGCGCCGTGTCAGCCTTAAATATGACTATGATGAAGCAGGCAGAATAACTATGATTTCGGCTCTGGAAGCAAACAACGGAGTAACCAATTATTACCCTGTTAACATGTATGAATATGATGAAGCAGGTCAGCTTGTTGTTGAGGCAAATATGAACTTAGGTACCGTTTGTTCTTATACATATGACGCCGGCGGTAATTTAACCTCAAAAAACTATCATGATAATGCAGAATTTAATGAAGCAACCTGCAAAATTGTTTTGGGTGAACCCACCCAAACCAGTACATATGAATATGATTCTGTTTGGAAAGACAAACTTATATCATATGCCGGCAAAGCCATTAATTACGATGCACTTGGAAATCCGTTGAATTATACGGCAACAACATTTAACAATCAGGAATCTGATATGGCTTTAGAGTGGGATGGACGGCTTCTGGTTTCTGCAACTGCTGTTGACGGTTCAAACCGATATGAATACAAATATGATGCAAACGGATTAAGAACCGAAAAGACTTTGTTTGAAAGTGAGACCATCAATGAAGAACAAAGTGACGGAAGTATTAAAACAACAGATGTATTTGTCCCTAAAATGAAATTTGAATACATTTGGTCAAACGAAACTCTTAGCGGATATCGTATTACTTCATATGATATTGTTACGGATGACAACGGAAATAATGTCATTGACGATGAAGGTAATATTGTTATCGAAATAAATAATGATAGTACATTTATTGTGAACATGCTTTATAATGAAGACGGTGAAGCTTTAGGTGTGAATTGTCATTCGGAACTTGAGGGAGTTAACAAATCATCAACATTTCTTTTTGTAAAAGATGCTCAAGGAAATGTTGTTAGTATTTCTGCACTTGAAGGAGGATATTTTTTCAATTTATCATATGATTCTTTTGGAAGCCCTTCACTTGAAGTTACAGGTTCTGAGGTTGATAAAATTCAACAGAGCATAGCAGATGCAAAAACTCAGCTTGAAAAAATATTGCTTCAAATCAGCGGCGCTTTAGGTATTGCATTGGTAACCGGAATTACATTTATGTGCGTTCCAACTACTTACAGAGGTTACATGTACGATATGGAAACCGGTTTGTACTATTGTCAAAGCAGATATTATTCACCTGAATGGGGCAGATTCTTAAATTTAGATGATGTTGAAATTTTGGAAGTAACCAAAGGTGAAACTTTAGGTGCAAACTTGTTCGCATATTGTAATAACAATCCTGTAAATAATCTAGATCCGTCCGGGCTTTTAACTATACCTCGCTCAGTTTTATCATTGGGATTAGATATTATTTTAACTTTGGTTGTACCGTACTTTTCAGGTCCTTTAGATGTTTTTGGCAGGGGATTAAAATATTATGCTAGCCGTAGGAATTTTACTTTAGTTTGGGAAAAATTACTTTATGGTGCAGTCCCAAAGTTTAAAGGTTTATTTAGTCGTGCTTTTACAGGCATACGTACTGCGATTTGGAGAGTAACAGGTTCATGGATTTCTAATTCTTTAACTTCCAGTATGAGTTATGGAATTTCACGATTTGTAAACTGCTTTAGATCTTCAAGTTGGAATAGAGCATGGGATATAGCTTCATGTTTCTTTTCGGCAGGTTCAATGATAGCAGGCTTATTAGATTTCTTGGACGGTAGATTCGATGGTAAATGTAGAATGTGGTAAGGTCAAATTGTTATTAACTATACATTTTAACGAAAGTAATAAATTACGGCTTCTTTTAGACGGGAAAGAACCTGTGGAATGTGAAAATACAGAAAAAGCAATCAATTATGTGTTCGAAACAGAAGTTGGAAATCATATTTTAACATTTGAAAGCATTCCTTTTGAGAAGAATCAATTAGGAAAATTGAGATTTTCGTTTTTATCTGAATCATTCCAAAAGAGTATATTGAATCATTTGTTTGCTTTCAGATATGATTTATCCTGTTTCAAAGTAACATACAAACTGCATATTCATCGTAATGCAAAATTGGAAATTGCCATTAAAACAAGCTATTATAATAATTTCCTTTATATAAGAGCTAGATGTTTGCATCCCATAATTGTTCAAAGCTCAAATATAAAAATTCAGAAAGAGGAATTTTCTGTATTATATAATAAGTTCTTGAAGAAGAAGTTTTATTTTTCTCAGATGGTTATTTGGACAATTTATTTTATTTTGTTAATAACGGTTTTTGGCGGACTTGCTATCTATGATATTATACATTGGGAAGCAGATGCCTACATGGCAGGGTTTAATAAAATTTCAGCATTGTTTTTGGGCGTTTTTCCGCCGCTTATTATGATTTTATTTTCTTATTTTTTCTGTATGGTAAATCTCGTTAAACAATACAACAATAATTATTTATGCGAATGAATAATTATGTGTGTTTGTAAAGTAGGAGGCTTTTTATGAAAAAGTTAATCTGTATTATAATGTCTGCAATTATTATAATTATGTTATTTATACCCTCATTTACGATTTGTGCAGCAGATACAAATGAATCAAAAAGGATAACTGAATTTACAACCGGGATTGCAGACTTAGCAAGGAAATACGATTCGGGGAAAGAGTTTGTTACCTCCGAAGAAAATGAAACGGCACAAATACAAGCTTTTTCTGCTCAAAATTCAGAAGAAGACACAGACAGCACTGAAACTGAATATACTTTACAGGACTTTCAAACAGCCCGATTGATTATTCGTGCTGATGGTAAATTTGACGAGTTCGGCGCATTAGAAGATGTCAGCGGCTTTGAGGACTTTCATATTCTTCAATATGAAAGTCCGGAAACGGCTATGGAAGCTTACATAAATCTAAAAGCAGAGAAAAATGCGAAAAGCGTTGCACCGGATGAAGTTGTGGCTCCATTGCAGGGCAAAAAAGTAAAAACCGTTTCTGCAAGTGAACTTGAAGAAAAAGATTACCTTTGTGATTGGAGCGTAAACAGAACTCAATCAAAACGGTTGCAAGAGTATTTATCGGCAGAAAACATACCGATGCAAGATGTCGTAATCGGCGTAATAGATAACGGTGTATATTATGACCACAAGTTTTTAGAAGGCAGAATATTACGGACCTATTATAACAATACCGAAAGCGGCACGCCTAATGATGAATACGGGGCACCTGAGGATCATGGGACAGCAGTATGCAGCGTTATTGTGGATAATACCCCGCAAAATGTAAAAATAAAAATGTTTAAGGTGCTGAACGATAACGGGTTAGCTCCGACATCAATGATTGCAAGCGGTATCTTGGAGGCTGTTGAAAGAAATGTTGATGTTATCAGCATCAGTTTAGGATATTTTGATAAATCCGGTCTGACGGCTGAAGCTGTCAGGAGAGCGTATGCCTGCAATATACCTATGTTTGCATGCGTGTCAAACGACAGCATGGTAAATGATACTGTTGTGCCTGCCAATGTAACGGAATGTATTGCCGTGACATCTTCCGACATAAACGGTTTGATTTCTGAATGGACGACATGGACATATAAGGCGGATATTGCCGCACCGGGCGAAGATATTGCTGTTGCCACAATGCAGGATGAATATGATATTTGGTCGGGAACTTCGTTTGCAACCCCTTGTGCTGCTTCTTTAGGAGCAATTTTAAAGTCAGTTTATCCGAATATAACAGTTGATGAAATAGATGAACGAATAAAGAAAACGGCATTTGCAATTAAAGAATTTCGCGGATATACATCTGCGCAGGGACAGCATTTGGATGACGTCTATACAATTTTTCAAGGTGCAGGTATGGTTCAGTTTTGCAATGCATTAGGCATTGATAAACTTGCCGCTGTACAAACCAATTTGGAAGATAAAACATATATCGGTGCGCAGTTATGCTCTATGCAATGCACAGATAAAAATGCCATAATTCTATATACAACCGACGGTACTTATCCCACATTAGAAAACGCCATTGAATACACTGCGCCGTTTGAAGTTACGAAGCGAACCCGTATTCGTTCTGTGGCATATTACCCGGATACAGAGTATTACAGCGATGAAATTGACATAACGCCACGCATCCACTACATTGATGATGAGTCGTGTTTTGAAATTAACCAAGACGGAGTAATTACAAAATACAAGGGAACAATACAATGCCTGTATGTTCCCGAAACAATAAACGGTATTTCCGTGACTGGCTTTGAATCGGGTGTTTTCAATAACAATCGGATCATTGAATTGACTTTGCCGAAAACAATAAAAGAAATTCCCGAAAATGCTTTTTCTAACAATACCGCATTGGAATATATATCCGCCGAAGGTGTTACTGTTGTTTGCAACTCAGCGTTTTTCTATTCAAATTTACGGTATGCCGAACTTCCAAATGCAAAAGAACTCGGTGAATTTTCTTTTGCACGCATCAAAACTTTTCTCAAAGGTGATTTTTCTTCCGTAGAAAAAATAAACACCAGAGCTTTTCAATATTCATCAATTTTATATTTTGACGGACCGAAGGTAACTGAAATCAGCAGTGAAGCTTTTAGGATGTGCGGACAGCTTCTTTGGGCTAAATTCCCTGCATGTAAAACATTAACAAACAGCGGCGTATATCCAAACGGTATTTTTTACAACTGCCATATGTTGCTTCAACTTGAAATGCCGTTGATAGAATACATACCAAAACGAACATTTTACGAATGCCAATTAAAGGAAGCGAATTTCCCGTTCGTAACCAAAATGGATGAACGCGCATTATGTTGCGCAAATTTGGAGTATATCTATATGCCGTCTCTTTTATATGTTCCTAACGAAGCTTTTGGAGGAACTGATACGGATGACAGTTCTAATCCGCGCATATGTATTTTGGATAATGCGGTGGATATCGGAGAAAATGCTTTCGGCGAAAGCGCAACCTCAAGGGCGGAGCTTTCACATTTGGAGATTGCCAAAAGCTTGCCGCATACCGATTCAAAAACACCGTGCATCATCACAATGCCCTCGACCTTTAAAGAATGTACGGAAGATACAACAGGTAGGAACTACAAGGTCTACGGTACAAAGGGTACATATGCAGAGGAATGGGCGAATGCGAACGGACACGAATTCATTGAGATTTCACAGGAAACGGCTATCTTGCAGGATGTGCCTATGGCGTATACGGGCGAAGAAGTTTTAAAGCCCGATATTTTAGGATTTAATAAAACATATCAGTGGTACGGCAATACAACAGCCGACAATACCGCAGGTACGCCCATTGAGGGTGCAACAGCCAGAGAATTTAATCCTGCCGAATATCCTGCTTATCCCTACTATTATTGCGTAGTTACCAGCACTGATGTAGGCTATGACCCCATTGAAATCCGCACAGGTGTGACGGCAAACAAGGCAGTTTCCGCCGATTACACCGCATACAACAAAGCGGTCGCACAGGCAAACGTACTTGACCGTAGTTTATATCAGGATTTAACCAAACTTGACGAAGCTCTTGCTGTTGATGTGAGCGGTAAAAACATTACCGAGCAAAGTGTTGTGGATGCGCAGACTAAGGCGATATTGAATGCGTTAAATACATTGCAATACAAGCCTGCGGACTATTCAGAGGTGGAAAATGCAAAAGCCCAAATTCCCGAAGATTTGTCCGTCTATACAGATGAAAGTGTTTCGGCATTGCAGGAAGCATTAAATGCCGTGGATTATTCTCTGCATATCACCGAGCAGGAAACAGTGGACGAATATGCAAAGACAATTATCGATGCAGTAAACGGCTTAGAGAAAAAGCCTATTCTGCCGACAGTTCCTGAAGAACCGATAGTGCCTACCCCAACCGAGCCGAGCACTCCGGAGGAAACAATGCAGTCAACCGCTCCTGCGGAATCAACAGCTCCACCGGATGCACAAAATCCCAATATTCCGAAAACAGGCGGTACTGCGCAAATAACCTGCACGGTGTCCTTGCTTATGCTTCTCTCTGCCTGCATTTATATTACAGGCAGAAAAAGAGAAAAGCAGTAAAATAATGTGAGTGATACTTTATACAATCGACTCACTTAGATATCGCAAAAATAATTACTGACACTAATGGATTTATCCTATATCAGATATCCGCTTGTTCGTAATTGAAGTGTTAATATAAGGAGTGATTTTATTTTGGTTTTTCATAATATCTCAGCCGAATGTTATGATTGGCTTGATGCTCAACCAAGTGTCAAAGAAGAAACTTTAACAGATTGGATACTGTATCAAGCTTCATTAAATAGTAAAAAAGTATTCTATAAAGCTTTTAAGCGAAATGAGGAAGCCCTTAACGGTGCAGATTGGGAATGGTGGATTTTAACCGATTCCGGTTATCAGAGTTACGCTTATCGGTTGCTTATTCAAGCTAAAAAATTAAATGGCTTTGATAATTATAGTGCAGTTACATACGGCAACTGTAATGGAATGCAGATTGATTTACTGCTTAATTCAGCGCTGGAAAGGCAAGCATATCCTTTGTATGCATATTACACTTGCACACGACCTAATATAAACGAGCAAATTAATAATTTTAATAATGTTGACGAAAAGATTATTCGATGGTGCGAAAAATGTATAAACGGAGCGTATTTATCTCCTGCAAAGGAAGTCAGGCATCGTGTTATTGAAAAACCTAAACGAAAAATAAGCGATAATAAATTAGTGGATAACGCTCTTGGTTTATCTATGCTTGATTTGATATTTAACGATAATTCTGCTGGAATTAAAGTTTTAGATTTAATGAATGCTGATTTTGTTCAAAATTTTGCTACCAAAGAAATCAATAATGCAAAACACGGAATTAGATATCTTTTTGAAAGTACGCCTCAATATTTGAGAATATTCATCGAAAATAATTATGAATTACAGAGAGTCGATTGGTTAGAAAGTGAATTTAGATATGATTTGAAAAACATATCAGGTATTGCTGTTATTGATGCGAGAAAGAATTAACTAAATCTCTGTTTTTGCAAATTAACAATACAAGCAGAAAAGAAAATCAACATTAAATTTTAATTTGAAGGTGATTTTATGACACATTTTTTAGATATATCAGGTAAAATTGCTGATTTGGAAGCTATTCTTCATGAATATGAGAGCGAACTTTCAAATGCAGAGAGACGTAATGATACAACAGAAATAAGACGTCTTAAAAGGTTAATTGAAGAAACTGAAAACAAAATTGACGGTATGCGCAATTCTCCGTACTATAACGGCTAATAGTTAAGTAACTGTATAATAATTATCTGTTTTTCTTTTCTGCTGTAATATATTTTTAAGTGGGTAGTTCACTTCACCTACCATCATGACGGGTGGCACCTGCCGCCTAGAAGGCATATTTCTTTCTTGGCGGCAGGTGTTTTTCAATTTTGAGTATTTTATCTTTTGCGTATTTTGTAAAGCAAACTGCTTTTGCCACCTTTCTCTCGATATCGCTGCTCAGTTGTTATGAGTCCTGCTTTTTTTAAAT
>DAVZHW010000028.1:0-23967 GCA_052273625.1 Candidatus Fimenecus sp. | reverse complement strand
AGCATAATGGATTTTTATGTGAGAAACCAATACTTCCTTATGAACACTCAGCCAATTCAAGCTCTTTTTTAATGCCTTGTATCGTCCTCGTAGCACTCGCACCATCTTGCTTGGAAAGACGGTTCTTCTCCGCCTTTGTAAAGATGGCTCAAATCGCCGTACTGAACACAAGTAAAAATGGCCTTACCCTTCTCCCTCTCCTGCGTTACAAGTCTTGTTACAGAAGTAGGTAATGCAACGAAATTATGCCACATTATCATTGGAGAAACGCTGAAAATTCTTGAAAGTATAACGCTCTCAACTCCGAAATGACAGAAAATCGCTATTTTGTCGTGATTTGAATTTGTTACCTTATAAATTCTGCCGTCTTTTTTATAGCCGTGCTTTTCCAAAAGTTCATCCACGCCGTCACATACAGCTTTATAATGCCGTTCAACATCGCCTTTTCGCATAAGTTTTACATTTAACCATTCATCATACGAATAATAGTCGTCAAATTTAGTCCAATAAGCAGGCTTTCTGTCCCAACACTGCTTTTTGAAAACGCCTTTACCGATTGTTCCCTGAAACTCCCTCGCCCATTCAAGCGTCGGCATTTCCTTATCGGGATATTTTTCCATAGTATATGACGCTGTTTTCTGCGCTCTGCCAAGCGGAGAACAATAAAAATAATCTATATTTTCCTTTTCCATACGCTCCGAGAGTAACTTCGCCTCACGCACGCCCTTTTCGGTCAGGGAGTCCCTTGCATAATCGGGGTCGCCATGTCTTATAATAAACAGCTCCATATTTGCACCACCACATAATAGTATAAAAATACTTTATCACATTCAAATCATTTCGACAAGATTTTAAGTAAAAAATGTTCAAAAACTATTGACATTTTTCGATTTTATCTCTAATATTTATCACATACCAATTAGGAGGTGCCAAAACGCATCTCCAACTATATCTATCGGTTGGAAAGGGGCTGCATAATTGAACAACAATCCTGTAATTATCGACCTTCAAAACATCAGCGTCAGCTTTGACGAACAAACTATTCTTAATAACATCAATCTTCAAATCCACGACGGTGAATTCGTCACCCTGTTAGGACCGTCCGGCTGCGGTAAAACTACCACACTCCGAATAATAGCCGGCTTCCAACAGCCTGACAAAGGAAATGTCATTTTTGAAGGAAAAAATATCGATGGTGTTCCCGCTTATAAAAGGCAGGTAAACACCATTTTTCAGCGTTATGCGTTATTTCCGCATTTGAACGTTCACGACAATATTGCATTCGGTCTCAAGGTCAAAAAGATTAAAGACAAAAAGTTCATCAATAAAAAGGTTGATGAAATGCTTGAGCTTGTTAACCTTAAAGGCTTCGGTTCAAGAAATATCAACTCCCTTTCGGGCGGTCAGCAGCAGAGAGTTGCCATAGCAAGAGCTTTGGCGGTTGACCCGAGAGTCGTTCTTCTTGACGAGCCGCTCGGTGCGCTTGACTTGAAGCTCCGTAAGGATATGCAAATTGAGCTTAAGAACATTCAGCAGAAATTGGGCATAACCTTTATTTATGTTACACACGACCAGGAGGAAGCGCTTTCAATGTCCGATACCGTCGTTGTTATGAACAACGGCGAAATTCAGCACATTGGCACACCTCTTGATGTATATAATGAGCCGAAAAACGCTTTCGTTGCCGACTTTATAGGAGAGAGTAATATCCTTGACGGCGTTATGCATGAGGACTTTTCGGTTGAATTTTCGGGTATGCGCTTCCAATGCGTTGACAAGGGCTTCAAAAAGGATGAGCCTGTTGACGTTGTTATCAGACCCGAGGATATTGACGTTCTTCCAAAGGGTCAGGGTATGCTCAGCGGTAAGGTTACCTCGATTACCTTCAAGGGCGTTCACTATGAAATTATCGTTGATATCGACGGCTTTAAGTGGATGATACAGACAACGCAGAAAAGCGAAGTCGGCGATACTATCGGTATATCCATAAAGCCCGACGAAATGCACATAATGAAAAAGTCCGAATATTCGGGACTTTACGGCGATTACAGTTCGTTCAGTGAGGAGTTCGACGAGCTTTCCGACCCGACTGTTACGGAGGAAGAAGAATAATGAAACAATCCTCTGCTGTTAAATCGTTTATCAATGCGCCTTATTTGCTTTGGTCTGTGCTTTTCATAATCGCACCTATGATAATGGTTGTTTACTATGCCTTTACAGACAGGAACGGCGATTGGACTTTGGCTAACATAACGGCTCTCGGTGCGTATTCGCAAACCTTTATACGCTCGATTTGGTACGCCTTTGTCGCTACGCTTATTTGCCTTGTGCTCGCTTATCCGTTGGCATATATTATGTCCCGTTCGAGTATGTCGAAGCAGCGTACGATTATGATGCTTGTTATGCTTCCTATGTGGATGAATTTTCTTATACGCACATATTCCTGGATAACGCTTCTTGCGAACACGGGCATCATCAACACCCTGCTTTCTAAAATCGGCATAGGTCCGCTTCATATGATAAACACACCCGGTGCGGTTATACTCGGTATGGTTTACAACTTCCTGCCGTATATGATTTTGCCGATTTATTCGATTATGTCGAAGCTCGATTACCGTCTTGTTGAGGCGGCACAGGATCTCGGTTGTAACTCCTTCGGAGTGCTCAAAAGAGTAATATTCCCGTTAAGCCTCCCCGGTGTAATTTCGGGAATTACTATGGTTTTCGTTCCGTCAGTCAGCACGTTCTATATCAGCCAGAAGCTCGGCGGCGGTAAGTATCTGCTTGTCGGAGACTCGATTGAAATGCAATTCCAATCGGCTTACAACTATAATCTCGGCGCTTCGCTTTCTTTGGTGCTTATGGTTATGATAATTATTTGTATGATTATTATGAACAAATTTGCCGACAACGAGGAAGGAGCGATAATCATATGAAAAAGGCTCTTTCCAAACTCTATATTGCACTTATAATGATATTCCTTTATGCGCCCATGCTTGTTATGATCGTGCTTTCGTTCAATTCCTCTGCAAGCACAAGCGTTATGTCGGGCTTTTCGCTCAAATGGTACGGCGAGTTATTCAACGACACGACTACCCTTGCCGCATTGAGGAACACGCTTGTTTTAGCTGTCGTTTCCTCGGTTATTTCAATAGTTATCGGTACTGCGGCGGCTGTGGGAATTAACAATATTAAAAAGAAATGGCTTCAGTCGTCAATTCTCACGGTTACAAATATACCGATGATGAATCCCGAAATAGTAACAGGCGTTTCACTTATGCTGCTTTTCGTATTTGTTGGTAAGCTTGTCGGAATGTCGGACGTATTGGGCTTCCCAACGCTTTTGATTGCGCATATTACCTTCAACCTGCCGTATGTTATCCTCTCGGTGCTTCCAAAGCTTCGTCAGACAGATACACATCTTGCTGAAGCTGCACAGGATCTCGGCTGTACACCCGTTCAGGCATTCTTCAAGGTTATTTTACCGAATATATCTTCAGGAATAATAACGGGCTTTATAATGGCGTTTACACTTTCGCTTGACGATTTTATAATCAGCTATTTTGTAAGCGGACCTAAATTTCAGACGCTTCCGATTGTCATTTTCTCAATGACAAAGAAGAAGGTAAAGCCCGATATGTACGCCCTTTCTACACTTATTTTTGTTGCCGTTCTCGTGTTGCTTGTGCTTATGAATATTATGCAGGTACGAAGCGAAAAGAAGGAACAAAGCAAGCAAGAGTTTTGATTTTTACAGGAGGAAAAATAAATGAAAAAAGTTATCAGTATTATTATGACCCTTGTTATGCTTTTAAGCATAACTGCGCTTTCAGGCTGCGTAAATTCATCCGAAAAGCTTAATGTTGACGCATTAAAATGCAATTATGACGTTCCCGAGCTCAAGGGCACGGAAATAAACGTCTATAACTGGGGCGAATATATTTCCGACGGCTCAGAAGGCTCTCTCAACGTTATAAAGGAGTTTGAAAAGCTTACCGGAATAAAGGTAAACTATGCAATGTTCGACTCTAACGAGGACTTGTATTCAAAGCTTAAAAGCGGCGGCGTAAGCTATGATGTGCTTATCCCCTCCGATTATATGATTGCAAGAATGATTTCAGAAAATATGCTTCAGCCCATTAACTTTGAAAATGTTCCGAACGCTTCATACATTTCTCAGTCATACAAAAACGCATATTTCGATCCCGACGGTCAATACACGGTTGCATACACAGGCGGTATGGTAGGTCTTATCTACAATACAACTATGGTTGATGAAGCACCGACAAGCTGGAGTGTTATGTGGGACGAAAAGTATTCGGGACAAATCCTTACATTCAACAATTCAAGAGACGCTTTCGGCATAGCACAGTACCTTTTAGGTTACAGCGTAAACTCAACCGATAAAGCACAGTGGGATGAGGCTGCAAAGAAGCTTATCGAGCAAAAGCCTCTTATTCAGTCCTATGTAATGGACGAGGTATTTGACAAAATGGAAATGGGCGAGGCTGCTATCGCTCCCTACTATGCAGGCGACTATCTTACAATGGCAGCTATAAACCCCGACCTTGCGTTTGTTTATCCCGACGAGGGCACAAACATCTTTATCGACGCTATGTGCATCCCCTCTAACGCAAAGAACAAGGCGGCGGCGGAGTTGTTCATAAACTTTATGTGTGAGCCTGAGGTTTCACTTGCAAACGCAAATTATCTCGGCTACCTTTGCCCGAACACGGCAGTTCTTTCGGACGACAGATACGACTACAAGGACAGCGAAGTTCTCTATCCTAAAAAAGAAGTTAAATGTGAATACTTCCACAATCTTGATCAGGATATGCTTGATTATCTCGCTTCACTTTGGGAAAAGGTTAAACTTGCTTAAACAAAATTTCACCTCTGTAGGATTATATCTTACAGAGGTGTTTTTTTACTTTATTTTTTCCGCAATATATCTAAACACAGGCGCACAGTCCGACGAGCCGCCCCTGCCGTTTTCCTTTAAGATTGTTACGGCGTATTTGGGAGTTTCGTACGGAAAATATCCGCAAAACCAAGACTGCGTTATTTCATTTCCGTTTAAGTCAAACTGTCCGCTTTGTGCCGTAGCGGTTTTTCCGGCAATTTGCATATTATCGGGCTTTGCCTTACTCGCACTGCCGTTTTCCGTTGTAAAATTCAAAAGCTCTCCGACCTTTTTTGCCGTTTCTTCGGTCATAACACGGCGTGAAAAAGGCAGCTGTGCCCTCATATATTCAAGCCTGTTTTTGTCTATAATCGACCTCATAAGACTTGGCGCACGGTAAACTCCGCCGTTTGCTATTGCCGCATACACCGCCGTCATTTGAAGCGGAGACGCCAAAAGTCTGCCTTGTCCGAACGATAGATTGGCAAGGTCCTGCGAGGACATAATTTCTTCGGCGCTCGGCATAATTCCGCCTTGAGTAAGCCAGCCGTCGCAAAGTTCGATTTCCTTGCCCAAGCCGAGATTTTCTCCCAAAGAGCAGATGCTCTCCTTGCCCGTCATAATAGCAAGGCTTATAAAATACGGGTTGCACGACTGCGCCATTGCAGAATACATATTAAGCGTACCGTGTCCCGAACGGTTATGGCAGCCAAACTCCGATAAACCGACGGTAGCATAGCCCGTACAGGTAAGCTCGGTGCTTTGTGGTATTCCGTTTTCAATCGCCGCCGCAGCGGTTATCGGCTTAAAGACAGAGCCCACCGAATAAGGCGTAATCGCCCTGTTTATGAACGCACCGTTTTCATCGTTCAGGCTTTCGGCAGGGGCATTCTGATTAAACCTCGGAGCACTTGCCATAGCCTTAATTTCAGAGGTTTTAACATCTAAAACGACTATTGCGCCCTTTTCGATTGAAAACTCGCTCAAAGCTTTCTCGCACACCTTCTGAATATCCTTATCGACAGTCAGCATAAGCCCTGCGGCGGCTCCGTATCCGTCGCTGATTGCCTTAATTTCTCCTCCCGACAAGATATTGCCCTTTGCGTCAACGGGACAGGATATTTTAATAGTTCCCGAGCTTTTTTTCAATAAATCGTTATAGTATTTCTCAATACCGCTGACCCCGTTACCGTCTGCATCCGTATAGCCTATCAAATGAACGCACAGTCCGTCATCCCGATAGCGGTTTATTTTTGAAAAGGTTACGGCATTTTCATTAGAGAAATTGCCAACTGCCTTTACAATACCTATTTTTCCGCCCGAAATTCGCTCGTATGCCTTGTTTTGCTCCTCGGATAAAATCACACTACTCGCCTGCGAAAGTGCCGAAATTGACGGCTTAATTGCAATATAAGTGCTTTTATCCTCGTTCACAAGCGGCTGCATATTACAATCGTATATTGTTCCTCTGCTTATATCAGCGGTAATGCTCATTGAATTTGAAACTTTTGATGCTGATTGAGTATCGGTTGAGTTTATAATAACCAATCTTGCAAGCAGCACGCCCAAAAGCAGACAAAAGACGAAAAACATTTCAGCAATGCGTTTATACATAAAAACACCTCTGCCTTATTATTGGCAAAGGTGTAAATTTTTATTTAAGAATAAATCCGTATCCGTTTCCTGTTTTACCGCCGGAGAGCAAATATTTTTTTGTTCTTTTCTGCAAGTCTGTATCCTCCGGCAAGAGAGAAAAATCGGTTTTTTCGTTTTGCTTTCCCCAAAGCCTGCGTATAATCTCCGTATTGTTTTTATGAGGCTTTAACACCGTGCAAAACAAATTTGAAAATTTCATTATGTTAGAGTCGGCGCTCATAAACTCTGCGTTTCTCGGGTCAAGCAGCCAGCTGTCGCAGACAAAGCCCTTGTAATCATACTCGGGGAAATATTCGGAAAAGAAATTTCTTGCAAGCAAAACAGATTTTTCACATTCGACATAGTCCAGACGGGCGCCCTCGGGAATATGGATATTAAGCACCCTGCTTTTGTTCTTTATCGGTGCTTTGAGAGCTTGAAGCGGAGACAAGCCCGATAAAATATAATCGGTTTTATAAAACTGATACTGCATTCTGCCGAGCTTGAACATATTGAGATATAAAATGTGCCTAATCCACCAAACCTCTAAAAGTCCGTCGATATTTTCCTCTCTTTTTGCGGTGATTACCCATACGGAAATATCGCCGAACGTGTCATAGAACACCTCGTCGGAAATACCAAGCTTTTTGTATTGTTTATATGCGTCCTCACTTATCAAAAGTGCCGCCGCAAGACACACGGACGCACCTTTTCCCCTGTCCTTTTTCAAGGCTTTGACAAAAGGCTTCATATTATTAAGAGAAGCGTTTTCTTTGATATACAGCACATCATCAAGGTTGTTTTCAAGTTCATATATCGCCTTATCAAATGCTGTTTTATCAAGGGAAATGCGTTCTGCAAGCTCGGATATAAACCGCATACCCATAATCAATCCGCCTGCTTACGAAGAAGCGTACCCTGCGGAAAAACAAGGTCTGATTTAAGCCTTGCCTTCATCATTGCGTGCGGTGCGCTCTCAACCTTTTCGCCGTCTGCATTTATGATTTCCGTAACAACAAAGGATACGGGCTTTTTGCCGAATTCAAGTGCTTCGAGAGTATCGCCGAGCGAGAATTTATTCCTCTGCTCAATGTAAATATATCCGTCCTCGCATTTCTCAACAACCGCCATAACGTCCCATTCTCTGCGATAGCCGCCCTCATAGGATACGTTAGCGTCAATCCTCGGTGCTTCGTAGAAAAAGCCTGTTCCGTATTCACGGTAGCTTACCTTTCTCGTTTCGTCGATTATCCATTGCTCGGGCTTGTAGTCGTCGCTCGGATTTTCAAGATAGCCGTCGATCGCCGCACGGTATGCGTTTGTGATAACAGCGGTGTAATAAGCGGATTTTGCCCTGCCCTCAATCTTAAAGCTGTCAATTCCCGCTTTAACAAGGTCGGGTATATGCTCAATCATACACATATCCTTGGAGTTTAGTATATATGTTCCGTTTTCGTTGTTATCAATCGGGAAATAATGACCCTGTCTGTCCTTTTGAACAAGCGCATATTCCCATCTGCACGGTTGGGCGCAAGCGCCTCTGTTTGCATCTCTGCCGACAAGATAATGCGACAAAAGACATCTGCCCGAAAACGAAACGCACATAGCGCCGTGAACAAAGCACTCAATTTCAAGGTCTTTCGGTGTTTTCACTCTGATTTCCGCTATATCGTCAAGCGAAATTTCACGGGCGGTAACAATTCTCTTTGCGCCGAGATTATAAAATTCATTTGCAGATAAATAGTTTACAATACCCGCCTGCGTTGAAATATGAACATCTACATCAGGGGCATATTTTTTGCAATATGAAAGCACGCCTATATCCGCCACGATAAACGCATCAATTCCTGCCTCTGCCGAGCTTCTGATATAAGCGGGAAGCATATCTATTTCAGCATTTGTCGGAACGGTATTGAGTGTAAGATATATTTTCACACCTTTTTTATGTGCGATTTCGCAAATTTCTCTCAAAGCGTTTGCATCAAAATTTTTCGGTGCGGCTCTCATCGAAAAAAGAGTTGAACCGACATAAATTGCGTCAGCTCCTGCGCTTAAAGCGGCATCAAATCGTTCTCTGTCGCCTGCCGGCGCCAATAATTCGGGTCTCGTCATATTTTTCTCCTGTTATATATAAAGCGGAGAGCAATGTCTCCGCCTTATTTACTTAGTCTTTTTACTGTTCGCCTTTAATGCGGCAAGTGAATTTTGGTTGTGCTCCGAGTCCGTAGCGGCAAGATAAATCTTCTTGTCGTTATCGTGTAAGAAATAGTAATAGCCTGTGTTTGCAGGGAACAGCGCCGCTTTTATGGCATCGTTACCGGGGTTACAAATAGCACCGACGGGAAGTCCTGCACACTTATAGGTATCGTAATTCTTCTGATAGCTTCCAAGCTCCGCAGAGTTCGTAACGCTTTTTGAAATATACTCGCTGACATATTCCTTTGTAGCGTCGGAGCCGAGAGTCGGATAAATTCCCGACTTTTTAAGTCTGTTATGGAATACCGAGGAAACAAGCGGCATTTGGTCTGCGCCGTAAGCCTCCTTCTCAATTATAGAAGCAAGAGTAATTACATCATCAATGTTCATACCGATTTTGTCAGCTTGTGCTTGGTATTCGTCGGTCCACTTATTCTTAAAGTTATCAAGGAACTTACGAATAACGCTCGAAGCATTTTCGCCGATATAGAATTCATAGGTATCGGGATAAAGATAACCCTCAAGCACCTGATAGCGCTTATCTTTATTATCCATTTGAGCGATAAACGAATACTCGGTGCTAAAGTCAACATCCCTAACGGTAGCAAAGAAAGCAGTTTGCGAGCAAACCTCGTATTTTTCAAGCTTTTCGGCAATCTGATTGACAGTATATCCCTCGGGGAAGGTAAGCGTTACAGTTTCTCCCGTAACGGTCGGCTTCTTAAAGGATGAAAGCATATTTTCAAGTCCCATTGACTCGGTAAGATAATAAATACCCGTCAAATAGTTATCGTCTCTGTACTCAAGCGCTTTCGCACAAATTCTGCAAAAATATTTATGCTTTATAAGCTTATTTTCCTTGAGAATGTCTATTGCGCCCTTTGTGTCCGTCTGTGCCGGGATATTTACGGTTACAACGGTTTCGCTGTCCCTGCCGATTGCAAGAATATCGTTCATACAGCTTATCGCATAGGTTGAAATAAGTGCCGCCGCCGCAATACAAACGGCAATAAGCACCCACGCTTTTTTATTCTGCTTAAAGAAAAGCTCTATTCTCTTTTTAGGCGGAATTTCATTTTTCTTGACAATTACCGCCCTGCCGTTTTCATCATGCACGATTTCAGGCTTTTTGTAGGGAACGTCGCCCTGCGGTTTTTTCTTTTTACCTGAAAACGGACTTGCTTTTTTCTGTACAGGTTTTTTCCTCTCGGGAGCAGCCTGCCTCTGCGGCTCGCTCTTATACTCGGGCTTTACCGCCTCTCTTTTTGGGCTATAACGTCTGTCGTTCTCAAAAGCGGGCATTAAATCAATTTTTCCATACTCATCTGCCGATTTATTGGCAGGCTTTTCGGAATTGTGCCGTGTCAGACGTTTAGCGGCAGGCTCAGGCTTTTTATAAATTTGAGTATGCGCCGACTGCTCACGCTTAACCGGTGCACGTCTGACAGGCTGATTAAACTCGCTGTCAATATCCTTTATATCAAGCTTAAAGCTTTTGGCGTTATTGCTTGCAGGTCTTGAAGCAGGTGTCTTTGCACTTTGAGCGCTTGAGCGTTCAGAAGGTCTGTGCGGCTTTGTATCGGAGGAATAGAAGCTCAACAAATCGTCATAAGCCTGCTCGTCGCTGCTGACACGCTTGTACGGCTTTTTTTCGTCATTACTCATTTCGCACTGCCTCCTTTCGCATTTTTAACGGTTATAATTCTGCTTTGTGTGATAATCATTTCAACGCATTTATCAAATTTGCCGTGCGGCAATTTTTCCCTAACACATCTATTATAACATATTCCGAGCGTTTCGCCACAAAAATTTGATAAAAATCTGTCGTAATATCCTTTTCCATACCCTAAACGGTATCCGTAAAGGTCAAACATAAGTGCGGGAACTATGCAAAGTCCACTTGTTAAATCTGTCAGTTTTTCGCATTTTTCGGGAATAGGCTCAAGCACGCCCATATATCCGCTTTCGAGGTCATCAAAGCTTTTTATAAAATAGAAGTCCATAAACCGTGTATTATCAATGCACCTCGGCACCGCAACACGCTTTCCGTCAGCCAACGCACGAGAAATAATCGCCCTTGTATCAACCTCAATTTCAGTTGAAACATAAGTCAACAGCACCTCGCAATTTCTATACTGCCAAGTGTTGAACAAACGATTTGATATTTCCGAGTCAAGTTCTGTTTTTTCAATGTTTGAAAGTTCATTTCTGTATTGCTTTGACTCGGCACGAAGCTTCTGCTTTAACGGTCTGATGTCATTCACTTGATTTCAGTTTGATTGAACCGCCGCCTTTATAGCGTCAGCCTTTTCCTTTCCCTGTAATACCGCAAGTATTTCGAGTCCAAATTCAAGTGATACTCCCATACCTTTTGCGGTTATTATATTTCCGTCTCTTACAACGCCTTTATCGGAAACCTCTGCTCCCAACAAATCCTTTTCAAATCCGGGGAAGCAAACAGCTTTTTTGCCCTGCAAAATTCCTTTATGTCCTAAAATTGACGGTGCGGCGCATATAGCACATACAAGTGCGCCCTTTTCATTTGCAAAATCAATATATTCCTGAACCGTTTTGTCAGCCTCAAGATTAAGTGTACCGGGCATACCGCCGGGTAGAATAACGGCTTTTATATCATCTGTTTTTTCAATTTTATCAACGGTTGTGTCGCAGATTACGGGAACCTTATGCGAGCCGACTATCTTTTCAGAGCCGACGCCTACGGTCACAACCTCCTCGCCTGCTCTTCTCAAAACGTCAAGAGCAGTCAAGCCTTCAATTTCCTCAAATCCGTTTGCCAAAAACAAATAAATCATATTTACGCCTCATTCCAATGTAATTCCGAGATAAATATTTTCGGGTGGTTTTTTATCGGTTAAGGGTTTTATCATTCCCGTAACTTCTTTTTTTATTTCGTCTGCCTTACAGGGTAAATTCACATATATTTTTTCGGGCTTTAAATCATTTTTCAATTCATCGAGCAAAGTGAATATATTTTCGCTTACAAAATGATCAACCGTAATGTTTTTACCCTCCGCCGTAAAGCACAGATAACCGTTTTTGGTTTCATAAGAATTAAGCTCCGAATAGACCTTATCAACGCTTATTGCTTTTTCGTCCCAAAGGACATAAGAATAACCGTATTTTTCATCGCCTTTATATTCAAGCCTTTCAGCTCTGTAAAAGGCGTCCTGAAAGCCGTTTTTTCGGTAATAAGAAAACAGTTTTTCGTTAGCGGGCTTCAAAAAGAGGAAATGTGCATTTCGCTCCTTTGCGATTTTGCAAGCATAGGATAAAAGTCCCGACATTATACCGTTTTTTCGATAATTTTCATCCGTTGCGGCGGCATAAACACAATATGCGTTATACTCATTATCGGTCGAAACAATCTTTGTTTCAATAAGCGTTAAAATCGAAACAACCTTGCCGTCAATTTCACATAAAAGTACATTTTCTGTATTGTCAAATGTAGTAAAAAACAAATTCAACGCCTCATCGGAGTCGCCGAAAACACGCTGCCACAAGCTGCAAACGGCTTTCATATCCTCTTTTTCGGCAAGTCTGTATAACAAAGCAATTACTCCTTTAACACTGCGTCAAATTTTTCAAGCAAGATTGCGGGATTATAAGACAATTTCGCCTGCCTCAATCCGTCGTCGCCCGTGTCGTCCTCACGGTTTACATATTTATATGACATAAGCTCATTTTCGCAAAACTGCTGATTTATTATCGGATACGCCCCACGAACATCAGAAAAAGCCTTTTCAACATGGGTACAGAAAACATCATTTGTTATCGGCTCGCCAAATGTATAAGCCACAACTTCGCCGTCCCGCCTGATAAGTCCGCCTGTAAAACCGAGTTCAAAATACTTGTCAAACGCCCTGCTTATTGCGTCAAGTTCATTTTTAAGTCCGACGCTGTCACCGTTTTGCGCTTCCCACTTTTTATTCATTGCAATACAATCTTTAATGTTATCGGGTATTATTCTTTCATAATTCCAATTAAAATTGTTCTTGAAATATGAAATATGATTTCTCTTTGCGTGGTATTTCCTGCCCTTTAGCTCGCACAAATCCTCTGAATTATAGATATAATCGTAATAATTTCTTGTCGGGATAATTTCAAATTTATCGGGGAAAAGCTCGTTTAATTCCCTGACCGATTTTTCCGAAAGACTGTACATTGAAAGCTTTTTACCCTCAAGGTGTGAAATTTCAATCAGTTCTTCAATAGCGTGCTTTTTATTTCCCTTTCCGCAAGGATAAAGAAACGAAACGCCCTTTGGCGACTCACTTTTTGCAAGGAACATACCGTCATATTCGGTAATTGTAGTGTT
This sequence comes from Candidatus Fimenecus sp., assembly GCA_052273625.1. Classification (GTDB taxonomy): domain Bacteria; phylum Bacillota; class Clostridia; order Oscillospirales; family Acutalibacteraceae; genus Fimenecus. The sequence continues at coordinate 10,897 of DAVZHW010000028.1, read as the reverse complement.
ATACACCTGCGACCATATATATAAATTTCCGAAGCAGTATTCACAAGATATTTCTTCCGACTCTGCCATCGCTTTTTTTACCCAAGCTAAATCTGTAATATCGGGTTTCTTAAATTCAATCACTTAAAAAATCTCCTGCTTTTTCTACGACTTTTTCATAAATATTATTACCGATTTCTTCGATTGATAACGGTTCTTTTCCGTCAGAACATTTAATTACCGACCAACCGAATTTTTCTGCGGCAAACATTGCACTTTCACGGCATTTTTTGAGATATTCTACATTAGCCTCGTGAATATCCTTTTTGCTTTCGTCATTGTCATAACGCTTTGACATAAGCTTTTGCGAAATTTCAACGGGCATATCAAGATAAATTACAGCGGTAGGCTTCGGAATACCCATCTTATTATATTCATAATCGGTAAGCCAAGAAAGATACTCGTCCCACCGATCTTTCGGCAATTTAACTGTTTGGTGAACGGCATTTGACGAAGTGTATCTGTCAGCCAAAATAACCGTACCTGAAAGATATTCGTCTTTCCAATGACGCTTGTAGCTTGCATATCTGTCAACCGCATAAAATGAAGATGTTGCGAAAATATTTACATCTTCGGGTTTATTTCCGAACTCGCCCGAAAGATACATACGCACAAGCATACTTGAATCGTCGTCATAATCGGGTAATTTAATCTGTTTTACAGAAATTCCTTTATCTGTCAATCTCTTTTTCAAAAGCTCAATCTGTGTTGATTTTCCGCTTCCGTCAAGACCTTCTATTACAATAAGCGTATTCGCCATAATTTCCACCTATTTTACAAATTTTGTGTTCTCTTTATTGTACCAAATTTCAAATTGATTTACAACACCAAAGGCAAAGAAAAAGCGACTTTTTCAAGTCGCTTTAACGGTTTTATAATTATTTGCTTTCTTTTTCAGTCTTTTTTTCCTTATCTTCTTTCTTTTCGGGGAAAAGAAGCTTATCAAACGGAAAATAAATAAAGAATTGAACAGCACCGCACAACGCACCTGAAATTGCCATTGCGGTATCGGCAGAACCTGTTACACCCGTGAAGAACGGAATAAATTTAGTTGAAAGCCAAGCCGAAAAAATAATAAGTGCGATTGTGAAAACTATGTAAATCGGGAGCGTTACAGCTATGTTAGCGTCAGAATTGAAAGTCTTTTCACGGTTGATGAAGAATGAAACAATCTGTGCGATAACATTTGAAACATTGGCTGCAATAAACACACCGAGGCCAAGCATTGCACCTGTTTTAGCGTCAATAGATGATTTGAAAATGCCCCAAATATCATAACTTCTTGTAAGCAATTCGTCGCTCATAAACAATTTGATGAGAAGCGGTAAAAATGTCTGCACAACAAATGCGATAAGTGAAACAAAGATGAATTTTACAAACTGCCAAAGAGTTTTAAGGCCTTTGCCCTTTTCGGCAGCAGCGTTGTCGATATCCTTTAATTTTGCCATTGGAACCCTCTCCTTAACAAGAAAAATTTTAATACAAAAATAGTTTATCACATTGTTTTATGTATTGCAAGAATTTTTTACAATAAAATTGCCACAGGAAAATCCCGTGGCAATTCGTTTATCTTGATTTGATTTTTTCGATTGAATCGTCAATCATACGCATTTTTTCGGTGTATGCTTTGAGCTTTTCTCTCTGCTCATCAACAAGCTTTGCAGGTGCTTTTGCAACAAAGTTTTGATTGTTGAGTTTATTTGAAATGAAGTCAATATCCTTTTGAACTGCTTTCTTTTCTTTTTCAAGTCTTTCGAGCTCTGCTTTGAAGTCAACAAGTTCGTCCATAGGAATATAAATCTTAGCGTCAGCGGTAATTACCGTAACTGCCGAATCATCCTCATATCCGGGAACAATCTTAACCTCACTTGCAGAAGCAAGTTTTGTAAAGAACTCTGCGCCGTTTGTAAAGGTGTCAACATAAGGAGTATCAATAAGAACCTGTGCTTTCTTTGACGGAGGAACATTCATTTCACTTCTTCTGTTACGAACAGCTTTAACAGCGGTCATAACTCTCTGCATTTCAGCCTCTTCAGTTTTGAAATCAAGGTCAGAAGAATACTTCGGCCATTCTGAAATCATAATTGATTCGCCGTCGTGCGGAAGCGTCTGCCAAATCTCCTCTGTTATAAACGGCATAAACGGATGGAGAAGCTTGAGGGTATTGCTCATTACATAAACAAGTACAGCCTTTGCGGTCTGTTTTGCGCTTTCATCCTCGCCGTTAAGACGGATTTTAGCAAGCTCGATATACCAATCGCAGAATACATCCCAAATAAAGTCATAGAGCTTCTGTACCGCAAGACCGAGCTCATATTTTTCAAGCGACTCTGTAACAGCCTTGATAAGCTCGTTGTACTGTGACAAAATCCACTTATCTTCAATCGCAAGATTTTCGGGAATGTGCGGCGCTTTTTCGTCCTCACCGAGATTCATAAGAATAAATCTTGCCGCATTCCAAATCTTGTTTGCAAAGTTTCTGCTTGCCTCAACCTTTTCATCGGAAAATCTCATATCATTTCCGGGGCTGTTGCCTGTGGCGAGAGTAAATCTCAATGCATCTGCGCCGAACTTGTCAATAATTTCAAGCGGGTCAATACCGTTACCAAGCGACTTGGACATCTTTCTGCCCTGCGCATCACGGACAAGACCGTGAATAAGAACTGTATCAAACGGCGCTTTTCCTGTATATTCAAGTGCCGAGAAAATCATTCTTGATACCCAGAAGCCGATTATATCATAGCCTGTTACAAGAGTATTTGTGGGATAATAATGCTTCAAATCCTCTGTCTGTTCGGGCCAACCGAGAGTTGAGAAAGGCCAAAGAGCCGAAGAGAACCATGTGTCAAGCGTATCGGGATCTTGATTTATATGCTTACCGCCGCACTCGGGGCAAGTGTCAATATCGGTCTTTGAAACTGTTGTAGCACCGCAATCATCACAGTACCAAGCAGGAATTCTGTGCCCCCACCAAAGCTGGCGTGAAATACACCAATCTCTTGTGCCACGCATCCAGTTCATATAGTTCTTTGTAAAGCGCTCGGGTATAAACTTGATTTCGCCCTTTTCAACCGACTCAATAGCAGGTTTAGCAAGCGGTTCCATTCTGACAAACCACTGCTTTGAAACCATAGGTTCAATGCTTGCATGACAACGATAGCAAGTTCCGACCTCATGCTTGATAGGTTCGATTTCTTTGATATATCCGCCCTCTTCAAGGTCCTTGAGAATTGCTTTTCTCGCTTCAAGAGTAGTCATACCCGCATACTTACCGCAATCAAGCACCTCAGGTTCATTCTGTGCGATTTTGCCCGATGCACGAAGCTCGTCAGCCTCAGCCTTGTCGGCAGCTCCCGTCATATAACCGTCATAGGTAAATGTGCGGACAATCGGAAGGTCGTGACGAAGTCCGACCTCAAAGTCATTCGGATCGTGTGCGGGTGTAATCTTAACTACACCTGTTCCCTTTGTCATATCTGCATGCTCGTCGCAAACAATCGGTATCTCCTTATTGAGAAGCGGTAAAATAACATGGCAACCGTGAAGATGAGCATATCTCGGATCGTCGCCGTTTATTGCAACCGCTGTATCGCCAAGCATTGTTTCGGGACGGGTTGTTGCAAGTTCAAGCTTCTCTCCCGTTTCCTTAACTGTATAGAGAAGATGCCAGAAATTAGAATCTTTTTCTTCGTATTCAACCTCGGCATCGGAAATTGATGTATTGCAATGAGGACACCAGTTAACCATTCTGTTGCCTCTGTAAATCAAATCTTTTTCATAAAGGCGAACAAACACCTCTCGTACAGCCTCACTGCAACCCTCGTCAAGAGTAAATCTTTCTCTGTCCCAGTCGCACGAAGAACCCATCTTTTTGAGCTGTTCGATAATTCTTCCGCCGTACTGTTCCTTCCATTTCCAAGCTCTTTCAAGGAACTTATCTCTGCCCAAATCTTCTTTAGTAAGTCCTTCTTTGCGCATAGCCTCAACAATTTTAGCCTCCGTCGCAATAGAAGCGTGGTCTGTACCGGGAAGCCAAAGGGTATCGTATCCTGCCATTCTGTGATAGCGGATAAGAATGTCCTGCAATGTATTATCGAGGGCGTGTCCCATATGAAGCTGACCTGTAATATTGGGTGGCGGAATGACTATTGTATAAGTTTCTTTCCCCTGCTCACGCTTTGCGTGAAAATATTTGTTTTCAACCCAAGTGCCGTAAATTCGTTCCTCGACATTTTTGGGATTGTACTGTTTTTCAAGTTCTTTTGACATATCGCATCTCCTTTATAAAATAAAAAACGCCCCATACAAAGTATGAGACGAAAAATTCCGTGGTACCACTCAAATTGCCGTACAAAGCGACCTCTTTAATATTTTTTAACGGTAATAAGCCGTTTTCGCTTAAATATCGGCGAAACCACTCCGAAGCGACGACGAAACACACGCTGTATTGCCTCGCACCAAACGGCAACTCTCTGAAACGGTGGGAGCGAATCTTAACTTCTTCACTGTGTTTAATATTCAAATTAAGAGTATTTTATCATTAGTAACACAAAGTGTCAACCGATTTATTCTACTATTTCGAGCTTATCGACATATTCAGACATAAACATTCTTATATCCGTGCCCTCTTTGCTGTTTCCATTAATATAAATACTTCTGCCATAAAAAGTATAGTTCTTTATATCATCAAGGCTGACTGTATCAAAATTCAAAGTAAATTCAGCAGAATGGTTATGATTTACAGTTATATATGCTGTATCGGGAGAGTTCTTTGCAATATAATATCCCGAAGTACCTGCTACAAGTTTGAACTTATATGTGTTAAAGTCATAAAACCAAGTGTCAGCAGTTCCGTCAACCGTAATATGATACAATTCTTCATCGCCCTCAACTTTTTGTGCGACGATTTTAGTAACATTAAAATCAATTTTATGCCAACGATTTTTTAATACATTAGTGCCTAAAACAATAAGCCCTATTATTATTACAACGGCGAGTATCTCAAAAAACACGACAACCGCCTTGCGTTCTGTCTTATTCATTTTCACACCTCAACAGGTATTTTAGCAACATTATCCCTAACTGTCAACACCGTTTTTATTTCTGTGTGCCACGGCAAAGGTAATGCAGCTGACGCTCTGTGCCTCGAAAATACGCAACATCTTTGCACATTCATCAAGCGAAGCGCCCGTAGTTTTGACGTCGTCAACAAGCAAAATATTCTTATCCTTTATTTTCTCCTTGCATTTAACATCATAGATACCAAACACATTTCCTTTTCTGTAAAGACCCGATAAAGAATGCTGGGACGGTGTGTCATATATACATTCCAGAGCGTCAAGCACAGGTATTCCGGTAAGAATTGACAGCTCATTTGCCAAAAGCTCCGCCTGATTAAATTCACGCTTTTTCTTCTTGCTTTCGGTAAACGGAATATAGCAAATGTAATCAAACTCGGTGTCTGCATACTCTCTCAAAAAGACATTATACATATCCTCAGCCATAATTTTGCACATAAACTTCTTTTCGCTGAATTTCATTCTCGACACCGCTTTACGAATAGGTCCTTCATAATAAAATGCGCCGATAATCGAATTGTAAAAGTGCTTTCTGCCCTTGCAATCGCAATCCGATTTACTCATACCGCAATCGTAACAAACGGGCTCTTCGATTACAGGCAAGCCCTTTTTACATTCCTCGCACAGAGTTTCGTCATAGCGAATAAGCTCGCCGCAATATCTGCACCGCTTCGGAAAGAAAATGCTGACAGCAAAGGCTTTAAGCTTGTCCTTATTCATTCTCATTCTCCAAAAGCATATATTTAAGCGCAGAATATCGACGTGTCTTTCTATCGTTTTGCGCCATTTCAAAGACCTCTCCCGAGTTTCCGACAATAACAAGCTTTTCCTTTGCTCTTGTAACGGCGGTATAGAGAAGATTTCTGTATTTCAGCTGCGGTATTACAGATATTATCGGCAAAACAACCGCCTTAAATTCACTGCCCTGACTTTTATGTACGGTAACGGCATAAGCAAGCTCCAATTCAATCAGCTGATCTTTCATATATGTTGCTCTGCGGTCATCATCAAAGCAGATAATTACACATTCGTTTCTGTTGTCTATTTTTTCGATTATGCCGATATCTCCGTTAAAAATGCCCTCGCCCGAGTCCTTGCCCTTTTCCCAGCCGATATTGTAATTATTCTTTATCTGCATAACCTTGTCGCCCTCACGGAACACCTTGAATCCGACGGTTATTTCATTTTTACCCTTTTCGTTAGGATTAACAAGCTCTTGGAGCATTTTATTGAGATTATTCGTACCCGCTTCGCCCTTTTTGGACGGACATATAACCTGAATATCGGTAAACGGAGAATAACCGTAAGCTGCCGGCAAACGCTTGGAATAAAGTTCTGCCACCGTCTGTGCGGTATCAAAAGCGTTTCTTCTCTCCATAAGGAAAAAATCGCTGTCTTTTTTATTGATTATAACCTGCTCGCCGTTGACTATTCTATGTGCGTTTGTGACAATCAAGCTGTTAAGCGACTGTCTGAAAACCTCTTTCAATTCAACAACGGGCAAAAGTCCCGAGCCTATTAAGTCCGACAAAACATTGCCTGCGCCGACTGCGGGAAGCTGATCGGAGTCGCCGACCATTATAAATCTGCAACCAAACGGAAGCGCCGACAAAAGACTTGCAAAAAGACTTGTGTCAACCATTGAAAGTTCGTCAACTATAAGCACTTCACAATCAAGCGGATTGCGTAAATTACGCTGAAAAACAGCTCTGTCGTTTTCGTCCCATTCAACTTCGAGCAAGCGATGAATTGTCTTTGCTTCTTTGCCTGTAAGCTCGCTCATTCGCTTTGCCGCCCTGCCCGTAGGAGCTGCAAGTGCAATTTCAAGACCCTCATTTTCAAAAACTTTAATTATACCCTTTAGCGTTGTGGTTTTACCGGTACCGGGTCCGCCCGTCAAAATAAGCATACCTTTATTTATTGCGGTTTGAATAGCCTCTTTTTGCTTTTCGGCATATTCGATTTTCAGAGAAGCCTCAACCGCTTCAATTTCTTTATAAAGTGTTTTTCTTTCGGGCGGAGGAAATTTCAAAAGCACTTTTATTCTGTTACTTATTGATTTTTCATCAAGATAAACGGATGTAAGGAAAATAAACTCCTTATTATTCATTTCCTTTGAAACGAGCTTGCTTTCGCCTATAAGCTCGTCAATCATAATGTCGGCGGTGTCCTCATTGGCGGAGAGATACTGCGCCGAAATTTTCACAAGCTTTTCCCTCGGCAAGCAGGTGTGACCGTCTGAATACAAATTATGAGTAACTATATGTAAAATACCTGCTTTAATTCTATATGACGGGTTTGTTCCGTTGGGTAATTTTTCCGCTATCGCCTCTGCCCTTTCAAAGCCTATTCCGGCTCCCGAAAAGCACAAATCGAACGGATTTTCCATAACTCTTTCAACCGCTTTTACGCCGAAAAGCTTATATGCCTTAATGCACTCATTCGGAGTCATTCCATAGGTTTCAAGGTTCATCATTATACCCCTTACGGCAAATTGACTCTTGAAATCGCTCGACATTTTCTTTGCTCGTTCTAAGGATATACCCTTTATAAGTGCAAGGCTTTCAGGCTCGTTTTCAAGCACCTCAAAAGAACGCTCTCCGAATTTTTCTATTATTCTCTCGGCCGTCGCAGGACCTATTCCCTTTACCGCGCCTGCACTGAGATAATTATAAAGCTGTTCCGTTGTGGCAGGCATATTTCTCTCATAGCTTTCCACCTTAAACTGTCTGCCGAACGTGTTGTGAAAAGTCCAATTTCCCGAGCATTTAACGGTTTCGCCGACGGAAATTCCCGAGAAAATGCCAACGGCCGTGATAAGCTCGTCATCACAGCCAATTTCAAGCACGGTGTAACCGTTTTGGTCGTTTCTGAACTTAATGTCCTCAACCGTACCGCTTATAATTTCGTTTTTAAGCTCTTCACTCATTTGAACAATTCCTCTAATTCTTCAACCGATACAAGATAAATTCCGTTTGTCTGTCTGCAAACATTCAAGCAAGAAAGCCTTTGCGCTTCATTCATTCCCTTATCGAGAACAAGCACCCTTCCGTGATTTTCATCGCCGATAAGGTTAAGCTTTGTCCTTGCGGAATACGCCGCTTGAGTTATCTCCTCTCCGCAGCCCTCCGACGGAATAATTATGTAATAGTCGTACTTGCCCTTCGGCATTAAAAGCTTGAACATTATCCCGTAAGACAGCGCAAGCAAGCCTAAAAGTATCAATCCGACAAAAATCGATGCAAAAAACGCCTCTAACATTAAAATCACCCCATAACATAGTATGAGGCGAATTCAACAATGTGAGTAAACCTGTAAGCCGAGTTCTGTCATTGAAAGCAATTATCTATCTACTCGTACCGTTGCCGATACGCTCAAGCCATCCGTCGAAGTATCTGCCCAGCTGACAACTTCAGTCGATGTTGCATCGGGTAGGGTTTACTTGGCAATATTGTTACCAATATCCCGGTGAGCTCTTACCTCGCCTTTCCACCCTTACCGTATAAATACGGCGGTATATCTCTATGCACTTTCCCGGAGGTCGCCCTCGGCGGCCGTTAGCCGTTACCCTGCTGTGTGATGCTCGGACTTTCCTCATTGGCGCATTGCTGCGCCCCCGTAATTGCTCAATCTACTCACATATATATTTTATTATATTTTTATCGCTATGTCAATTACCGTAATCACGCAAAGACTTGAAAACATAGCCGTTTTCCCTTGCGTAATCGATTATTTGAGCAAGAGCGTTCGAGTTATCGGGCGAAACTGCGTGTAAAAGTATCACAGCGCCCGGATGAAGTCTTGCCGTTACCGTGTTAAAAGCATAGTCCGCACCCTTTTGGTTATTCAAATCCCAATCGGAATACGCAAGCGACCAAAACACGCTTTTATAACCGAGTGAGCCGACCAAATCAAGCGCACTTTCCGAATATTCGCCCATTGGAAAACGGAAATACGGCTCTGAATATCCGAAATTAGTTCGCAAATAATCGTCCATTCCCTTTATTTCCTGTGCCATTTCCGTTCTTGTAAGCGACGGGAAAGACGGATGCTTAACAGAGTGATTTCCGACAATATGACCCTCGTTTATCATTCTCGATATAAGCTCGGGATACTGCTTTACCTGAGGCAAGGTACAGAAAAATGCCGCCGGAACATTCTTTTCTTTCAGCGTATCCAAAATTTTTGCGGTGTAGCCGTTTTCGTATCCGCAGTCAAAGGTAAGATAAAGCACCTTTTCACTTGAAACGGTATCAAGGCACAGCGCATTAAAATTGTGTTCGTCAAAATATTTTTGATTGTTTACGGAAACCTGATTCGGCTTTCCGTCCTTTGCGACACCGAAGCCGTAGCCTTTTTTCTCCGTCGATAAATTCCTTGTATTTTCGGGGTCTGTAACCTTAAATTCAACGCAGGGAAGCGGCTCTCTGCCGGTGTAGGTCTTTCCGTCTTGAAGCACGGCAGAGCCCGAGCCTGCCTGCAAAACATTTGATTTTGAGCTGTTATTTTCAGTCGTTGTAAGCAATTCCGTTTTCATTTCCTCGGTTGTAGCTTCTGTGATTATCTCGGAAGAGTCTGACGGAGTTGTTTCGTCGGGGATCGGCTCTTTTGAGCAAGAGCATAACAAAAACACGAATATTAAAGAAATAAGTACAGCTATAGCTTTTTTCATTTTCATCACCTTATAAAAAATGTCCGTCACCGTCGGCAACGGACTTACTTTGATTTTACATCATACTTTGCATATTTTCAACTATATTTGAAAAAGTGTTCATAGCTTTTTTAGCCGTCTTTTTCATATTCCTCATCGGATTGTCGTTCATAGCAGAGCCTGCCATTGCAACGGCAGCGCCTAAAGCAAGGCTTGCACCGACAGCCTTCATTGTCTTCTCCGTTTGCTTTTTCATTGTTTTCACCTCTTTATTTTTGTGATGTACTAATATTCTTTGCACAAACAGAAAAATAATTATTGTATAGTTCTTTTATTTTTTGAAAAATATGTTAAAATAGATAAAAAAATTCGGGAGAGTATAAAATGTCGATAAATATAGTAATGGTTGAGCCTGAAATTCCGCAAAACACAGGCAATGTCGCAAGAACCTGTGCATTGACAGGCGCAAGGCTTCATCTTGTAGGACCTATGGGTTTTAAGATTGATGACCGAAAGCTCAAAAGAGCAGGACTTGATTATTGGTATCTATTGGATATTACATATTATGAAAATCTTGATGAATTTCTTGAAAAAAACAAAGAACACAAGGATAAATTCTATTTCTTCACAACAAAGGGCAGGCACATTTATTCGGATGTAAAATATCCCGACAACTGCTATCTTTTCTTCGGAAAAGAAACGAAAGGATTGCCCGAAGGCTTGCTCTATGACCACCCCGACACCTGCGTTCGTATGCCGATGTTAAACCACGAAAGAGCGAGAAGCCTTAACCTTTCAAACACCGTTGCGATTGCAACCTACGAGGTGTTAAGACAGTGGAATTTTCCTGAGCTTCTCTGCGAGGGTCAGCTCCACAATTTGAAATGGGATGAATAAGAAATTAAGCCTATTGAATAGGCTTTTATTGTGTCAAAATTCACGGACAATCACATTTACAGCCTCCCTTGTGTAAAGTTAGGCGGAGGGATTGTAAGATTGATTTTATATGATTTTATAAAATCCCTCGGTCATTTTTCTTCGAAAAACGACCGAGGGAGAGATAACGAAAATTTGATTTTTATTGCTTTCTCTCCCTCCGAGTTGCCTACGGCAACCCACCTCCCTCGTC
>DAVZHW010000027.1:8464-25438 GCA_052273625.1 Candidatus Fimenecus sp. | reverse complement strand
CCTATGAGGATGTCACGTCAACATCCCACCGTTGTTTTCGGTGGGGGTCAACTTATTTTTTTAATTCACCTAATTTACTAAATCTCATTTATGATTGAAAAATGTGTTGACATTTGAGCTTTCTCGTTGTATAATATCTCTCGCAGTTGAGAAAGCTCAACAATAAATAGCGGTATTGTGTAACGGTAGCACAGCGGACTCTGACTCCGTATGTTGAGGTTCGAATCCTTATACCGCTGCCAAAGTTGGACAGTTCATAACGAACTGTCCATTTTCTTTCGCCTTTTGGCACGTTTTTGCACCTGAAAAGGTGTTTTTTTACTTTATGTTTTTGTCTGCAATTTTCCATAGCAGACCTCTGTGAGACTTTCTGAGACTCACAAACTCGCCAAACCTCGCCAATTTGGTGAGAGATTTTCAAGAGATAAAGGCAAGGAGTTTTCATTCCTTGCCTTTAGTTTTTGTGTTATTCGTTTACTGCTTTTTGTTCCTTTTGATTAGCATACTCTGCTAATCTTTTTCTGTTTTGCTCGAACACTTCATCTACCATGTGCGTATAGATTTTTGCTGTTACTGAAATGTCGGAGTGTCCCATAAGCTCTTTCGCAACATTCAGCGGTACGCCTGCAACTTGGCAGTCCGTGCAGAATGTGTGACGAAGCAGATAAGGTTCAAGGTCAGGCGCAAGAGTTGATTTTGTTATCTGATTTCTATACACCTTTGCACCGTTTGCGATGTCCATTTCTCTGCAAAAATTATGCCAAGCTTGATAAAATGCAGTTTCATCAAGCGGCAGCTTGTTATTCTTGTATTTTACGAATACATATTTGTCATTCTGCCCTTTTAACTTGTGCTCCGTTAACGCCGTTTTCAACTGAGGCGGAATCGGTATCTTTCTGCCTGTCCCCGCTTCTGTTTTTGATTTGCCAACCGTTAGAATTGACCTTTTAAAGTCTATCCAACTCCATTCCATTCGGCGAATTTCAATCGGTCTGAGTCCGCAATAGAGCATTGTCAGAACCATTACGCCCGCATAATGCGTCTTCGCGGTTTCAAGTATCATTGCCCGTTCTTCGTCTGTAATCGGTCTGCGTGTGCCTTGCGTAACGCTCGGCAGTACAATATCCTCGGCAGGATTATCGGGAATCAGTTTCTGCTTCTTTGCTTTTCTCATAATTCGCCTTAAAGTCATTCTCAGCTTAGATACCATCGCCTTGCTCTTACCGACATACTGATTTAAGAACCGTTGACAGTCATCTTCGTGTATTTCGCATAGTTTGTAATTCGCAAAGTACGGAATGATATGCGTGTAAACATAATTTTTGTAATTGTTTTTATTGACCTGACTGCAATCTGCATTCTTAACATTCAGTTCGTACCAGTTGTCAGCAAAATCCTTGAACAGCATATCGGGAAATACGCCTTTATGCTTCTGTTCCTCTTTTTGAATGTAGTAATCCCGGATTTTATCATCCATAGTTTTACGGCATTCTTTTTCGCTTTTCTTTGACCTTGCAGTGAGTACATCGTACTCTCCATTACTATTTTTAATTCGCTTTGTCATTCGGTAACATATGAATTTGCCGTCTTTGCCATATAACTCGTACATAAATTTAACCTCCTTGAATTTTAATTTTGCTCTGCGGCAACGACAACACTACCACAGAGATTTGGACAAGTCCAGCTAATTTTGAGATTATTTATATACAAATTCCAGCACGTCGTAAACATAGTATTTGTTTGTGTTACTAATCTCAGCACAAGGTAGATTTGATACTAATTTCCTCGCTGTTTCTCTGCTGATACCGAGCACCTTTCCGACCTCAGTGATATTGAGAAAGCAACCGTATTTCGATGCAATTTCATTTGCCATTGCTTTTAATTCTGATTTTGTTTTCTTCATATTATCTCCTACATAAATAATCCAAAGTTTTGTTCCTGCTTATCATATTCATTTCTGCAATAAATTAGCTGTGCTTTTGTGATTTTCAATCCGTGAGCACGCATTTTTTCAATGATTTTATCAAGCTCAATATCATCAACTCCGCCGTTATAGTAATCCTCGTTTTCTTCAACCGTCGGAAGATTCGATAATAAATCTATAATTGAATTCGTCAATCCGTCGGTACAGTTTCCTGTTTTCGGTGTTCCATAAGTGATTATGTCCTCTGCAAATATTGAATCGCAGCCGCCTAAATCAAAATACATTTCAAGATTCTTTTTCAGTAACCTCTCGTCAAACAGCTTTGCATCTCTGCAACGGCGGCCTGCATTATCGGTGTAGGTCATATATTTGTACTTAGAATCGTATTTAATATCAATTCCGTGCAGTTCCATTTTCCAAATGAATTCTTCCATACTGTATGACTCCTGCATCATTTTGATTGCCCAGTATTTAATATTCTGTTTCCATTTCGGATTTTCGTTTCGCCTTGTCTTTGCTTCCGTCACGATAAATCCGTTCTCTCTGCACAACTGATTTGAATAGTTTTTGATGTCAAGCAAGTCTTGAGGCGATATATCCATCTTCTTGCCGTCCCTGTAACTTACAGAATTGATGATGAAATGATTGTGCATATGCTTTTTATCAATGTGTGTTGCGACTAAAACCTGATAATTCGGAAAGCATTGCTCAGCCATTTGCATACCGATTTCGTGACACTTTTCGGGTGAAATGTCATCGTCCCGAGCAAAGGATTGAATCATATGGTAGTAGGTTCTGCCCCCTTGCTTATTAAAATAATTCCGCACCATTTCAAATTCATCGTAGCAACTCTCAGGCATACAGTCCTTACCGCTTATCAATTTGCCGAGTGTTTTCTCTTTATTGCATACATAATCGATGCCTATACGAGCAGATATTTTTGCAGAGCTGAGTTTAATAATCGCCAAACAGACGCAACCTCCTTTCGCATTTCGGTTAAGTCAACGGCAGAACATATTCCGCTGTTTACTGCACGGGTTAACTGATTTAGGTTATTGCCGATTGCATTGAGTTCATCTTGGATTCCGCTTAATCCTGGAATGACAAGTATTTCTTTGCCTAACGCGCAGTCACGAAGATACGGAGCAAGCGTATCGTATTTGATAAATGCCTTATCTTCAATCAATCTTTTTTCTTCTTTTGTTACTCTGAAATTCAATATTTCAGTTCTGTTTTGTTCGTTAATTGTTAATTCCACCTCGATTAAAAATTCTTTTCTTTTGTCTTACGCTTTTCTTGTTGAAAAGAAAAGGTAAGTAGGGGTTTGGGCTTAGCCCATTGGCTTTGTTTCGCCGCATCTGCGAGCGTAATACAAAGCCGAAACTCGCATATACCGTCCGCGTTGCTGACGGATGTGATTCGGTGCTACGCACCTTTCAATATGATTTATTCATCTGTTTTGTATATGCTCTGCATCTGCTCACAAACGGCTCAAATTGGTGCTTTTGTCCCTGTTCTATTCCGTTATCACTTGCCTTAGAACTCCTAAAATTCAGCCGACAGTTTTGTGACAGGGGTTTTTAATATTGTTTGTCTGCATCTTATGAACCGGAAGCGGTTCATATTTTGCAGACAGTATAGATATTACTTTGCTGTGCATTTCCCATATACCGTTCCATAACATATACGAGACCTTTTTCAGTCAAATTCCTCATTACCTTTCGGCAGGAATTTTCACATATACCGCAGTGCTCAGCAATATGCGGAACAGAATAATAGCTCTGATTATTCTTATCTTTTCTGCTGATAAGGAAACTGTAAACTACAAACTCCATAGGCGTTAAGCCTTTATCAAAAATATTGTTAGGTAACAAAAAATAGTTCCCGTTCATTTCAAACCTCCTTTCATAGTTTTTATCGAATTCATTTCCGCTTACTCCCCTTTCTTCAATTCTAATATCTTGTAGTCTTCATAATACAAAAATGACAAAACAAAAAACGAGCACTGAAACCTACACATACCTTTACACAGAATACTCCCTTTTGTGAGGAATTGCTGTGTAAATATGTACAAGTTTCAATGCCCGACTTGAATTTTATCGTTCATTAAACTTAAAAATCAGTTTTAACTCAATGGTAAAACAATAAATAAATTAAAAAATATTCAGTTATATGTATAACATTGACTTCCTCTGTCAACAATATGTAGTTTAGCAAAATTTTATTTTGATGTCAAGATAGAAATATGACTTGCAATTCTGCGTTGTAAATTGATGTGACCACTTTTTGATAAAAAACAAAGACAAAAACTGGTAGAGTATTTTTGAATGTCTTTAGAGTGGAGCACAGCGGAACGGAGAAGTACAGCACTTGTTCTTGTGCCGTTTCAAAGAATCGCAGGGCGAAAATATTTCTGCCTTCATCCAACAAATCAAAACCGTGCATTTGACCGCCGACGCTGATTTCCACAACATTATCTGAGACAAACCCATTTATCTCCTCAAGCACGGCGCTCCAGCGATCCGTCAGAGTTTATTTGCTCTGGTCGTTGACAGAAAAGAAGGGCGGATACGCTTTAGGATTCTCAATTACATAGATTAAAATAATTCTTTAACTAAACGGGCAATAAAAATAAAAAACCAATTATCATTTGAACCTGTATTCGGGATTTCCACATCAATAGGAACCTTTGTACTTGCATCGGGGGTTTCCTCTTTAGATGGGATTGTTATGCCTTCGGTAAGGGAAATCAGACTTACACTTTCCCTTTCAAGCCTTGTGAACTGCGGATATCTTACATCGGTATGAACATCAACAGGTTTATCGCTTGTGACGATCCATGTTGCAAGCTCGCCCGTACCGCCGCCGTAGGTATATTCAACATGCATCATATTATCTATCACCCATGTGTGCTCGGGAAGAATTGCGGTAGATGCGTCAATAATGCCGTCTGTGGATTTGTGATTATGGCTTTTGTCGTTACAAACAAACGGTTTGCTGTATGCCTTGTCGTCAATGGTTTCTCCGAACGGTGCAACGGTACAATAGCCTGTCATCAGGTATGTATCAATCAGTGCATCCGTATGCTTTTCAGTGCCTGAAATAACAGGGACACTGCTGTAACCGTAACCGCCTATAATATATACATTCGTGTCGTTCTCCTGCATTTTGTATATCATTTCAGGCGTATTCTTTTGAATCTCCATATATGCATCGGTCTTGGCAATGAAGCTGTCGGAAAGGTCAGTATAAGCCGTCATTTTTTCTTTTGCTTCCTCATAATAAGTGTACGGCATCAAAGACCATATTCCCGGGAAGCAGATAAAAGTATCCATAAACACTTGCGCATAAAGCGGCTGCTTCAATGCTTCTACAAAACCGTCAAGGAAATTTTGTGCAAAATCGGGTCCGTATTTTTTATAAAGCTCTGTTCCGCCGCCGAATAAAAACGATAAAAGCTGACTGTCCCCCATAATTGCGCTGAGGTATTCAAGCAGCTTACCTATATTGATATCCGGGTTTTCGGTGAAAAGCTCGCCGACGATTTCCGTTCCGAGAAAAGCAGTCGAACCGTATAACAGATTTTCAATTTTCTCATTTCCGTACTTATACACATATGACGAAACAATTGTGCCGCCGAAGCTGAAAGCGGCAAGCGAAACCTTTTTGCTTCCTGTTTCCGAAAGCACTTTTTTAATAAGCGCATCAAGGTCGTCTGCAAGGTCGATCGGACTCATTCTCCAATCATAGTAATGAAAATAGACATTTTCCCATCCGATCTTATCTGCCAAAGAAACAACCATTTCCGATTCGCCGTTGGAGAATTCCTTGAAGGTCTCCTGATAATGACCTGCGTGCTCGGGGAATGTTGTCGGTTTAACATTGTAAACCGAATTGCCGTTTTCATCGCACCGCATAAGCTCCAGCATATCGTGAATAGCCGCAAGACCGTGTTCTTCCATAATGCTCCAATCCCGCATACCCACCGATGCGCCGAGAGACAGCGTAATTTCAGGGATATTCTTCAAAATTCTTTCCGCTGACATCGGGAATGCGCTTTCGCCTGTGTCCGCATCAACAAGGGGAAATGTTCCCATACCGCTGACAACAATAACAGGCGTCGGTTTGTCTTCGGCAGCAAAAGCCGATGAGCAAAGCGATAATAATATACCTATGCTGAGCATAACGCATAGAACCTTTTTTAAAATATTACTATTACGCATCATTTTCCTCCTGATTTAGTATAATAAGGCTATGCCTTATCGATATATGTCCGCTGAATATCAGAGTCGAGTATGGATTTAATGACATTGGCACAGCATCTGCGAAGGTCGTTTACCGTGATTTTACCGCTTTTAATACCCGCTAAAATCTTCATTTTAAAGAATGAGCCGCCCGGCATAATAAGGTCATTGCCTGCGCTCATACAAAGTGCGTCGCTTGCATTGCCGAGCATAGACGCAAACCAATCGGTCATCACAACGCCGTCAAAGCCCCACTCGTTTCTGAGCACCTTTGTGCAAAGATCATAGCTGTTTGGGCAGTAAACGCCGTTGATCATATTGTAAGCTGTCATAATTGACTTTGCCTTACCCTTGCGAACTGCGCTTTCAAAGGCAGGAAGATATATTTCACGAAATGCCCTTTCACTCAAATGGGCGCTCATTTTATTTCGGTTTTCCTCCTGATTGTTGCAGGCAAAATGCTTGACCGTTACATAAAAGCCCTTTTCCTGCTGAACGCCGAGAGTCATTGCCGCAACCATTTCGCCTGCGAGGAACGGATCCTCACTGTAATATTCAAAATTTCTGCCGCAAAGCGGATTTCTGTGAATATTGACGGCAGGCGCCAGCCAATACGTACAACCGTATTCCTTCATTTCGGAATAAACCGCCCTGCCGATTTCGTAAAGCAAATCTGTGTTCCAAGTCTGTGCAAGCGCGGCAGATACAGGAAAAGCTGTTGTGTATTGGTAAATCATTGTGTCATTTTCGGGATTGCCTTTCATTACCTTTTGTATCGCCTCAGGCATCAGCAAATCAAACGTACCCAGTGAGCTGTCAACCGCTTTCACCTTGCCTGATTTTGCTACGGCACTGCGTTTCTGAATACGGATACCCGCAGGTCCGTCGCAAAGCGTCACATTCGCAAGCCCCTTATCCCAAAATTTTGAGGTTGTGTTGCCGACAGAACCGGGCAGATTAAACCTTGTCTCGCCGCCGAACATACCTATACCGACGCAGATGTCTGTCATATCCTTCGGCGAAAGTGTATTGAGTATCTTCTGTACTCTTTCGTCTTTGCATTCATCGGGCGTTTTGTATGCATATACCGTTGTTTCAAAATCTGCCTGTGTTAAATGGATCTTTTCAAGGCTGTCCGTATTTTCTTCCGCTCTGTCCGAGGATTTGAGCTCTTCAAATTCCTGAACCTTAGGCAAAATGTTATCATGCTTGGAAACAACGATCTCACTGTCTGTATGGATTACGGCAAAGGGCTTTGTGCTTCTTGAAGAATTGCCGATACGGATGATATAGTCACCCTTTTCAAGGATGTAGGCTGCCCTCTTTTCATCATAGCTTGCCATTTGCGTTATATTAAATTGGGCAGTAATGCTTTCGCTGTTGCCTGCCTTGATTTCACTTGTTTTGGTAAATGCAACAAGTTTTTGATATTCCTTATCAATATTGCCGTTTGGGGCAGATGCATAAAGCTGAACGACCTCTTTGCCTGCACATGCGCCGATATTTTTAACATCGGCAGTAATGGTTATTTTGGATTTGCTGTTAACCGCTTGGGCATTTGTAATTTCAAAGTCAGTATAGCTCAAACCAAAACCAAATGGATATCTCGGTGAAACACCGAAGGAGTCGAAATATCTGTAGCCGACATAAATGCCTTCTTTGTAAAATTCATCTTTTACATTGTCGTTAAGATAACTGTATTCATCAGAAAAAGGCAGGTCACTGTACTGCATTGCCCATGTATCTGCGAGCTTGCCTGACGGCGAGACATTCCCCGCAAGAATATCCGCAACCGCATTGCCGCCCTGCGTGCCGAGCTGGCAGATAAACAGTATTGCGTTGATGCCCTCAATTTCGTCAATAAACGCCATATCCAGCTGTGCGCCTGCATTGATGATCAGCACAAAATTTTTATAAGCAGTCGCAAGCTTGATTATGGTTTTGCGTTCATAATCGGTGATGAAAAGATCGCCCTTTTCCGCCTTTCTGTCACCGCCCTCGCCTGCCTGACGGGATATAACATAAATGCAGTTGTCCGTATGATTTTTCGAGATTTCGCTGTCCGTAATTTCATAAAACTCGGGCGCCTGAAACGGATTGAACAGGATACTCATCATCTGCGGAAGGTGCGTATAAACCTTTTTTCTCTGGCTTTTTACAAAGTCAACCTGTGCCTGCTCGTACATTTTTTTATATTCTTCGTTAAGCTGACGGTTCGTAACCGCAAAGCCTTTGTTCAAAAGCCCTTCAAAAATGCTTACGCTATGCCTTTCATTCACCTCTCCCGAGCCTGTACCGCCTTTGATTGTTACAGATACACCGCTGCCGTAAGCGGCGACGCTTTTGGTTTTAAACGGCAGTGCACCGTCGTTTTTTAACATGACAATACTTTCCAACGCCGCTCTGTAAGCAATGTCAAGGTTGCGTTTTTCTCTTTCATTCGCCTCGCCCGTGTAAGATGCCTTGGTTAATAAATCCATAACAACCGCCTTCATTTCCATAATACTTTTTGTTCATTTAATGATTTATTGTACTATAAAATTGCCCTGTCTTCAAGGATTCCGCATGCATGTAAGATTGAAAATTTCAGATAAAGCAGAATTAAAAGCTTTTGCCGACAAAAACCATCTGTCAGATAACAACCTTATATGATATTTTTGCATTGAGATTTTTTAAATTAAGACTGATGCCGAGCTGTGCCGTAGCCTCACCGATAAATACATCGGTAAGATAGTGCCACTCCCCGCCGGTAATCTTTCCTGTTTTTTGGTTGATCACCACATTTTTAGCATAAGCGTCTGTATATGTAACAGATATCGTATCGGCACCCGATTTCAGCGTACCGCCTACAGAGCTTACATTTTCCGACATACTTCCGATGCTGCCCACACCCCTTGCTACGGGACCGCCGTTATATACATCGCCGTCGGCGCCGTCTTTTTGGTCGTTAAAATAAATAGTAACCACAATATTCCCGTTGCCGTCATCCTTTGCGGTTGCAGACTTCACATCGGAAGCTTTTACATCCGCTGATTCATAAGCGGGAATGTAATCTGTCTCTTTAGAGTTTTTGGAAAGACCGCCGTTCGCCGCCTTTGTGATAATCGGACCTAATGTTCCGATTAAACCGTCGCCTGTAATGTCTCCCTCAAGCGCCATAGACTGCTTACCTTTCGGCGCAGGCTTGGTCGCCTTGCGTGCGCTGTTATAAAGGGCTACGATTTCTTCGGTGGTTTCAGGCACTTTGGATTCATTTGGTTTGCTTACATCATTCTTTTTTGTTGAAGATTCGGTTGCAGATGTTGTGCCCGTATTGTCAGAATCGGCAGGAACATACGGTACAGTCGCTTCGGCAGATGCATTTGTCGTTGACTCGGCTGTCGCCTCACCGTCCTTCTTTAAGCCGCAGGAAGCAAAAACCGTCAGCATGGACAACACAAGAAGAATTGATAAGATTTTTTTCATGAAAATTTCCTCCTAAATCCGATTGGGTACAGTTAATTTTTGCTGAATTATCATATCCTTAAGACTACAGGTTTTTCAATACACATAACCGACCCGCTTTCATTAATTTTTAAAAATCTTATCATAAAATTTACAATTGGTATTGTAAAATTCTATTATTTATTATAAAATATTAACATTATGAAAAGTGTTTTAGATTATATTAAATGGATTTACAACCTGGACATTGCGGAATATCTGTCAGTACGCAACAAAAACGGCATTGCGGAATATATATCTTCGGCTGTTGAAAGCAAATATTTAAAGGAGCCGATCGAAAAGGAAATCACTGTTATCATAACCGATATGATGTGTTGCTTCGGTGTTATCAAAAGCAGACATACTTCATATATCATAGGTCCGGTTCTTAATACCCCAGCTGACGGAAAATCAATAACGGATTATGCTCTGGATTTTTCCCTGCCGGCGTCAATGCTGGACGAACTTGAAGAATATATAAAAGCTCTTCCGGTTATTGAACTGGTGCATTTCAGCAAGGTTCTTTGTATGATAAACTTTATAATAAACGGAAATCATATTTCACCCGAGCAAATATATATGAGTGGTGTAAACCGAACAAATATCGTGCTCGGCTTTGAGGAAGAAACACCGCCAAGCCCCAAGGATTACACAGGATATTTTAATATAGAAAAGAAATTGATGTCACTCATAAAAACGGGCGACACAAAAAATCTTGTGGAAACTATGCTCCAGCTTAATACAAACTTTAATCCGTCAGGCGATTCTGTAAATTTTATGCGTACAACTTTTATTACTATAACAACGCTTGCCTGCCGCACAGCAATAGAAGGCGGTCTTGATGTGAACAGAGCTTTTACAATGTGTGATTCGTTTATTGATATGCTGCAAACGCATTATAAAACGGAAGATATGTTTTCTCTGCTTGTAAAGGTTGTTCTTGATTATACAAATGCTGTCAGCGGTGCGGCAATGCCTGATAATCTTTCGCCCATATCCGAAAAATGTATAAAGTATATCAACAAAAACTTGAATACGCATCTTTCGGTTCGTAAGATAGCCGAAAATTTATGCGTCAGTCCGAATTATCTGTCCGCTCTGTTCAAAAAGGAAATGGGGATCGGAATTATCGATTATATACAGCGGCGAAAAATTGATGAAGCCAAGGAATTGCTGAAGAATCACGAGCTTTCCGTTTTGGACATTTCCGAATACCTCTGTTTTTCTTCTCAAAGCTATTTTCAGAATGTATTCCGCAAAATTACGGGAATGACCCCGAAAGCATATTTAAAAACTTTAAAATAATAAAAATCACAAAGGCGTTTTGATTGAAATGAAGCGTTTCATTGTTCATCGACAATCTTGTTTTTCTTATACAAGAGGGTGTTATTGAAGTTTCTGATTTAAATGAATTCAGTGAAGAATTAAGAAAATCTGTTTTAAACTTATTGAAAATCTGAAAGGAGCATTCCTATGAAAATCTATCAATTTACAGTGGAACTTAAAGACTATAAGCCGAGAATGTGGCGGCGCATTCTGGTCGGTGACGACATTACTGTTGCCGACCTAGGTTACATTGTTCTGTGCATATTCAGAGCTGATTGCAGTCATCTTATGAGTATAGAAAAGCCGATGTATAATTCACCTATTCCTCAAGCTACATATGAAATACCGAATCCGTATGAGGATTCATTCCTTGATAATCCTCTTGATGCAACGAATGAACTTGTTAAAGATGCTGTCAGCCTTGAAAAGGGTGATGATACACTTGTTGTCAATTATGATTTCGGCGACGATTGGAATTTCCAGCTTAAGCTTGAGAAAATATTGGATGAAAAAGATATTAAGCAAAGTCAAATTCCCTGTGTTGTTGCGGGAAAGGGCTTTGGGATAATTGATGACTGCGGCGGAACATACGGACTTAGTCAATTGGCAGAAGCAATAAAATTAAAATCCGGCGATGCATATGAACAGTATTGCGATTGGATTGATCTTGACTCTGTTGACTTGTCATATTTTGATAAAGACGAATTAAACGGGTTATTGGACGAAGAATTTGAAGATATAAAGAACGCTTATGAAAATCCCGATTATTTTGAATAATGTTCTTACAGAAAGTCTTGTTCATTGTTATATGGCACTGCAAATATTTTAATTGAATGTATTTGAATAATAAAACGAGTTTTTGTATTGTTAGTCGGCATCTCGTGACACGGAGACGGTGTATATTATGTATACTGATAGTGATTATTTTGTTTGTTATTCAGAATATCTTATGAAAGAGATTTTTGAGAGACTGAAAAGTGCGAATATGGCTTAAAACGGTGGGTTTTAAGAGGTGATTTTTACGGCTCTGACTCCGTATGTTGAGGTTCGAATCCTTATACCGCTGCCATAAAAGGGTAACAAAAAAGATGCCCTCGAAAAAGCCTTGATTTTTCAAGGCTTTTTCGTTTTTTATGAAGAAATTTTAAAAGATTGTTTTATAGATGACAAACGGCAAAAATCCCATTCAAACAGGACTTGAACCTCCATACAGCATAATATCAATAAGATCAGGCAGATAGAAATCAAAAATCTATCTGCCTTTTTTCATATATATACATAGCCAATCGTTTGAAATATAACGGTTGGCTTTTTTCATATATATCAAAAAAGGAGTTGCAAGATTATGAACAAATTTGAAGCAGAGCGACGCTTTGTACAGCGTATGAAAGACAACTACCCGCCGGGTACAAGGATAATGCTTATCAGTATGGGTGATGATCCCCACCCTGTCGAAGACAATACAAGAGGCACTATAAGCGTGGTTGATGATATAGGTACTCTGCATTGTGATTTTGATAACGGCAGACACTTAGGTATTGTCCCCGGCGAAGATTCGTTCCGCAAATTGACAACGGAAGAACTTGCAGAGGAACAAAATGAAGATATAGACGAGGAGAACGCTCCCGTTATGGGAATGTGAGGTGAAACGAAAAACAGATAACTGAAAGGTGTCGGATGCCCTATGGCAATCCGATTTTTTGATATGTTCGCAGGAATCGGGGGTTTCCGTTCAGGTCTTGAAGCGATTGGTGGCTTTGAATGCATCGGTCACTGTGAAATAGATAAATATGCAAATCAGGCATACAACGCCATTTATGACGTGAGAGGAGAACTGTATTTTGAAGACGCACGAACCATTAATCCAAACGACCTGCCTGAACTTGACCTCGTCTGTGCAGGCTTTCCATGCCAAAGTTTCTCAGTTGCTGGCAAGCGGCTCGGATTCAAAGACGATACAAGGGGAACTCTCTTCTTTGAAGTTGCCCGAATCGCTGAAGCGAAACGGCCTGCATTTCTTCTTTTGGAAAACGTCCCCGGTCTGCTATCGCATGACGGGGGCAGGACGCTTACTACCATCTTCGCCACGCTTACTGAGCTGGGGTATAGTGTCGAATGGTGTGTGCATAACAGCGCCCATTTCGGAGTCCCGCAACAGCGGAGGCGGCTGTACATTGTCGCAAGTCTTGGAGGAAGATGTACCGGACGGATATTTCCTCTCACCTGCGGCAATGCGGAAAATCTTAAGGAACTTATCCCCGGACCGCAGGGACAGAGAGTCTATGAAACAAACGGAGTAGCCTGTACGCAGTGTGCGGGTTCAGGCGGTTGGGGCGGTAAAACGGGACTGTATTTTATTGATATGAATACAGACCCGATTATTACCGATACTGCCCGATGCATTACAGCGAGACAGGACAGCGGAGTCAGTAATCACAGAGGTGAGCATTCGGCCGTGCTTGTTACGGACGAGCCGAGAGCAATCCTTACGCCCGACCGTGAAACCGTCCGTCAGCAAGGACGCAGAATCAAAGAACCCAATGAGCCGATGTTCACCATAACAGCGCAGGACAGACACGGCGTATGGCACAAGGGAAGAATCCGAAAGCTCATACCAATTGAGTGCTGGCGGCTTCAAGGCTTTACGGATGAACAATTCTATAAAGCACAGGCCACAGGTCTTAAAGACGGACGGCTTTACAAAATGGCGGGAAACGCAGTGAGCGTACCCGTCATTTCTGCTATCGGGAAGAAAATTAAAGAAATATTTTATGAACAGGAGAAAAGATAATGCCGAATCATATAGAAAATATTATTACTTTAAAAGGTAATGAGAAGCAAATCCGTGAAATGCTTGAAGCAATTCAAAACGATGATTTAGGGCTCGGAACTATTGATTTTAATAAAATTATTCCTATGCCTGAAAGCTTGAATATTGAAGCAGGCAGTCGAACAAACAACGGATTACAATTGTATAAAGAATTTATTAGTGAATGCCTTTTTGAAAACAGAAAAACCGACATTTTGAATATATCGGCGGCTGATCTTGAAAAATCGGAAAAAGCATATTTAAATACACACAGCGATATAAAACTTGATGAATGGGAACTCGGTAAAACCGCTTGGAATAATATTCAAAATTATGGTGTTCCTACTTGGTACGAATGGAGTATCAATAATTGGGGTACAAAATGGAATGCCTACGGATACGAGGAAGGTACTGATTACAGTAAAGGTGAAAACTTATGGTTTCAGACTGCATGGTCAGCACCGCACCCCATATTGCAAAAACTGTCCGAAATGTATTCCGATATTACCTTTGAACATGAGTGGGCGGATGAAGATTTGGGTGCAAACTGTGGACGGAAAAATTACAGGAACGGCGAATGCACCGAGGAATATTATACTGAAAGCCAAAAAGAGGCCATTGAATTTGCCTGCCGTATCTGGGACTATGACCCTGCCGAGTTTGATTTAATGCTTAATAAAGCGGAAACCGGATATATCAATATTGAAAATGGTGAATATGATTTGATTTCGCTTTTCGGCAAGCCTGCTCTGTTTACAAATGATAAGCTGACAAACGCAGATATTCCACAGGGACTATGCTGTTATCATCTGCGCCATAGTGATGACGGCAGTCGATTCTGTTCTATCGAACCAAAGGTTGGCGTCAATCACGGCGGCTCCGTTATTACAGATGAACCGATTTATTTCGGAGAACAGGGATATATTTCATTTACCGAAGATACAGAACCTAATTTTATAGGAAATAAACTGACCATTGGCGAATATATGCGGGGCGAGTTTGAACAAACTGAGAATGAATCACAACAAATCGGAGGTATGCAGTTATGAGTATTAAGCAAATTCAAGCAGAAGAACTTCGAAGAATGAACGGCAAAGAAGGTCTTATTTTACAAGGTTGCGGCGGTGACCTCCTGGAATGGGTTGACGGTATCAATGATATGCTCACAGAATCGGGTATTTTGCGTGACGGAACAAAATTCAAGGCTGAAAACTGTCTTACTTTTGAAAACGAAGGTCTTACCAATCTTTTGTTTCCGTTTTCTGAGGATGTAAAGCTTGATATGGGCAAGCTCGCAATGTGGCGATTACAGACGCACAGCGAGTTCAGTGGAAAATGGATGTCTGATTATGTTGATAACAGACTCGGCGGCTTTATACCCGAAGAAAAGCAAAAACCTGACTGTAAGCTGATTGGTGAAGATGGCAATGTTTTCAATTTACTCGGCATTGCTTCAAGAACGCTTCGTCAAAACGGTATGGCAGAACAGGCGGTAGAAATGCGTGACAGAGTCTGTTCATCCGGCAGCTACGGAGAAGCACTTTGCATTATCGGCGACTATGTAAATATTACAGGCGGTGACAATGTCACTGAAAATATGGATGATGGTATGGAGTTTGGAGGTATGTAAATGGGAATAGCAATGCTAATTACCGGTTTATTGCTTGGCAGTTGCATATCAACTGCACTACTTTGCTGTGTTCAAATAAACCGAATCAATTCCTATGAGCAAACTATTCAAAACATTTTGGCAAAACTGAATAAAGAATAGAAATATATCGGCGGTATCAATTGTTGTCTAAGACAGAATTGGTACCGCCTTTTTTGTTTTAACATCAATTGATGCCTCGCAAAAAAGTGAGGTGATCAATATTAAAACCCCTGTATCAAGGGTCGGCAATAAAACTGCCATCCTGCATATTTTGTACGCACTGTTTCCGCCCCAATACGGTCGGTTTATAGATGTGTTCGGCGGTTCGGGCAGTGTTCTGCTCGGCAATCCCGAAATCTGTCCCTTTGAAGTATATAACGATTTTGACAGAAATTTAGCCAATCTGTTCCGATGTATGAAAGAAAGAACAATGGCGGTAATTCGTGAACTTGGTTTTTGCCATCTGAATTCCCGTGAGGATTTCATTGCTGTGCGCCGTTTTTTTGAAAACGAGCAGTTCGATGATAGATTTCTGTCGGAAGAATTAAGACTGACTCAAATTTTGTTTTCACCGCCCGAAGCAGAGGAATTAACCGAAATGCGCAAAAGAATTACTGCTGATTATGATGTACGCAGAGCCGCAATGTTCTTAAAACTCCTGCGGTTCAGTTATTCAAGCAGCGGAAAATCCTACGCCTCACAGCCGTTTGATTTGCGCAGACTGTTCGGCTTGATTTCTCAGCTGCAAGAACGTATGGCAAATGTCGTTGTGGAAAATCAGGATTTTGAAACTCTTATAAAACACTACGACCGTCCCGATGCGTTCTTCTATCTTGATCCGCCGTACTTCTCCACCGAGGATATGTACGAGGTTGGGTTCGGTTGGGACGACCATGTAAGACTGCGGGACACGCTGAAAAATATCAAGGGTAAATTTCTGCTGTCGTATAACGATTGTGATGAAATCCGTGAGCTGTATAACGGCTTTTCCATGTTTGACTTTTCCCGTGTTCATTCTATGGCACAGCGGTATGAGGCAGGTAAAGAATTCAAAGAACTGCTTATAGGCAATTACGATTTGTATGAACGGGAAAAAGCTAAGCCGAAACAGTTAACATTTTTTGAAAATGAAAATGAAAACACAAATTTTGATTATGAGAAAATTTTAAAGGAGTGCATTATATCATGCAAAATACAAAAATGACAAGCAGCGAATATGTTTTGTTCTCCATACCGGTCGATATGCTCTCGGAAGCAGGTATCGGAGAAGAAAGCGTGATTCAGATGAGCGCCGGCAACGGTAAAATCATTATCAATACAGTAAAAGATACCGAGAATTTTATCTGTGATAACGATTGTGAAACTTGTCCGTTAAGTGAAATTGACTGTAATGAGGATTGTGAGAATTGCCCTTGTTATGACAGTTGTGATGAAAGAGAGGTGTTCTGAATGCTACAATTGCTTCGCATACTTGGAAAACGTGGAAGAATTACAATTCCTTATGAAATCAGACAGCGTGTAGGATTTAAATATAACG
>DAVZHW010000027.1:0-8364 GCA_052273625.1 Candidatus Fimenecus sp. | reverse complement strand
GGAAGAATTACAATTCCTTATGAAATCAGACAGCGTGTAGGATTTAAATATAACGATGTGCTGTCATTTACAGAATGTAAGGACGGAAAAAGCGTAATCGTCAAGCGAGAGAAAATATGTGATAACTGCAAGGGAGCGCAGCCTGTTGTCAGAAATGACGAGGTTACGCTCTTTGATTTTTTGAATAATCTGTCACCTGAACAGCAACGAGCAGCCTTGGTGCATCTGTCGGTACGTTGGGCGGAGAAGCAAGCTATGGATAACGGAGGTGATTTCAATGTCTGAAAAATTAACAGTTGTTATGGTCGAGCCACATAAAGAGCCTTATGTAACCGAAATTAAAGATGAGCTTTCTGCACTGCAAAAGGCTGTGGACGGATATATTGAAACCGTGTATAACGGTGACGGTACAATCATCGTCTGCAATGAAGAAGGCAAGCTCAAAGGCTTAGAAGGCAACCGCAGAATTCATAACGGCATGAGTATTATTGCAGGCACATTCTTTGTTGTGGGCGATGACGGCGAAAACTTCAGATCATTAACCGAGAGCGAGGTGACGAGATATATGGACAGGTTCAAAGAAATTGAAGATATCAGTCAGGACGAGGTAGAAGCCGATATGGGCATTACCTTTATTTCAATGTAACAGGAGGGAAAATATTATGGCAAAGAAAAAAGAACAAAAGAAAGCACTTCCGAATATCACGGCGAGAATTGACCATCTTGTGGAGCAGGACGATTCGAGCGTTAAAGCTTATGCATCGGTCAATATCGGCGGTGCGTTTGCGGTTCACGGTATTAAGGTAATTGATTCGGTTAAAGGTATTTTCGTGTCCATGCCATCCAACAGTTACAAAAAAGACGGAAAAGTTGAATACAGCGATATCTGCCACCCGATTACAGCTGAGGCTCGTAATGAGCTGATTGATAAGGTCATTGAAGCATACGAAATGAAACTCGGCGAGGAACAGGATATGGATAATATGTCCGAAGATGAAGCCCAAACAGCAGATATTCAGCCGTCCATGTAGAAATTTTATGCGTTTTACTGAATTATCTGGACTTTTTGAAATTTTTTGCTATCCTTGTAGGTAAGAGGTGATTCACTATGAAAGAAAAAATCTTATCTGCTCTCCTTAGCGTTGTCATCTTGTTAAGCCTCACGGGATGCGGAAATCAGGAACAAATAAAAGCCAACGAATCCGACAGGTCGAATCAGACGGATTTGACAGATATATTATCGGACAATGATACGAGCGATAATGTCAATGCCGAATCCATTGATATAGTTAAACCCGATTCGATGGCTGAAACCGAACCCGAAGGAACAACAGAAAAAAACAATCAGAATTCTTTCACAATGAATGCCAATAACCAAAAACCAAAAGTTTCTGATTCATCAGCAACGAAACCGCATCAAGATGCGGGGACAGCCAAGCCTGCGGAAGCCCCCACACAAAAGCAAACAGAACCCCCTGCTCCGACTAAGCCTGTAGAAAAGCCAACAACAACCAAGCCAACGGAGCCGGAGTTTGATATCAACTATTGGATATCCTTCGCACAAAACTATGCCAAAAGCGTAGGCTTACGGCTTGAAAGCTCGGCTGTTGACTGTTGGGATAACCCGATCCCCGCAAACGCAAAATGCAAATATCTCGAACGGGATATAAAAAGCAGGCTCAACCGCTATGCAAAAGATGAAGATATAACGGACGTGTGGATATGGGCAGAGAAAATCTCGCATAATTCTTATGAAATATATATAGGCTATGCATAAAACAAAATAATCACATCTTAAACGCATCGTAGAAATACGGTGCGCTTTTTTATTCGGAAAGGGTGAAAATCAATGATAAAAAGAGGTCTTACAAAATGTCTGTCTTTGCTTTTGGCATTGACGGTTATCTTCTCAAATTTCTTATCGCTCGGTGCAGTTACTGCTTATGCTGCCGTCGGCGAAAAAGCTGACATATACATGGTTCAGTTCCCGAGAGGAAATGACGCCAACCGTTCAGGCTGGGGACACGAAGCCTTGCAGTATATGAACGGCTGGCACACAGGCGGGGCATCGAGTACAATGTCGCTTCGCGCTATAGGTTCATATACAGGTAAAATATGCTACTGCATTGAACCCGGAACAGGACAGCATACAGGTGATACCCTTACACAAAAGGATGAAAACTTTTGGAATAATTTTCCGCCTGAATTCAACCGAACAATCGACGGTGATCAAATAAAGATATTTATCGGCAGAATTTTGCAGTACGGCTATACAGGGAATCTTTCAACTGAGTGGAAAACACAGGACGCCGCAGGTGCTGACAAGCTCTCCTTTGCAATAGCCACTCAGCTGTTAATTTGGGAAACAATAGTCGGTGAACGAGATGAAAATTTTAGCCTTGTTGATACGGGGAGCTGTAACAGAGTATTGGACTCTATTAGAGGAAACAATCCGATACGCAGTCAGATTTTAAATCATTATTCGGATATCGAAAAAGCTGTTCAAAACCATACGAAAGTACCTTCCTTTTGCGCAAGATCGACAGGAAAGGCAAAAACCATTGAAATGCAATGGGACGGCAACCAGTATGTCTCTGTTCTTACTGATTCAAACAATGTATTGTCAAACTATTCGTTTCATTCCAATGTGCCGTCTGTGTCCTTTACTGTAAACGGGAACGAATTGACAGTAACATCTAAGACAGCGCCTAAAGAAGAAATTACGGTTACATCCGAAAAGAACGGCTCACAGAGAAAAGGCTTAATCACTTGGACTGACGGCATATATGCGCCCGGCAAAGGCTCACAGGATACGGTGACCTATGCACAATCCGTTAACGATCCTGTGAAAGCGTATGTGAAAATCAAGGCTTCTTACGGCTCTGCCAAAATTGTAAAGACATCTGAAGACGGCAAGGTTGACGGCATTTCATTCCGTATTCAGGGTAACGGCGTTGACAAAACCGTAAAGACAGCAAACGGCGGTCAGATTCAGGTTGATAACCTGATCCCCGGTGTTTACACCGTAACCGAACTTACGGAAGAAAAATATGTACCGCAGGATGTACAGCATATTACCGTTATATCAGGACAGATAACCACGGTGAATTTCAGTAACACGCTCAAAAAGTGGCAGCTCTCCGTTACCAAGAGAGACAAAGAAACAGGAAATCCACAGGGCGACGCTTCTCTTTCGGGCGCTAAGTACGGCATTTACAAAGGCGAACAGCTGATTGACTCTTATACAACAGATGAAAACGGACAGTTTACTACCAAATATTATGTCTGTGATTCTGATTGGACTTTGCGTGAAATCGCACCGAGCGAAGGGTATCTTCTTAATATGGAATCACTGCATATAGGTGCAGAATCCAAGCTGTATAAGGCGGAATATAACGGCACGGAATTGGACTCGCTTGAAACCGTGCAAAAAGGTAAAATCGCCATAATCAAGCATTGTGATGACGGCTCAACACAGATTGAAACGCCGGAAACAGGCGCAGAGTTTGAAATATTCCTAAAATCTTCGGGCGGCTATGAGGCTTCAAAGGAATCCGAAAGGGATATTCTTATCTGCGATGAAAACGGCTTTGCGTAGTCAAAGGATCTGCCATACGGCATATATACCGTCAGACAGACAAAGGGTTGGGAGGGCAAAGAAATGATGAAGCCGTTTGATGTTTTCATCAATAAAGACGGTGGAATCTACCGCTATATCATTAACAATGCTACTTTCAAATCACTCATTGAGATCGTAAAAAAAGATGCGGAAACAGGAAAAATCATTCCTGTCTCGGGTATTGGTTTTAAGGTAAGGAATACCGATACAGGCGAATATATCGTTCAGCATATCAATTATCCGACGCCTGCGGACATTGACATCTACTACACCGATATCACAGGTAAATTGATGCTGCCCGAAGCGCTTCCTTACGGCAATTACGAAATCATTGAGCAGAACACCTGTTACGGATATGTTCTTGACAGCACGCCTGTTCCGTTTAAGGTTGACGGGAGCAAAACCATTGTAACCGTTGAAAAGCACAATACGGCGCAGAAAGGTAAAATCACTGTCAGCAAATCGGGCGAGGTGTTCTCGTCTGTTACAGAATCAGACGGTATTTATCAGCCTGTATACGCAGTAAAGGGCTTGCAAGGCGCAGTTTACGAAATCACCGCCTCCGAAGATATATACACTTTGGACGGTACGCTCCGCTATGCAAAAGGCACTATCGTATCTAAAATTACAACAGATAAAAACGGAACAGCAGTTACCGAGCCTTTGTACCTCGGAAAATATGAGATCCGTGAAATCAAGGCTCCTTACGGAATGATACTGAATGATGAATCACAAACTGTAGAACTGACTTATGCGGGACAGGAAATCAGTATTACCGAAACATCTGCTGAGTTTTGCAACGAGCGTCAAAGGGCAGAAATATCACTCTCCAAAGTTTTGGAGCAAAACGAAACCTTCGGAATTGGATATAACGGTGAAATCCTTTCCGTACAATTCGGACTGTTTGCAAATGAAGATTTAAAAGCTGACGACAGCTCGGTTATCCCGAAAGACAGCCTTATTGAAATTGTAAACTGTGATGAAAACGGCAATGCAATATTCAAGACTGACATTCCCGTAGGCGCAAAGCTGTATGTCAAGGAAATTGCAACCGACAGCCGCTATATTCTCTCCGACACGAAATATCCTGTGGAGTTTGTGTATGCAGGACAGGAAATTGCCAATGTGAAAATCAAAGCCAATAACGGTAAAGTTATTGAAAACAATCTCATCTACGGTAATATTAAAGGATTGAAAATAGACCGTGAAACAGAGGAAACTATCGCTGATGCGATGTTCGGACTGTTCCACGGTGATGAAACTGAATTTACGGAGGCAAACGCCGTTCTTGTTGCAACATCAGATGAGAACGGCATTTTTGTTTTTGAAAATGTGCCATTCGGTAATTGGACTGTAAAGGAATTACAGCCTGCCCCCAATTATCTTCCGAGTGATGATATTTACCGTATAACCGTTGAGGATAATAATCAGGTTATTGAAATCACAGCAGTCAATGACCGAGTTTCCGAAATTACGCCCCCTATTCCCGATATTCCGCAAACAGGCGATGACAGCAATCTCGGCTTTTGGATCGGTCTTTCAGCCATTGCCCTGGGCGGTTTGATTGCTTCCTTGATTATAGGAATCAAGCAGAAAAAGGATGATGAACGGTGAAAAAGGTGTATATCTGTTCTCCCCTCGGCGGTAATATCAAGGAAAATCTGCAAAAGGTTAAAAAATATACACGATATGCGTTAATGTGCGGTACAGCTCCTGTTGTACCGCATTTCTATGCCCTGTGTCTGAATGACAATATATCTAAAGAAAGAGAAATCGGTATGGCGGCAGGGCGCAGCTTACTGTGGTTCTGTGACGAGCTGTGGCTCTTTGGAGCTGAGATCACCGAAGGGATGAAAGCAGAGCTTGCACTCTGTAAAAACCTCAATTTGAAAACCCGAAAAATTCGGGAAGATGAAATCAATAAAGTGTTAGGAGGAAAACGCTGATGAATAAAAAATGGACAAGAACGCTTGTCTGTGCCGTTATGGCGACGCTGATTTTTGCTGCTTCCGCCGTGCCTGCTTTTGCCGCGGGCGATGTGGCAAGTGCAATCGAAGGCACGTGGAATACTGCCAAAAGTCAGATACAGACGGTAGTCAACAATGTGGTGTTTCCCGTAGTGGATATGATATTGGCAATCCTGTTTTTTGTTAAGGTCGGCACTTCGTATTTTGAGTACCGCAAGCACGGTCAGTTTGAATTTGCCGCGCCTGCAATCCTGTTTGCCTGCCTTATTTTTACCCTTACTGCACCGCTGTATATATGGACGATTTTATAAAAAACAAGCGGTGCGATTGGAGGTGATGACCTATCTTTGACTGGTTAGGCGATATAATTCCCGGTTTAGGAGATGCAATAGGAAGTGTGTTTGACACGCTCGGACAGCAGATATCCAATGTAATCTGGAACACTATGCTACAGTGGTTTTATGAAACTATTTACGGCGCGGTTTCGGACTTTTTCACGCTTATGGGCAATATGGGCGCTGATATTTTCGAGCTTGACTGGGTAAAGGCGACAATAAATCTGTTTACACTGTTCGGCTGGTCGCTCTTTGTTGCCGGCACGGTTGTCGCCGTATTCGACGTGGCGATAGAGTATCAGTGCGGCAGAGCGAATATAAAGACAACGGCGATTAACATTTTGAAGGGTTTCTTCGCCTGTTCGCTTATCGGCGTTGTCCCTGTTGAGTTATATAAATTCTGTATCAGTCTGCAAAACACATTTTCGCACGATCTGTCACGAATTTTTGCAGGAACACAGTCAATGGATCTTGCAGGACAAAGTATGAGCGTATTGCAGGGAAGTTTTGAGGTATCAACGCAAGTAACATTTAATCTCTTCAATCTTCTTGCGCTCATAGCCTTTGCCTACTGCATAATCAAAATATTCTTTGCGAATATAAAACGAGGCGGAATTCTGCTCATACAAATGGCGGTAGGCTCACTGTATATGTTCTCCGTTCCGAGAGGATATTCGGACGGCTTTAATCAATGGATGAAACAGGTTGCAGCGATTTGTCTTACGGCATTTATGCAGACAACGCTGTTATTCCTCGGACTTTTGACATTTCCCAATAATATGCTCTTAGGTTTCGGAATAATGCTTGCGGCAAACGAAGTTCCGAGAATCGCACAGCAGTTCGGACTTGACTCAAGCGTAAAGGTTAATATGATGAGCGTTGTCCATGCAACGACAACAGCGGTCAATCTTACTCGCTCGGTAGCAAGAGCAACGAGAAAATAAATTGCCGTTATCGGCAATAATATTATAATTCGCAGTGCATAATCGATTGACATTTTGCCGATAATATAGTATACTGTAAGCACATACGGAGGTAGCTTATGAACTATTTATCGGTAAGTGACACTGCAAAAAAATGGGGAATATCTGAGCGTTCAGTGCGCAATTATTGCGCAAACGGCCGTATTCCCGATGCGTTTTTAACAGGCAAAACATGGAATATCCCCGAAACCGCTGTAAAACCTGAACGCAGTAATAAGCACAATGAATCCCCCACAACTTTATCCGAATTTTTGAAAGCAGAAAAGCAGGGAAAAGTTAAGGGCGGTATTTATCACAAAATTCAGATTGATTTGACATACAATTCCAATCATATCGAAGGCAGCAGACTGACTCACGATCAAACACGGTATATTTTTGAAACGAACACAATAGGCATAGAAAAAGATGTGCTGAATGTTGATGACATTGTTGAAACCGCCAATCATTTCAAATGTATTGATATGATAATTGATGAAGTAAATAAGCCTGTCAGCGAAGCTTTTATTAAACAGCTTCACCGTACGCTTAAAAGCGGTACGAGCGATTCAAGAAAAGATTGGTTTGCGGTCGGCGAGTATAAAAGACTGCCGAATGAAGTCGGCGGTATTTCTACGGCAGAGCCTGAAGATGTTGCTGACAAGATGAAATTACTGCTGTCTGACTACAACGGTAAAAAAGAAAAAACTTTTCGGGATATTATAGAATTCCATTATAATTTTGAGGTAATCCACCCGTTTCAGGATGGAAACGGCCGTGTGGGAAGACTGATACTCTTTAAGGAATGTCTGAAGAACAATATTGTTCCGTTTATTATTGATGACGAGTTAAAATTGTTTTATTACAGGGGACTTAAAGAGTGGAAACAAGAACAAGGGTATCTCATAGATACATGCCTTACTGCACAGGATAAATTTAAGAAATATCTTGATTATTTCAGAATACCATATTGAGACTAATTTAATATTTTTAGCAGAATTTCTGATACGAGCCATCGCTTTTCACAGCGGTGGCTTTTTGATTTTAACGAGGTGACAACAGCATGAAACAATACTTGTATCCCCAAAATTTGAGAGCTACGGCAAATCTGTGGTTTTGGAGCTTGAAAGATTTTTGTATATTGGGAATTGCCGCATTGTTATCTATAGTGATGTTGGTGCAGACAAGAATTGTAATTCCCGCCGCCGTGGCCTTGTGTTACGGCTTTTTAACTATCCGTATGGATGAAACAACAGTGCTTGACTTTATCAAATATGCAGTAAGATATTTTATCAGTACACAGCAAGAATTTTACTGGAGGTAAGCAGACTTATGATAAAAAAAGCAAAACAGCAGAAAAAGAAAAAAGGACGCTCAGTACAGGATTTAATCGGCGTTAAAACATTTACAAAGTACGGGCTCGCCACAAATAAAGGCGAGCTTTTGTTTTACCTTGTTGCTCCGACAAACATCTCGGTGCTGTC
>DAVZHW010000026.1:0-28376 GCA_052273625.1 Candidatus Fimenecus sp. | reverse complement strand
AACGGACAACCGCATATTCAGGCTCCCTCTGACGAGGGAGCTGTCGTTTTTCGAAGAAAAATGACTGAGGGAGAGATAACGAAAGTTTGATTTTTATTGCTTTCTCTCCCTCCGAGTTGCCTACGGCAACCCACCTCCCTCGTCAGAGGGAGGCTTTGTTGGACAACCGCAAGGATTGTCCGACAATTCATAACGAATTAAAAAAGAGGCGAACTGTGTTCGCCCCCAAAATCTGAAATATGATTTTAATAAATTTGCTTTTAAGCGTCGTAAAGACCGAGGATTACAATACCCACTATTGCGATTGCGATTGTGAGATAATGCTTCCACGAAAGCTTTTCCTTGATGAAAATTCTGCCCCATACAACGGAGAGGAGGCAGTAAGCCGAGATAATCGGTGCGGCCATAGCAACATGCTCAGAGTCAGCGAGAGCATAGATATATGCGAACTGACCTGCCGTCTCGAAAATCGCACCTGCGTATTTCGGAGCTTCCTTTTTCGGAAAATACTTCTGCTTTTTGATGAACTTAACATAGATAAATGCTACGATACCGCAGATAAGAAAAGTAAGCTCATAAGCGGTGTTTGCAACATCTTCGTCAAGAGTTTCAAGCACAAGGCTGTCGGCAAATGTTCCGAGTGCGTCAAGCAAGCAGTAGATAAGCGGAAGAACGATAGCAAGAGCTGACTTTGAATACTTGTAATTGGATTTTTCCTGTCTGAGCGCCCTCAATTCATCGTCCTCGTTAGCCTCGACAAAACCGAGTGCGATAACTGCGATACAAACGAGTGCAACCGCAATATACTGGGGAACTGCGAGCGTCTGACCTGTGATAAGACAGATAACCGCAACGAGAGCGCCGGAGGAATTGCATATAGGCGAGGAAATCGAAAGCTCAATATAACGCAAGCCGATATATCCGATCGCCATTGAAATAATATACAAAGCGGAAACGGGGAGATAGCGAAGAATAGCGCTTCCCGTAACCTCAACACCGCCGATAAAAATCGAATACATAGCGTGTATACCCATAACAACGCCGACGGCGGTAACCATCTTGTAGTGACTGTATTTGTCCGACTTATCGGCGCATCCGAGCTTTGAGAACAAGTCCGAACCGCTCCAGCAGAACAATGCAATCAATGAAAACCAAAACCACATAATTTTCTAAAACCTTTCTTTGAATAATGCCGTATAATTTTACATAAAACGAACTAAAATGTCAATAAAAAAGCAGGAGCAAATTAACAATTCGTTCCTGCTTTGTTTAGTTTATGGATTTATTATTCCAACGGTTCAACTGTGAAGCTGTATTCATACTCTTTGTTTGAGTGAAGAATGTACGGCTCACGAACGTGTGCGTCACCCGGCATATCTCCGCCTACGCCCATTTGAGCGAGGTCATAGTTAAAGGTTGTAATGTCGGTGTGCTTGAGATTGTGGATATGCGTTGCCTTTTCAAGTGCATTCTGTGTGTAATGCCAAGCGCTGAATGCAAGAGGAGTATCACAGGGAGAAGTAAATTTGAGTCCCTTTTCCTTGTCATGTGAAGTAATCTCAACATATCTTACATCAACTCTGTTACCGTTCTCCTGCGGACGCATATAGTGGTGCTCAAGGTCGTTGACGGTCTTTTCCCAAATGCCGAGCTTACCGCCGGTCTTTCTGTCGGGATAAGTTTCCTGCGGGCCTCTGCCGTACCACTTAACATTGTCCAATTCCTCAACAAGTCCGAACTGAGTACCGAAGCGAAGAAGTGCGCCGCCTTTGGGTGTACCCTTTAAGTAGAACTTAATCTTGCCGTTAGGATAGATAGTGAGCTTTGAACGAACGCCCGACATTGAAAGAACATCCCACTCGAAGTTCAATTCAAGTGTGCCGTCCTCTCTCTTGTCAACGCCCGAAAGGATACCGCTTAACTTGTCCGTAGCTTTCTGCCATCTGTAATAGGGATGAAGCGGAATAAGGAACGGAACGAAGTTTGTGTTTGAAAGGTCGTTGTCGGTAATCGGACGGAAGAAGTTAGGCTTGATTTCCGTCTTGACATATTCCTTTTCATTATATTTAAGAGAAACAATTTTGCCGTGCTTGATAACAAGCGAGAAGCCGTCGCCGTTTACAACGATTTTGCCCTCGTGCTTTGAGTAGGAAACCTCTTTCGGCTCATACTTTTCTTCAACATCGGTCTTTTTCTTTATAATGAACTGGTCAAATGCCTGCTCATAACCTTTTTCACAATAAGGCTTGTCCTCTTTTGTGATGAACGAAAGAATAAGCACATATTCCTTGTTTTCATATTCCTTTATGTCAAACGGAACTGTGATTTCGGTTTCGCTGAGCGGTGCAACCTTAACAGTGCCGAGTGAACCCGACTGAACCTCAACGCCGTCTGCGTTTACGACCCATTTGATTTCAAATTCGGAAAGGTCAGTGAAAAGGTGCTTGTTGATAAGAGTGAATTTCTTATTTTCAAGGTCTTTTTCCTTGATTTTCATCTCGGCATAAACCTTTTTAACCTCATAGTATGAGGGGTGGGGCTTTCTGTCGGCAGCAACGATACCGTTAGCGCAGAAATATGTGTTTGAGCCTGTCATTGCGGTTGTGTTCGGAAGCTGCAAGGGCTTTCTCGGCTCCATCTTTTCAAAATCTGTACCGTAAAGCCAATGGTCGCCGTCCTCAGCCTTATAGCGAATGGACTGGTCAACGAAGTCCCAAATAAAGCCGCCGCACATATTCTCGTATTTTTCAAAATCGTCCATATATTCCTGGAAGTTACCCAAGCTGTTTTCCATAGCGTGAGCATACTCACAAAGAATTACGGGGCGGGTATAAGCCTCTTTCGGAATGGGCTTTGAATCGGCTGCAAGCTGATTTGCAATGTTATCATAAAGAGAGATTGTAATAGGCTCACGGTTACCGAGCTTCTTCATTGTGTCCTCAAGCGGATACATTCTCGAAATAACATCGCTCTTTGTAAAGTCAAAGTCGCCCTCGTAGTGGAACTGACGGGTTGTGTCAAGTTTCAACGCAGCTTCCTTCATCTTAACGAAGTTTTCGCCGTCGCCTGCCTCGTTGCCGAGCGACCACATAAATACGCAAGCGTGGTTTCTGTCACGAAGAACCATTCTCTCCATCTTATCGACAACCGCAGGAGTCCAAACAGGGTTACTGCCCGGCACACCTTTACGCCTTACGCCGTGGCTCTCCATATCGCACTCGTCCATAACATAGAAGCCGTATTCGTCTGCCAATTCATAGAAATACGGGTCATCGGGATAGTGCGAAGTACGGATCGAGTTGATATTTGCCTTTTTCATAAGGCTCATATCCTGCAAAAATCTCTCTTTCGGAACTGCCCAGCCGTGGTCGGGGTCAAAGTCGTGGCGGTTTGTGCCGCGAAGCATCATCGGCTGACCGTTGAAAAGAATTTTCTCGCCGACGATTTCAACCTTCTTAAAGCCGAAGCGGATTGACTTATAAACCTTTGAATGCTTCTCGGCGTCAAGCTCGATAACAAGGTTGTAGAGATTCGGAACCTCAGCCGACCACTTTTCGGGCGACTCAACCGTTGTTTTCAAATGCACCTTGTTTACACCGTTTTTGGCAACAAGCTCTGCCTCTCCGATAGGAGTTTTCTTGCCGTTTCTTTCAATATAAGCCGTAACCTTTGCCTTTTTATCCTTTGAATGATAGTTGTTGACCTGAACCTCAAGCTCAACGTCCGAGTTATTGTAGTCCTTGTCAAGGTCTGTTGTGATAAAGAAGTCACGCAGGCAAACCTTTGGCTCTGCGAAAATGTAAACCTCTCTGTAAATACCGCAGAGCAGCCACATATCTTGATCCTCAATGTACTGAGCGTCGCTGTAACGGTAAACCTTTGCCGCAACAGAGTTTTTGCCGGGTACAAGATGCTTTGTAATGTCAAATTCGTGAGGCGTCATAGCACCCTGAGAATAGCCTACAAAGCTGCCGTTAACATAAACCTCGATAGCAGATTTAACAGCGCCGAAATGGAGGAAAACCTCCTTGTCCGAGAAATTCTCGGGCAGGTCAAACTCTCTTCTGTAAATTCCGATTTCCTGCATATCGTGGTCGATTGACGGAATTTTAGACTTTTTACGGCTGATAGCACGGGGGAAAGTGCTTGCGTAATAGTAGGGGAAGCTGCCTGTCTTTTCAGTCTGCCAAACAGACGGAACTGTTATGTATTTCCACTCGCTGTCGTCAAAATCGGGCTTATAGAAGCTCTCGGGGCAGCCCTCAATGCCCATCTGCCAATAGAATTTCCATTTGCCGTCAAGAGTAGCCTTGTAATCCGACGGTTTTCTCTCAAGTGCGGATTTTTCGTCGTCATAGCAGAACGCTATAACGTGACCGTCCTCTTTATTTCTTTTGATGACAGCAGGATTTTCCCAATCATACTTGTTTTTTCCCATTTTATAACTCCCTTTTTCTTTGTTTACATAATAAATAGGTCAAATACATTATAAATAAAAATATTTCAACAATATCTATTGACATTGTTGAATGAATGGTTTATAATTAACTGCTATTAGAATGGAAATGTATGCCTTTTCATTTATTAACGTAACGGTATTTTACCATAATATACGTTGAAAATCAAGAGCATATTTAACCGTTTTGAGAGTAATCTCCGGGCTTGTGAAAAAGCCTTTAAGATAAAAATAATGATGGAGAGTGATAAGCCCTATGGTGAATGTCAAACCTGAAAAATTCGGAAAAACAACCCGTATGACTTTCTCGAAGATCAATGAGGTTATGCAGATACCCAACCTTATCGAGGTTCAGAAGGATTCGTACAAGTGGTTTCTTGACAAAGGATTGAAGGAAGTATTCCGCGATGTTGCGGACATTACAGACTTTTCCGGCAATCTTGCGCTGAGTTTCGTAGATTACAGAATGGATGACACCCCGAAATACACTGTAAAGGAATGTAAGGAGAGAGATACTACTTACGCAGCTCCTTTGAGAGTAACCGCAAGACTTCTTAACAAGGAAACGGGCGAAATCAAAGAGAACGAGGTTTATATGGGCGATTTCCCGCTTATGACCGAGTCGGGAACTTTCGTTATCAACGGCGCTGAGCGTGTTATCATTTCACAGCTCGTTCGTTCTCCCAGCGTATATTTTGATATGACTCACGACAAGACCGGTAAGGAGCTTTATTCCGCAACCGTTATCCCGAACAGGGGCGCTTGGCTTGAATATGAGACAGATCAGAATGACCTTTTCTATGTTCGTATAGACAAGAACAGAAAGATTTACATCACAACCTTTATCAGAGCGTTGGGACTCAGCTCAAACACCGATATCCTTGAATTCTTCGGCTATGACGAGAGAATTAAGGCTACGCTTGAAAAGGATACTACTATCAATACAGAGCAGGCTCTTATCGAGGTTTATAAGAGACTTCGTCCCGGCGAGCCGCCCACACTTGAGACGGCACAGGCTCATCTTGACGGCTTGTTCTTCGACCCGAGACGCTATGACCTTTCAAGAGTCGGCAGATATAAATACAATAAAAAGCTCGGCATTTCTTCAAGACTTGAGGGCTTTAAGGTCACACAGCCCGTTATCAGCGAGCTTACAGGCGAAATCCTTGCAGACGCAGGCGAGTTGATTACTCCCGAGCTTGCATACAGAATCGAGCAGGAGGGCGTTACCGTCGCTTATGTCGATTCCGAGGGCGAGGAAGTAAAGGTATTCTCAAACGGTATGGTTGACATCGGCGAGTATGTTCCGATGTTCACAGAGGACGAGCTTGAGGAAATCGGTATCAACGAGAAGGTTCGC
Source organism: Candidatus Fimenecus sp. (assembly GCA_052273625.1). Taxonomy (GTDB): domain Bacteria; phylum Bacillota; class Clostridia; order Oscillospirales; family Acutalibacteraceae; genus Fimenecus. Next base: position 22,560 of record DAVZHW010000026.1, on the reverse strand, counting down.
TTTACCGTTCTTCAGGAAGTTCTCAATAAGTGCGGTGACGATAAAGACGCACTTCGTGAGGAAATGGCTAACCGTGCCGACGACCTTATTCCGAAGCATATTATCATTGACGATATTATGGCTTCCATCAACTACCTTAACTGCATTGCTTGCGGCGTAGGCGTTACCGACGACATCGACCACCTCGGCAACAGACGTATCCGTTCTGTCGGCGAGCTTCTTCAGAACCAATTCAGAATCGGCTTCTCAAGAATGGAAAGAGTTGTCAAGGAGAGAATGACTCTTCAGGCACAGGAGCCCGATAAGGTTACTCCCTCTGCTCTTATAAATATCAGACCTGTTATGGCGGCTATCAAGGAGTTCTTCGGTTCTTCTCCGCTTTCACAGTTCATGGATCAGACAAACCCCTTGTCGGAGCTTACTCATAAGAGAAGACTTTCCGCATTGGGCCCCGGCGGTCTTTCGAGAGACCGTGCAGGCTTTGAGGTTCGAGACGTTCACTACTCTCACTACGGACGTATGTGCCCGATCGAGACTCCCGAAGGTCCGAACATCGGTCTTATCTCTTACCTTGCTACATTTGCAAAAATAAATAAGTACGGCTTTATCGAAGCTCCCTTCAGAAAGATTGATAAGCAGACGGGCGTTGTACTTAACGAGGTTGAATATATGACCGCCGACGTCGAGGATAACTACACGGTTGCTCAGGCAAACGAGCCCCTTGACGAGAAGGGCAGATTTGTAAATTCAAAGGTTACCGCAAGACACAGAGACGAATTCCTTGAGGTCAACGCTTCGGACGCAGACTATATGGACGTATCGCCCAAGATGCTTGTTTCCGTTGCTACCGCAATGATTCCGTTCCTTGAAAACGACGACGCAAACCGTGCTTTGATGGGCTCTAACATGCAGAAGCAGGCTGTTCCGCTTCTTAAAACCGATTCCCCGATTGTCGGAACGGGTATGGAATATAAGGCTGCCGTTGACTCGGGTACCGTTATTCTTGCAAAGCGTGCAGGCACGGTTGTAAAGGTTGACGCTCAGAAGATTGAAGTTGCAGTCAAGGGCGGAGACGTTGACACCTATGAGCTTATTAAGTTTATGCGCTCCAACCAGGATACATGTATCAACCAGCGTCCGATAGTTTCTGAGGGCGAAGAGGTTACAGAAGGACAGGTTATCGCAGACGGTCCCGCAACCGCAAACGGCGAAATCTCACTCGGTAAGAACGCTCTTATCGGATTTATGACCTGGGAGGGCTATAACTACGAGGACGCTGTTCTTATCAACGAAAAGCTTGTTCGTGATGATGTTTATACATCTGTTCACATAGAAGAATTTGAAATCGAAGCAAGAGATACCAAGCTCGGCGCAGAGGAAATCACAAGAGATATTCCGAACGTCGGCGAGGACGCTTTGGCAAACCTTGATGAAAACGGTGTTATCCGTGTCGGCGCAGAGGTTCACTCGGGCGACATTCTTGTCGGTAAGGTTACACCTAAGGGCGAAACAGAGCTTACCGCCGAGGAAAGACTTCTCAGAGCGATATTCGGCGAGAAGGCGAGAGAGGTTCGTGATACTTCTCTTAAAGTACCTCACGGTGAATATGGTATCGTTGTTGATGTTGAAGTTTTCACAAGAGAAAATTCAGACGAATTAAGCCCCGGCGTAAACAAGGTCGTTCGTTGCTATATCGCACAGAAGAGAAAGCTCTCCGTAGGCGATAAAATGGCAGGTCGTCACGGTAACAAGGGCGTTGTTTCGAGAATACTTCCGCAGGAGGATATGCCGTTCCTTGATGACGGTACTCCGCTTGATATAGTTCTTAACCCGTTGGGCGTTCCTTCCCGTATGAACATCGGACAGGTACTTGAGGTACACCTCGGCTTCGCTTACAGAAAGCTCGGACAAAAGATTGCTACACCTGTATTTGACGGCGCACACGAGTCTGACATCAGAGAAGCTCTTCGTGAAGCAGGCTATCGTGAGGATGGTAAGTCAATCCTTACAGACGGCAGAACAGGTCTTAAATTTGATAACCCCGTTACTGTCGGCATTATGTACTACTTGAAGCTCCACCATCTTGTTGATGATAAAATCCACGCTCGTTCCACAGGTCCTTACTCACTCGTTACACAACAGCCCTTGGGCGGTAAGGCTCAGTTCGGCGGTCAGCGTTTCGGTGAGATGGAAGTTTGGGCGCTTGAGGCTTACGGCGCTGCTTATACTCTTCAGGAAATCCTTACTGTTAAGTCAGACGACCTTGTCGGAAGAGTTAAGACCTATGAATCTATCGTTAAGGGACAGAACATTCCTCAACCCGGTGTTCCCGAATCGTTCAAGGTTCTTGTTAAAGAGCTTCAGGCTCTTGCTCTTGACATCAAGGTTCTCGATAAGGACAACAACGAAATTGACCTTAAACAAAACTTTGATGATGAGATGGATACTCCGGTTATCGCTAATGAAGATATGTCCTACGTAAACGACGCTTCACTCGATGACGGCTATGTTGCGGATGAGGATGCAGAAAAAGAACTCGGCGAGGACGCTTTCAACGAATATATCACAGAAGATGATGATTCGTATGATGACGAATTCAATGACGATGAATTTTAACCGAGTAAACTCACAGTTCAGATTTTAAGGAAGAAGGTAAAGATTTAATGGAAAATATAACCTTTGAGTCAATTAAAATCGGCCTTGCCTCACCCGACCAGATCAGAGAGTGGTCTTACGGAGAGGTCAAGAAGCCCGAAACAATTAACTACCGCACGTTAAAGCCCGAAAAAGAAGGACTTTTCTGCGAAAAGATTTTCGGACCCACAAAGGACTGGGAATGTTACTGCGGAAAGTATAAAAGAGTTCGTTATAAAGGCAAAATATGCGAACGCTGCGGCGTTGAAATAACGAAGGCTAAAGTCAGAAGAGAGAGAATGGGACACATTGAGCTCGTTGCTCCCGTATCTCACATTTGGTATTTCAAGGGTATTCCCTCAAGAATGGGACTTATCCTTGACATATCCCCCAGAGACCTCGAAAAGGTTCTCTATTTCTCAAGATATATAGTTACCGATCCCGGCGACACCGAGCTTGAAAAGAATCAGATTCTCTCGGAGAAAGAATATCTCGATATGAGAGAGAAATATGAGGACGATTTCAAGGCAGGTATGGGCGCAGAGGCTATCAAAGAGCTTCTTGCGGGCATAGACGTTGAAAAGCTCTCAAACGACCTTCGTGCAGAGCTTGAGGATGCAAGCGGTCAGAAAAAGACAAGAATTCTCAAGCGTCTTGAGGTTGCCGAGGCATTCAGACAGTCGGGCAACCGTCCCGAGTGGATGATTTTGGACGTCATTCCGGTAATCCCCCCCGATATTCGTCCTATGGTTCAGCTTGACGGCGGCAGATTTGCTACTTCCGACCTCAACGATCTTTACAGACGAGTTATCAACAGAAACAACCGTCTTAAAAAGCTCCTTGAGCTTAGCGCTCCCGACATTATCATCAGAAATGAAAAGAGAATGCTTCAGGAGGCTGTTGACGCACTTATAGACAACGGCAGAAGAGGCAGACCCGTTACAGGTCCGAACAACAGAGCGTTGAAATCTCTTTCAGATATGCTTAAAGGTAAGCAGGGACGCTTCCGTCAGAACCTTCTCGGTAAGCGTGTTGACTATTCGGGACGTTCGGTTATCGTCGTAGGACCCGAGCTCAAGATGTATCAGTGCGGTCTTCCTAAAGAAATGGCTCTTGAATTGTTCAAGCCCTTCGTTATGAAGCGTCTTGTTGAGACAGGCGTTACAGGCAACATAAAGTCTGCAAGAAAGATGGTTGAACGTGCTAATCCCGAGGTTTGGGACGCTCTTGAGGTTGTTATCAAGGGTCACCCGGTAATGCTTAACCGTGCTCCCACACTTCACAGACTCGGTATTCAGGCATTTGAGCCCATTCTTGTTGAGGGTAGAGCAATTAAGCTCCATCCCCTTGCTTGTACAGCGTTTAACGCTGACTTCGACGGCGACCAGATGGCTGTTCACGTTCCGCTTTCGGCTGAGGCTCAGGCTGAAGCAAGACTTCTTATGCTTGCTGCCAACAACCTCCTTAAGCCGTCAGACGGTAAGCCCGTAACCGTTCCCACACAGGATATGATCCTCGGCTCGTACTATCTTACAATGGAAAAAGACGGCGAACCCGGTGAGGGCAAGGTATTCTCAACGGTTGATGAGGCTACAATGGCTTATGATGAGGGCTATATCGGTCTTCATTCAAAGATAAAGGTCAGAATGACCAAGGAGATTAACGGCGAGACGGTTTCACAGCTTGTTGAGACAACTCTCGGTAAGATAATCTTCAATACACCCATTCCGCAGGACCTCGGCTTCGTTGACAGAAGCGATCCCGCAAATGCGTTCAAGCTTGAGGTTGACTTCCTTGTCAACAAGAAAACGCTCGGTAAAATCATTGATAAATGTATCAAGGTTCACGGCGTAAACGTTTCTTCTCAGGTGCTTGACGCTATCAAGGCACAGGGTTACAAATATTCGACAAAATCAGGTATTACCGTTGCTGTTTGCGACGCAGTAATTCCTCCCTATAAGGCAGAGCTTCTTAAAGAGGCTGACGCAAAGATTGACAAGATCAGCGCAAACTATAACCTCGGTCTTATCAGTAACAGTGAGAGAAGCCAGAAGGTTATTAAGGTTTGGGAGAAATGTACAAACGACGTTGCCGCCGGTCTTAAGGACAACCTCGGTAAGTACAATCCGATTTATATGATGGTTGACTCGGGTGCCCGTGGTTCTGACTCACAGCTTCGTCAGTTGGCAGGTATGCGTGGTCTTATCGCCAATACATCAGGTAAGGTCATTGAGGTTCCGATTCGTGCTAACTACCGTGAGGGACTTAACGTACTTGAATACTTCATTTCGTCTCGTGGTGCTCGTAAAGGTCTTGCCGATACAGCTCTTCGTACAGCTGACTCGGGTTACCTTACCCGTCGTCTTGTTGACGTTTCACAGGACGTTATCATCCGTGAAGAGGATTGCCATTGCCACGACGGTATCGAGGTTTACGATATTATGGAGGGCAAGGAGCTTATCGAGAGCCTTCAGGAAAGACTTACAGGTCGTTTCCTGCTTGAGGATTTGACAGACGAAAACGGCGAAGTTATTATGTCGAAGGACAAGATGATGTCCGAGGCTGACGCTAAAATTGTTGCCGATATCGTCAACGCAAGAGAAAATCCCGCAGACAGAAAAATTAAGATTCGTTCACTTCTTACATGCGAATCCGAACACGGCGTATGTATCAAGTGCTACGGCTCAAACCTTGCAACAGGCAAGCCCGTCACAGTCGGCGAGGCTGTCGGTATTATCGCAGCTCAGTCAATCGGTGAGCCCGGTACACAGCTTACAATGCGTACCTTCCACACCGGCGGTGTTGCTTCGAGTCAGGATATCACACAGGGTCTTCCCCGTGTCGAGGAATTGTTCGAGGCAAGAAAGCCCAAGACGCTTGCTATCCTCTCTGAAATCGACGGACGTCTTTCGTTCAGAGAAATCAAGAGAAACGAGCACATCGTTATTACAAATGACGAAACGGGCGACGAAAAATCATATCTTATTCCTTACGGCTACCGTAAGAAATTCAATTTGGAGACCGACGAAAACGGCAATCCCGTTTATGTTAAGAAGGGCACAGCTCTTACAGAGGGTTCTCCCAACCCGCACGACATACTTGCAATCAACGGTGTTCATGCGGTTCACGATTATCTTATCAAGGAAGTTCAGAGAACTTACCGTATGCAGGGTGTTGACATCAACGATAAGCATATCGAGGTAATCGTTCGTCAGATGATGAGAAAGCTCAAGGTAGAAGAGCCCGGTTCAACCCATTTCCTCCCCGGAGAGCAGGTTGAAAAGGTTGACTTTACAATCGAGTTGAGAAAGGCTAAGCAGGAATGCGAAGAAAAGGGCGAAGAGTTCATCGAGCCCGTTTGCGAGCCTGTACTTCTCGGTATCACAAAGGCTTCGTTGGCTACAAACTCATTTATGTCGGCAGCTTCCTTCCAGGAGACGACAAGAGTTCTTACCGACGCAGCTATCAAGGGTAAAGTTGATAACCTTATGGGACTTAAAGAGAATGTTATCATCGGTAAGCTTCTTCCTTCGGGAACAGGTATGCGCTGTTACAGCGAGGTAGAAAACGAGAGAGTTTATACCGCTTCAACCGAGGCTGAAGAAGAAATAAATGACTAAAAATTAAATAATGCTTGACAACCGAAGGTTTTTAATGTTAAAATCTTTGGTTGTGTGAGCAAAATAAACACTATTTTAATCGATAGTGTTTGTTTTGCTGACACAAAGTGTCATAAATTTTTATCGGAGGTGAAAAAATGCCAACCTTTAACCAGCTTGTACGCAACGGAAGAGAGACTGTCGAGAAGAAGTCAAAGGCTCCTGCTCTCGGTAAGGGACTTAACTCTAAGAAGAACGTTATGACTGATAACGCTTCTCCTCAGAAGAGAGGTGTTTGTACTGTTGTTAAGACAGATACACCTAAAAAGCCTAACTCAGCTCTTCGTAAGCTTGCCAGAGTTCGTCTTACTAACGGAATCGAAGTTTCTGCTTACATCCCGGGCGTAGGCCACAACCTTCAGGAGCACTCAGTTGTTCTTATCAGAGGCGGCCGTGTTAAGGATCTCCCCGGTGTTCGTTACCATATTATTCGCGGTACACTCGATACACAGGGCGTTAACGGAAGAATGCAGAGTCGTTCTAAGTACGGCGCAAAGAGACCCAAGGGCGCAAAAAAATAAGGTAGTCAGACCTTAAATTATTAACAGACAGAATCTACCAATTCAGTCAAATGCTAAAATTGGTGTATATATATATTTATATGCCTCTTTGCATTGACACCACGGGTTTTGTCACCAGAGTACCTATGATATCATTACTATGAAGGAGGGAAGCGAAGTGCCAAGAAGAGGCCAGATTGCAAAACGTGATGTTTTGCCGGATCCGCTTTACAATTCAAAGCTTGTAACAAGGCTTATCAACAGCGTTATGCTCGACGGTAAGAAGGGTGTTGCCCAGAAGATCGTTTACGACGCATTCGACATTATCGCTGAGAAAACAGGTAAAGAGCCGTTGGAGGTTTTTGACGCTGCAATGGAAAATGTTATGCCTGTTCTCGAAGTTAAGGCTCGCCGTGTAGGCGGTGCCACTTATCAGGTTCCGATGGAAGTTCGTCCCGAGAGAAGACAGACTTTGGGACTCCGTTGGATCACGCTTTACGCACGTTCTCGTTCAGAGAGAACAATGAAGGAAAGACTTGCAAACGAGATCCTTGACGCAGTCAATGAGACCGGTGCAGCATTCAAGAAGCGTGAAGAAACACACAGAATGGCTGAAGCTAACAAAGCTTTTGCACATTTCAGATGGTAATTTTACCGGAGAATTTATACGCCGAGTAATTCGGCAATGGAGGATATTATGCCGAGAAAGGTATCTCTTGAAAAAACAAGAAATATTGGTATCATGGCTCATATCGACGCCGGTAAAACAACTACCACAGAAAGAATTTTGTTTTACACGGGTGTTAACCATAAATTAGGTGAAACACACGACGGCGACGCTACCATGGACTGGATGGCTCAGGAGCAGGAGAGAGGTATTACAATCACTTCTGCTGCTACCACTTGCTTCTGGAAAGAGCATCGTATCAATATTATCGACACTCCCGGTCACGTTGACTTCACAGTTGAAGTTCAGCGTTCGCTTCGTGTACTTGACGGTTCTGTTACCGTTTTGTGCGCAAAGGGCGGTGTTGAGCCTCAGTCTGAGACCGTTTGGCGTCAGGCTGACGAATACAAAGTACCCAGAATGATTTTCGTTAATAAGATGGACATCATGGGTGCTGATTTTTACAGAGTTCTTGATATGGTTAAGGAGCGTTTCAACTGCAACGCTGTTCCGATTCAGCTCCCGATAGGCGCTGAGGCTACCTTTAGGGGTGTCGTTGACCTTATCAATAACGACGCTGAGGTTTATTATGATGACCTCGGTAAAGATATTCGCCGTGAGGAAATTCCGGACGATATGAAGGAGCTTGCTGCTAAGTACCGTTCACAGCTTATCGAGTCAGTCGTTGAGCAGGATGACGAACTCATGGAGAAATATTTTGAAGGCGTTGAGCCGACAGTTGAGGAAATTAAGAAGGTTATCCGTAAGGCTACTATTGCCAACGAGATGGTTCCGATTTGTTGCGGTACTGCATATCGTAACAAGGGTGTTCAGCCTCTCCTCGACGCTATCGTTGACTTTATGCCCGCTCCCACAGACATCGAGTCAATCAAGGGTGTAAACCCCGATACAGATGAGCAGGAGCAGAGACATTCATCAGACACAGAGCCTTTTGCAGCTCTTGCATTTAAGATAGCAACAGACCCCTTCGTTGGTAAGCTCTGCTTCTTCAGAGTTTACTCAGGTACTGTTGATGCAGGTACAACCGTTTACAACTCTGTTAAGAACACCAGAGAGAGAATGGGTCGTATTCTTCAGATGCACGCTAACCACAGAGAAGACATTGAGACAGTTTACGCAGGTGATATTGCCGCTGTCGTAGGTCTTAAGAATACAACAACAGGTGACACACTCTGCGACGAGAAGCACCCGATTGTTCTTGAGTCAATGAACTTCCCGGATCCGGTTATCCGTGTTGCTATCGAGCCTAAGACTAAGGCAGGACAGGAAAAGATGGGCATCGGCCTTCAGAAGCTTGCTGAAGAAGATCCCACTTTCAAGTGCTATACAGATGAAGAAACAGGTCAGACCATTATCGCAGGTATGGGCGAGCTTCACCTTGAAATCATCGTTGACAGACTTCTTCGTGAGTTCAAAGTTGAAGCTAACGTAGGTAAACCTCAGGTTGCTTACAAAGAGACCATTCGCAAGAAGGTTGACCACGAAACCAAGTACAAGCGTCAGTCGGGCGGTTCAGGTCAGTACGGTCATGTTAAGATTATACTTGAGCCGAATGAGCCCGGTAAGGGCTATGAGTTCGTTAATGCCGTTGTCGGCGGTAAGATTCCGAAGGAATTTATCGGACCTGTTGATCAGGGTATCCAGGGCGCATTGAACTCAGGTGTACTTGCTAACTACCCCGTTGTTGACGTTAAAGTTACTCTTTACGACGGTTCTTACCACGAAGTCGACTCTTCGGAAATGGCGTTTAAGATTGCCGGTTCAATGGCATTCAAGGAAGCTGCAAGACTTGCAGACCCGATTCTTCTTGAGCCCATTATGAAGGTTGTTGTTATCGTTCCCGATGACTACTTCGGCACCGTACAGGGCAACCTTATCGCTCGCCGTGGTGAAATTCAGGGCTTCGAGGACCGTTCAGGCCTCAAGCAGATCAATGCAAGAGTTCCGCTTGCAGAGATGTTCGGTTACGCAACAGACCTCCGTTCACAGACTCAGGGTCGCGGACAGTATGTTATGGAGCCCGACGGTTATAAGCCGGTTCCGAAGAGCGTAGCTGAGAAGATTATCAGTGAAAGAACTAAGAAAGACTGATTATTTCATTAAAAAGGCTTGATATTTTGCCGAATTATTGGTAAAATATCAAGCACAGACAAATACAAAATATTTTCCGTTAATAAAAGGAGGAAATTCCAATGGCAAAGGCAAAATTCGAAAGAACTAAACCCCATGTTAATATTGGTACTATCGGTCACGTTGACCACGGTAAGACAACATTAACAGCAGCTATTACAAAGACACTCGCATCTAAGGGTCAGGCTGACTTCGTTGATTATGCAAACATCGATAAGGCTCCCGAAGAGAGAGAGCGTGGTATCACAATCAACACAGCACACGTTGAGTACGAGACTGATAAGCGTCACTACGCTCACGTTGACTGCCCCGGTCACGCTGACTACATTAAGAACATGATCACAGGTGCAGCTCAGATGGACGGCGCTATCCTTGTTATCGCAGCAACAGACGGTCCTATGGCTCAGACTAAGGAGCACCTTCTTCTTGCTCGTCAGGTTGGCGTTCCGGCAATCGTTGTATTCATGAACAAGTGCGACCAGGTTGACGATCCCGAGCTTCTTGAGCTTGTTGAGATGGAAATCCGTGAAACACTTGCTGAGTATGATTTCGATGAGAACTGCCCGATCATCAAGGGTTCTGCTCTTAAGGCTCTTGAGGCTACAGACCCCGACGCTCCTGAAGTTCAGTGCATCTGGGAGCTTATGGATGCAGTTGATAACTACATCCCCACACCCGACCGTAAGGCTGACCAGCCGTTCCTTATGCCTGTCGAGGACGTTATGACAATCACAGGCCGTGGTACAGTTGCTACAGGTAGAGTTGAGCGTGGACAGCTTAAAACAGGCGAAGAAGTTGAAATCGTTGGTCTTAAGGACGAGAAGACAAAGTCTGTTGTTACAGGTATCGAGATGTTCAGAAAGACTCTTGATTACGCTGAGGCAGGCGACAACATCGGTGCTCTTCTCCGTGGTGTTGACAGAAAGGGTATTGAGCGTGGACAGGTTCTTTCTAAGCCCGGTTCAATTCACCCCCACACAAAGTTCAAGGGACAGGTTTACGTTCTTAATAAGGACGAGGGCGGCCGTCACACACCGTTCTTCAACAACTATCGTCCTCAGTTCTATTTCAGAACAACTGACGTTACAGGTATCATCACTCTTCCCGCAGGTACAGAGATGTGCATGCCCGGCGATAACGTAGAGATGGACGTTGAGCTCATCACTCCTATCGCTATCGAGGAAGGCCTTCGTTTCGCTATCCGTGAGGGTGGTAGAACAGTTGGTTCAGGTGTTGTTACCGCTATTAACGAATAATCTGATTATTCAATAATAACATCTAATTTAAGCTCCCTTATCGGCAACGGTAAGGGAGCTTTTGTATGTCTTTTTTTAAGGCGTTGAGATAAATACTAATACGACAAGGCAAAAAAATAACCTCCGCAGCTTGCGGAGGCTTTGCTGTTTTATTTGTTGCCTTACGCTTCCTTCAACGCTTTCTTTTCGCCCTTTGAATAGAGCGCCTTGAGGATGATGGGCGTTATAATCGAAGAAACCATAATAAGCACGATAACGGGCGTAAAGTATTCGTTTGAAATTATGCCGCAGGAAAGTCCCTTTTGAGCGACAATCAACGCAACCTCGCCTCTTGTCATCATACCTACGCCGATTTTCAACGAGTCGCCGAAGTTGAATTTGCAAGCCTTGCTCATAAGAGAGCAGCCGATAACCTTGCAGATAAGACCGACGATAACAAAGCAAATCGCAAACAGAAGCATTTCGCCAGTTATGCCGTCAATCGAGGTTTTAAGACCGATACTTGCGAAGAACACGGGGCCGAAAAGCATATATGAGCTGATGTCCATTTTCTCTGCAATGTAATTCGAGTCGTGAATACTGCAAAGGATAATACCCGCAACATAAGCGCCTGTAATGTCTGCAATTCCGAAATATTTTTCAGCAACATAAGCCATACCCAAGCAAAGAGCAAGTCCCATAATCGGAATACGCCTTGTGTGAGGCCACAATTTGTCCGAAAATCTGAAAATCTTGTAGATGATATAGCCGAGCACGAATGCGAACAGGAAGAACAAAACAGTTTTAATAATAACCGTGATGGGCTTTACCTCGCCGCCGTTCAAACCGATTACAAATGTAAGAACGATAATACCGATAACATCATCTATAATCGCAGCGCTCATAATTGTTGTGCCGACCTCGGTTGAGAGCTTGCCCAACTCCTTGAGAGTCTGAACGGTGATACTAACCGAGGTAGCGGTCAAAATTACACCGATAAACACAGCCTTGAAGAAATCGGGTGAACCCCAAGGAGAAGCGCCGTAAAATGCAAAGTAGAGTAAAGTTCCGCCTACAAGAGGAACAAATACGCCTGCGCAAGCGATTAAAAATGCCTTAAAGCCTGTCCTTGCAAGGTCCTTGAGGTTAGTACCGAGTCCTGCCGAGAACATAAGAAGCACAACGCCTATTTCAGCAAGCTGGGCTATGAAATCCGTCTGGTCAACGAGGTGCAACACGCTCGGTCCTATGATAAGACCTGCGATAATCTCGCCGACAACCTGCGGTGCTTTGAGCTTTCGTGCGATTATGCCGAAAATCTTTGCGGCAATTATAATTATGCATAAGCTTTTGAATACCGAATAAGCTTCCATAAAACACATATCCTTTCTTTATTTTTCCGTAGCCCATTATACTCTAAGCATAAGCTAAAAGCAAATAAAAAAGCTATTTTTGTAACATTATATAAAATCGGTGCTATGTTGAGGCTGAATATTGAAAAATTGCGAAAAAAGAGTATAATTATAATGTTAAAACAATCATTGGAGTTATGAAATGAAAAAGTATTTTAATCTTTATAAAAAGCAGTTCATTTTAGGCCCTGCGTTCAAGCTTGCGGAGGCTATACTTGAGCTTTTTGTCCCGATTACCGTTGCAAGTATGATTGACAAGGGAATTGCGGTAGGGGACACTGCATATATTTTCAAAATGGGAATTGTGCTGTTCCTGTTGGCTCTTTTCGGCGTTGTGTTTGCCGTTGTCTGTCAGTATTCGGCGGCGGTTGCGCAGCAGGGTGTCGGCACTCATTTGAGAAATGATATATTCGACAAGATAAACCTGATGTCGAGAGAGGATATTGACACATTTACAAGCGCATCGCTCACAACGAGGATAACCAACGATATTACTCAAATTCAGTCGGCGGTTGCAATGCTTATCCGACTTGTTTTCCGTTCTCCGTTTTTGATTGTCGGCTCGCTTATTATGGCAGTCGGACTTGATGCGAAGATGTCAATTATCTTCTTCGTATCGGCATTGCTTGTAAGCGTAATATTATATTACATTTTAAGCCGTTCTTTACCGCTTTACTCTCAAATTCAGAGGAAGCTCGACAGAACCGCATCAATCGTAAAGGACAGCCTTACGGGAGTGCGTGTAATTCGTGCGTTTTCGAGAACCGAATACGAAAAGGAAAAATTTGAAAAGGCAAACGAGGAGTTGACCGAGAGAAGCGTTAAGGTCGGCAGACTTTCAGCTTTGCTCAATCCCTTGACCTTTGCTGTTATGAACACGGCGATTGTCTTAATTCTGTATTTCGGCGGAATTAAAGTAAATACAGGCAATCTCACACAGGGCGAGGTGCTTGCGTTTACAAACTATATGACGCAGATTTTGCTTTCGATTATCGTATTTTCCAATGTAATTGTCATTTTCACAAAGGCGGGCGCAAGCTATCAGCGAATAAAAGAGGTGCTTGATTTCACTCCGAGTATGACAGATGATAACGCTCAATTCACAGAGGCTGACGAGACAAAGCCTGCGGTTGAGTTTAAGAGCGTTTGCTATTCATACGGCGAAGCGGATGAAAATGTGCTTACCGATGTTAATTTTTCAATAAATAAGGGCGAAACAGTCGGTATAATCGGCGGTACGGGAAGCGGTAAATCAACACTTGTCAATCTCATTATGCGTTTTTATGATGTTGACAACGGCGAAATTGATGTTTTCGGTCATAATGTTCGGGATTATAAATTCTCTGCGCTGAGGAGTATCGCTCATATCGTTCCGCAGGAAAACAGGCTCTTTTCGGGCTCGGTGCGTAAAAATTTGCTTTACGGCGACCGAAACGCAACCGATGAGGATATTGAGAGAGCGTTGAGAATTTCACAGTCCGAGGAATTTGTCAAAAAGCTACCCAACGGACTTGATACCGAGATAAACGAAAACAGTAAAAACCTTTCGGGCGGTCAAAGGCAGAGGCTTTGTATTGCAAGGGCGTTGCTCGGAAATCCGAAAATCGTAATTTTCGACGACTCCTCCTCGGCACTTGACTTTGCGACCGATTCAAAACTTAGAAAAGCAATTCACGACGAGCTTTCCGACACCACGGTTATAATTGTTTCGCAGAGGGTAAACACAGTCAAGAATTGCGACAGGATAATCGTAATGAACGAGGGCGGAATTTCCGGTATCGGAACGCACTCCGACCTTTATAAAAACAACGAGGTTTACAATGAAATTTGCCTTTCTCAGCTTTCTGAAAGAGAGGTGAGCGCACAGTGAAAACAGTAAAAAGACTTTTCAAATATGTAAAACCCTTTACCGCAAACATTGTTTTTTCTGTCATTCCGGCAATCGGAGGAATTTTGCTTTCGCTGTTTGTTCCGATTATGATAGGTGAGGGCATTGACTGTATAATCGGCAAGGACAATGTTGATTTTTCGGCACTTTCAAAGGTTTGTATTGAGCTGTTTGTAATCGTTATCGCCTCGGCAATTTTACAGTGGATAATGACCTATAACTCAAACAAATTGTCATATAAAACCGTTAAGCTCTTACGCCGTGAGACAATCGCAAAGCTCAACAGGGTAGAGCTCAAATACATTGACTGTGTACCGCACGGCGACCTTATAAACTCTGTAATAACCGATGTTGATATAGTTTCGACGGGACTTTTGCAGGGCTTTACGCAGGTGCTTTCGGGCATTGTAACGATAATCGCAACGCTTGTGTTTATGTTTATGATAAATCCGTATATAACTCTTGTGGTTATGCTTTTGACGCCGATTTCGTTCTTTATGGCATCATTTATCGCAAAGAGAGCACACTCGAAATACACCGAGCAGGCAAGGCTCAGGGGTAAGCTAACAGGCTATGCCTCGGAAATGATTGACTCGGCACAGGTTGTAAAGGCGTTTAATATGCAACAGACCTCGGAGGAGGCCTTCAGAGAAATGAACAATAAGTGGGAAAAGGTCGGAGTTATCGCACATTTCTATTCGGCTCTTACAAACCCGCTTACAAGATTTGTAAATGCGCTTGTGTATGCTGCGGTAGCGGTTATCGGCGGAATTTATGTCTGCGGTGATACTCACGCAATTACCGTCGGTGCGTTGGCGTCATTCCTCGCTTACTGCTCACAATACACAAAGCCGTTTAATGAAATATCGGCTGTTATTGCGGAATTTCAAAACGCCGTGAGCTCGGCTGAACGCATTTTCTCCGTGCTTGACGCACCCGAGCAGGTAAGCGACGAGGGAAATCGTGTGCTTGAAAGCGTCAAGGGTGACGTCGAGCTTCAAAATGTCGAGTTCTCATATTCGGACACTAAAAAGTTTATCGAAAATCTCAACCTTTCGGCAAAAAGCGGACAGACCGTTGCGCTTGTAGGACCTACGGGTTGCGGAAAGACCACGCTTATCAACCTTTTGATGCGTTTCTATGAGATAAATTCGGGTAAAATTACCGTTGACGAAAACAATATAACCGAAGTAACCCGTGAGAGCTTACGCAGTCAGTTCGGAATGGTGCTTCAGGACACTTGGCTGTTCTCGGGTACGATTTATGAGAATATCGCTTACGGAAAGCCGAACGCAACCGAGCAAGAGGTTATCGAAGCGGCTAAAAAGGCTCACGCACACAGCTTTATCAAGCGTTTGCCCGACGGCTACAATACGATTATAACAGGTAACGGCGACAATCTTTCGCAGGGTCAAAGGCAGTTGATTTCCATTGCAAGAGTAATGCTCTCCGATCCGCCGATGCTCATACTTGACGAGGCAACCTCGAGCATTGATACGAGAACGGAATTGAGGATACAAAAGGCATTTTTGGAGCTTATGGACGGCAGAACGGCGTTCATTGTCGCACACAGGCTTTCGACAATAAAGAATGCAGACAAAATACTTGTTATGAAGGACGGCGCTATCATCGAAAGCGGTACGCATAACGAACTGCTTGAAAAGGGCGGCTTCTATTCCGAGCTTTATAACAGTCAGTTTGCGGTTTATTAAGGAGAATATATGACTTTTTACGAAAATATCGACGCTCCCGAGAGAGTGTTGCTCATTTCGGTTGACACAGGCGATTTTAATGCCGAGGAATCGATCGACGAGCTTGCGTTGCTTGTCGAAACGGCAGGAGGCGAGGCGGTTGTAACCTCAATGCAGAAGCTGCCGTCCGTAAACCCTGCGACCTATGTCGGAAGCGGCAGAATACAGGAAATTGCGGAAATTTGCCGTACTAATGAAATAGACCTTATTGTTGCCGATGATGAATTGTCGCCGGCTCAGCTTAAAAATATCGAGGATTTGACGGACACAAGGGTTATCGACCGCACAATGCTCATTCTTGATATTTTCGCCTTGAGAGCGAGAAGCAGCGAGGGCAAATTGCAGGTCGAATTGGCGCAGCTTAAATATTCCTTACCGTTTTTGACGGGTAAAGGTAAAAGCCTTTCCAGACTCGGCGGAGGTATCGGTACAAGAGGCCCCGGCGAGAGCAAGCTTGAAAGCGATAAAAGGCACATGCGCCGTAAAATCTATGCTCTTGAGGAGGAACTCAAGCAGATTGAAAAACGCCGTAACACAATGCGTACTCGCAGAAAAAAAGACGGCATAATTTCCGTTGCGATTGTCGGCTACACAAATGCGGGCAAGTCAACTCTTATGAACAGGCTCACGGATGCAGGCGTGCTTGCGGAGGATAAGCTGTTTGCAACGCTTGACCCGACGGCGAGAAAGCTCACGCTTCCAAACGGTCAGGATGTAATGCTCATTGACACGGTAGGTCTTGTCAGACGGCTTCCGCACAAGCTTGTTGAGGCATTCAAATCAACGCTTGAGGAGGCTAAAAATGCCGATTTGATACTCAATGTGTGCGACGCTTCAAGCGACGAGTGTTCGGAGCATTTGGAGGTAACGGCTAATCTTTTGCGAGAGCTTGAATGTGAGCAAACGCCCGTTATTTCCGTTATGAACAAGTGCGACCTTGTACCCGACATTTACGATTTGCCGACTCTCGGCAGGGCGGTTATGATAAGCGCATTAAACGGCGAGGGCATAGACGAGCTGCTTTCGGCTATCGAAGACGCGTTACCGAAAAACAGGGCAAGGAAAAAGCTGTTGATTCCGTTTGACAAGGGCTCGATAATTGCCGAGATACGAAAAGACGGCGTTATTCATTCGGAGGATTACACCGAAAACGGAACGCTCATTGAAGCAACCGTAAATATTCAGTATCTTGAAAAAATAAAACAGTATATTCAGTAATTAAATAAGCATAAAAAAAGAACACTCTTGCGGTTGTCCGTGAATGTGAAATTCACATCCCACAATGTAGGGCGGGGGCTTGCTCCCGCCGTGGAAATTTACGAATATATACGATTATCGCCTGCTATCAAATTAAAAAATATATTGAACCGTAGGGACAACCCTTGCGGTTGTCCGTGAATGTGATTATACATCAAATTTGTTGCGGACAGGGGCAAGCCCTGTCCCTACGGATTGAGCGTATATTTTAATGTGATTTCAGCCGTAAATTATCGTTTATCGACAACAATCCACGGCGGGAGCAAGCCCCCGCCCTACCGTGTACCGAATAAACTATGAGTTCGATTCTCTATTAAATTTGTTCTGATATTAAGCTTTGTTATAAAAATCGAATTGGATATAAAAAAAGAACACTCTTTCAAAGAGTGTTCTTTTTTTATACCCCGCCCGACCGCAGTCGGTGAATAATAACCTGCAATAAAAGCAGGTGGGCACTAAGTCTCGACCTTTGTATGCTCCCAGCGTCCGTAAAAACGGGAGGTCTGCTCCCGGCGTTGACATTTTAAGTTCCCTATAAGAAAGTGTTGGGTTAATATCAACCGAGCTGTTTGTCGCATCGGGCAGGAATAATATTTTATGCTGTTATTGCTTTTTTATTCTACTATGTCGTCAAAATCGTAAAGCTCGGCAATTCGCTGTTCAAAAAGATTTCCAATCTCATCAAATTCAGCGTCGTCCTCGATAGGCTCAAGGTAGGTTTCGCCGTCATCCTCTTCGACTACCTTCAAAATAATAAGCTCTCCGTCGTCCTCAATAATTTCCTCCGCATCATCAAAAACGGGGGTAAGAGCAACATAGCGACCCTTATCGGTCTCAATTCTGTCAAGCTCCTCGAAAACATGCTCAACGCCGTCCTCGTCAACAACGGAAACAATATCGTTACCGTATTCTTCGTTCATCGGAAACACCTCCTAACGTCTATCTATATTCTACAATGTAAACCGATTTCCGTCAACAGATAAATTGTAAATATTCTTTGACAGATTAAAAAACTCGGCAGATAAAGGAACGCTCCATATCCGCCGAATAAGTCTTTTATTAACACTCAGCCTTTTGAGCCGATTTTTCTTTCTTCGCCCTTTTTAATACGCTCAATGTTTGAACGGTGCATAAAGATTACAAGCGCAGCAATAATCGCCGTGCAGACGGTCGGTATTTTCCAATCTCCGCGCAAAAGCGGAGGATTGAGAAACGGAAGAAATTTATAAATTACAAATGTTACGATGGGAACGCACGCAGCCGAGATAATCGACGAGAGCGAAACCATTTTGGAGGCTGACAGCGTAACGAAAAACGGCACTGCCAACATCGGAACGGAGATAGGGGACATAAGTGTTGTAACGCCGAACATTGAAGCGACGCCCTTGCCGCCCTTGAAGCCGAAGAAAACGGGGAAGATATGACCGATAACCGCCGCCGTGCCTGCAATGTAAGCGCAGCCGACGGGATTTTCCTCGCCCGAAATTAAGCACAGGGCAATCAACGCCGCTATCATAGGCTTTATAAAATCGCCGAGGAAAACGACAGCCGCCGCCTTTTTGCCGAACGTCCTTGCGGTATTCGTCATACCTGCGTTGTTCGAGCCGTAATCCCTTATATCCTTTTTGAATTTTGCTTTTGACACGATGACGGCAAAGCTCAACGAACCGAGCAGATAGCCGACAACTGCACTGATGAAATATCTGAGCATTATATGAACTCCGTAAATATCGCTTGTATGTGTTTTTTTAGTTATTATATCCGTGTAGTATGCGTTTGTCAAATGTACTTTGTGTAAATCTACGAATATGAAAAAATTGTGAACTTTTTTGTCGAAAACGGTTTACAAGTGCGGTGCATTGTGCTATGATAATCGCAATAAAAATGTTTACCTTTAATTCGGTACGGGATGCCGGCAAGGATAACGCAAAACGCAATATCAAATTTTGTGCCTTGTCGAGCGTTGACAAGGCTTTTTTCTTTTGTGAAAACGGAGTAGAAAAATGGAAAACAAGATTATTATTGACAGACAGGCGATGCTCAGGGCTTTGGCTCGTATCTCGCACGAAATTATCGAGCAGAACACTCATGTTGACACCGTTTGCTTAATCGGTATCAAAAAGCGCGGCGTTCCGCTTGCGAAAATGCTCAAGGCTAATATTGAAAAGTTCTCTGATTTGAAGGTTGAGATCGGCGAGCTTGATATTACATTATATAGGGACGATTTAACGCCGAAATATCAGACGCCTCACCTCAATTCGTCGGTTATTGACTTTGATGTCAACGATAAATCCGTGATTTTGGTGGATGACGTTTTGTACACGGGCAGAACGGCGAGAGCCGCAATGGAGGCTATAATCGGACTTGGCAGACCTGCCGTAATTCAGCTTGCGGTAATGGTTGACAGAGGGCACAGGGAGCTGCCGATATGCGCAAACTATGTCGGTAAGAATATCCCGACCTCGAAGGATGAATTTATCAACGTAAAGGTTGATGAAACAGACGGTACTACGGAGGTTGTGCTGTCAAAAAAAGTCAATAAGGCGTAAGCCGTAAAATATTAGGAGGAAAAAGAAATGAATCTCGTTTACAACATCAAAGACAAGCCGAAATTCGGGCAGCTTATCGTGTTCGCTTTTCAGCAGTTGCTTGCAATCCTTGCGGCAACAATCGCAGTTCCCACCATCGTAGGTAACGGAATGAGCCAGTCCGCAGCACTTTTCGGCGCAGGCGTAGGCACAATCGTTTATCTTCTTTTCACAAAGTTTAACAGCCCCGTATTCCTCGGCTCATCATTCGCTTTCATCGGCTCAATGCTCGCTGCTTTTGCAGGTGCTGTTTCGGTTGAGGCAGGATATGTAGGTATCATCTTCGGCGCACTTTTCGCAGGACTTGTATATGTAATCATCGCAATCGTAGTTAAATTTGCAGGCGTAAATTGGATCAACAAGCTTATGCCCGCAGTTGTTATCGGACCGACGGTTTCGATTATCGGTCTTTCACTTGCAGGCAACGCAATAAGCGACCTTATGAAGGGCAAGGTTGTTGACCTTGAGGGCGCAAGCGTAGCAAGCCCTTATGTAGCGCTTGTTTGCGGACTTGTAACACTCTTTACGGTTATTATCTGCTCGGTTTACGGTAAGAAAATGGCAAAGCTCATTCCGTTTATTATCGGTATCCTTGCAGGCTATGTTGCGGCTGCAATCTTTACCGCTATAGGTATCAAGACAGGCAATGACGCTCTTAGAATAATCGACTTCTCGGTATTCTCGGGTATGAAGCTTTTTGAAGTTCCGGACTTCTCCTTCCTCACAGCCGCAAAGGGCTTGAGCGCAGTTGACGGAAAGTATATCCTTACTGTTGCGGTTGCTTATGTTCCGGTTGCATTCGTTGTATTCGCAGAGCATATCGCTGACCACAAGAACCTTTCATCTGTAATCGACAAGGATCTTCTTGAGGATCCCGGACTCCACAGAACTCTTCTCGGCGACGGCGTAGGCTCGATTGCAGGCGCTTTCTTCGGCGGCTGTCCGAACACAACCTACGGCGAGTCGGTAGGTTGCGTTGCTATCACAGGTAACGCTTCGGTAGTTACAATTCTTGCAACGGCAATTATGTCAATCGTAATTTCATTCTTCGGACCGTTCGTAACCTTCCTTTCAACAATCCCCAACTGCGTAATGGGCGGCGTTTGCATCACACTTTACGGCTTTATCGCAGTAAGCGGTCTTAAAATGATTCAGGACGTTGACCTCGGCGATAACAGAAACCTCTTTGTTGTCGCAATCATCCTTATCTGCGGTATCGGCGGACTTACACTTTCATTCGGTAAGGTTACTCTTACAGAGGTTGCTTGTGCGCTTATCCTCGGTATCGTAGCAAACCTTGTTCTCGGCGGAAAAGACAAAAACAAGGCTGAGGAAAAGGCTGAAAAGGAAGCAAAATAAGCTTTCAAAAAGGCATAAAATTAACGCTCTTACTAAGCTTTTGGTAAGAGCGTTTTTTAGGTTTATTTAATTAAAGAACATACACACCCGAGCTTAAAATAACAAATTCCTTCAGCGCCGAGCGAATGTATTTGTAAACAGGCTCGTCAAAGCGCTTGTAATCGCTGACAAGATAGTTCGAGAGGCTTACCTTGCGTATCTTATTCGACCCTGCATTGCAGACGAACATCTCTTTCCTGTAAATGCTCAGGGAAACAGGCTCGCTGAAGGTCGGGGAATTTTCAGACCCTATTCTCATACTGAATTTCTTGTGCGGAATTGAGTAATTGATTATCGAGTTTTGAAGCGGAACGGTAGTCCAGAAATAAACACCGTCGGCAACGGCACCGTTTATAGGACAATCCTTGTAAATCAAATCTCCCGTCCATGCAGGCTTGCCGCTTGCGTCAAAAATCCCCGTTTCGCCGCTTGAATACACGACCGCAACGTTGCCGTTTTTGAAAACAGTAGCCTCGCAGGATATATAGTCGCCGATTTCCTCACAAATCTTTGCGTAGTTTTCGCCGAATTTATTAAGCTGATAGAAGTCCTTTGTAACGGGAGAAAGCTTGCCCGTTACAACGCTGTATTGAAGAAAGCTGACCTTGTAGCTTGTTCCGTTGAACAATTCTTTTTGTGAGAGGATAATTCCGTCGGGACAAGGTATAATGTCAAATACTTCAAAAGGAAATATTTTTTTCATTTATCTGCACCGTATCTATATTAAAAAAGTTATAATCGTATTATATTATTTTACTTTATTTTGCATAATAGGTCAACCGTAAATCGACAAAATCGGCAAAATTTAATAATCTCTGCCTCCGCCTGTCATATTTTACGCCGCCGTGAGCATAAAATTCACTAAAGGAGTGACAAATATGAACACGGCAATATACTGCTTATTTGCAGTTGCGGGACTTGCAATAATTGCTTCGATGATAAGGACAAAACGCTTTTTCTCCGTGCTTTTTCTGACGGCGGCGCAGGGGATAATCACGCTGTTTGCGGCAAAATATGTCGGCGGCTTTTTCGGCATAGGACCTAATATCAACGCACACACGCTGACGCTTTCGGCAATCGGCGGAATACCCGGCGTGATATTTTTGTTTATCGCCGCAACAATTTTCAAATGAGTGTTGCAAAATTTGAAATATTACTGTATAATAGCGGTACTGCAACAGGGACGTTTAGCTCAGTTGGTAGAGCATTCGCTTGACGTGCGAAGGGTCAGCGGTTCGAGTCCGTTAACGTCCACCAAAAAAGCTCTTGTTCTTTTGAACAGGAGCTTTTCAGTTATATTCACCTTGTGCAGTTGAAAAATATATCTAACAGCGTAGGGCGGGTGGCTTGCTTCCGCCGAATTTTATATCAAATTTTAATTCGTGCGTTCAGCCTCCCTCTGACGAGGGAGGTGGGTTGC
>DAVZHW010000025.1:0-29873 GCA_052273625.1 Candidatus Fimenecus sp. | reverse complement strand
GATAATAGTGAATTATCGGAGGGTTACAAGATGATATTTTTATGTTTTTCCAGTAAAGATAGGTATGACATAGCTGAATCCGTTTACTATCACATTAGAAATTATGGTATTCCTGTTTGGTACGATAGGAATGAAATACTTATGGGAGATGACAGAAATTATAAAAATTTTGTTGAAGGGGTTGAATCTTGTAAGTATGCTGTCATCATTCTTAGTCCTAATTCGATTTCATCAATTTGTGCAAATGAGGAAATCGACCTAATTTATGAACAATACAAAACAGAAAAAACGTATGTTTTCCCTGTTTTTTACAATATTACAGCTGATGAAATCCCCGAAAAATATTATTGGATGAAAAAACTTGTTTACAAAGAATTAGATGTATCTATTGATTCAAGAAGATTATGCAATCATATAGCTTGTAAATATTTGTCTGATAAAGTTTCGCAACACAACTATAAATCATTATATGAATTAAAAAAACAATCATCTCTCTTTATTTCTTCGATCATTGATAGCTACATGCAAGTAGACGGAAATAATTACAATGCAAGAATCTCATTGCTGTATTCAGCTGTTTTATACGTAAAATGTAATTGCGACATCCCCGAATATTGCCTAAAAGGAATTGAATTTCTATTCAACGAAACAAAATTGAGTCTACCGATAGATTTACGTGAAACTATAATATTTGAACGCTTGTTTATAATTGCAGCCAATTATTTGTTCCTTTGATTTATAATTGAAATTATAATTTTTGAAAGCTTTTCTGGATCTTTTTCACTCATCAGAAGATCGATTTTCTTAGATAAGTAATAATATCTATTAATCTGAGATTTTACCTCTTTCCAAATAACCTCAGCTTCATATCCAGTGCTTCCTACTGGAATAATACATAAGCCTAATCTTTGAGCAATTAAATACTCTTGATATACACCGTAGCTATAATGTTTATGAACGGGAAACCCACCGCTCTTTTCGGTATGCTCACTTTGTCCAAACATAAATATTGCACAACTGCAATCTTGTTGCATATAGGTTCGATAACTTTCTTTTTGCTCATCGGTTAATTCAATATGAAACGGAAATGGCCTCATAGACAGGTATTTTTGAGGATTTCCTTTTGATGTCTCAGCCAAGTATTGGTTAGCATATCCTGTTATATATGTTCCTAACCTTCTTCCAATTCCAGTGGATATTCTGTTTCCGTTATCTAGTAAATGTTTAACAAGAGAAAATGAAAGCCTGTCTGCATATAAATCTACATTGGGTTCTACATCGTAATAGGCGCCGGAGATAAAAACTTTCTGTTCTTTAACTTTTTGATTTAACGCTAAAAGCACATTGCAAATTGTCTCCGCATCCACATATATACACTCAACGTTATAACGCTTTTTTAAATCTTCAGCTTTATATTCTATTTCGCTTTTTGTATTATCATCGACAAAAATAAAAGCATAATGAAGATTACCTGCCCCATCAAGAAGTCGCATTGTTGATGATAAACAGTTCATTATTATTTGATCTTCGAAACTATATCCAATAAATAAAAAAGTGTTTGATACAAGTTCTTTTTTTAAAAAAGTCAAAAACAACGAATGTGATTCTTCATAATTTTCATAATCGTTCTGAGTAAGCACCATTTTGTTTGGCACCGAAAAATCGCCGTTTATCTTATAAACGTTAACTTTATCATGTGTAGATATTTGAGTAAGATCCTTTTCATCAGTAATAACATTATGCTGAATTCGATTATGCCTTAATTCATGTTCGATTAAATTATCATAATTAGTAGTCCAAATACTTTTAAAGTTAATCTTTAACAATGTTTCTAGAACTTGATTACTTTCATAAAAATCGTTAATTTGCTCGTTCACAATTTTTCGTAAGGTGGCATCTGAATGTGTATTTGCATAATACTGAGCTAATTTATATAGGTTTATGTCGCTTGAATCAGAAAGATTAAGCTGTTTAAAGCAGGGGCTTAAAAGTTTATGCCAACTAGGTAGCCCAGAATTCATTGACACACCAGTTCCGATAAAAACAGATGCTTCATCATTTATGATAGTGTGAGAAAAACTATTTAGGAAACTTGTTATTTTTGTTTTTGATTCTTTAATTAGCTTTTTATGAATTGCTTTTGACACTTGGTTCTCCTCCGATAATTCACTATTATCCTTCATTGAGTAAAAAGTCAATAATTAATAATTCCGACCTTACATCGTAAAGTCGGGATTTTTCATACCCAAAACCATTTTAAAGGAGGTCTCATGCCCAAAATAATCGTCACCAGTCGCTTCATCAGATCTGGCAACCATTCAAAGCTAAACAATTATGTCAAATACATTGCTACAAGAGAGGGAGTGGAACTAACTGAACAGAGGAATTCGCAGCAAAATATAGACCGAGAGATTTTCATCAACTATCTTGGAACACGCCCAAATGTTGTAAAACAGGGAACTCACGGTTTATTCTCGGATACCGATAATCCAATCATACTCGACAAAGCGGCAAAGGAAGTCGCACAGCATAACGGAACAGTATGGACTCACATAGTTTCGCTTCGCAGAGATGACGCGGAGCGCATGGGGTATAACACGCTGGATATGTGGCGGGATTTAGTGCGCAGACATATCAGCGACATTGCCGAAGCACAGAAAATCTCTGCGCAGAATGTCCGATGGTACGCTGCATTCCACAACAAGAAATCCAATCCCCATGTGCACATCGTAATGTATTCGGCTGATCCGAAAGAGGGGTATCTTACAAATGCAGGAATAGAGAAAATCCGCAGTGCCTTTGCAAACGATATCTACCGCAATGAACTGCAGAATCTGTATCAACAGCAAACGGAGGTGAGAAATAATATACGAAACGATGCAGAACAGCTTATGAATTCGCTTGTTAAGGATTTGCAGAACACAGATGAGGTAAATCCAATATTGCATAACCTTATCATCAAGCTTTCCGCACAGCTACAACATTACAAAGGCAAGAAGATATATGGATATTTACAACCTCAAGCCAAGAAAATGGTAGATCAAATCGTTGCCGAGCTTGCTAAAACTCCAGCACTGCAAAAGATGTATGCTCTATGGTGCGAGCTTGAACAACAGAAATATTCCACATACACAAGTGCTGTACCGTCTTTTCCTACTCTTGAAGAAAACAAGGTCTTCAAGCCCATAAAGAACTCCGTCATCCGAGCAGTGCTGAATATGGATATATCCCCCGAGCTTGAAACAGAAATGCCGAGCATTACTCCCGATGAGGTTGAGGAGATGAATGACGAGCCTCGGGAAAACATTACCTCCGAAAGCTACTGCATGAACTGGCGAGGCAACTACAAGACCGCCTGTAGCTTAATGTATGATGGAGATTACGAAAACGCCCTCGCTCTGTTTCAGAAAGAGGCTGACAAAGGAAATGTCCCCGCAATATACAACATAGCGAAAATGTATCAGCGAGGACATCTTGGCGAGGTAAATATTTCAAAGGCGCAGAAATACTATGCAAGAACGCTTAAAGGCTTTCTGCAGCTCGAAGCCTCTGCAGGAAAAATGCAGCCGTATGTGTGGTATCACATAGGAAAACTGTATAACCTCGGCTATGGAACGGAACAGAACTATGCCGAAGCCTTTAAGTGGTTTAGGAAATCGGCGGTTGCGGATAACGGATATGCGGGGTATTCTCTTGGCAGTCTGTATCATTACGGCAACGGAGCTGAACAGGACTATGAAAAGGCGTTCGAGTGGTACAAGAAATCTGCCGACAAGCACAACGCCTACGCTTGCTACGAGGCGGCGAAAATGCTTCGTGGCGGTATTGGTACTGAACATAACTCCGAGCAGTCGGATAAATACTTCCGAGAGGCATACCGAGGCTTTCAGAAAATGGATAACAAGAGTGCGGACGATAAGCTGCTGTACAGGCTCGGAGCTATGACCATGAAAGGAATAGGCTGTACTGCTTGTCCCGAAAAGGCTGTGGAGTACTTCCGCCGTTCTGCTGAAATGAATAACAAATATGCCCTCTGCGAGTACGGGAAAATGCTCACAGAGGGCGATGTTATTTCACAGGACGTACAGCGAGGTATTGCAATACTAAAGCGGTCGGCAGAGCTTGGGCATAGCGCCGCCTCTTATGCTATCGGAAAGATATATCTTTTCGGCAAGGGAGTGGAACGGAATACCGACCTCGCTCGGGAATGGCTCACCATATCCGCAGAATCAGGAAACGAGTATGCGCTGCACCTCCTCGAAAATATGGATAAGTTCTATCAGTCGGCGGTGCACAATGCGGCGTTTACAATGCTGAAAGCCTTCGGGCGGCTGGTGTCGGCGGATTACAGAAAAATCTCCCGAGGACAGAAATATCATACTGAGCATAAGCTGAAAGCGGCTATCCGCAGGAAAAAGGAAGCTCTCGGTATCAAGGAGAGCCACACAGATTATCCAAATTACTAAGAGGGAGGCGAAATGCTCAACAACAGAAATATCTATGCTTCAGACCTGCCCCACCGAGCAATATCGGTGTATATGTATCTTCGTGACCGAGTCAACAAGGACGGCGTCTGTTTTCCCTCAATACCGACAATATCGGCGGAGCTTAATATTTCCAAAAGCACGGTGAAACGGGCGCTGTCCGACCTTGAAAAAGCGGGATATATCCGCAAAGAACGCAGATACCGACAGACGGGAGGAAATTCCTCAAATCTCTATTATGTTCGTCCGCCTTAATTACACAAAGGGATAATTATGTCCATTCGGTGGACTGAGGGTGGGTTCACAGTGAACCCACAAATTAAGTAACCAGTTTAAGAAATAAATATTATGAAGAAAGGATTTGCCTTGAAATATATAAATTTCTCTGACGAGGATTTTCACCGAGCGAATACAATAAACCTTGCCGCATATCTACAAAGCAGAGGTGAACGGCTGAAAAAGGTAGGCAGCACCTATCAGTACATCTACTCTGACGGCTCGGGAACTCACGACAGCGTTACTATCTACGAAAACAAGTGGTATGACCACAAGAATCAGAGGGGCGGTTATGCTGTTAAGTTTTTGCAGGAATTCTTCAATTTGAGCTTTCAGGAGTCTATGCTTGAACTGCTCGGTGGAAGCTGCTCGGAGCTTACGCACGCTCCTCCGAAAAAGTATGAGCCAAAGCCCTTTGAGCTTCCCGAGGCTAACGACAATATCCGCAGAGTGATGGCGTATCTCACAAAGCAGAGATTTATCGCTTCGGAGGTGGTATCTTACTTCGCAAGGGAGAAGAAAATATATGAATCCAAGAAATATCACAACGCTGTGTTTGTTGGAACGGACGAGAACGGAACGCCCCGACAGGCTCACGCTCGCTCCACCATCACATTCGGAAAGCCGTTCAGAATAACGGTTGCAGGCTCTGACACTCGGTACAGCTTTTCTCATTTCGGAGTGAGCGACAGGCTGTATGTTTTTGAAGCTCCCATAGATATGCTGTCCTTCATAACGCTGTACCCGAGGGATTGGCAGCAGCACAGCTACATCGCTATGAACGGAGTGTATGAGAGTGCGGTGCTGACCGCTCTGGAAAATCATTCGGAGTTGAGAAAGGTGTACCTCTGCACCGACAATGACGAGGGCGGTATTGAGGCTGCCTGCAGGCTGTCGGATATTCTGGAACAGCACGGTTATTCCGATGTGGCAAGGCTCGCTCCAACACAAAAGGACTGGAACGAGTACTTGAAAGAGCGAAACGGAGTGGAATATCTTCCTGCAGTTCCTCACAAGCGGTGGGATTTATATTTGCAGAAAGCAGACGAGCTGGAGTCTGTGCCGATAGACCGAAACCGCCTTGCATCACAGCTTTCAGCGATATACCAAAGCGGTGATTATATCAGGCTTGCCGCATTCTGCCTATCGACCGCCGAGCATTTCTCAAAGATAGGCGGCAGTAGCGTCAGCTTTGACAGATTCCGTGTATCTCTGAAAACAGGCTACAAGCCGTACTCCGATAAGGGCGGTAGTTCTGTAAAAGCAAAAAAGCTGTGCAGCCTTGTGAGAACGACTTACAATCAGCTTTCCAAGCACACGCTTACTGCCGAGCAGCTGAGGAACACGGCGCAATTACTCTGCGAAACCGCCGACCACGCTCTGCGGCTTAATGCGGAGGAAACGCTGTCGCAGGATACAGGACAAGCAGAAACGCCCGAGGAAGCTCCTCAGGCGGAATTAAGTATGTAAAAATGACGGGGAGGTGTCCCCGTCTGCGGTGGCCCAGAGCAAAGTCAAGCCAAAATTGTCAGTATAAATATTATATTTCAAAATTCACATTTTGTCAATATTTCGGAGGATAAAAATGACATCATCACAAATCCTGCTGCTCTGCCTATGCGGAGCAGCATTTCTCATCATAGGGTTAATTGCCGCAATAGGCAGCACCTATTCCCTCAAGGGCATCCCCAACAAGCCAGTCGGCAACGGGCAGCACGGAACGGCTCGCTTTGCCACTCCCCGAGAGGTAAGCAGCACCTACAAGCAGATATCCTACACGCCCGAGCTGTGGCGAAAGGGACAGCAGCTACCAACCGTTGATGGTCTCATTGTAGGCTGTAACGAGGGCGTGGGAGGAATGACGGCGCTTGTAGATGACGCAGACATTCACACTCTGATGATAGGAGCGTCAGGCGTCGGCAAAACCGCAAACTTCCTCTATCCGAACATCGAATACTGCTGTGCTGCGGGAATGAGCTTCGTCACCACTGACAGCAAGGGCGACCTTTATCGAAACACCGCCACCATCGCCGAGAAATATTACGGCTACAAGATTTCCGTAATCGACCTGCGAAATCCCACACGCAGCAGCGGATACAATATGCTGTACCTCGTGAACAAGTATATGGATTTATACAAGAAAGAGGACAAGCTGGAATTTAAAGCGAAGGCGGAAAAATTTGCAAAAATAACTGCCAAGACCATAATCTCGGCAGACGG
The DNA here is from genome assembly GCA_052273625.1 of Candidatus Fimenecus sp. Taxonomy (GTDB): domain Bacteria; phylum Bacillota; class Clostridia; order Oscillospirales; family Acutalibacteraceae; genus Fimenecus. The sequence goes on along the minus strand of DAVZHW010000025.1, from coordinate 22,893 downwards.
AAATATATCCAATATGGGACAAAACGCATTCTTCTATGAGTGCGCCGAGGGGCTAATTACCGCAGTAATACTTCTTGTAGCTGAATTCTGTCCGCCTGAAAAGCGGCACATAATAAGCGTATTTAAGCTGATTCAGGACTTGCTCGCTCCCTCAAACGGAAAAGGTCAGACGCAGTTTCAGAGGCTGATTGACCTGCTCCCCTCCGAGCATAAGGCAAGGTGGTTCGCAGGTGCGGCTCTCAATTCCTCGGAACAGGCTATGGCGAGCGTAATGTCAACGGCACTTTCACGATTGAACGCATTTCTTGACTCGGAGCTTGAACAGATACTCTGCTTTGACACCTCGATTGACGTGGAGGAATTCTGTAACCGCAAATCCGCAATATATCTGGTACTTCCCGAGGAGGACGCTACCAAGCACTTCCTCATTTCTCTCATATTTCAGCAGCTTTACAGAGAAATGCTGACCGTTGCAGACGAAAAGGGTGGTCAGCTCGACAAACGAGTGATGTTCTATGCGGACGAGATAGGTACGCTTCCGAAGATAGACGGGTTGGAAATGATATTCTCCGCCTCCCGTTCACGAAAGATATCTATTGTTGCGATAATCCAGTCGCTGGCGCAGTTCGAGAAAACCTACGGCAGAGAGGGCTGTGAAATCATTGTAGATAACTGCCAATGCACCCTGTTCGGTTCGTTCGCTCCGAACTCTAAGACAGCGGAGGAAATGTCCCGCAACCTCGGAAAGCAGACGATATTAAGCGGCTCGGTGACAAAGAGTGCAAGAGTTGACGGCGGCAGCAAGTCTTTGCAGATGATAGAGCGTCCTCTGATGACGGTGGACGAGCTGAAATCCATGCCGAAAGGACACTTCGTTGTGATGAAAACAGGCTGTCACCCGATGAGAACAAGACTCAAGCTGTTCCTTCAATGGGGAATCCGCTTTGACAAGAAGCCGTATGAGATTCCCGAGCAGTCCGCACGAAAGGTGCATTATGCTGATAAGAGGGAGCTTGAAACGGCGATTATATCAAGATATCCGTCTGCTGCGCCCGAGCCTGTGGAGTATAGGGAGGAGCTTGGGGACGCTTTAAGCACAAAAAGAATCCCCAAAACACGAAGGCGTATGTCTGAATAAAAATATAGGATAGTTATTGCATATCTTTTCGCAAATTCTTCAAATATGCGAAGATGATTATAATGCGGTTTTAGGTTACAATGCACATGGATATGTGTGCTCAACCTATGTTATTATATCATTTTGAATGTGATTTGTAAAGTGCAATTTATAAAAAACATTCGGAAATGTAACCGAATAATTATTTAAGCCGTCAGACTATGCGTCAGAAAGGAGCAAAAAATGAGAAATGCATTAAATATCTATAAGAGAAAGGATGGGCGTTTCGAGGGGCGGATTCCTATTGGATATGATAATAATGGTAAGATAAAATACAAGTATTTTTATTCGAAAAATTCTACGGAACTTAAAGAGAAAATGCTGTCTATATATTCCGATTTAAGAGTTGAGAGGCAGAAAAGCTGTGATAAAACATTAAAAGAATTATGCGTTGAATGGCTTGCGTCTGCGAGGCTTCGTGTTAAACCATCCAGTTATTATTGCTATGAAAGATTAGTAAATAAGCACATTATTCCGTATTTTGAGGATATTGGGTACGATGAGCTTACAACGCCGGTTATAAATGCATTTTCCCAACATAAGCTGAAATACGGAAAAGCAAATGGGCTGGGTGGTCTGTCTGCTAAAAGTGTTCATGATATTCTTGTTATAATGCGTTCGGTAGCAAAATATGCGGAAAATGAATATAGTTACAGAAATCCAATGCGTAATATCTCTATGCCAAAGCCAGAAAACAAGACGACTAAAATCTTTGATAAAACCGAACGAAGCAGGCTTCAGAATTATCTTCAAGGTAATCTTATAGAAAGCAATCTAGGAATTTTTCTTGCAATGTATTCAGGGCTCAGAATCGGTGAGTTGTGTGCATTAACATGGGACGATATTGATTTTGATAACAGCATTGTTCACGTTTCTAAAACATTGCAGCGAATTGCGGATAATTCCAAGAATAGTAAAACAAGGCTTGTTATCACAACTCCAAAAAGCAAAACCTCGATAAGAGATATTCCATTACCATCGTTTGTTATGGATGCTTTAAGGCAAAACAAAGGTTGTGGCTATATACTTTCTTGCAGCACAAAACCTGTTGAACCAAGAACTTTACAAAATAGGTTTAAGGCTGTGTTGAAGAACTGTGGAATTCACAATGCAAACTTTCATCTGCTTCGTCACACATACGCTACTGCGTGCATTGAGAATGGATTTGACGCTAAGACTGTAAGCGAATTGCTCGGGCATTCAAATGTAAATATTACGCTGAATCGTTATGTTCATTCTTCGTTGGAGATGAAGAGAAGATGCGTTGACAGGTTAAATCTTGTGGCATAAGCATTTCAGCCGTCAATGATATTAGAGGTGAATATGCGTGAATCCTTATTTCTAGCCCATTTTCAAGCGTTTTTACTTGTATTTGAAGAATTTGCGAAAGTGAATGCTTCACCTGTATTTTTATTATATCCTATTTCAAAAGAATATACATTGATTTTGTAAGAAATATCTGGTATAATGTAGGATACGGAGGTGATGGCATGATAAGAATAGCGGTTTGTGATGATTTTAAAGATATTGTTGCTCAGGTGAACGAATATCTGGTAGAGTATCAACAGCTGAGAAATGCAGAGCTTGATATTAAATCTTTTTTCAATGCAGAAGATTTGTTGGATTATCTGAAAAGCAATCGTTGTGACCTAATAATACTCGACATCGAACTTGTGGAAATGAATGGTGTGGAGCTTGGGCATATAATCAGAACAGAGCTAAATGATAATATCATTAAAATAGTTTATATTTCGGGCAAAAACTGTTATGATAGACAGCTATTTGATGTTCAGCCGTTAAATTTTTTGCAGAAACCCATAGACAAGGAAAAGCTGTTTAAAATGGTTGATTTAACCAGAGAACTGTTGAATAATGGTCAAAGAGTATTTGTGTTCGAAAATAAGCAGGGTACATTCAGAATGAAGCTAGATGATATATTATTTTTTGAAAGCTTTGACCATTATTATAAAATCGTGACCACAAGCGGAAATTATGAATTTAAGTCAACTTTAATAGAAATTATGAAGCATATTTCAGATTCTAGATTTATACAAGTTCATCGGTCGTATGTAATAAATTATGATAATTCAAGTCTTGTTAAATACGATGAAATCACAATGATTAACGGAGAAAAAATACCTATCAGTCGTGACCGTCGTAAGAATGTTAGAAGCTGCATAACCAAATGGGAAGGTGTAAATTTATGAATGATTCTGCATTATACACATTAACTTATCTTCTGGCTCAAGTGTTAGGCGTATATGCCGTATATAAGTTGATCAACGCCTTCTTTAGTGATAAAAAGACCGAAAAGAAGATTGAAGTAATTTCATTTATTGGATATTATGCTCTTACATCTTCGGTTTACCTTGTTTTAAACATTCCACTGATCAACTTCATAGTAAATATTATTGCTATTTTTGCGTTAACGTTTTTGTACTCGTCACCAATAAAGAAAAAATTGCTGGTTGCCTTGTTAACATACATTTTTATGGCTTGTACCGAAATGATGGTTGTAACTTTAACTGGTTATATTCATTTTCCTATTATTGAAAGAAATAATTACGACTCGGTATTTGGAGTAGTGGCTGTAAATGTTTTAATATTTGCAGTTTCGATGGTTGTAAATGGATTTACAAATATAAAAAAAGGAAATTCATTTCCGAAAGCATATTGGCTTTCTCTGTTGATAATTCCTTTATCCTCATTGGTTATATTCGCTATTATATTTCAGTCAAGAGGACTTAATTCAATCTTCATATCAATTTCAACAGGTGTTGTATTGCTTATAAATTTCACTGTATTCTTTTTGTACGACAGTCTTGCAAGGTTGTATCAGGAAAAGCAGGCTAAGGATTTTATTGAGCAGCAAAACATATATTATGAAAATCAATTACAGCTTATAAACACATCAATAGAAGCTACTAACATATTAAGACATGACATGAACAATCACTTAAGTGCTGTTTTTTCGGATGTAACTAATGGCAATACACAAGAAGCTCAAAAACATCTGATTGATATAATTGATGGTTATAAAAAAGGTGAAGATTTTATCTGTACTGGATATTCGTCAATAGACAGCTTAATTAATTTCAAGCTACAATTTGCTAAGAACAATGGAATCAAAGTAAGTGTAACAGCTTCAATCCCATCAAACTTAAAAATATCGTCGTTCGATTCTACTGTGATTATAGGTAATCTGCTTGACAATGCGGTACAAGCGGCGTCTGTCACAGAAAATGGGTTTATTAATGTTGTGATGCGTTATTCTAAAGGTATTCTTTTGATTAAAATAGCAAACTCATATGCCGGAGCAATAAAGAGAGAAAACGACTATCTGATTACAACTAAATCGGATAAGGCTAATCATGGATATGGATTAAAAAGCGTTAAAGAATCGGTAGAAAAATACAACGGCTCACTTGAAATTGAAACAGGAGAAAATACATTTACAATCACTGCTGTGATGTATATAGACTAATTTAAACCGAGTTTATGGAATTGTTCTATGAACTCGGTTTTTACATTTGGCGTATGTTTTGTATACAACTCACGAACAAGCTCTTGATAATTTGACATATTATTTGTAAAATGTTTGTAGGCAGGTTTTATCAATCTTACCCTGTCAATTCAGAAAGGACGGACTAATTATGAGAATCAATAAGCAGAATGAAAAGGCAAGCATTATCAAGAAAGCGGTAGCGACAACAGCTAGAATGGCAACAACTATAAATGTAAATAGTACTTGTGCCTTTGTCGTTCATCAGCCTAAACTGCCTAAAGGTGCTGAAAAACTTCGCAAGTTCTGATAATGGGCTTTATTGCTAAACTTTCTCGTCGTATCGGCGACGATCTCGTGAGAAGCAACGTAGTTAAGGCGGAAGATGCAGAGATATACATATATGGTATAAATCAGATACTTATATCTGTTCTCAATGTGTTTTCCGCTTTGATTATCGGTTTGATTTTTGGCGTGTTTTTTGAAATTTTGGTGTTTATGGCAGTATATATTCCGCTAAGATCTTATGCAGGAGGGTATCACGCCAGGACACCGTTAAGATGTTATATTTTTTCAGTGGTAATGCTGATTGCTGTATCACTGGGTTTAAAATATCTTTGTATAGCAGAATGGGTGTACTATGTCGTTTTTGCATTAGCAATAATTATTATTTGCATATTCTCGCCTGTCGAAGATAAGAACAAACCATTGGATGATATCGAGCGTAAGATATACAAAAAGAGAACAATTGCCATCACGATGATAGAAACCTTAATTGGACTTTTGTTTGATATAATTGGAATTGATAATCCATGTGTTGCTGTAATATATTCGTTCGTTGTATTAAGTCTTATGCTTATTGTAGGGAAAGCAAAAACTGTTGCTAACTGTTAATTAAGGGATGTTAATTAGTTTTACAGGGTTTTGATATAAGAGAGCATGGTGTGCTTAATTACGGAAATATGAAGAAATAAAGGTTTTATGGTCGAGTGTGGTTTAATCAGTCAAAACTTTTTTGTAATCATATTTGTAGTTTTGCCTCAAATTTAACTCTAAATATAAAATGACGGAGTGCGGCTACAGTCTGTATGGCTTTTAGAGCCATGTAATATTTTAAATTTGAGAGAAAGGACAAATCATATGAAGAAATCTAAGTATTGCAATGTTAAAGAAATAGCTGAAGGATTATTGGTGACAAATGTCAAAACTGGATTAATAGTCTTGTTCGCTAATAAGTATGCGGAATATGTCAAAATAGCATTAACTGTTGGAGATGTAAATGACAGCTTATGTAAGCAACCTAAAATCCGCAAATTTCTTTATGAAAATGGGCTGATTGTTGATGATAATGAAGATGAGGAAAAAACACAGTTGCTCGAAATAGAGAAACATAAAAACAACAATGGAATGCTAGGGCTCATAATCATGCCGACAGATGATTGCAATTTTAGATGTCCCTATTGTTACGAAGACCATATCAAAAGTTATATGTCATTTGATTACTTAGATAGAATTGCAAAATTTGTTGATTTGAGAATAGATCAATATAGAGGTCTAAAAGTTGAGTGGTTTGGTGGAGAGCCTCTTTTACAATTGAATTCGATATACTACTTGTCAGAGAAATTGGTAAAGATTTGTAAATCGCATAAAAAACCGTTTATATCAGCTATGACTACAAACGGATATTATTTAACCATAGATGTATTTGAAAAACTAAAGAAACTACATTTCTTAGGCTATCAGATCACTGTAGATGGAATGGCTGAAACTCATGATAAGCAACGCTTCCTCACTAATGGAGATGGTACATGGAATAAGATAATTAAAAATTTGCGTGATATACGAGATACCCCCTGCCGTGGATTTACAAATATATGTATTCGCAGTAATTTTACATCTAGCATGCTACCAAAGGGTAAGAAATTCATAGATTTCTTAAATTCTGAATTTGGAAATGACCGCAGGTTTTCTTATTTCATTCGTACGGTGGCTGACTTTGGCGGTAAAAGAATCAATTATATGAAAGATAAATTGATAACAGACAACAAGATGATGATTGAACTGCAGGAGTATGCTTCTTCATTAGGTATGATGTTGAACGTGGATAAGATCGGGATAAGCTCTGGCGGGCAAGTATGTTATGCCGGGCAGAGAAATTTCTACATTTTAGGTAGCGATGAAATAGTTAGAAAATCAACTTGTGAATATGATAATCCTCTCAATCACTTAGGATATATCACCGAAAAGGGAGAGCTTATTATTGACAGAGATAAAGAAAATTTGTGGGTGGATGGGTATAGTTGTAAAAATACAGATTGTCAATATAGGATAACTTGTTGTGGAAATGCCTGCCCGAGAAATCATGTTATTTATAAAAATACAAACTGTGTTTGGAATCAATGTAGCGTTTCAACGATTATCGATGTTTTGTCAAAAAACACTGCTAATCTTTTGATCTATAATGAATAGTCGAAACAATTATGTTTTGGATTGTCAAAACACAAAATACCGATAGCAAAAAAATGGAGGTAAATATGATAAGTAAAGAGAATGTTGTAGAGGCATTACAGGAAATTGGAGTTGTCGAAACAGATAAAGAGAATGCTCTTTTTGTCAAAATAGAGGACTCCCTTACATATATCAGCACAGTGGTTTTGCTAGAAGAAAAGTTTGACATTGAGTTTGAAGATGACCAATTAATTGGTACTCTTTTTAATTCTTTAGATGAGTTGACCGTAATTATTAATCAATTAATAGTGGCACAAATGAAAGACTGATATGTCAAGTCATTTATGTAATATATTTAAAAGGAGGTGTATTTATGAAGAAGAAACTCTTAAAGCCCAAGATGCCTATCAAAGTTTTTAGGGCTTACAACGAGGTGCAGCAGTGCGAATGTCAGGTTTGCAAATGCCAGCATTGCAATTGTCCTATGCCCACAGATTAATGGACGGACTATCGGCGGTGAAAAGTGGGGGTGGAATTCCATCCCCATGCTGCTAATAACAGATTGACCAAAGGAGAAAATATGAGAATCGCAATAATTGACAGCGGTATTTTTTTAAAACATCCTAAACTTCAAGGAGTGAGTTTTGAAGGAGTTAGTCTTAATAAACAGGGCGATAAGATAAAAGTGACAGATGACATAGAGGATGTAGTAGGGCATGGAACTGCTGTAACCGGAATTCTCGTTAAATCAGGAATAGAGGCACAATACTTCATTTTAAAGGTTTTTTTGAATGAGAGTATGACAGTTGATCCAGATGTAATCATCAGTGCCCTACAGTATATATATGATCATGTTCCTTGTGAATTTATACTTATGAGTTTGGGAGCTACTGTTATGGAGAATCCCAAACAACTCGAACAGATATGTGAAAGTCTTAATAATAGAGGCACCCAGATCGTTTCTGCTTTTGATAATTTTGGTTGTTTGTCATATCCGGCTTGTTTACAAAGTGTTTTGGGCGTGGAATCTGCAAACCACCTAAAAAAAAGCACTAACTTTGAGATCATAGATGGTGATGGAGTTATCGACATTCGAGCAAAAGGTGGGTTACAGCGAGTATACTGGGCAAACCCACTTTATAGGCTGGTTACTGGAAATAGTTTTGCAGCTGCACATGCTTTACCCCATATAGTCGCTGCGTATAATCATGGAGCAAGAGGGAAAAAACAAATACTTAATTATTTGCGTTTGAAAGCAGATCAAATAATATGTGACAGTGACTACGAGCAAATAAAGGGGATAGATATTACAAGTATTGTCAATAATGCGATTGTATATCCATATAATAAAGAGATAGAAACGCTTTTGCGTTATTCAGATGCACTAAGCTATTCTATAACTCATGTATGTGATGAGCCAATGCATGGACAAATAAATAAAGTTGTCCCAGTTGGATCGCATCATCAAGTGATTGAAAGTATACACAATGTTTGGAAATTTCAAGATTTTGATACAGTAATTTTAGGACACTTATCTGAATTATCTTTTATAATAGGAAAGGATCTACTAAAATCGGTATTAGAAAGATGTGTTAGCTTGGGAAAGAATGTGTACGCATTTGACGATATATATGTGTATCCCGAACTTGTTAAGGAAGCAAAATGCAAAGGAATTAATTTCTATTCATCTAAATGCAATTTGGAATACCCTTGGAGCCACCTTGGTAGATTGTGGTGTTCAGCCAAGCCAATTGTAGGTGTGCTTGGGACTAGTTCGAGACAAGGGAAATTTTCTGTACAGCTAATGCTACGTGATAATTTTATAAAAATGGGATACACAATACGGCAATTGGGTACTGAGCCGAGTTCTATGTTAGCAGGGTTTGATAAAATGTATCCTATTGGATATGAAGCAGAATTGTTATATAGAAACGAAAAAGCCGTTATGGCACTAAATGAAGCTATACACCAGCTTGAAGCTAGCGACCCGGATTTAATTATAGTAGGTGGTCAATCTTGCACTCTACCATATCAAGTTAACCATATTTATGATTTAGCTTTTTCTCAATGGGATTTTATAGTTGGTACAAGTCCAGATTTAGTAGTTTTATGCGTTAATCCCCAAGATGAGGTTGAATATATTATTCGAACTATAAGATTTATTGAAAGCATTGTTCACTGCAAAGTTATTAGTCTTGTACTGTTTCCCATGGAATTGGCCCAGGAATGGGCGGGTTTTTCTTTCAAATCAAAGAAACTAGATAATAACGCTTATTCTATCAGGCAATATGAATTACAAGATAAGATAAATCTACCAGTGTATAAATTGGATAATGATAGCATTAAACAATTATGTGAGCATATTATAGATCTGCTTTCTACATAGAGGACAATATCAAAGATTAAATGTAGCAATTTGCTCAGGACCATAGTTGATAATCGGTGATTATTTGTATAGTATTTATTTCACCACACACCATAAAGTGAGACTATTTGTTTAGGAAAGGATAAAAGCGACTTTTCAATGATACAAAAAAACAAGTATAATACATTGAATACCGTTTGCTACTCGTTTAGCAAGGTATTAAAAATCGACAAGACGATTATTTTCATATACTTTGGTTATGTCGCCGCACGACTCGGCTCAAACCTTTTATGGCTGTTCTTTCTACCCTCCTTGATACAACTTCTGACAGATGGTGCACCTCTCAACCAACTGTTTCTGACAGTTATAACAATTATACTTACACTGTTGATATGTCACCTTATCGAAAGGCTCTGCAATCAGTTATACACGCCTCGTATGTCAAGATTGAGAATACGTCTGTCACAAGAACTTGATGAACTTATGCTTGATATGCCATATACAAGCTTTGAGAACCTTGATGATCAGAATTTGTTTGAGAACGCAAACTCTGTAATTGGTCAGTCCAACGGCGGTTTATCGGGAATGATAGTTTATAGCTTTGAACTTTTAGAAGAGATAATTGCGTTTGTTATCTACATTGCGGTTTCTTTCTATGTCAATTGGTTTATATTTCTCCTAATTACCGCTACAACGATCGTTAACTTTATTCTAACTGAGAGAACCAATAGACGTAATCATGAAAATACAGTCAAAATGAGCGAACAAAACCGCATTATGGAGTTTCTTAATCGCTGCATGAACGAGGAGTCTCACGCGAAAGATATGCGGGTCTACAATATGTTGCAGTGGTTCAGTTACCGTATGGAGCTTGTGATAAAAGACTATCATGTACTTGCACTCAAAAATCACAGCAACAATATGAGATTGTCTCTGCTTAATGTCGTTGTATCGGTATTTAGCGATATCGTTATCTATGCGGTTTTGATTGCCAGTATAATTGGCGGAACATTGACAGTTGCGGATTTCAGTCTGAATTTTTCGATAGTTTATGCTATTTCTAGCAGGGTGTCAGGAATAATGCAGGGAATACTCCGTTTGCAGTTGTTTAGCCTCGCGATGAACGACTATCGCAGAGTTCTCGAAAACTATAGCAGGCATATCGCCGCCCCTCAGAATAATGCCATTGAATCGATCGAACTTCGTCCTCCTAAAATCGAATTCATAAATGTATCGTTTATGTATCCGAACACACAGAAATATGTCCTAAAAAATCTATCATTTACGATTGCTTCGGGAGAGCGAATTTCACTTTTCGGCGAGAACGGTGCGGGTAAATCCACAATAGTCAAACTGCTCTGCAGGCTGTATGAGCCAACCGAAGGTGAGATACTGTTCGACGGCAGAAACTATCTTGAGTACAGTGAGGATACTTATAGAAAACTACTGTCGATAGTATTTCAAGACACCATCAATTATGCTTTTATGATTAAGGAAAATGTTTCAATGCGTCCAGAAAACATGACCGACGAAACAAAAGTGACCGCAGCACTCGAGAAAGCTGGACTTATGGATAAAATAAAAACTTTGTCGAAAGGTTATGACAGCAATCTTATCAAATTTGTATATCCCGATGCCATTTCTTTGTCAGGTGGTGAAAACCAAAAACTAGCAATTTCAAGAGCACTCTATAAAAACGCTCCGATAATGATTTTAGATGAACCCACTGCTGCACTTGACGCATTTGTAGAAAGCAACATTTATCAGACATTTGCAGATATGACAAGCGGAAAAAGTGCGGTGTTTATCTCTCACCGTCTTGCAAGTGCGAAGTTCTGTGACAAGATAATCATGCTCAAAGACGGTAAGATAGATGGCATCGGTACACACGGCGAGCTTATGCGGAGTTGTAATCATTATGCAGAACTGTATAACATTCAAGCACAGGGCTATGCGGAGGAGGCGGAAACTAAATGAAAAATATATCCGAAATCGGGTGCAAAATTTCGTTAACGATAAAATCGGCATTCTATATGCTCAGGATAACATATAAGTCTTCACCACTATTCATATGGCTTCAGATACTTCTGATATGCGTAAATACTGCTGAGCCCATCGCTGCCACATATCTCATAAAGCTTCTGTTGGATGAACTTACCGACATAAGAGATATACATATACTCATGATGATAATCGGATGTATAATCGCTCTTGCTGCAGTTTCTAAGCTGGTACGGATAATCATAGACCGTTTCATCACATCACGCTCAATTTGGGTGAACAACGAGTTCTCAATGTTATTGCACCGCAAGAGTGCAACGATGGACTATGAGTTTACTGAATCAAGAGCGGTTCAGGACAAGCTAAAGGTAGCACAAAACGGCTTTGCAAGGACAGGTGGAGTGTCGTCGTACATTCATATAATAAGTTCAGTGCTCAGTGCGATAATTACCTTGTGCTCAATAATTGTCATATTCGTGAATATAAACATTATTGTACCGTTACTTATTGTAGTACTTAGACTTATCAGCATTTATTTCAAAGGTAGACAAGAAAAGGAAAAATTTAACTTTAACAAGCAAAACGATCGTCTGAACAACGTCTACAGCTATACATGGATGATGACACACAACGATCAGGCTGCAAAGGATTCAAGAGTGTATGACCTCAAACCACTCTATCGAAAAAAGATGGAAGGTTTTCAAGGAGAGTCCTATCATATGGATATGGTTGCGGCAAGTAGGATATATTTCTATACCGCTATTCTCGGCTTGTTCCATCATGCATATCTTATAACTGCCTATCTTATTCTTGTATATCAGGCATTTGCTGTTACTACATTCACTATAGGAAGCCTGAGCATGGCTATCTCCCTTGCAGGACAGTTTGATAACGCCCTCGGCTCGATAATTGACGGAGCGCTTAAACTCTTCTATAATGGCAAGTATATTGAAGAGTTTCGGACATTCATTGATATGCCCGACCATTTGTTTAAAGACGGAAAAGAGCATATTCCTGCAAGCTCTGAAAGCTATACTTTCGTGTTCGAGAATGTCAGTTTCCGCTATCCTGGTAATGAAGACTACGCGCTCAAAAATGTCACTTTCGAAATAAGTGCAGGACAAAAGACTGCTCTTGTCGGAGAGAACGGCTCGGGCAAGTCTACGATAATTAAATTGTTGTGTAGACTTTATGACCCGACCAACGGTAGAATACTCCTTGACGGTAGAGATATTCGTGAGTATTCCTACGAAGAGTATTTGAAAGCTTTTTCGGTGGTATTTCAGGATTATGATATAGTTCCGTTCACAATTAGGGAGAATGTTAATCTCTCAACAACTCCTAAAAAAGCAGATGAAAGGGTCACGGTATCGCTTGAAATGGCAGGACTAGGCAAAAGGATTGCCAAAACAAAAAAAGGCGAGTTGACATATGTGGGTACAGTGTTTGATAAAAGTGGTGTGAATTTCTCGGGTGGTGAAAAGCAAAAGCTCTCTATTGCTAGGGCATTCTATAAAAACGCACCCGTTATGATACTTGATGAACCGACTGCCGCACTTGATCCACGCTCAGAATTTGAAATATTCAAAATGTTCCGCGATAAGGTTAAAGAAAAGACGGCTGTGCTTATTTCTCATAGATTGTCGAGTTGTCGTATTTGCGACAGGATATTGGTGTTTAAGAACGGCGAGTTAGTACAAATTGGTAAACATGAGGAACTTGTGAACACGAACGGTCTGTATAATGAACTTTGGAAAACGCAAGCGGGGAATTATTCATGAATAGTGTTCTAAAAATATCATCATATCATGTAAGTAAAATGCCACCAACATTAGCAGTGCTATTTAATTGTCTTGGGATCGCACATGTATTGACAATTTGTTAATTGCTTGGAAATAGTGTTTAAATTGGAGTTTAAAATTAAGCAGCAGACATTGCAAATTTTTGTCTGACGCTTAGTTTTAAAGATTTGAAAGTGAGGATTATATGACTTTAAAACTTCCGTTGAATCCAACGCCTAAAGTAGGGACATACACAAACGACCTGTATTTAAATGCAGTATTATCTTCAAATTGTGGTGACAGTGATTTACTGGCATGCTTAAATATTGAGAATTTTAAGAACGAATATTATAGCATTGTATCAGAAAATGATAATGCAGATATATATATTAATAATAAAGTGGAGATATATGGAAACAAAACAAACAAACTCACAAGAGCTTTTATATATAGAAAGATTAGTTCAGATGATGAATTTGTAGTAAAAGTTGACTTGCAACAATACAATTCTTGTTGGAGTTCTGTTAATATTTTTGTAGCGAATAAAATTGATTTGAATAACGATGATAGTCAATTCGATTGCAGAATCGGAGTTTTTAACAACGGACTAATAAGATGTAATTGCTGTGGAAAACTTTATTCTTTTGTTAACAATAAATATAGTATTTACAAACCTTACTATCTAAAGATTTCATTATATGATAATTGTATAAAAGGATATATTTCTCTGAATGGTATAGAGTGGAATAAATTATGCGAATGTCCGACTGAAACATATAATGTTAAAGAAATCGGAATAGATTTAGATTACAAACCCAATATTTACTGGCAATGGCTATACTCAAGTTATATAAATATTTATTTTAATGAAAATTGGAATATACATATTAATTATCTTACCGCACCAATGCGCAACTACAATTTTAGTAGTATAAATCCAATTGTATATTTTAAACGAGAAAATCCATATTTTGTGTTAGAGCAAAACGAATCATATGTAAAATATATAAAAACAAATATAGAACATAGGCAATATGTGGAGCTGTATTTTGATGAATTTTTTGTTCCGCACTCGCCAAATTATCATTCAGTGCATTTCCTTCATGGAATTTTAGCATATGGTTTTGATGATTCAGTTATATTTTTTTTAGGTGTACACAATGGCAAATCGATAGAATTCACATTATCATATAACGATGTTGAGGCGGGGTGTCGTTCTTCTGTAGAAATTAGCGACATCAATACATTTATTGTATATGAATTTCTGCCCGACCAATATTCGTTTAATGTTACCGCTTTATACAAATCAATAAGAGATTACTTAAGCAAAGTTCCTGACAATATTGAATACTATAACCTTGATGATCCAAGCAATGTATATGGCATTAATGTGTTTAATGAACTTTCTACAGAAAAAGGTCTTGATATTTTTATGTCTGATATTAGGATTTCCTTTTTTATAAATGAGCATACTCGATTGATGAGAGAACGTGTAATATATTTAATTAACAGTGATATTTTAACTAGTGATGAATGTAAAGAGGTTATTGATATACTTAATTATTTATGTGATTGCACAAATAAGGTACTTCTGCTTACATTAAAGTATTCTATGACGGGTTCAAAAAATATTCCGCTGAAGGTTTCAGATAAATTAAAAGATATACAACGTCAACAAAAAGAATGTTACTCAAAATTGCTTTGCTTATTAAGAAAACATGTCGACAAAGACAGGATAGAATTTTGGGGTAAATTCAATTAGTACTTTGTATAGTCGTACCTTCATTGGCTAATGAGGGTATATTATTCAAGAGAATTAAAAGAAAAAGTATTTTTTCACATCAGTCACGATACGATATTGAAAAACTTTCCTCTCTTCTATTCAAATGCAAAACAGAATATCTTAAAAATGCAGAAAATCTGAAAATTGAAATCATCAAAGAGTCAGTCACAAAAGACGTGGAACTGATGGAATAGCGGGAAATCACCGTTTCATCGACTCTTTTTGTTTGCTATGTAGATAGCTACTTTTCATTAGCTGTACCAAGCAAGGCTTTCACAGTTGCTTTGACTACTTCCAGAGAACGTTCATCGCAGTTGTAAAGCATACGGATAAGGTTTTCTACCTCGGTTTCTTTGGACGGTTTCTCGGGGTAGAAAATCAAGTCCGGTGAAATGGACAACTCTCGGATCAGCTTATAAAGGACATCATAACTTGGCTTTTTGTTTTCGTTTTCAATTCTGTACAAATATCGTTCGGTAATACCCACCCGCTCCGCAAGCTCTTCTATTGTTAGTTCAGAACGCTGTCGAGCAGATTTGATGATTTTTCCGAATGTTTCAGTTTTAGTATGCACTTGCAGTTCACCTCCACTGTATCTAATTATACAGAAATTTGTCAAAATTATAATGGCATACTAGTTCGTTATAAAGCGTACTGTTAGTTCGTTGTATATTTTACCCCGTTTTAAAAAAACTGAATTGTAACGGGGTGCTTTCATCTGCCTTGATTTTCTCCGGTTCAGTTTTTGGACTGGAGGTTTTTTATGCGCTGGAATAGCTCCTGCCTTTCGTTGCCTGTTATGAGCAGCGAATACATACATATTCCAAAAGCATAATGATAAAATTGACAGCGGCAAAGAAGCTGAATTTGCTACTGGATGTGCATACCTTTATACTGAACTGATTGTTCATATTTATAATGAAATATTATCCCCTGTTATGCGGCTTATACCGTATGACAGGGGATTTTTCTGTTATATAACCATATACAACATAGAACACTGCCGTTCGCCTCCGCTCCAAAATTTTGATTCACACACGAATTCAAAATTTTCGGAGGATAAAATGACGAACAAGTTTTATTTATATGTAAATGGTAAACCTGTAGAGGTTACCGAAGAACTCTATACATACTATATGAGATCCGAATGGCGAAATCAGTACAGGGATGTTAAGCTCAAAAACGGCAGAATTATCGTAGATAACGACAACAGCACTATGACATTCGAAGGTAGCAAAGAGGTGTCTTTGGATAGTCTTTTAGAGCAGGGAGCACAAATCCCCGATGCATCAGAGCCTTTTGACGAGGTGTACATCAGAAATGCGTGGCTGTATGAAGCACTTGATAAGCTATCGCCACGGGACAGATATATCATAACTCAGCTATATTTCGGGCAGAAAACAGAAACTGAACTCGCAAAGGAACTGGGCGTCAGTCAGGCATTTATCCATAAAAAGAAGATTAAAATTTTGGATAAATTGCATGAACTTTTAGAAATTTTGTAAAAAGGGGTTATAAAATGGCGTTCTAATTTCCTAATTAAGTGAGGGGGTAAAAAATCTTCCTCACAGCTCCTTGAAAATTTAATAGCAGTATTTCAGATACTTTCCTCTGCATAGCCGCAAGGTTAAAGCGACAGGAGCGCTCCGCCATAACAGAACAATGAATTCATACAGGACAAGCACGACGCTTAGTCGGAAGCCTATGAGCTGAATTTATAATCCTAGAAACGAATTCACATTCCGAGCGAACAAGAGCAGCTCCGAAAATCGGTGTGGCATCCGATCCGCCAAGATATATGCAGAGGGATAATGATACTTCCGCCCAGCCACAGACATCGCAATGGGGGCGGCTTTGTGAGAACCACATCGGGGTGAGATTCCCATGACATCGCAGCAACATTCTGTTGCAACTAGCCAACGATGGTCTGAAATATTCCCTCGGGGAGCAGTAACGCTCCTCGCTTTAGCCGGGGAGGTCGGGGACAAATACGGCACGAAAACAGGTTGATTTAACGGAGAAATCCGATAAATATATTGCCGCAGCTCTGCAGGTCGGAGCTGCGGCAGTTATACATAACATCAACAATCGAAAGGACATTTTTTATGTGCAAAAAGAAAATCAGGCGAGGCGATGTATTCATCGCTGACCTAAATCCTGTCGTTGGAAGCGAGGAGGGCGGCAATCGTCCCGTACTCATCGTTCAGAACAACACAGGAAACCGAAACAGCCGAACAACTATCGTGGCTCCTATCACAAGAAAGCTCACATCAAGCTATCTTCCCGTCCATGTCATAGTTTCGCCCAGTGTTACAGGACTACAGGAAACCTCAAGCGTTATGCTGGAGCAGATTCGTGTTATGGACAAGGAACGTCTCAAGGAAAAGGTCGGACATCTTCCGCCATTCCTTATGACGCTTGTGGACAGAGCCATCCGTGTGAGTGTGGGGCTGAAATCAGAGTACAACTAAAACTTTGGAGGGAAAATATATGAACGAGAACGCAAAAATAGTCTTGAAGCTGCACCTTTGCAATAGCTTTATCGAAACGCTCGCCGCAGAAAAGCTCATAAGCGAGCGACAGCGAGGCAAGCTCCGAGCAACAGTCAAAAGGCGGATAACGGCGGTTTGAACTCTGTTCCCATTTAGTCGGAATTTGCATAAAAACCGTAGATATTTTCGTTGGGTTTGGTGATAGATATCATCAGGCTCTTGTGGTATTGTATTGTGTGAAAGGAGTGGTTGAATGGCAGAAATAAAAATCATACCTGCCCGTGACCGCAGCGAGGACATAATACGGACTGCGGCTTATGCGAGAGTATCCAGCGACAGCGAGGATCAGCTCAATTCGTACAATGCGCAAATTCGGTACTACACCGAAATGTTAAGCAGCAGTATAAACACGGTGTTCGTGGATATGTATGCTGACGAGGGTATAACAGGCACCTCGGCTGACAAGCGTGAGGACTTCCTGCGGCTTATGAAAGACTGCCGCAAAGGGCGGATTGACCGAGTGCTGACAAAATCCGTATCCCGATTCGCACGAAACACAAAGGAATGCCTTGAAGCGGTGCGGGAGCTGAAATCACTCGGTATTTCGGTGTACTTCGAGAAAGAAAATATCGACACAGGCGAGTTAAGCTCTGAAATGCTGCTGGCGTTACATAGCCAGTTTGCACAGGAGGAATCCATATCAATCTCAAAGAACTGCCGTATGGGAGTGCATAAGCGTATGGCTGACGGGACATATAAAAATTCATCCGTTCCTTACGGATACAAATATTGCAACGGCACTTTGGAAATCATTCCCGAGCAGGCTGCGATAGTTGAACACATATATGGTTTATATATCAGCGGTAGGGGTACGGATGAAATAACAGCTATCTTGAATTCACAATATCCGAACAAATCGCCTGCTAACGGTTGCTGGCGGCGCAATACGGTTATGTATATACTGACGAATGAAAGATATATGGGAGATACTCTGCTGCAAAAGAAATATACAACAGATACTCTCCCATTCAAGCTCAAACGCAATCGAGGCGAGAAACCGCAATACTATATAGCAAACAGCCATCAAGCAATAATTACCGCTAAAATGTTCAATGAAGTCAAGGCACGATTAAATTCAAGGGGCGATAAGCCCAGTGGATTGCTAAAGGAAAGATATATTTATCACAAGAAAATTAAATGCGGTATATGCGGCGGAACATTCAGACGAAAGGTCGTAAACGAAAAGATAAATTGGGTATGCCGCAATCATGACCATAAGACAAACATAATTTGCGGATTGAAACAAATTCGTGAGAGCGAATTCAATGGCGCATTCATCAGAATGTTCAACAAACTCACTGCCCACTATAATGACATAATCACTCCGGCATACCGCCAACTGCAAAGGCTGTCGGATATCGGAGAGCTGGCCAATACGCAGGTCGCAGAAATCCGCAAGGAGATAGCCGAGCAAAAGGCTCAATGCCACTTGCTGTCACAGCTAAACGCACAAGGTGTTCTGGACTCGGTGTACTTCACTTCACGCTCGCAGGAGCTTGACCGAAATCTCGTGCAGCTCCATAAACAGCTACACGCAATGCTTAACAGCGATGAGGATGAAGAAAGGCTCGCCAAAATTAAGCGGCTCATAGCCATACTCGAAAGCTCCGAGCAGATAACCGAATTTGACGAAGATAAATTTAGCAGCATAGTGGAACGAATAGTTGTCCTCTCGGAAAAGGAAATACGGTTCGAGCTAATCGGCGGTATAGCCTTCAACGAACCGATACAACAAAAAGGACGGTGATACAATGCTAAAAAACAGAAACATACCCTTCGGCTACTGCATAACAAACGGCGAATATGCTGTGAATGATACCGAGGCGGAGGCGATACGGCAGATATTCGCCCGATACATAGGCGGTGACTCGCTGAAAACCATAGCCAAACAGATGACCGTACCATACAATGTTTGTAAACCTGTATGGAACAAGAATATGGTCAGCAGAGTGCTGGAAAACCGCAGATACCTCGGTGAGAACGGCTACCCCGCCATAATCTCACAAGAGGATTTTGAAACAGCCAATCGGATAAAGGTTGCCCGATACATAAAGGGCGAGAGAAAAGAAATCTCACCCGAAACAGAACAAAGACCTGTCCGCACCATATATGAGCCAACCGAGGAGATTCAAAGGAAAACCAACGAGATCTCCCGACTGCTTGATATGCCAAATGCGGATAAGGATTACATAATACAACAGATATTCAGATGTGCGGAAATGAAATACGCCGCTTTAAAACCGATATATGACGGAGGTGATACGAATGCTTGAAGCGACAATGCAGAGGTCGGTAGTGATAATTCCTGCGAAGAACAAAGAAGCCTTACAAAGCACCGCAAGGCTGAAAGTGGCGGCGTACTGCCGAGTGTCCACCGACCAAGAGGAGCAGGAATCCAGCTACGAGGCGCAGATAAGCTACTACACCGAAAAGATAGGTAAAAATCCCGATTGGACAATGGTCAAGATTTTTGCAGACGAGGGCATAACAGGCACGCAGGACAAAAGGCGTGAGCAGTTTATTGAAATGATAAAGCTGTGCCGTAAGCGTAAGATTGACCTCATACTCACAAAATCCATCTCCCGATTTGCCCGAAATACTGTTGACACGCTGAAATATGTTAGAGAGCTGAAAGTCCTCGGAATTGGGATTATCTTTGAAAAGGAAAATATAAATACACTTGAAATTGAAACAGAAATGATACTGACCATTATGAGCTGCTTCGCACAGGCAGAGTCAGAGTCGATAAGCAAGAATGTGGCTTGGGGAATCCGTCAGAGCTTCCGAGAGGGCAATGTTCCGATGCACTACAACACAATGCTCGGCTACCGCAAGGGTGCTGACGGTAATCCCGAGATAGTTACCGAGGAGGCGGAGGTTGTCCGAGAGATATATCATAGCTATCTTACAGGAATGAGCCTGCAGCAGATTGCAGACTCCCTAAATACCCGAGGGATAACCACCAAAAGCGGGAACGCACAATGGAAGAACAACAAGATACTGAATATCCTTACCAATGAGAAATATACGGGTGACGCTCTGCTGCAGAAAACATATATAATCGACTGCATCTCAAAGAAAAGCCGAAAGAACAACGGTGAGCTGCCGATGTACCTTGTGAAGAATCATCACGAACCCATAATCTCAAGAGTAGAATTCAATCGGGTTCAGGAAGAAATGGCTCGCCGCAAGAGCAAGCGTAAGGTCGCAGAAAAATTCTGCAAGACCGAGCAAGGCAAGTACAGTGCAAAATACGCTCTGACAGAGCTGCTTGTCTGCGGTGAGTGCGGTACTCCATACCGCAGAGTTACCTGGACGGCAAAAGGTTTCAAGGAGATAAAGTGGCGTTGCATAAACCGCTTGCAGTACGGCAAGAAAAAGTGCCATAACTCACCCACTTTATCTGAGGAGGCACTTCACAAAGCCATAGTGAGTGCTATAAATAACTTCTGCGAGGTCAAGGACGATGTGGCGGAGATACTCCGAGAGAGCATAACAGAGGTGCTCGACCCGAATAAAAACGGCAGCGTACTTGCCGCACAGCAGAGGCTCGATGAACTTTCAAACAATATGAACGAGCTGCTGCGGTTAGCGACCACTCCCGAGAGCAGTAAGACGGCGATGGCTGATATACAGAAATTCAGCGATGAGATGAAGGCTCTCCGAGAATTCATAGAAATCGAGAAATCCAAAGCAGCTACGGCAGAGCAGGACACTGAGCAGATGAACGCTGTGCTGGAACGGCTTGAACAAGCGGACTTTACGCTGACGGAATATGACGATGTGGTTGTACGGCAGATGGTGGAGAGGATAACGGTTGTGGATAAGCAGACGATAAGGATGCGGTTTGTTGGTGGGATGGAGATAGTGCAGGATATGTGAGAGGTTCGGTCTGGCAACAGACTGTTCTTCCTTTTTGGAGTTTATTCTAAATCTAAACACACCGAATATTGACTTTTTTTATTTTAAGTGATATACTGTAATTGACGAGGTGATACCTATGGCACGCATAGAAAGAAATCCCGATTTTCTTGACAGGATAGAGCGTTTCCGCCTTCTTGACGATACCTTTATGAGCGTAGTTTTCGATGATAAGGAATGCGCAGAGTTTTTAATACGCAAGATTCTTGATGATCAAAGCCTTAATGTAGTTTCGGTAACCGCTCAAAAGGAAATGAAAAACCTTAACGGACGTTCAATCAGGCTTGATATTCACGCAATAGATTCCAAAGGAAAGTCTTATGATATCGAGGTGGAACGCAGCGACAGCAGAGCAACACCGAAAAGGGCAAGATACAATGCAAGTATAATGGATTCTTACATAACAGAGCCGGGCGATGATTACGAAAAGCTCCCCGAAAGCTATGTTATCTTTGTAACTGAAAACGATGTATGGAAAGGGAATCTTCCCATATACACTGCTGACAGATGTATAAAAGAGCTTGGCAATGCTTTATTTGGCGACGAATCGCATATATTATTTATAAACACAGCATACAAGGGCGAGAGCAGGCTGGAATCGTTGTTCCACGATTTCAGATGCACAGACCCCGATAATATGAAGAATGAAATACTTGCCGACAGGGTAAGATATTTTAAGAAAAGTGACGAAGGAGTTGATAGTATGTGTCAGATTATGGAAGAACTCAGAGATAAATCTTTTGCTCAAGGTGAGGCACGAGGTGCACAAAAAGAAAAAAAGCAGCTTATTATGCAGCTTTTGAAAAATATGTCTATCAGCGAGGTTGCAAAAAATCTCAATATGTCTATTGATGATGTTGAAAAGATTGTTAATTCTGAAGAATAATGAATCATCGACTGTGATTACGGAGAATAAATATGCTTACAGGTGAACAATTTCGAAAGCTGATTTCGTTAACTGATAATGAACATATTATTTTCGAAGTGAACAAGCTGACATGGGATGAGGCAAAAGCCGCACTCGTTATGGCTTTGTTGTCTTGGCATAAAAATAACGAAATTAATGACAGCATTATAAAAAATCTGAAAAATGATAGAACAGAATAAGATCGGTTGCTGGTGTGAAAAAATCTATTTCGCTCAACATAGACAGCCGATTTGATCGGCAGTATGCTTCGCCCTCAGTAAATTGCTGGGGGCGAATTTTTGTACCCGAAAGCTCTGCCTCAGCCGATGAGATTGATAAAAAATTTAGACGCGTTCGGCTGCCGAGTGCAGCTGTCCTTAGGGAAGCACTGAATAAATCGTGGCACGCATCTTACTTGCATATTTTCCGTCTTATTGCACGAAAACTCCTTGAAAT
>DAVZHW010000024.1:0-30769 GCA_052273625.1 Candidatus Fimenecus sp. | reverse complement strand
AGTTATCATATATCATCAACAATCTAACGGCGGCAGCAAGCCACCGTCCTACCGTGTGGAATATCAAATTCAATTTGTGCATTCAGCCTCCCTTTACACAAGGGAGGCTGAAAATGCGGTTGTCCGTTAATTTGACTTTATATGTATTTTGTTGCGGACAGGGGCGAGGGCTGTCCCTACGGTATGATATTTAATTCAATTTACAGATAGCCCATAATTCTTCAATGTTGTAACTGTAATATAATTGTCGCCGTTGATTTCAACCGAATATTTACCGCCGTATTTCTTGGCGATATCCTTGATTATCTTTGTACCGAAGCCGTGCTTTGACTCATCACGCTTCGGTCTTTTTGCTGTGCTGTTAAACCTGTTTTTTGTTTTGATAATTACCTTGTCTCGGTCAATGGCAATCGAGACAAACGACTTTTTTTCGCTTGTGAGCTGTGCGGCGTTTATTGAGTTGTCAATAAGGTTGTTGAGAAGCCTACAGGTGTCGTAATCGTCAATATTGAGCTTACTGCTTTCCGTTATATCGAACGAAAGCTCTGTATCTGCCTGCTTTGCAGCGTTCTTTTTAAGCTGGAGAATAATATTTATAAGCTCGTTGTGACAGAATTTTTCATTGCTTCCGAAAACGTCGCTTCCCGCATTCGTGAGAATAGACAGAGCCTTTTCGTAATTGCCCAATTCGATAAACCCTGCCGCCGTGGAGATAATCCCCGTAAAATCGTGACGGATTTTACTGATTGCGGTCTTTTCCTCTTTGAGTTGCTGTATGCGGTTGTAGTCGATTTGATTTTGCATTAAGGTTTTTTCGTATTTGAGGTTCTCCTCCTGCACTTTCTCAATGTAATCAATCGCAAAGATGATAAGAATATCAATCACAAAGCAGAGTATAAACGAAATAAACCCGAACACACCCATATCAAGCGCAACCGTATCAAACTCAGTACGGTTTATGTTGTATAGCTTGAATGCCATAAATAAAATCAACACATTTATTATGTGAGAGGCAGGGAAAAGGTAGATTAAAAATAATTTGCTTCCGGTCGACTCTGTCTTTTTGCGATTGGTAAGGTATTTCAGCAGAGAAGCGAATACAAACGAAAATGAGAACATAAATATCGATTGTGCAGAAACATCTACAAGCGTGACAACACTGTATGAAACAGAGCCGAGGTCAAAGCCGGAAAATAAGCCATCGATCATAGTAAAGAGCATTACCGATACGAAATATGCCGCAAAGCTGATGAAAACAGAAAATATCTTTTTGCTCGTTTTGCCCTCATACATAAAAAATACCGTTAAAAATATCACTAAATAGTAGCCGATAATCGCAAGGTATTCCATAATATTGATCGAGTAGTCTATAAGCTCAAGCGACAGATAGGAATAAAGCATTGTAATTCCCACAAAGCTGAAAAATGTCAAAGCAAGGTTCTTTTTCGGCTTGAGCATTGCGGTTACTATGTTGAATGCCAGCAGACTTCTTGCAAGATGCAGAATGAACGTCCACGGGAAAAAATGAGTTAAGTCAACCTGTGTCATAATGTGATTAGTGTGATTTTCACACTGTCTCCTTATAAATTAGTAATATAATCGTTGTATGTTTTTACCGTGTCCTTGTACTTCCTTGACGGAATCGGAATTTTCACGCTGTGATGAAGCGTAAATTCATACGGCTCACAGCCCGTGACGGAATTCATATTGATTATAAACGATTTGTGGCATTTCATAAAATACAGCGGCAGGAGCTTTTCAAACTCTTTCAGCTTCATATAGAGCGTGAGAGGTGGCTGCTCGTTGAAATAAATGGAAATGTTATTGTTGAGCGACTCTATGTATTCGATGTCCTGCAGGTTCAGCGTCACGCTTTTTGCGCCGATTTTTACGATAAGCAAATCCGCCTTTTTCTGCGTTATGTTGCCTATACACTTTTTAAGAGCGTTTTTGAGCTGCTCGTCGGTTATCTTTGATTTAATGAGAAAATACGAGCATTTAGTCTCAAAAATATTGTACGCTTCAACGGGATAAAATGTCATAAAAACAAGCTGAAAATTGTTGCCGTTTAAGTTGTTTATCGACCAATCAACAGAGTTTACGCCGTTTACCATTATGTCAAGGAATAAAATGTCGGCTTTATCGTTTTCAAGAAATTCCGCTAACTCGTCAAGACTGCTTTTGTAGATTATTTCATAATTGAAATTGAACATACCGTTCAGGCAAAGCTTGATTTTTTCACTCAAAAGCTCGCCGTAATTGCGGTCGTCGTCACATATTACTATGTTCATTTACCCACCTCCGAAGCCTGCCTTTTCCCTCGGGCAAGCTTTTTTAATTAAATCGCTTCAAATTTTCAAAATTCGGAGCCGCAAAGCTGATGAAAGTCAGCAAATCCGATGTATATGATTAAATTTGAAGTGTATATGTATATTGAGGCCATTTTATCATCATAAAATTTAAAAAACAATATCCTGACAGTGAACACCTTGTCAAAAAATCAGGAATTTTGCTTTATACCACGAAAACTTCGCTTTTCACAACGAACATATTGCAATGTACCTAATTTGTCGATATTATTTATATTATAATAAGATAAACGGGGAAAGAAAATGATGACGGAGAGCTTAGTTGCTTGCTTTAACGACACTATCGAGCGTTTACAAACAGGAGAATTAAAGGAATTTACCGAAAGAGCAATAAGCTCAAATTGTCTTTATAAGGAGAACTTCTCATCCCCCGATTGCGGAAGGCAAAATTATGCGGACAGTGCTGCCGAGAAAATACTTGTCGTGCCCGATTCCACCTTTGCGGCGGCACGAAAGAACCTTCAATATGGCAAAACGGCAGTGCTGAATTTTGCCAATCCGCAATATCCCGGCGGAGGAGTTTCTAAGGGGGCTGTGGCTCAAGAAGAGTGCTTGTGCAGGTGCAGTAATTTGTATTTGTGCTTAAGCGCCCCCAATATTTTTGAGGATTACTATTTTTATCATAAAAAATATACCAATCATCTGTTCTCGGACAGGCTTATTTACACAAAAGACGTTGTCGTGTTCAAGGACGAGTCCGAGGTGCCTGCTCTTTTGCCGAGAGACGAATGGTTCTTTGTGGATGTCATTACCTGCGCAGCACCGTATATTGCAAAAATCGATATTGATAACGCATCGCTTAAAAGCTTGTTTAAGAGCAGAATTAAAAACATTTTCGAAGCGGCAATCAACAACGGGGTTGAGGTAATTATCCTCGGTGCATTCGGCTGCGGAGCGTTCAAAAATCCGCCCGAGGTCGTCGCCGAAGCCTTTCACGAGGTTATCGACGAAAACAGATATGCCGACAATTTCAGAAAAATAGTGTTTGCGATTAAGTGCAATCCTAATAACACCAAAAACCTTGACGTTTTCCAAGAGGAATTTTCAAAGGATGAAGAGAAATCGGCTTGCGTTGAGCTACCGTGGCTTGACGATATGCGCGAAAGAGTTGAAAACAACTCTGAAAAATTTGAGAATTATCTTGATTGGAAAAAGAGCAATAAATATTACAAAAAGCATTTTTCAATCTTAGGCGATTCAATAAGCACGCTTGCCGGCTACAATCCTAAAGGCTATAAGGTTTTCTATGAAAATGATATTTGTGAAAAATCGGGTGTAAAAGAAATTAGACACACTTGGTGGGGCAAGCTTATAGATTTTTTAGGCGGAGAATTGCTTGTAAGCAATTCGTGGTCGGGCAGCCGTATAACCAAGCTTTCTTACGACGGAAATGTGTTCCCGTCAGGATGTGCTCCCGAGAGAACGGGCGGTTTGCATATTGGCAATACTATGCCTGATGTCATCATTGTAAATATGGGCGTAAACGATTGGGCGAACGCCGTGAAGCTTTACGAAACGCATACCGACGGGACAAACGGCTTGCCGGATTTGTTATGCTTTGATTCGGCATATAAAACCGTTTTGTCGGAATTGAAGCAGAGCTATCCGCAGGCAGAGATTTGGTGCTGTACACTTTGCAAATCGTTTATGTCGTCAAATCCCAATTTTGTTTTCCCTTGCTCATACGCAGGAATTCATATCGATAAGTACAACGAAATAATAAGAATCGCAGCTCAAAATGAAGGCTGTAAAATCATTGATATAGCTTCGAAAGAAATTGAATATGACACTTTTGACGGTACTCATCCCAATCGTTATGGAATGGAAAATCTGGCAAAGGGAATGATAGTTGAAGCCATAAGAGAGGAAATGAAACAAGCTGAACAGGAATTCGATTCTGTCTGCTATGATGAATTCGCCGATCAAATTTCCGAGCTTGAGAGAATGTACAAATACTATAAAAGCTCTACGGATGAACGATTCAAAGTTAAGAGCTTAAGCAGGATTGCGGATTTACTTGCGGTTATTCCGATGTATTTTCCGATTGAGGTTGATGTTGAGTCGTTTCTAAACGGCATTGACCCGTCGCAATTAAAGCCGGGAGATGTAATTACGCCCTCCGAAGCTCCGAAATATCATATTAAAATGCTGGAGCCGATAGTGGAGGACGGTGTACTCAAAAAGATTGTCCCTATGTTTACCACAAAAGAGCATTTGAACAACTTTTATCCGGAAGGAACATCGCTTATCAGAATATACCCATGCGATTATCTTCGGGGCGTTGTGTTTTCGAGCGATTACTTTTTCATAAATCCCGGGGATGACGGCTTTGCGTTTACCACAATGTTTTTGAACGATATAGTAATACCGAGGGCGTTAGCCGCCGAAGACGAAGCGACTGACGAAAATGACGAAATCGGTGCAGGCACGATTATTGAAAACAAATATAAGATTGTAAAGCATATCGCCCGTGGCGGAGCCTTTGACACCTATCTTGCAACTGATACGAGACTTAATTTGACGTGGGCGGTAAAGGTCTCACGCAGCAACACCCCATATAAGACGGAGCTTATCCAAAATCAAATAAATATACTCAAACAACTTGACCATCCGATGATTCCGAGATTTGCCGACGCATATATGACGAACGGTAAGGCGATTATAGTTCAGGAATATGTCGCAGGCGCAACGCTTGAAAATATCGTTGAAGAATACGGAGCACAATCCGTCGAGAATGTTGTGAATTGGATAGGACAAATCTGTAATGTTATGGGCTATTTGCATATGCAGTCGCCTATGTTTATTTACAGGGATGTAAAGCCTGCCAATTTCATTTTAGAGCCGAGCGGCAGAATACGGGTTGTTGATTTCGACATTATTCGTGCTTATAAGCCGGGCAGGGTGGAAGATACCGTCAACTTCGGAACGATAGGCTATGCGGCACCCGAGCAGGCCGGAGGCAGGGGACAAACAGACCCCCGAACCGATATATACGGAATCGGAGTTACAATGTATCGCCTTTTGACGGGAGCGGATGTTCGAGAACGCAATATAATCTTAAACCCCATAACGCTTGACGAGCCGGGAATACCGTCGGGCTTGGCATACATAATAAATAAATGTACTCAGTTTAACCCGAGAGAGCGTTACAATTCTTGCGACGAGCTGCTCAATGATTTAGTCAGATACAATGAGCTTCCGCCGAAAAGAGGCTTGTTCTCACGACTTAAAATCCGATAATTCCCCTTTTTCCCATATAGTATAGAAAACACCGACTGCGAACTCCTAACGCAGCCGGTGTTTTCTATATTTGATTTTTGTTTTGGAGACTCAATGAATCTGTATTTGCTCAATTATATATGTAAGATAACACAAAAACAATAGGCTGTCAGTATACAGTTGAAAATATTTTTTTCTAAAGGCCTTCAACTATGTTTTATACCACGCAAACTATGCTTTTCACCACGAACATATTGCAAACAAATGGCGAAATAAGTAGAATTTAATCGTATTATTATCAGTATGGGCTTATTATGCAAAAAAGCCGCTTATTATGGGAGAGGGAATTATGGCAAAGGTAAAAATTAAGGCAAAAGACGGCATTATCGAGGTAAGGAGCAAGCTCGATAAGGATGAGTATATAAATGAAAGGGAAATGCAGGTTCTTTCTACAAAGATTATAAGGGGAATAATGCGCCCTACTGCGGAAACGGAAAAAAAGCTTATATATATTTCTCCGCCGGGAGTAAAGCTTTCGGAATATCTTAGAAGAGGAATTTCTGCCAATGACTTTTTCCTTGTTCTCGCTCAAAGCCTCGAGGTAGTAAAGTCGGTAGGCAGAAACGCCTTTAATATAGGCAACTTAATTCTTGATACCGACAAGGTGTTTATAAACGAATATACAAAGGAGCTGCATTTTATATATCAGCCCATAGTGTCGGTGAACGCCGTGTGCAATATCGCCAATTTCCTTTTTGATATTGTATATTCGGTAAATCTCGGACTTAATGATGACTACGGCTGCGTAAATCAGCTTGCAAACTATATGCGAGGCTTGCAGGTTGTATCCGTGATGTCAATGGAAAAGTATATATTAGAGACTTATCCTCAGGTATATCAACAGATAAAACGTCAGAATTTCGGAAAGAGCGAATATATCGGAAAAGGCAGAGAGTTCTATTACCGTGAGAATACTCCTCAACAGGTAAAAAATCAGACTGCGGGCGGCGTACAAGCACCTGTGAGCGCCTCGATTTATCCGACACCGGCAGATGACGGGGAGGATACATCTGTGCTGGGCCTTGATGACGACGTAGGAGAAACAACCCTGCTTGACGATTCGGACGAAACAACAGTGCTTGACGAAGCTCCCGTAAAAGCCTTCCCGTATATGATAAGAAAAAGCAATTACGATAAAATCGAGATAAACAAGCCCGTGTTCAGAATAGGCAAGGAACGCAGCTATGTCGATTGCTTTGTAGCCAATAACAATGCGGTCAGCAGACTGCACGCAGACATTATAACTAAGAATGACAGATATTTTATCAAGGATAACAATTCAACCAATAAAACATATGTTAACGGTATGTCCTTGCAGCCGATGGTAGAGTTTGAAATACACGAGGGCGATGAAATAGTTTTGGCAAATGAGCCTTTTGAGTTTCATATAAGATAATTTGTTTTGTGAGGAGATGAATATGAAATACTGTCAGAATTGCGGAATGTTACGGATGATACAGCCGTGCGTTGCTGCAAGTGCGGTAAGCAGGCGGATGCTGCCGTTAAGCAAACCGTTGCTTCGGATGTGTCAAATAAAAAGCCGATGAGAATTTAGTTTATATAAAAAATAATACAATAAAGAAAAGAGGAAAAACAAAATGAAAAAATGTAATCAGTGTGGAGCAACAGTAAATGACAGTGCGTTGTTTTGTACAGTTTGCGGATGCCGTCTTTCGGCAAATGACGACGTTTCCGGCACAATGCCCAGTGTAGAGGACGATTTTGATTCGGGCGCAACGACCGTGCTTAATGATAATCCTTATGCACAGTCACAGCCGATAAAGAACGAGTCAACGGTATATACTCCTCAGCCGAGCTCAAATTATTTTCAACAAAATCCGAATAATTATCGCAATCCCGCACCGCAGCAGTCGTCTGTGAATTATGCTCAGGGCGGACAAGCGTACGGAAATTTCGCATCGCAGCAGCAGTATCAGAATCCGAATCAGCAGGCAAATAATAATCCTTATCAGCAGCCGAATCAGCAGGCAAATAATAATCTTTATCAGCAGCCGAATCAGCCTGCAATGGGATATGTTCCGAACGCAAAGAAAAATCCGTTCAAGGCTTATGCGGACTTTTGGAAGAATTATGCCAATTTCAACGGCAGAGCAAGACGCTCGGATTATTGGTATGTAGTGCTTGTTGAGGCAGTAGTCGGAACGGTATTCGGAATTTTGGCAGGAATAATAATGACTATTGTATATAATGCCACCTGGGACGAGGAAGCAATGGCTGTTGTTGGGACAATTGCAGGCGGTATTATGTGTCTTTATTCATTGGCAACAATCGTTCCTCATCTTTCCTTGGCAGTACGCAGATTGCACGATACCGGCAAGGGCGGTGTTTATTTGCTTCTCGGTTTAATTCCCGGCGGAAACATTATCATACTTGTATTTTGCTGCACAGATAGTCAGCCCGGTATCAATCAGTACGGAACAAGCGAAAAGTATCCCCAGCTTCAGCAGAACAATATATATGCTCAGCAGGGAATGTATCGCTGATTGAAATAAGGAGAAAACTATGCGATTTTTAGCTTCTGCTGTAACCGATATAGGAATCAGCAAAAAAACAAATCAAGACAGCGTTTGTGTAAAAATTGCGGAAACCGAAAAGTACGGACAGGTTGCTATGGCGGTGCTCTGCGACGGTATGGGCGGACTTGACAAGGGCGAGCTTGCAAGTGCGACAGTTATAAGAGCTTTTTGCGATTGGTACGACAAGGATTTTCCGAATATGCTAAACAGCTTTTCTTGGGATACGGTAGCTTCGGAGTGGACAAGAATAGTCAAGGAACAGAATTACCGCATTTCACAGTACGGAAAAACGATTGATGTTTCACTCGGAACTACGGTTACGGCAATGCTTTTTGTCGGAGAAAGGTACCTTATCGTTCATGTAGGCGATTCACGAGTATATAATCTGAAAAAAACGGTTTCACAGCTGACAGAGGATCAGACCTTTATTGCAAGAGAGATAAAGCTCGGCAGAATGACGCCCGAGCAGGCGGCGGCAGACCCGAGAAAAAATATGCTTTTGCAATGCTGCGGAGCGTCAAAAAACGTTGAGCCGCAGGTAATTCACGGTAAGGCGGAAAAGGAGTCTGTATATATGCTTTGCTCGGACGGCTTCAGGCATGTCATTTCCGATGCGGAAATTTATGACTGCTTCAATCCCGACAGGCTTAAAGGAATTGCCGCAATGGAGGCAAACAGCAAATATTTAATAAATCTTGTAAAGAGCAGGAATGAAAAGGATAACATTACTGTTGCTCTTATCAAATGTTCACAATAAGGCGGTGTAATCAGTGGCGTTAGAACGAGGAGCCGTCATTGACGGAAAATATGAAATACTTAAACAAATAGGAAAGGGCGGTATGTCCGTTGTATATCTTGCAATGGACTTACGTCTTAACAAGCAGTGGGCAATCAAGGTAATACAGCGTAGCGGTATCGGTAAAAACAACGAGATAGTCCTCAATAAGGTTCCCGATGATACCGAGCTTATGAAAAAGCTTGACCACCCTGCAATTCCGAGAATTGTAGATATTATCGACAGGAAAGAAGACCCGCAGATTTATATAGTAATGGACTATGTCGAGGGTGATTCGCTTGATAAGATAGTATCGGAATACGGTGCACAGTCCGAGGAGATTGTAATTGATTGGGCAAAGCAGATTTGCGATACGCTCAATTATCTTCACAGTCAGAAGCCTCCGATTATTTACCGTGATATGAAGCCTGCCAACCTTATGCTAAAGCCAGAGGGCAACCTGAAAATTATAGATTTCGGTATCTCCCGTGAGTATAAGGAGCAAAACCTTGCCGATACAACGGTAATGGGCACAAGGGGCTACGCTCCTCCCGAGCTCGGCTCAAGGCAGACCGACGCAAGAAGTGATATATATTCGTTAGGTATGACCTTGCATCAGCTTGTAACGGGCGTTGACCCGAGGAAAAACGACTATGTTCCGATAAGGCAGTGGAACCCTCAGCTTTCGGAGGGGCTTGAATACATAATCAATAAATGCGTTCAGATATCCCCTGATGATCGTTACCAAAATTGTAACGAGCTTATGTACGATTTGGAGCACTCCGAGCTTATCGGACTTGACTATAAGCGCAAGCAGAAAAATAAACTTGGTTTGTTCTTCGCTTCTGTTGCAATGACGGTTGTAATGCTTGTTGCAGGTCTTACGGGAATGGTTGTAAAGCACGCAACCGACAGAAAAAACTATGACAAATACATAACCTATATCGATAACTCGGTTAACGAGCAGGAGGCGGCGAAAAATTGCTTTTTGGCAATAGAGCTTGACCCGACAAGACCCGAAGCTTATCAGAGATACATTGATAAGAGCACAGACTTCAGGAAGTTTTTGTCGTATACAGTTGAAAATTCAAAGGATGCCGACAATTCAAGAACGACATACGACATAAACACCTTTAAGCAGGAATTCCTGAATCCCGACAACAGTTCAAAGCTTGTAGCAAGCAAAGATTATGACAAGCTTTGTTACGAAGCGGGATATATAATTTTCAATTTGTACGGCGACGACAGCACAAGCAAAAGAGAGGCTGCGCTTGCGGCAAAGGAGTTTTTCGCTAAGGTGCCGGAGACGTCGGAATATTACGGCGTTGCACAGAGCTTCAGCCAAATATGTGAGTTCTACGGAAATTTCGTAAACAACGCCAACGGAAATCAGGCAAGCAAGGCTGATTGCGAACAGCTTGTTAATAATATTACAAAATTCCTTGAGGACGATACACTCAATAACGGAAAGCTTTTTGAGCATAACCGTGAATATGTCGAGCTCACTCTTTTCTATCAGTTTGAAAACCTTCTCAATGATTATCGAAAGGCATTTGCGAATAACGGTATAGACAAGGCAAGCGTTGAAAGCATTTTTGACCGAATTTCGAAAAAGGCGGACGAAACCGTAACCACCAATGATGTCAATACCGAGTTGAGAGACAAGGTAATTGCTCAGAGCGAGACTTATAAAGCTAATCTTAACAGAGCCTACGAAAATACCGCTAAGGCAAAGACGGGTTCTCAGAGTGCGGAAGGGGGACAGTGATATGACAATAAATCCTGTATCCATAGTGTTCTTTATTTTAGCCGGTGTTTTCTTTATCGCCGCTGTATATATGTTTATTCGATTTAACATACCTCAGGTTTTCGGCGAGCTAAGCGGAAAAACCGCAAAGAAATCAATAGAACAGATGAGAAATGATAATGCTAAATCAGGCGGTAAAAAATCTCATCGCCCTTCTCCGAATGCTATTGAACGAGGCAGGCTGACAGATGAGATAGAGCACAGTAAACGCTTGCAAATGCAAGGCGATAATTCTGTGAATTTGTCTCTCAAAACAGCTCCTATGACGCAGCAGTCGGGCAGCACAGATATTTTGCCCGGAAACGAAGGCAACGCAGTCGGAAATATCCCGACTGAAATGTTGGATAATGCTACCGAAGTCCTTGTCGATAATACGGCGTCTGTCGGTACTGAGGTCCTAACGCCCAATGTCGGAACAGAGCTTCTTGCAAGCTCAATCGATTCTTACGAGAGCGGAGAAACACAGCTGCTTGACAATCAGACAACTGTTTTGCAGACAGAGGTATCGCAAAAAGGCTTTAGGACAGTTAAAAGTATAGTTTTAATTCATACAAATGAAATGATTTAGGGGTACGAAAATGAAAAAATGCAGTTCATGTAATCAGGTTATTGACGGATGCAGCGGCTTTTGTCCTTATTGCGGCGCAAGAATAGAAGAGGAAGCCCCCGTCACTCAAAATCCTGTAATAAACACAGCAAACATACCAAATACACCAAACATACCAAACACACCAAATCAGTCAGCTGCGGCATTTTGCCCGAAATGCGGAGCTCCGACAACACAGGGAGCAGCATTTTGTCCGAAGTGCGGCACAAAGCTCGGTAACGGAGGCTTTAATGCGTTTTCGTCAATGGGCAATGCGGTTGACGGTGCGGTAAATAAGGTTAAAAACAGTGAGTTCATAAGCAGCGTGCGGCATGACGTCGGCAACAGTCAGTCAATAAGCTATGTCAAGGACAGGGTAAAGACTGCGGCGAATAAGGCAGGAGGCATCGGCAGCGATAAAAAGAAAATTATAATTATTGTTTCTTCGGTTGCGGCGGTTCTGCTGCTCGCATTGATTGTTGTTTTCAATATTCATACCTGCGATGAATGCGGCGACACATATTTCGGAAAAAGGTATAAGGTTTCCTTCTGGGGCGAAACAGAGTATATGTGCAAGGATTGCTATCACGATTTAACAAGCTGGAGATTTTGAGTAAGGGGTAAGATGATATGACTTGTAAAAGATGCGGCAATATTATTGCCGGTAACGAGCAATTTTGCACCAAATGCGGATTGCCTGTTACAGCTCAACCGAAAAGCTCGGGCAAAAAAGCCAATGTGAAGCTTATTGCAGGAATTCTTTCGGGCGTGGCTGTTCTGTTAATTGCGATTATAGTCATAATCGTTATTCACGGAAGAGTGTCGGTTGACAAATATATAAACGATTCGTTAAGCGTCAGCGGTTACAGCGGCTACGCAAAAGCTACGGCATCCTCGGTGCTTGATATCGAAGGCTTGGAAGCGGCTCTCGGAGCACCAAGGCATTATTATACGGATTATTCCTTGAGCGATTGTATTTCGTGTAACCTCAGCAAAAATAAAAATATAAGCAACGGCGAGGTTATAGTTGCTTCAATTACGATAGATTACGATAGGGCAAATAATCTCGGCTTCAAAAAGAAGCTTGCCGGAAAGCAGTCCTATACTAAGGAATATACGATAAGCGGTCTCACCGAGCTTACAACCATTGATCCGTTTGCGGTTGTAACAGGAGTCCTTTACGACAAAACAAGCGGAAAATGCTCAATCGCTTATAATAAAAATTATAACGAGACTGTCGGCACATTCGGTGTGCGCTATTATGACGGCGGCTATTTGCAAATTGTAGACGGCTCAGGCACTCAGCTTGCAAGGCTTTCATTTTCGACAAACTCGGGAGCGTATGTTTCAACGAACAAGATTACGCTTTCGGTCGATGCGTCTGGGGATGAATATGCAAGCAGCGGCTTTTTGCTGAAATCGACAACACAGGAAATTGAGCCTGCGACCTGCGATTATCTCAAATCGGACGGAGATTTGTCAGCCGAGGCATACAACACGCTTAAAAGCAGAGCGATAAAAAAATTCGTTGAGGATTATAAGGATGCGGAATATGTGAAGGCAATTTTCGGATATGACGCACAAGGCAACGGCGGAGGCGGATGGTTCTCATCGTACTATAATCAGGTGCGTTTCGTTTTCAGATGCCAGGAATACGGAGAGACAAGATATCGCTGTGCGGTATTCTATGACGTTAAGCTTTACTCCGATGGCACAATAAGGAATATAGACACGCTTGACCCGTCAATAACAAATTCCTTTGAATCTGTTGAAAAGCTTGAGGAAACCCTGACGTCAAATTGGCAAAAGATAAACACTATTGCCGAAAAATAATTTCAGTCATAAATTAAAATTCAAATATAAGAGGAGAAGAATTTATGGTAAGCAAAAATTCATTAAGCAAAAAAATTATTGCATTGCTTCTAACGGCGGTACTTATGATTGTAAGCTTCCCGTTAAGCGGTGTAATGTTCGCCTTTGCGGCGGACGACGGTTTTGCTTTCGAGGTAAAATGCGGCGAAGCGGCGCTTGAAAACGCAAAAGTAACCGTATCGGCAACCTCGGGAGAAAACCTAATTACGGAAAATGCGGAATACACTTCCGACAAGGACGGTTTGGTAAGAGTGCCTGAAATCGACGAATATCTTGCCAACAACGCAGATGCAAAAATTAACATTGTATTTTCCGTATCGGCAGACGGCTATTATGATGCGGAAAGCTCACGCACTGCTACCATTACAGCTGAAAATGTAAAGGAAAATGTACCTGTATCAATGGTTGCAAACCCGACAGTTAATTATACTGTTACTAAGGAATTTGAAACGAAAGTTTCTGTATATTACAAAAACGCAGCCGGAGGAAATGAAAGTATCAAAAGCGGTACATCACTTCCTGTCGGCACGAAGATTTATGTTAGCGCACCAAGTGCTGACAACTACTTGATTAATTTGAGCGAAGGCTTTACTTTGGATGAGCTGACAAAAATACCTGTATATACTCTTAACGAGGAAGGCTTGAACATTGATGTCAGCTATACCCCCATTGAATATACTGTAACAGTTAATATAAATGATAAGAATTTCGGCAAAGTAGACCCCGATACTATTAAAATCAATAAAACAGAAGAAAATACAAGTGTTACGATAACTCCCGAATATGGATATCATATCGAAAAGGTTAAACTGGACGAAAACGAGCTTAAGCCTAACACAGCAACAGAATATATTATTGATAACGCAAGCATCACAAATAACGACAGCGTTTTATATGTTACCTTTGCGTTAAATGAATATACTGTAACAGTTCCCGATTTCATAACAATAAACGGCGATTATACTAAGACTGAAGATAAAAAAGCCGAAACAGTTACTTATAGCGGAATTCCTCACGGCACAGAGTTGAATTTTACGATTGCTACCGAAACAAATGAATATCTTTCTGAATTAGAAGTAAACGGAGCGTCTATTTACTCTGTCAAAATTGTAGAGGATGAGAGCTTTACCAGAAGAGTTGAAAGAAATTTAGATGTTACGGCTAAAAAAGCAACCGTAAATACCGAGAAATTCAAGAATGAGGCTAACACTCAGAGAATATTCAAAGTTACTAATAATAAAGGCGGTTCTGTTTATCTTGATGCCGCTTCCGATACCTATTATTTCAATTCAAATCCCAAAATCAATATAAGCCTTGCTGCAATAAAAATTGACGAAACTTACTTTAATTCAATAAAGTTTTATCCGGACTCGAAAGAAAAACTTGTCTTAAACAGAGACTATGAAAACAATGGCATAAACGATAATTTAAGCTTATTGCAGATGATTTCGTCTTTAGGAAAAGTTTACTTTGTCCCCGGTACAATCAAAATCCGTGTTGACAGTAAAGCACCTGAGATTACAGTTGACAAATATAATCAGGGTTGGACAAACGCAAGTCAGACAATTACCTTCTCGGTAACAGAACCGACAGAGCCTTATAAAGAAGAAGCTTACGCTTCGGGTGTTAAATCCGTTACCGTAAACGGCACAACGGTTACTCCGGTTGACGGAAAATATACATTTGAAACAACTCCGAAAGCAAACAGCCAATATTATGATGAATATAAAATTGTTGCTAAGGATAATGTCGGCAATAGCAGCGAGAAGACAATAACGATTAAAACCGATACTCAAGCACCCGCTTTAGTCGGTAAGATTAAATTCGAAGTTAATAACACAAACATCTTTGAAAGAGTAATCGATAAAGTTCTTTACGGTAGATGGATTGAGAAAAAATTCGAAGCAACATTGACCGCTGATGATCAAGTCGGAATAGGCTTTGGAGGAGAAAAATCAAATGCAACTTTGATTTTCAAAAATGCAGACGGCAGTGAATATATGACTTTTAAAGCGAAAATCAATAAAGACAAAGCTCAATTCAAAGAAGAATTGCCGGAGAATTGGAATACTAAATTCGAAGAAGAATTGCCGGAGAATTGGGAAACCTTCAAGGGAACAATCGAATATACACTTTCCGATGATCTTGGCAATACGACAGAGCCTGCTTTAGTAACTACGGATAATTCAAATATTGCTGCTGAATTTAGTAGCGTTATGATTGAAAATAATGCACCGAAAATCAAGGGTGTTGAGGTAGAGCCTTTTGACAAATACTTAGGAAAGTCTTACAACAACATATATAACGGCGATATCAAGTTCACGTTTGTTGGTATTCAGGACACCGAATCGGGATTGTATTCGGCAAAAATTACAATCAACGGTGAAAAATGTACGGTAAACGAGATAATTGAAAATGAAAAAGCCCCTTGCACTCTTACAGAAGACGGTGTGCTTTTATTCAAGCAAGATAAAACTGATCTCGATATTCATACATTGACATTTAATACAGAGGGTATTGAACCGACTGTAATCGAAATCAAAAACGGCGAAGTAACAGAAACCAAATACGGTTACAAAGTCGAAGTTACCGTTTGTGATAACGCAGGCAATGTTACGACAGAAACAAAAACCGTATACAAGGACACCACCGCACCGGAAATAAGCGAAAAAAGCGGATTTACCTTTGGCGACCCAAAAGATAATTTGCCTCCAAAGGTTGAGACAACCCCTTACGGCTTCTTCTTTAAGGAAACGGTTACTGTTAAAGTCAAGGCTCAGGATGTTGCTAATACTGAAAAAGGCGAAGTTGCTTCCGGCTTAAAAGATATTATAGCTTATGCTAAAGACATCAACGGAAATGTTTACTATGTTCATAACTCTAAAAATTATCAACTCCCGATAACCAATGAAGAGCATAAGGAAATATTTGATGCGGAAAATTGCATTATTCCTGTTGATGGAAATAATCAGATTTCATTTGACATTCCCGCAAGCTTCAAGGGTCAGATTTATGCCTATGCAATAGACAATGTTGGAAATAAAGGCAATGAAGTTCATCCCAACGGTGCAGTTATCGAAGATGCCGATAAGCATAAGGAAACTTCAAGCATTGAAATCACAATGCCCGAAACTTCATATTCGCAGGCATATTCAAACAGCTTTACAGATGAAAACAGACAGCTTGATGGCACTTCTGCTTATGATGCTGCAAAGAATGTTCCGCTTTATAATGGCGAATTCCTCTATAATGGCGAATTCAAAGTGAATGTAACTGTCAAGGATACATATTCGGGTATCAAGAGCGTTGAATGTGTAGTAAAAGGAAACGGAAACGGAAACGACACCACCGTTGATTCCTATTCGAGCGATAATGTAAATGCTTGGACTGTGAACGAGGAAACAAAAGATGAAAACCTTGTAACAGAAGTATCAAAAGAAATTAGCGTTGACGGCAACCATTTTAACCGTAACGATATGGTGCTTGAAGTAATTCTTACCGACAACGCAGGCAATGTCAGCTACGATTATGTAATGTTCGGTATCGATAAGACTGCTCCCGATATTGCTGTAGTATATGACAACAATAACGGCGATGTAAAGTCGAACAACGGCAACACATATTTCAATGCTGACAGAACTGCAACGGTTACAATTTCAGAGCGTAACTTTGACCCCTCAAAGGTTGTATTTACAATTGCAAATACAGAGGGTAACGCACCCGAGGCTGTTCGTATTGATGAAATCAACGACAGCATTGAGAGCACAGACGAAACACAGCATACCTATCAGATTACATACTCGGGTGACGGCGTTTACACATTTGATGTAAGCTGCACAGACAGAGCAGATAATGCAAATACCGAAGTTAAGTACGGCGAGTCTGTTGCTCCGAATGCATTTGTACTCGATAAGACTGCTCCGACAATCTCCGTTTCGTATGACAACAACTCTGCCGCAAACG
Source organism: Candidatus Fimenecus sp. (assembly GCA_052273625.1). Lineage (GTDB taxonomy): Bacteria > Bacillota > Clostridia > Oscillospirales > Acutalibacteraceae > Fimenecus. Next base: position 13,581 of record DAVZHW010000024.1, on the reverse strand, counting down.
GTAAATTCTTCAACGCTCACAGAACTGCAACAATCGTTGTAAAAGAGCATAACTTTGATGTTAACCGTGTAGTTATTAACGGTACAGCTTCATTGAACGGTGTGGCTAAGGCATTCCCCGCAGCAGCTTGGACAAGCGACGGAGATGTTCATACCGCAACAATTTCCTACAATGAGGATGCCGATTACACATTCTCAATTTCAATGGACGATATGGCAGGCAACGCAATAACAGACGCTTCCGTAAGCTACGGTACATCCGTGGCAGCAAAGGAATTTACTGTCGATACTGAAATTGCAAAGCCTGTAATCAGCAATCCCACAAACGGCAAGCCTTATCAGCAGGAGGTACCGGTAAGCATTTCTTCAACGGATGTAAACCTTGAAAATTGCGTAGCAACCTTGCTCAAAACAGGCAGGGAAAAGGACGAAAACGACAGCTGGAAATGGGTTAAGGACTTCAGAGTTGATAATGTTATAAATCTCTCAAATGACGGTCAGACAAGCTCGTTTAGCATAAACGATCTCTTTGAGCATGAAAGACTCAACGACGGTATTTATACTCTTAAGATTGATGTTGCCGACAAGGCAGGAAACACACAGTCCGAGACAGTTACATTTACCGTAAACAGATTCGGCTCGGTATATGATTACAATCAGTACACAACCGAAACACTTAACGGAAAATATGTTCAGGCAATTACCGAAAACATAGTAATTACCGAATATAACCCGTCTCCGCTTTCTGAAAACGCTGTAGTATCTCTTACAAGAGACGGCGCACCCGTTGAAATAGGCGACAGCAATTTGATGATTACGCCTGTTTATACCGAAAGTGCGGCAGGTGCAAGCGGCTGGTATGAGTACAAATACGAAATCAGCAAAAACGTATTCTCAACCGTTGATGCACAAGGCAATATGAAATATCTTGACGGTATTTACAAACTCTATGTAGCGTCAAAGGATATCGCAAACAACGATTCTGAAAATATCAGCGCAGGTGCGGATATTAGCTTCTCGCTCGACTCAACAGCTCCGATGATTGCAAGCATTACCGGCTTGGAAAAGAAAACCGTAAACGATGTTACAAAGGATGTTACTTTTGAGATATTCGACGCTATCGGTCTTGATACGGTCGAGGTTACATATGTCGGCGTGAACGGAAAGACAACCGAGACATATAACATCAGCGATTTGCTTAAATCGTATGACCCTGCAACTCAGGCTGAAAAGCCCGACATCACAAAGTATGACGGCAGCTTCACTATGGGCGAGGGAATGAACAACATTGTCAGAATTGTCGCAAAAGACCTTGCAGGTAATGTAATGGATACAGGTGACCCGAATGTTAAAAATTCGGCAATCAATTTTGACGCTTCGGTTCTTGCGTTCAACAGCTTGATAACGGTATCAACAAACCCGTTTGTTCGTTGGTACTCACATACAGTATTCTTCTGGGTAAGCATTGCGGTTATCGCAGTTGCTTTGGGAGCAGGCGGCTATCTTGCAGCTGTTAAGCTTCGTAAAAAAGAAGAAAAGGAAACCGAGGACTACAAGAACTCAAAGAAAAACAATAAATAATTAAACAGCTGACGGGCACGGCCTGTGCCGTGCCCGTTTTTGCTCCACCAAAAAGCACCCGACTCTTAAATCGATAATTTCCCTTTTTCCCATATAGTATAGAAAACACCGACTGCGAACTCCTAACGCAGCCGGTGTTTTCTATTATATATCTATATTTTCATTCCGCTAATTCGAGCCATTCGATTTCCTTTTCTTCGAGGGTGGCTTCTTTTTGTTTGATTTCTTCAAGCACTTCGCCGAGCTTTACATAGTCGGTTACGATTTCCTCGGTTGCCGAGAGGGCTTTTAATTCTTCGATTTCGCTTTCAAGCGTTTCGATCTCCTTTGAAAGAGCGTTGATTTTCGCCCTGCGCTTGCGTTCGTCCGCCTTGTTGAGCTTTGAGGCTATATACGCTGTCTTTTGCTCCGAGTCCTGCTTTTCCGTGACTTGCGGTTGAACAGTCTTGCGGTGCTCAAGATAATAATCATATTTTCCGTTATATATTTCAAGCCCGTCGGGGAACATCTCAATTATCTTTGTCGGCACGGTGTTGAGGAAATATCTGTCGTGCGAAACGGTTATAAGCGTGCCCGTAAACTGCTTCAATGCCTCGTCGAGAGCCTCTTTCGCAATGTAATCGAGATGGTTTGTCGGCTCGTCAAGGATAAGCACATTTGCACGCTTAAACATTATAATACAAAACTGCACCTTCGCCCTGTTTGCGCCCGACAATTCACGCACTCTTTTGAAAACAGCCTCGTCCTCAATCAAAAGTCTGCCGAGTGCACTGCGAATTTCAAAATCCGTCTTGGTCGGAAATTGCTTGTGCACAGCCTCGATAACCGTGTCGTTCAAATCGAGGTCACGAAGCTCCTGATCGAAATATGCAACCTTGACATTTCCGCCGAAGCGAACGGTTCCCGAACAACTGATACGCTTCATAATCGCCTTCAAAAATGACGATTTGCCTACGCCGTTTTTGCCGACGATCGCAATTTTATCACCGCAGAGAACCTCGAGTGAAATGTTGTCGTATAATTGCTTGCCCGTTACCCTGTCGCCGACGTGAACGCCCATATCCTTAACGGTAAGAACTGTTTTGTGAGGCTCAATATCATAGTCGAATTTGAAATGAATATCCTTAGGTCTGGGGTTAGGCTTTTGCTTGATTTCCATCTTTTCAAGCGCCTTGACCCTTGAGCCGACGCTGTTTGAGCTGCTTGAACGGGCAAGGTTGCGGCTGACATAATCACGCATTGCCGTAAGCTCCTGCTGCTGCTTGTCGTATTCCTTTTCAAGCACACGAAGTCGTTCTTCCTTTTGCTTTATGAACGCTGAGTAACCGCCTTTGTATTTGTAAATTTGCTTTTGCTCGATTTCATATATGCTTGAAACAATGCTGTCAAGAAAATATCTGTCGTGCGATACCGTTAAAACTGCGCCTTTATACGATTTTATATAATCCTCAAGCCAGGCTAACATAGAAAAATCAAGATGGTTTGTCGGCTCGTCCAAAATCAGAAGCTCGGGATTGCGAAGCAGGATTTTAGCCATACCGAAGCGCATTTTTTCACCACCCGAAAGCGCCGAGGTCTTCATTTTGAGGTCAAAATCACGAAATCCGAGACCTGTGAGCACACGGTTTATCCTCGTGTCCGCCGTGTAGCCGTCAAGAGCCGTGTATTCGTTGTCAAGAGCTGCGTATTCGCTCTCAAGCCGTTTGTACCCGTCACTTCCGACATCGGCCGAAGCCATTTTGGTTGAAATTTCCGCCATAAGTCTGCGAACGGTGTATGTTCGTTCAAGTGCGGATTTTATTTCTTCTTCAAGAGTGTTGTCGTCGTCAAGAGCCTCATTTTGCTGCAGGTAGCCGATTTCGAGGTTGCTCTTTTTCGACACCGTTCCCTCGTCACAGGGGAGTACGCCCGCAATGATGTTGAGAAGCGTCGTCTTGCCTGCGCCGTTTACGCCCATAAGACCGACTTTGTCGCCCTCATTTATAGACATATTTATTTTTTCAAGTATCGTTTCGTCAAGGAAGCCCTTTGAAACGTCGGTAAGCGTAACTAACATAATTTCTCCGTAATATATAATGTAATAATAACCACAATACTATAGCACATATTTCACGATTTTACAAACAAAACAGCTTGTTTTGTGCAATGCACATAAAACGGGTGCAGTTGTTGTTGTGTAATCCGATAAAAATATCATTTTTTATCAAAAATTTTTGACAATCTTATTGCAAAAGGAGTTATCTTGTGATATTATATGAAATGTAATTATGCACCCTAAGGGGGTTTCACCCTTAAGCTGCGGTGAAAATACAAATTCTTATAAGGAGCTTTTGAAAATGAAAAAGATCTTATCGATTCTTCTTGCAATGGTTATGATTATTTCAAGCATCACAGTTGCGTTGATCGCTATTGCCGATGAGCCTGCTGCGATAACTTGTGAAGATGCTGTTGCGAAGATCAATGAACAGACTGCATACATAGCAAATGCAGACAATGGTGACGGTACAAAACATAATTTGCCCGGTTATTCATTCGGAAGAAGTCTTACTTCCAATGTAACCTTTGGAGAGGGAAAGGCTGCTGTTGACGCAGTTATGGCTGCTTGCTATCCTGAGTATGCCGAGGCTCCCTATCATACCGAATCGGGCTATGATTACGGCAAAATTCTTTCTAACCTTCTTGGTGTAAGTGCTGTTGAGCCGGCTGTAAGCGTAAAGAAGAATTCTGACGCAGCTCTCACAATCGGCAGAGACGCTCTTCAGGCTCTCAAGCTTGACGCTTCTAAGGTTAAGAGCTTTGTAGCTAACAGCAGCGATTCATTTACTTTCACATATGATGATATTGATATTGTTGCCGACGGAAGAGTAGAGGACTCAATTCTTGCTGACCTTACAAAGAATTATCCCAACGCTACAAACCTTGATAATGTTATCATTAACAGCCTCAGCTCTCATAACACGGGACTTACCGCAAAGGATTTCAAAATCAAGCTTACTGACATTGAAATCAAGGCAGAGTTCTATGAGGGCAGACTTGATACATTAGAGTATTCATATAAGCTTGACGGTACTGCTTCGGTTACATATATCAATCCCGAGCCGTTTGACGCTGTTTTCTCACTCGCAGTAAAAACAACATACAATGGTATGGATTATTTCGATGATGAAAACGACTTTGACCTTGCTGTTCTTGCAAAGAAGATCAATGAAGGCACCGCTTATATGGTAGACACTAAGGCAGGCTACGATTATGCAAGACTTTGCACAATCGATAAGACCTACAATGATGACGGTGAAGAGGTTGACGATTATTCATTCTCAATTAACAGTGAGGGTGCAATCGCAGGCAACACTGTTCTTTCGGTAGTACTCGGTGCAGTCTTTAACGTTGTTGATAAAATCACAGTCGGTATAGACAAGAACTTGGGAACTAAAATCACAACAGAAAAGTGGACATGTAAGAACTCTACATCAGAGGATGAAGAGACAAAGCAGGACATCTGTACAGCAGATAAGCCCCATCAGGTTTGGGTTTGCACATGTAAGGATGTAGCAGGCTGCTGCACATGCTGCCCGACAGGCACAGGCTGTACTTCAACTCATCCCTGCGATAAGAAGAACGGAACTTGCACAAGCGTAGATTGTAAGTGCGGATATATAACCGATCCTCAGTGTAAGTATGAATCAAGTGCAGCTTCTAATATCGAAGCAATTGACTCAACTGTTGCTCAGTTGCTTACAGAGCTTGCTAAATTGCTTGACTCGTCAATCGGTACTGCTGCTAAGGATCAGATGAAGGTTGGCGCAACTTCGGCTAATATAGCTCCCGCTGACCAGAAGGCTGCTGAAAAGCTTGACTCAAGATTTGCTGTTAAGGCAACACAGCTTGACGTATTTGATATCCAGGAAGCTTACTTCGATGAGACTACAGGTGCTATTGAATTCACACTTGAAGATCAGAATGCTGATAACGGCTACAAGGCTCTTTCACATCTCACAAACGACTATGTAACAAACGAGAAGTTTGTAGAAGCTCTCAAGCTTGCAGCAATCGAAAAGCTTGGAAAAACCGTTAAGAATCTTGAGGGTATGTTCCTTTACACCTCTCTTGAATATTCAGAAATCACCTGCACAGTTAAGTTTGTCGGCGCTACTGCTGACAATATGTACGGCACAGGCGAAATCGAGAGAATGAACATTTCATATAACTGCGTTGCAGACTCAGAAGCAATGATCAGCTACAGAATTGCTACACATACTGATTCTACAATTAAGAACGCTCAGTATATCGATTACGAAAAGGGCGACGTTAATATGGATACAAGCGTATCTCTTAAGGACGCTAAGCTCGTTCTCAGATATGTTGCTGAGTTGGAGACTCTTAACGATTATCAGATGCTTCTTGCAGATATGAACGAAGATAAAGCGGTTACTATCGTAGACGCAAAGGCTATCCTCGAAAAGATTGCAAGCCAGACGGCTTAATCAGCTTCTTTTATAAGATTTAATAATAAAAGACACCGTTTTCGAACGGTGTCTTTTTCGTTGCAACGGCGGTTATTTGTCGTCTGCGGAAACAAGCTCATTATCTCTGAAAAGCAGGGAAATGCACCAAATTGCCGACAGCGCAACAAGCGTGTAGATAATTCTTGCAAGCACTGCGTCTTGACCTCCGCATATCCAGCTTACTATGTCAAACCTGAACAAGCCGATTGAGCCCCAGTTTATACCGCCGATAACAAGAATAATCAAAGCGATTTTATCAAGCATTTTTTTCAACTCCTTATTATTGCTTTGAAATTATTATTCACGGATTTTACCGTAATATGCAAATTTGGCTGAGTGTTCATAAGGAAGTATTGGTTTCTCGTATAAAAATCCCTTATGCTTTTGCCAAAAAGCCTCGCAAGGCGACAGCCTTGCTTCATTTCTCGGCTTCGGCATAAAAGAATTTTTATAACTACGAAACTGCAACGCACTTCAAAATAATATATTTTTGATACAAGAAAAAGCAATCCCCGCAGATAATGCTGACGCATATCTGCGGGGATTAACGAATTATTGTTAGAAAAGATGTTGTTTCGAAGCAAAACTTCCTTATGAACACTCAGCCTTTCACTCGCTTTTTTTAGCTTAAATTTTACAAAATTATACAAATTAAACCGTTGCAGCCCTCGTTGATAACCCTTTCAAGTGTTTCTTGCATTTTCATTCTTGCTTCGTTCGGCATATGGAACAGTTTGCTTCGAAGTCCCTCGTTCACAAGGTCGTTGAGCGATTTTCCAAAAATGTTTGACTCCCAAATCTTCGTCGGATCTTCCTCGAAGCCTGCAAGCAAATATTTCACAAGCTCTTCCGATTGACTTTCCGTGCCGACAATCGGCGCAACCTCTGTTTGAATGTTCGCCTTTATCATATGAATTGACGGTGCGGACGCCGAGAGCCTCACGCCGTATCTTCCGCCCTGCTTGATTATCTCCGGCTCTTGCAGCTTCAATTCGTCAATGTCGGGCATTATAATTCCGTAGCCCGTGCTTTCAACCTCGTCAAGAGCGTTTTTGATTTTGTCGTATTCCTTTTTCGTGCGGCTCAAATCGCACATACATTTCATCAGCTCGTACTCGTCGCCTACTTCAAGACCCGTGTACTCCGCAATGATTTTGTAAAACAGAGAGTTATCCATCTTGACCTCGACAAACGCACTGCCCTCGCCGAGATTCATCCGAGTAACCGAAGCGCTGTTGATATATTCGCTTTGCTTCAAATCATTCGTCAGAAGTCCCACGTCACGCACAAGAGATAGATTTTCCGTTGCCTTTGTGACAACTCCCGTAATGCTCTGACGAAGCCAATGGTCGGAGGGCAGGGAGATGAGCCACGCAGGGAAATCAATACTGATTTCTTTAATCGGAAATTCAAATAGAATTTGCGTCAGAATTTCTTTAATTTCGCCCTCGTCAAGCTCAAGGCAATTCACGGGAATAACCGGAACGCTGTATTTTTCAGTAAGACGTGCGGCAGTTGACAACGCACTTTCGCTTTTCGGATAGGTGCAATTCAAAAGGACGATAAACGGCTTGTTTAACTCACGCAGCTCGTTTACAACCCTTTCCTCCGCCTGCTCGTATTCCTCTCTCGGAATGTCGGAAATACTGCCGTCCGTCGTGATTACAAGCCCGATTGTCGAATGCTCGGTAATAACCTTTTTAGTACCTATTTCCGCCGCCATATTAAACGGAATTTCGTGGTCGAACCAAGGCGTGTTCACCATTCTCGGATTGTCGCCCTCAATATATCCGAGCGAGCTCGGCACGATATAGCCTACGCAGTCAATCATTCTGACCTTTAGCGAGGCGTTGTCGGGCAGAGTGATTTCAACCGCATTTTCGGGTATGAATTTCGGCTCTGTCGTCATAATCGTTCTTCCGGCGGCAGATTGCGGAAGCTCGTCTGTGGCACGGTCGTGGACAGCAGGGTCATCAATGTTAGGGATAACAAGTGTGTCCATAAATTTCTTAATAAAAGTCGATTTTCCCGTTCTTACGGGGCCGACGACACCGATATAAATATCCCCGTTAGTTCTGCTTGCTATATCGGCATATATACTTCTCTCTGCCATTAACAGTACCTCCTAAAACCCTCTTTTGAGAGGACTTGAATTTGTATTTCGATAAATTTATATTCGGAAGTTGTACGGTTTATGACAAAATAAAGGCAACCCCCGCAGATAATGCTGACGCATATCTGCGAGGGTTAACGAATTATTGTCAGAAAAGTTAAATTATACCGATTAGATGTACTTTTTAATGAAATTGGTAACTGTATTCCAATACAAATCGGGGTGCGCACATACAGAGCGTGCGTGAGGTGCGTCGGGAACAGAAAGCTTTTCCTTTTCGCACTTGTCGGCAGCGTCATAAACAATGTCGAGCATATCGTACGGAACGAAATCGTCAGCCTCGCCGTGAATGAACAACAACGGAGTGATGCATTTCTTGAGCTGCTCTGTGCAAGAAGCCTCCTTCAAGCTGAACTTCTCTCTCATCATATTGATACTGTTTGCGCTGTAAAGGAAGGGGAAATCCGGAATGCTCATCTTTGACATCTTGTGCTTGATAACATCCCAAGCATTTGTGTAACCGCAATCCTCAATAGCAGCCTTAACATTTGACGGAAGCTCCTCGCCGAGTGTCATCATTGTTGTAGCAGCACCCATTGAAACGCCGTGAAGTATAATTTCGCAGTCGGGATGCTCTTTAACTATGTAGTTGATCCAATCAACAACATCAAGTCTGTCTTTCCAACCCATAGAAATAAACTCAATTTCGCTGTCAGCGTGACCTCTAAGGCTCGGAAGAACTACATTGTAGCCGAGTTCACGGAATTTTTTAGCGTAAATTCCCATAAATTTCGGCGCTGAGGTGTAGCCGTGAATACAGAGAACATAGATATTGCTCTCCTTTTCGGGCTTAATTAAATCGGCGTGGAGAATATCTCCGTTTCTGTTTTCGGTTTCAAGCTTTTCCTTCGGGAAGGCATCGAACCAATCAGAGCCCTCGTGGAGAATTCTCTCAAGGTTTGCTCTGTATTCGTTTTCCTGAAGAGACTTTCTCTCTTTGTCCTGTACAGCGGTTGCGATAGGACCGTTAAGACCCTTTCTTGAGAGCATAAAATGATATGCTATTTCACCTGAAATGTAAAAAGTTGTCGCAAACGCACCTGCCACGATAGCCATATATTTCAAGGCACCGTGATTTTTTTCGTTTGACATAATCCTCACTCCCTTTGTACATATTTTAGCACAAAGTAAAGGTAAAATCAATTTATTTGACAATTATCCACATTTAGGTTGTATTTGGTTCAGAAATCTGTTAAAATAAAAAATAATAATGACAATTTATCCGTAGGGGTGTTTATATGGACGCAGAAAAGATTATGAGAACAAGCATTTTCGGCGGCTTTAAGAAAGAGGATGTTATCTCTTATGTCGAAGAGCTTAAAAAGGAAATTGAAAGCTTAAAGGCTGATGTCGAGAAGAAGGACGGCAAAATCGGCGAGCTTAACTCTAAGGTTTTAGAGCTGACTGACGATTGCGCACAGCTTGAGGAGCTTAGAAAGGAAAATGCCGAGAAGTCGGAGAGGATTTCCGCACTTGAAAATCAGAACAGCGAAATCGTCGAGAGATTGGAAACGCTTTCAAAGGTTTCCGAGGAATATTCAAATGCGAAGTCTGTAATCGAGAGGAATAACAGGGAAATCGAGGCGGCTCAGGCTCGCTTGGGCGCCGCTTTCCTTGATGCGAGAAAATATTCGGAAAATCTCGTTGCGGCTGCCAATGAAAAGGCTCATGCCGCATCAAAGACGATTTCGGAGGATATTTCAAAGCAGGCAAGCGAAATCACAAGACTTTCTTCGGAGGTCGATAAAATTTCCGCTGTTTTCACAAAGTCGGTGGACGAGCTTCAGGCGAATATTTCTATCCTTGCACAGCGTATGGCGGCAACGGCTAAGAATTTGTCTATAAGACAGGACGCAGTATTTGAGCCTGATCTTTCGGTTTCATTTGAGGTCGATGACGACGCTTCGGGAGTGCTTGAAACAAATGACGGCAGCGGTCTTACATATATTCAGTATCCGCCTCACACCGATTTTCACGAGGATTTGAATATCAAGCCCGACAGCTTTCCCTTTAACACGAAAGAGGGCTGACCGTGAGCGAATACCGTATTAACACAAGTGAAATCAAAAAGGCGGCGGAGTACCTCAAGGCAGGGGACACCGTGTATTTAAGCGGTATTGTCTACACCTCCCGTGACGCCGCACACAAGCGTATATTTGAGCTTTTGAAAAACGGCGAAAAAACGCCCTATGACATAGACGGCGCAACTGTTTACTATGCAGGACCCACTCCCACACCGGAGGGGCTTGCAATAGGCTCCTGCGGCCCTACAACCTCGTCGAGAATGGACGTTTACGCACCTCGTATGCTTGATATGGGGCTTGCGGCAATGGTCGGCAAGGGTCCTCGCTCTAAAGAGGTGTGCGATGCGATTGTCAGAAACGGCGCAGTGTATTTTTGTGCGATAGGCGGTGCAGGTGCACTTGCTTCAAAGTGCATTGCTTCGTGTGAGGTTATCGCATTTGAGGACTTGGGCTGCGAGTCGGTCAAAAAATTGGAATTTAATTCATTTCCGCTTACGGTTGCCATTGATGCGCACGGCGGAAATCTTTTCATAAAATAATCGGAGATTTTTAATGGATAAAAGCGAAATTTTAACTTTAAGAAGACAGATAATCGAAAACGAATTTAAGAGAATGAACGATATGCAGAAGAAAGCGGTCTTTAACACGAAAGGGCCGCTTTTAATTCTTGCAGGCGCAGGCTCGGGAAAAACTACGGTCGTTGTAAACAGAATTGCAAACCTTATAAAATACGGCGATGCGTATAATTCCGAGTGGCTTGAAAGAACGCCCGACGACACGGATATTGACAAAATGCGCCGCTATCTTGACGGGGACAAGACCGTTTATGAGGACATAAAAGACCTTTTGAGCGTTAATGCCGTGAAGCCGTGGCAGATACTTGCCATCACCTTTACGAATAAGGCGGCAAATGAGCTTAAAGAGAGGCTTTCTCTCATTTTAGGTGAAGATGCACTTGATATATGGGCAAGCACCTTCCACTCGTCCTGCGTGCGTATTTTAAGGCGTGACGGCGACAAAATCGGCTTTTCAAGTCATTTTACCATCTATGATACCGACGACAGCAAGCGTATTGTCAAGGAGTGCCAAAGACTTCTCGATATTGACGATAAATTCTTACCGCACAAGTCAATTCTCAATGAAATCAGCCGTGCGAAAGACCAACTTATAACCCCCGAGCAGTTTATCAATGACAATTCGGGCGACATAAGGCTTGAAAAAATCGGTCAGGTGTATAAAAAGTACGAGCAGATGCTTAAAGAGGCTGATGCTATGGACTTTGACGACATTATCGTAAACACAATTAAGCTCTTTGAGAGCTGTCCCGAGGTGCTCGAATACTATCAAAGAAGATTTCGTCATATTATGGTTGACGAGTATCAGGACACGAACTTTGCACAGTATAAGCTTACTTCAATGCTTGCGGACGGATATAAAAACATTTGCGTTGTCGGCGATGATGACCAGAGTATTTATCGTTTCAGAGGTGCGACGATTGAAAATATCTTGCAGTTTGAGAACAGATATTCAGATGCTGTTGTCATCAGACTTGAACAGAACTACCGTTCAACGCAGAATATACTTGATGCCGCAAATGCTGTAATTTCAAATAACAGCGAGCGAAAGGGCAAAAACCTTTGGACTGCCAACGGCGCAGGCGAAAAGGTTGAGTGCCGCACCGTAAATGATGAAACGGGAGAGGCTAAATACATAGTTAAAAAGATTTCCGAGGAATACGACAGGGGAAGGAAGCGTAAATTAAGCGATTTTGCGATTTTATATCGAATGAATGCAATGTCGAGCCCCATAGAGCAGGAGCTTATGCGCAACTCAATTCCTTACAGGATAATCGGCGGACACAAGTTCTATGACCGTATGGAAATCAAAGACGCTATGGCTTATTTGAGTGTAATCAATAATACCTCGGATAAAGTAAGACTTATGCGTATAATTAACACGCCCAAGAGGGGAATAGGCGACACCACCGTGAACAACGCTTCGCAGATTGCAGATACACTCGGAGTACCGCTTTATGAGGTGCTCAAAACCGCCGAAAATTACGAATTATTAAAGCGAAGTGCTGTAAAGTTAAAAGGCTTTACAGATATGATAGATGCTTTCATATCAAGGCTTGAGGAGATTTCACCGGCTGAACTTTTAGCGGAAGTGCTTGAAACGACAGGCTATGCCCGTTCGCTTAAGGATGATCCCGTAAAGTACGAGGATAGAATGGAAAATCTCAATCAGTTGGGCGCAAATATGACAAGATATTTCGAGGAGGACCCCGAAAAAACACTCGGCGATTTCCTTGAAGAGGTTGCGTTGATGACTGACATTGACAATTACAATCAAGATGCGGATGCAGTTGTGCTTATGACCCTTCACTCGGCAAAGGGACTTGAATTTCCCGTTGTATTTATGCCCGGTATGGAGGAGGGAGTTTTCCCCGGCAGGCAGAGTATGTTCTCCGAAGCTGAAACCGAGGAGGAGCGCCGCCTTTGCTACGTCGGAATTACAAGAGCGAAGCAGAAGCTTTATTTGACCGACGCAAAGCAGAGAATGATGTACGGCTCAACAAACTATAACAGACCGTCAAGATTTTTGGATGAAATTCCGAGCGATTTACTTGAACGCTCTTCGGATAATCCGTTTTTCGGACATTCGTCATTCTCAAGCTTCGGTTCGGGAAGTTCGGCAAGAGATAACTCGACTTTCCCTGCCCGTTCCGCACAGCAGGGCTCATATTCGAGCCACAGTAATAATACTGTAAACAGAGGCTTTTCGGGTACAGGAAAGAGCAAATCCGCTTCGACGGTTAAGCTTGATTTCAAGCCCGGCGACACCGTAAGCCATCGAGTTTTCGGCGACGGCGTTGTGTCGAGAGCGACACCTATGGGCAACGATATGCTGCTTGAAATTGCATTCCAAAAGGTAGGAACCAAAAAGCTTATGGCAAAAATGGCGAATTTGAAGAAGATATAAAATTTGAACGACCACAGGGACAAACCTGCGGTCGTTCATTTTTTCAAAACTGTATACTATCTTATTACACTATGTATTACGGCTGTCTGTAATTTTTGTTCCACAATCCCTCCGCCTCACGTTCGTTCGGCACCTCCCTTTACACAAGGGAGGCTGATTGTTTAATATAAATTTTAATTTAATATGCGACCGTAGGGACAACCCTTGCGGTTGTCCGACAAAACCTCCCTCTGACGAGGGAGGTGGGTTGCCGTAGGCAACTCGGAGGGAGAGAAAGCAATAAAATCAAACTTTCGTTATCTCTCCCTCAGTCATTT
>DAVZHW010000023.1:0-31330 GCA_052273625.1 Candidatus Fimenecus sp. | reverse complement strand
GAGGCGATGAAATTAGAGGGCTTCGACACTCTGCCCGACCTCATCAATTTGAGCTTTAATCTTAACCGCTATCCGCTGATTCGGGATATCGGGGACATGGGCAAAATCGGCAGAGAGTATCTGCTGACGGTTAACGGCTGTGTACCGGCACACGATGAGGACGACCCGAAATATGCGCAGCTCGGACGGGAGCTGATACAGTCCGGCAACGGCATATTTACCGAGCATGGCCTGCTGTTCGTTGATGAGGACACCCCATTTCAAAGGCCGTATGACGGACAGACCTTCCCGCCGTATTTGTATGATCCGGGGGTGCTTTGCGTTGCCAAGGCCGAGTATGGCGGCAAAACCGAATATCTGTATTTTCCCTGTGAGGAGGAAGCCATCGACAAGGCGTTTGCAAGGCTTGGCACAACAGCGGATGAGGTGAAAATCACGCTGGAGGATTTCAATACCGACAGCCCCGAATGGTTCGGGCGATTCCGTGAGATCGCCGCCGAGGAAGGCGTGTACGAGCTGAACCGGCTGACCGCCGCCGTTAATACGGCGGATATGGATCTGAAAAAGCTGTGGTCGGTGGCGGAATATGCCGAAGCCGAGGATGCCGAGCAGCTTATGCGGCTGGCAAGGAACATTGACTGCTTTACCTTCATTGAGGGAGCGACAAGCTATGCCGAGGTCGGAGAGTTCGTGACAAAGCACAACGGGGATTTTGCCGTAAATCCAACCGCGTCAAAATTCTTCGATTACGAAGCCTTCGGGAAGCATATCAGCGAGCTGTATCACGGTGAATTCGTTGGCGACGGCTTTATTTATAACGACACCGACACAAGCCTGCTCGACATCTTGTATCAGGACGAGCCTATGACGATGGGAGGAATGTAAATATGATCACCGCAATTATCCGCAATAAAGAGAACACTCTTGTGCTGGATTTCCCGCACAGTATTTATGACCTTTATGAAAAGCTGCAATCTGTCGGCATTATGAAATCACCGAAGCAGATCCCGCTGACCGACAGCGAGGACGAGGACATTGGCGTAAAGCTGTTCAGCGATAACGACTTCGGCAACCATCTGCTCCTCACGCTGAGCGAGGACAACTCCTTGGCAGACGCCAATCTGCTCACCTATATCGTGCGGAATGCAAGCGAGGACATCAAAGAGACGCTGGAACAGGATATCCTCTATGACCAATATGGCTCGATGAACGAGGTGGTCGCTGCTGTCCGCCAAATGACGCAGGACGCAGGTCCCGTAAAGGCGGTGTTCTTCTGTCCGCTGGTGGGAAATATTGACGAGGGCGACGGAGATATGTTCACGGTCGGAGATTCCTACCTTGCCGACAGCGTCGATGAGATTGCCGATGCATTGAATCGTTACACCGCCAACGACGAAAACGATATGGCAATCTATTATAACAAGGATGACGGCGTGAGCGAAAAGCTGACCTCGGCTGTGTGGTCGGTGGAGCTGCACGGTGGCAGACTGTTCGGACGGATAGATTGCAGCCTCAAGGAAGCTCTCACTGTAGAGGAAACGGAAGCACTCCGGGACTGGCTCACCGGTCAGTGTTCGGACGGCCTCGGCGAAGGCTTTGAGCAGCAGCCCATTGATACGATGGACGGCGAACTGTTCGTTTCGTTCTGGAACAGCGGCGATGACTACGCCATGATGACCGAGGACGAATTTGAGGATCATCTGCAAAACACCGAAATGACGTTGGGAGGAATGTAATATATGGCCTTGCTTTTTTCTGCGGTGACCGTAACCGCAGGCAATGAAGAAATTGAATTTACGGTCGGTGGGATACCGAGAGAGTACGACGACCTCGTCGGCTGGACAGCCTTTGATGACTTTATGGAGAATGTCGATGCGGAAACAGAGGTCAGCGTACACGCCGAAGCCTATTTGTACGGCGGCGAAGAAACCGTAACGGCAACACCCGAAGAAGTCGCCTATCTGATGATGCGCATGGAACGGGATGAAAACTTCCTGTCAGGGCATTGCGACGATATTGAGGATGTCGGCTTCTCCTTTTTACGGCCGCCGGAGGAATATTACGAAATGGAGATGAACTGATGACAGACAAAGCAAAACCGCCGCAGCCCATGGCGTTCAAGAACCTTGCCGAACTGAAACGGTATATTAAAATTGGCGCGGAATTCAGAGCCACAAGCCACAAATACCACCCCGACATCGTGGGGCTGACCCGTGTGGTGACAAAGGTGCAGGCCAACGGCTTTTACTCGAAAATCAAGGACAAGCCGAACCATCGGTTCTCCGCCTGCAATAACGGCAAGGGCTTTTTTACCGAGCTCGGCAAGGCCGGCGGATATATCTTTGACGGCTCGACGGTCAAGGTGTTGGACAAGCGCGGTGAAAACGGAGTCATCTACGAATTGGAATTTTACAGAGAAAACACGGAGGTAAACAGCATGAACGAATATGACCGCCTGTACAGACAGGCACAGAGGTACAGAGAAATGTATCCCGAAGGCACAAGAATTTTGCTTTTGCACATGGGCGACGATCCACGCCCTGTTGAGGACAATATGCGCGGCACGGTAAAGTATGTGGACGATATGTGTACCCTGCACTGTTCCTTTGACAACGGCAGACAACTCGGCATCATCCCCGGCGAGGACTCCTTCCGCAAGCTCGCCGAGGAAGAATTGGCTGAGGAACAGAGCGACAGTGAGAACATGGACGAATCCGAGGGTTTCGGTATGACGATGTAAGGAAAGCGAGGCGGAACGAAAAAACAACGGTATCGGTCGGATAAAATATGCCGATCAAATATCTGGATATGTTCGCAGGTATCGGCGGCTTTCGGTCGGGGCTTGAACGGCTCGGCGGTTTTGAGTGCGTCGGCTACTGCGAGATAGATAAATACGCAAAGCTGGCGTATGACGCCATATACCCCACGGAAGGAGAATTGTATTTTGCAGACGCAAGAACCATTGACCCGGACAAATTGCCGGATATCGACCTTATTTGCGGCGGTTTTCCCTGCCAGTCCTTCAGTATCGCAGGGCTCCGCAGAGGATTCCAAGATGACACAAGAGGCACTCTCTTTTTTGAGATCGCCCGCATTGCCGCCGTTAAAAGACCTGCATTTCTCTGTCTTGAAAATGTTCCCGGTCTCCTGTCGCATGACCAAGGCCGGACTTTTGCGACCATCCTCTCTGCGCTGGATGAATTGGGGTACGATGTCGCATGGCAGGTGCTTAACAGCAAGGATTTCGGTGTCCCCCAAGCCCGAAAGCGCGTGTATATTGTCGGATATCTTAGAGAAAGATGTGCCGGAGAAATACTATCTTTCACAGACGCAAATGCAGCGACTCTTGTACAACTCCTGCCGGGCTCGGAAGGAAACCGAGTCTACGCCGACACCGGCGTCGGCATCACCCTCACAAGCGGCGCCGGAGGCTTCGGAGGAAACACCGGACTCTACGATGTAGCCCTGCCTATTAAGGTGGATACAAAATCCGGCTTTCAGCTTGCACACCCCGGCGACAGCATCGACCTTGCCTACCCCACCATGAACACAAGGCGCGGCAGGGTCGGAGAACAGATCGCTCATACCGTAACGCCCGGCAATACGCAGGGCTATTTTTTTATCGATATGAACTACGATCCGAAGCTCACGGAGGTGGCGCGGTGCATTACGGCAAGACAGGACAGCGGCATCAGCAAACACCGCGGTGAGCATTCCGCCGTGTTTATCGAAGACGAGCCGAGAGCCATCCTGACGCCGGACAAAGAAACCGTCCGCCAGCAGGGACGGCGGATCAAAGAACCGAACGAGCCGATGTTCACCCTAACGGTGCAGGACAGGCACGGTATTCTCCGTTACGGCCGTGTGCGCAAGCTGACGCCGAGAGAATGCTGGCGACTGCAGGGTTTCACGGACGAGCAGTTCGACAAAGCCAGGGCCACGGGACTGAGCGACGGCAGGCTGTATAAAATGGCAGGCAATGCCGTAAGCGTGCCTGTCGTTTCGGCCGTGGGTGCTGTTATTAAGCGAATCTACCAAGAGCAACTTCAGAAAGGATAAACGAGAATGGACTATAACAGAAAAATCATGAGGCTTGAACTGTCCGCCGAAAAAGCACTTAACGGCGGATATTATTATGCCGAATTACTGCTCCCTGCGGCGGATTATGAAATCAAGGACGCTATGCAAAGGGCTCGTGCCGTCGGCAGAGAAAATACGGTTGAAGTGAGCATCCTCGAATGCGAAATCCTGCCGGAAATGCAGGATATCCGCTTGGACACCTTCAGTTTGGATGAACTGAACTGCCTTACCAAACGACTTGTATCCCTTACCGATGAGGAGCTGCCCGTATTTTACGCCGTAACCGATGAGGTTTTCAGAGCTGCGGACAACGATGGACTCGTCAGCATCAAAGACCTCATCAACAGCACTTACGGCTTGGACACCGTTCCGATCGCATCCGGCATCTCCGGTCCGGAGGCACTTGGCAGATTTGCTATCGAAAACGGTCTGCTTTCCGATCTCGATGACATTCCCGAAAGCGCGATTCCGTTTTTGAACGCAGAGCAGATCGGCAGAGTGCAGCAGAAAAACGATAAAGGCGTATTTGAGGATGGGTTATATGTTCCCACCGTGCATTACGAGCGGCCGGAGGTTTATGACGGCGTGACCTTGCCGGACGAAGAATCCGAAGCCTCAGATTTTGCCATCCGTCTGCTTGTATCGGGTACGCCGGAGCATATCAAGGGCGATCCTGTAGATAGGGCTATATGGCTGAGCCTCCCGATGGCGCATGACATACTCGCAAATTATGCCGCAGCTTTTAATGAAACAGACATCGGCGATTGCGTGTACTACGATTTTGAATCGGTAATTCCGCAGATCACCGCGGAGATGTTCGGCAGCATGAGCGATGTCCAAACGCTCAATAAGCTTGCTGCGGAAATCAGCATCATGAGCGAAGCGGAACAGGTCAAGTTCAAAGCCGTTTTGGATGCCGAAAACACGGCAAGCATTCAGGACGCACTGAATGTAGTACAAAACCTGTGGCGTTATAAATTTACCGCTATGCCCGATACCGCCGACGCTTTTTTCAAAAATTATGTTGCCGAGAATGCAGATTCTCGCTTTGACAACCGGTGGCTCGGTGGCCTGTTTGCACGAAATGAGGGTGAACGCTTACTCGGTCGCCTCAGTGCTACGCTTACCGATTACGGCGTTGTTTCCGCACGAAACGGGCAGCTTTTTGAGCCTGTGCCGTATGACGAGCCGAAGGTAAAGGAAATCAAAACACAGGCTATAACCGATGAAAAGCTGGATGTCATTGAGGTGCTTGACCGCAGAGCGCTGTTCAGCAACGGGCGGCTCATGCCCGAAGAAATCCCCGAAGGACTGTATGCCTACGACCTCCGCCACAGCGACGACGGCGACCGCTTTTGCTCCATTGAGCCGAAAGTGGCCGTCAACCATGGCGGCACTGTACTGATGCGGGATATCCTCGACTTCGGCGAAAGCGGATATATTCCGCTGGATGAGGACACCGAGCCAAACTTCTTGGGAGAAGAAATGACGGCAGAGGAATTTGCCGAGGAAGAAACACTTGACGAATCCATGCAGATGGGAGGTATGCAGTTATGAGCATTAAAACCGTAAAAACAGAGGAATTACGCCGTATGAATGGCGCGGAAGGACTTATTTTACAGGGCTGCGGCGGTGACCCGCAGGAGTGGCTCGACGGCATCAACGGTCTCCTCACCGATGAGGGTATTCTGAAAAACGGCAGCCGGTTTGAGAATATCTCGGTATTTCAAAACGGTGAACTCACCAATATCCTCTTTCCCTTTGCGGACAGTGTGGAGATCGACATGGGCAAGCTCGCCATGTGGCGGTTGCGTTCCCATGAGCAGTTCGGCGGCACATGGCTGTCGGATTATGTACCGAACAAGCTCGGCGGCTTTGCTGATGAAGCCGCGCCCGAACAGGAAAAACCCAATTGCAGGCTCATCGGCGAGGACGGAAACATCTTCAACCTTATGGGGCTTGCCGCCCGAACTCTCCGCCATAACGGACTTGCGGAACAGGCAACGGAAATGACCGAACGCATCACCGGGTGCGGCAGCTATGACGAAGCTCTCGGTATTATAGGCGAGTATGTAAATATCACCGGCGAGGATGAATCCGAGGACGAGGACGAAGGGATGGGTATGCGCTTATGACCTATGATGAATGGCAAAAGAAAACCGCAGAAATGTACCGTTCCGGCGAGGTATATACTTCGCCGGATTTTCAGTGTGACCAAACAGGCGGCTTTCCGAGCTCTCTTTGCGTATGCCGGGAGCAAAGCAAGGCTTGGCTTGAGCTGAACGAAAGCCTCCTTATGGACAGAGATGACACAGAACTCGGCTATTACAGAGATTTATGCGCCGAATACGGTATTCGCCAATGCTGCGACATCGAGCAGTTCAACGCGCTGCTGCAAGAACTCGGAGAGGACGCAGTGCAGTCTGCCGAGCTGTTTCCCGATGAGGATGAAAGTATAACGATGGGAGGAATGTAAAATGGAGATCGCCATGCTCATGATCGGCCTGCTCCTTGGCGGGTGCGTCAGTTTCTGCATACTCGGATGTATGCAAATCAACCGCATCAACGAGTATGAGGACGAGATACGCAGGCTCCGTGCCAAAGAGAGAACTAAAACAGAATAAGCAATAAATCTACGGCGGTATCGATCGTTTCGAGAACGAAAGATACCGCTTTTTGTTTTCGGAACGGTTGACCGCCTCAAAGTGAGGTGATCAAAATAAAATCCCCTGTAACATGGATCGGCAACAAGACCTCGATCCTTCATATCCTGTACGCCCTGTTTCCCATAGGCTGCGACCGCTATGTCGAACCCTTCGGCGGCTCCGGCGCGGTACTGCTGGGAAAACCGATACCCGACAAGTTCGAGGTCTTCAACGACTACAACCGCAACCTTGTGAATCTGTTCCGCTGTATGCGCGACCGACCGCTGGAATTCATCCGGGAGCTTGGCTTTTTAAGCCTGAATTCCCGTGACGATTTCGCCGTGCTGAAAAAGTTCTTTGAAAAAGAGGAATTCACCGAGGACTACCTCAAGGCACAGCTTGACCTCACGGAAATCATGCTGCCCGAAGTGACCGCAAAGGAAGTGCGGACGCTGTATTCGGCAGCGAGGAACGATCACGACCTGCGCCGTGCTGCCATGTTCCTAAAGCTCATTCGCTACAGTTATTCCAGCGGATGTAAGTCCTTTGCCTGTCAGCCGTTTTCCCTCAGAACGCTGTTTATGCTCGTGCAGGACTTTGCCAAGCGCTGCGAAAATGTGGTGATCGAAAATCAGGACTTTGAAGCTCTCATCCGTCACTATGACCGCACAAACACCTTTTTCTACTGCGACCCGCCGTACTTCACAAGCGAATATGTGTATGACTGCGGCTTCACTTGGGAGGATCATCTGCGGCTATACCACGCCCTTGCGGGTATGAAAGGCAAATTCCTGCTGTCCTACAATGATTGCCCCGAAATCCGGGAGCTATATAAGGAATATAACTTTTTCGATTTCAAGCGGGTACACAGTATGGCGCAGAAATACGAGGCCGGCAAGGAATTCCCCGAACTGCTCATAGCCAATTATGACCTGTTTGAACGGGAACGGCAGCAGCCGCACCAGCTCACCCTGTTCGACACCTTTGACAAACCCCTCGATTACGAAAAAATACTGAAGGAGAATATCATATGCAAGGTAAAAAGATAAAAACAGAAATCATTATGCTTCCCGTGCCGGCAGAGCTGTTGCTGGAGGCCGGAATATTTGAGGGCGACCCCATGCAGATGTATGCGGACGGACATAGGCTCGTCATTGAAAACATCGACGATCCGAAGGATATCGTCTGCGACGGCGATTGCGAAAACTGTCCCCTTGCCGATATGGACTGCACCGGCGACTGCGAGGACTGCCCCTGCAGCGATAATTGCGATGAAAGTGAGGCGAACTGATATGACAAAACTATACCGTATCCTTGGCAAAAGAGGACGCATTACCATCCCCTATGAGATCCGGCAGCGCGTCGGCTTTTCGTATAACGATGTGCTGTCCTTTACGGAATCCCCGGACGGCAGAACCGTGACCGTTAAGCGCGAGAAAATCTGCGATAACTGCGCCACCAAGGCCGCCGACAAGGAAGCCGAGATGACCCTTGAGGATTTCCTCGACAGCCTCTCTGCCGAACAGCAGCGTGTAGCGCTCGTGCATCTCTCGGTCAAGTGGGCAGAAAAGAAAGCAGGTGGACACAATGCCGGAGCATAAGCCGTTGTATCTATATTCCCTTAAAGAAGCTGCGGAATGGAACGAAAAGGACGAATGGCGTGAGAGCTATCTCGAAAACTGCGACTGTGCAAGAGCCATAGAACGAGCCATTGACGAACACTATGACGGTATGCGCCTTGCTCCCTGCGCCAAGGAAGTCATCGACCGATACGGCTTTGACCGTGTGAATTTTGTGCTGGCAAACACCCTCCGCCAATCAATCGAGGACGGCAGATATTCCGAGGACAACAAGAAATGGGCTCGGCGATTTTCGGTCATGGACAAGGAAAACGCTTGGCAATACTGTGTGCGCAGTCATCCGGGACTCGTCAATCTATTCGTTGCCGATGCAAGACGGCAGTGGGACGCTCTCGGATTATATGACGGCAGTCAGTGCGACAGTGAGCGCAGCGGACAGCTCGACTATACCGATCGCATACTTGTACTGAATCCGTCCGTTCTCAAGGACGAATGCAAAACGCCGCAGGATCAGTTGTTCTACGCCACCCACGGCAACGGCTGCCGACCGGATTCTCTTGGTACGAAGGTGTTCGGATTCCATGTGTCGGACGGAGAAAAAACCTATTACCGCCGCACAGAATTTATAGGCGCGCTGAAAGAGGAACTTGTTCCCGAATGGGCAAAGGAAAACACACGAAAATATCTTGAAGCCGACGACCTTGTCGACGAACCCGATGAGGACGGCGGCATGACCATGAATCTATAAAATACGGAGGTAAATCATTATGGCAACCAAGAAAACAGCAAGCACAAAAGCGGCAGTACAGAAAACTCCATTGACCGCTAAAATCGACCGCATGATCGAGCGTGAGAACGCCACCGTCAAGGCGTATGCCAGCGTGAACATCGGCGGCGCATTCGTTATCAAGGACATCGCCGTGGTGGACGGTCAGAAAGGAATGTTCGCCCGAATGCCCTTTCGTTCCTACAAAGGTGCAAACGGCGACACCAAGTATTCGGACATTGCCTTCGCCCTCACCGATGAGGCAAGACAGAGCCTCAATGACGCCGTTCTCGGCGCTTACCGTGAGGCTTTGGAGGAATCCGAGGACGAATTGCCCGATGAGGACGAGAGTCCGGCACAAAGTATGTAACTTTTTCTCGAAATCCGCAGATTTCGCTGGACTTTTGTGTTTTTTTCGGTATTGTGTAAGTAGAGGTGATGATAATGATGAAACGGAAAATGCCCGCAGTCCTCCTTGCAGGACTGATCACGCTGAGCCTTGCAGGGTGCGGTGCAGATAAGGCAGAAAACACAAGCAGCGATCCTGCAAGCACAGAAAGCGGTATCACGGCAACGGTAACGGACAAGGCTTCCGACTCGACCGTCGAGAGCAGCCTGCCTGTGGAAAACGAAATAAAAGCAGGCGAATCTACGGCAGAAAAAGAAAAGGCCGAAAGCACTGCCCCTGCCGACAGCGACAGTAAGGCAGATACCAAAAAGCCTGCGGAAAGTGCTGACAAGGCGGAAACTGTACCGCCGACGCAAGCACCAAAGCAGAGCGAACCGCCGAAGGCAACCGAGCCGCAGCCGACCACACCGCCGGAGAGCAGACCTGCCGAATCGACTGCTCCCACTGCTCCGCCTCCGACTGAAACAAAGCCGGAAACCGAATCGCCTGCCGAAACGCAGCCGCCCAACGGCTTCACCGAAGCCGACCACAACCGCATCGTATCCGAGGTTAAGGCTTATGCCGAAAGCTACAAGGCAAAGGGTTTTACCTTCGAGTGGTCGGACAGCTTGGAATTCGGCTGGGATGTGGGCTGGATGGGAACACCCCGTATCAGCCGCGACGGTGTGGACGGCACGATAAAGACCCTCAAGCACCATGTCGACCTCATCTACAAATCCGGCACCGATCCCGCAAACGGTGTGACTGCCGACAGCGTACTCTACCGTGTGGTGCAGCTCGAGATCGACGGCGGCATCGCCTATGCCGTCATATACGGATAATACAATAAAATACTCTAACCCGAATGCCGTGAAAACCGCGGCATTCTTTTTTTACTCAAAAAATCGAACGGAGGAATTTTCATGTTCAAAAAATGTAAGCGCGGGATGACGGTGCTTCTTGCCGCCGTCATGCTGCTCACGACCATGCTGCCGCTGACCGCGTCTGCGGCAAGCGGCGTGACGATGGATCTCACCGACTGTCATGTAAGCTGGGACTATACGCTGACCGACGAGGAAGGAAATACCTTCTCCGCTGCCTACGGACTGAAGGCCGCGGACGACATCTATTTCGGTAAGGGCTTCAGCCCGTATCTCAGCAAAATGCATGACTACACCGCCAAGCGCAAGGGGCTGACCGGCTCCAAAGCCGATTGGGAATACGGTCGGGACTATGTCTACTGCTTTTGCATCGAACGCGGCATTCCGCTGCCCGACAACACGCAGTATTCCGCCTCGGAAAACCCGAACCACGGCAATAAATATGCGCTGCTGACCGAAAACCAAAAGGATCTTCTCAGGCTTGCGCTGACCTACGGGTATCCGAACCGTGTAGGCTTGCAGACCTCAAAGGACGCCAACGCCTGCTACGCCGCCACCCAGTTCATCGTGTGGCAGATCACCATGGGCTTTCGCAGCTCCGCCACTGAGCTGAACGACAAAACCTATCCCATGAGCGGATACAGCGGCACGATGACCGAGCAGTATACCCGCAACAAATATCTGAAAGCCTACTATGATGCCATTCTCTCGGACATGGCAAGGCATTACACCCGTCCGAGCTTCACCGCCTATACGCCGGGCGCCGCAAAAACCTTTGAGTTGGAATACAAAAACGGCAAATACACCGTCACCCTCACCGACAGCAACAATATGCTCAGTGATTACTATGTGTCGGTCAGCGGCGGTGTCAGCGCATCCGTCAGCGGCAACACACTGACCCTTACCTCGACCAAGCCCATCAATGACGCGGTCACCGTCAAGCTCAACCGCCGCGTTCCCTCAACGGATATGTCCACAGGCTTTCTTATCTGGTCCGTCCCCGGCAAGGAAAACGCCAATCAGGATATGGTCTCCGGCGTTCCCGCCGACAACGACCCCGTGCCGGCATATCTAAAAGTGCGCACGGCGGCGGGCTCTGCCAAAATCGTCAAGGTCAGCGAGGATGGCAAGGTAGACGGCATCACCTTCCGCATTCAGGGCGAGGGCGTGGATAAAACCGTAAAGACCGCAAACGGCGGCGTCATTCAGGTGGACAACCTTCGCCCCGGCGTGTACACCGTAACAGAAGCCGAATATGACAAATATGTGCCGCAGGAAACCCGCCGCGTCACCGTAGTCAGCGGTCAGGTGTCCACCGTCACCTTCAACAATGTCTTAAAGCGCGGTAGCTTGAAGGTCACCAAGACCGCCGAGGACGGACTGACCGAAGGCATGAAATTCCGCCTCTACGGCACATCGCTCTCCGGCATCGAAGTCAACGAGTATGCCGTCACCGACAAAAACGGCGTTGCAAAATTCAAGGATGTGTTGATCGGCACAGGATATACCATTGAGGAAGTCGACACTCCGACTCGCTATGTCGTACCTGAAAAGCAGACCGCCGCTATTGAGTGGAACAAGGTAACGAACAAATCCTTTGATAATATCCTCAAGAAGTTCAATGTCACCGTAACCAAGAGCGACAGCGAAAAGGGCTTGCCGCAGGGTGACGCCTCCCTCGCCGGTGCCAAGTACGGAATTTACAAGGGCAATCAGCTCATTGACACTTATACCACCGACGCTAACGGCAGTTTCACCACCAAGTATTATATCTGCGGCGACGATTGGTCGTTGAAAGAAATCAGCCCGTCCGAAGGATACCTGCTCAATACCGAGAGTCAGCATATCGGTGCAGAGGCCAAGCTCTATACGGTGGAATACAACCTCGCAAAACCCCTTGGCTCCCTTGAAGATGTGATCAAGGGGAAAATCGCCGTAATCAAGCACTGCGATGACGGCAGCACCAAAATCGAAACACCCGAAAAAGGTGCGGAGTTTGAGGTATACCTTGCCGCCTCCGGTAGCTACAAAAGCGCCGAGGAAACCGAAAGAGATATCCTTGTATGCGATGAGAACGGCTTTGCCGAAACCAAGGATCTGCCTTACGGCGAATACACCGTGAAGCAGACCAAGGGCTGGGAAGGCAAGGAATTGCTTGCACCTTTCAATGTCTTTGTTAAGGAAAACAGTGAAACTTATCGCTTCCTCATCAACAACGCAACCTTTGAGGCGCTCATTGAAATTGTCAAAAAGGATGCGGAAACGGGTAAAATTATCCCTGCGGCGGGTATTGGCTTTAAGGTGCGCGACACCGATACGGGCGAATATATCGTGCAGCATATCAACTACCCGACGTCTGTGGACATCGACACCTATTACACCGATGTGACGGGCAAGCTCATGATGCCCGAGAAGCTGTCCTATGGTAACTATGAGATTATCGAGCAATGTACGGCTTACGGATATGTATTAAGCGCCGAGCCTGTGTCGTTTAAGGTAGACGGAACGAAAACTACCGTAACCGTGGAAAAGAGCAATATGCCGCAAAAAGGCGTTATTAAGCTCTCCAAAAACGGCGAGATCTTCTTCTCCGCCGTGGAATCGAACGGCGTGTACAGCTTTGTGTTTGCGGATAAAAACCTCGCAGGGGCAACCTATGAAATCACCGCTGCCGAGGACATTATCACGCCGGACGGTACGCTCCGCTATGCCAAAGGCACAGTGGTGGATACCGTAACCACCGATGAAAACGGCAATGCTGCAAGCAAAGCGCTGTACCTCGGCAAGTATACCGTCAGAGAAACAAAAGCGCCCTACGGTATGGTGCTGAACGGCACGGAAAAGACCGTCGAGCTGACCTATGCAGGCGAAACCGTCGAGGTCACCGGAACGGCGGCGGAATTCTATAACGACCGTCAGAAAGCGGCGCTTTCACTCTCCAAAGTTCTCGGCAAGGACGAAACCTTTAATATTGGGAATAACGGCGAAATCCTCTCGGTGCGCTTCGGGCTTTATACCGCAGAGGACTTGACTGCCGCAGACGGCTCGGTCATTCCGAAGGACGGTCTGCTCGAAATTGCAAACTGCAATGAAAACGGCAGCATCACATTCGAGACAGACATTCCCGTAGGCGCAAAGCTGTATGTAAAGGAAATTGCGACCGACAGCCACTATATCCTCTCGGACGAAAAATATCCCGTGGCTTTTGACTACGCCGGACAGGATACCGCCTTTGTAGAGATCAAAGCAAACAGTGGCGAAGCCATCAAGAATGATATCCTCTACGGCTCGGTTAAGGGCTTGAAAATCGACCGTGAAACCGAAAAGAGCATCGCAGGCGCCGTATTCGGATTGTTCCGTGCGGATGAAACTGAATTTACAGCAGAAAAAGCAATCTTGACAGCCGAATCCGGCAAGGACGGCTTGTTCGTGTTCGAGAAAATCCCTTACGGCAACTGGCTTGTGAAGGAATTGCAGCCTGCGGACGGCTATCTCCCCAACGAGGAAATCTATCCCGTAACGATCAGTGAAAACGGGCAGACCATCGGCATTACGATCGTCAATGACCGTATTCCCGAAATCGGCACAACGGCGACCGTAGACGGCGAGAAGGAAATCTGTGCCACTGAGGTGTTCACGCTCACCGATACCGTATCCTACAGCCACCTCATCCCCGGCAAGGAGTATGTACTCAAGGGGACGCTTATGGATAAGAACACGGGCAAGGCCTTTACCGAAAACGATAAAGCTGTAACAGCCGAAACCGTCTTCACGCCCGAAGTTCCGAACGGAACGGTTACGGTATCCTTTACCTTCGATTCAAGGCTAATCAAGGAAAACACAAGCCTTGTGGTTTTTGAAACGCTGTATAAGGACGGCAAAGAGCTTGCTGTACACGCAGATATTAACGATGATGGGCAAACCGTAAAGGTAAAAATCCCCGAAATCGGCACAAAAGCAACCGTTGACGGCAAAAAGGAAGTTACCGCAAGCGGCAGAGTGAAGATTGAGGACACGGTTTCCTACAAAAATCTCACCCCCGGCAAGGAATATACGGTCAAGGGTGTGCTGATGAACAAGGCCACCGGAGAACCGCTTCTGGCAGACACCAAGGAAATCCGCAGCTCCTTCACCTTCAAGCCCGACAAGCCGGACGGCGAGATCAATATCACCTTCGTATTCGACGCTTCCGGGCTTAAAACTGCTACCGAGATCGTGGTATTCGAAACCCTCTACCGCGACGGTACAGAGATCGCCGCCCACGCGGATCTGAAGGACGAGGGTCAGACCGTGAAAATCACGCCGCCCAAGCCGGATAATCCGCAGACGGGCGACAACTCTAACCTCGGCTTCTGGATCGGACTCGGCGCTGTGGCACTTGGCGGTATCATCGCGGTGGTCATTATCCGTTTGAAATCCCGAAAGGATGAGGATGACGAGTAATGAAAAAGGTGTATGTCTGCGCTCCCCTCAGAGGGAATATTGAGGAAAATCTCAAAAAAGTTAAGACATATACCGAATACGCACTGAGGTGCGGCACGGCTCCGGTCGTGCCGCATTTCTATGCGGAATGTCTTGACGATAACGACCCGAAAGACCGTGAAATCGGGCTTGCGGCGGGACTGTCGCTTCTGTGGTTCTGCGACGAGCTGTGGCTGTTCGGGGATGCCGTCACAGACGGCATGAAAAACGAGCTGCAGTTCTGCAAAAATCTCAATATCCGCATCCGAAAGATAACCGAAAATGAAATTCAAAAAGTGATCGGAGGTAACCGCTTATGAAAAAGAAAACAACAAAAATCCTTTTCTCCCTTCTGCTTGTGACCGTCCTTGTATCGGCCTTCTCCATGACCGCATTTGCGGCGGGCGATGTGGCGGGAGCGATCGAGAACACATGGAATGCCGCCAAAGGACAGATTCAGACCGTGGTCAACAATGTGGTCTTTCCCGTCTGCGATATGATCCTGGCCATTTTGTTTTTTGTCAAGGTCGGCACGGCGTATTTCGACTACAGAAAGCACGGGCAGTTTGAGTTCGCCGCGCCCTGTATCCTCTTCGCCTGCCTTATTTTCACCCTTACCGCACCGCTGTATATCTGGTCGATCATATGATGAGAGCGGAAACACAAGCAAAAGCAAAAGGAAACGGAGGTGAGGCTCCTTGTTCGACTGGTTAGGAGATATTATTTCGGGCATCGGCAGCGCCATCGGAGATACGATTGACTTCATCGGTTCAGGTGTGGGTGATGCGATTTGGAACGCCATGCTCAAATGGCTGTACGAGATCATCTACGGTGCGATTGCTGATTTCTTCGAGATGATGGGCAATATGGGCTCGGAAGTATTCGATCTCGAATGGGTGCAGGCCACCGTGAAGCTGTTTACACTGTTCGGCTGGGGCTTGTTCGTCGCGGGAACGGTTGTAGCCGTATTCGATGTGGCGATAGAATACCAGTGCGGCAGGGCGAACATCAAGACCACAGCGCTCAATATTCTAAAGGGCTTCTTTGCCTGCTCCCTCATCGGCATTGTGCCGATAGAATTATATAAATTCTGCATATCCCTGCAGAACACCTTTTCGCATGATTTGGTCGGGATCGCCTCCGGCGGGATCAACGAAAGCCTTGCCGACGCAGGGCTTGCCGCCCTCGCCGGAATGTTCTCTTCGGCGGTTTCGGCAACCTACGGTCTTTTGAATTTGCTGTGCATGATCGCCTTTGCTTACTGCGTAATCAAGATGTTTTTCGCCAATATCAAGCGCGGCGGCATTCTGCTCATTCAAATAGCGGTCGGTTCGCTGTATATGTTCAGCGTTCCCCGTGGCTATGCGGACGGCTTCAATCAATGGTGCAAGCAGGTTATAGCGATCTGCCTTACGGCATTTATGCAGACAACCTTGTTGTTCCTTGGACTGATGACATTCCCGAACAATATGCTGTTGGGACTTGGCATTATGCTGGCAGCCAATGAAGTACCGAGAATTGCGCAGCAGTTTGGCCTTGACAGTTCGGTGAGAGTCAACATGATGAGCGTGGTACACGCCACCACCACGGCGGTCAACCTGACCCGCAGTGTGGCAAAGGCCGCAGGCAAATAACGGAGGTACAGTATGAAAGAAAACAATGAATTGGAACGCACAGATATTGCCGTTGACTCGGATATGGAGGTTGACTGCGATATCGGGCAGGAAATTACGGTATATATCGAAACATGGTTCGATGTGGACAAAAAGTTCGGGATCGACACCACCTCGGAGGACGGCACTTGGCTGAATATGTACGCCAAATACGATCCATTTGCCGACACCCTGCGAATTGAATGCGAGATCAGCCGCGACAGCGGCTCCTCGTATTTTGACTATGAGCCGACAGAAAACGAATCGCAGCTCATAAAGGACATGATCGCAGAAAAGCTCATGCAGACACACAGTCAAACGCCGCAGGAGTTTTGCGAAGATATCGGTGATATGGAAATGGGAGGTATGACCCAATGACGCAATATATCTACCCGCAAAACCTCAAAGCTACGGCGAATCTGTGGCTGTGGAGCTTGCGGGATTTTGTTATCCTTGCCGTAGCCGCCCTGCTGTCGGTGCTGGCGCTGGTGCAGCTCCGCATTTTTCTTCCGGCAGCGGCGGTGCTTTGCTACGGATTTTTAACCATCCGCATGGATGACACCACGGTGCTGGATTTTATGAAATATGCCGTGCGGTACTTTATATCCACACAACAGTATTACGAATGGAGATGATGACAATGAAACAGCAGAAAAAGAAAAAAGGCCGCTCGGTGCAGGAGCTTTTGGGTATCAGGAGCTTCACAAAGTACGGCCTTGCGACAAATAAAGGCGAACTGCTCTTTTACCTTGTATCACCCACCAATATCTCGGTGCTTTCCCACACTAATATCGAAATCAAGATCCGCCATCTGATGATGGTGCTGTCGGCGCTGCCGGACATCGAGATCATCTGCACCGACTCCTCAGAATGCTTTGACGATAACAAAGCCTATCTGACCGAACGCCTTGAAGCCGAAGAAAACGGCAAGGTCAAAAAGCTCATCAAAAAGGACATCAATTTCCTCGACAACATTCAGACGGAAATGGCAACGGCGCGGCAGTTTTTCTTTGTGGCACGGCTGAAAAGCCAAAAGGAAAAGCAGGTTTTTGAAACCGCCAACCGCATCGAAAGTAAGATCGCCGGCGAGGGCTTTGAGGTGCATAGGCTTAAAAAGCCGGAAATCAAACGCATCCTTGCTCTCTATTTTGAGGCAAGTATGCAGGGCGAAGCAATCCCCGACATTGACGGCGAACAGTTTTTTGCGGTGACGGATGATGAGGACGAGGAATAAGCCCGCCCTCATATTTTTCTGTCTTCTGCTGTCGGCGGTTGTGCTGTCAGGCGCAAATATATATTCAGAGTTAAAAGAACGGCAGAAAGAAAAAGATGACTTCGCCGCCGTCTCACAAATCGCCGAACTGCCTGTGGCTGAAGTTCCGGCAGAATCCATAACCGACACAGAAACAGTAGAAAAAGAAATATCTGTTACTACACGCAATATCCCTGCTCTCATTGCCGCAAATACGGACTGTATCGGATGGCTGAGTGTCGACGGCACAAATATTTCCTATCCTATCATGCACACGCCGGAAGATCCGCAGAAATATCTCCGCCGCAGCTTTTACGGACAGCACAGTCAAAGCGGCGTACCGTTTCTTGACGGACGGTGCGACCTTCAAAGCACCAACCTCATTATTTACGGTCATAACATGAAAAACGGCACGATGTTCTCCGACCTCAAACGGTATTTGGACAACGATTTTCTGAACGCACACCGCACGGCAAGGCTGGAAACCACCGACGGTGTGTTTTTCTTTACCGTAACCGAGGTGCGGAAAACCAATATCGCAGACCCGTGGTATAATCGCACAATCTGCGAGGACGGCCGCCGTCTCATACTCTCCACCTGCCACGGTTCGGGCAAGGACGGCAGACTGCTCATTATCGCCGCAGAAACCTAAACGGCAGAAAGGAAAATATTATGCTCAAAAGAAAACCGAAAGTATTGACGCCGGAGCAGGTTGAGGAAATCCGCACCAAGGACTTCTTCGATATGATTCTGCCCGGCACTATCAAATTTTTATCCGACCATTATATTGTCGGCGACAGCTACCGCTGCGTGTGGGCAGTGCGGGAATATCCGCCGTCCACTGAGGAACAGGCTATCCTCTCGCAGCTTGCCGACCGCAACGGCGTGACCCTGCGAATTTACCACAGACTTGTGGAATCTATGGAACAGCGTAAAATCATTCAAAATGCCACACGCCGCAACCGACTCAAAAGCGGCGGCAACGATGTCAATGAAACCATCGAGGCCGAGGGCAATTTGCAGGATGTAATTGATCTTCTCGCCAATCTCCGCAAGAACAAAGAGCCGCTGCTCCACTGCTCGGTGTTTATCGAACTGAAAGCAAAAAGCATGGAAAAGCTCAAGGAATTGCAATCGGACATTGCCATGGAGTTGACGCGTTCCAAAATTTCCGTTGACCGATTAACGCTACGGCAAAAAGAGGGCTTTCTCTCTGCCGTGCCGACCGGCTCCAATCAGTTTGGTGCGCAGTATGAGCGTGTGCTGCCTGCCTCATCGGTGGCCAATCTCTATCCCTTTAATTTCAGCGGCAAAACCGATCCGCAGGGCGCATATATCGGTCGGGATAAGTACGGCACGAACATTCTCGTAGACTTCGACCGCAGAGCCGAGGACAAGACCAATTCCAACGCCCTCATCTTGGGCAACAGCGGTCAGGGCAAGAGTTATCTTCTGAAACTCGTTTTAACAAACATCCGTGAATCGGGCAAGCGCATTATCTGCCTTGATCCCGAAAGCGAATACGAAACCTTATGCGACGCGCTCGGCGGCTGCTATATTGATTTTATGTCAGGTGAGTACACCATCAATCCGCTTGAACCGAAAGCATGGACGGAGCAGGCAGTGCCTGCACCCAATTCGCGCACTGAGATAGATGATGAACCAAGCATCGGCGCCCGCGATCAAGAAGGCTTTGTGCCGGAAGCTTTCAAAAAGGTTACACGGCTCAGTCAGCACATCGCATTTCTAAAAGACTTTTTCCGCAGCTACAAGGATTTTACCGACGCACAGATCGACACCATTGAAATCCTACTCTCCAAGCTGTATGCCCGATTCGGCATTACCGACAGCACCGATTACAGCGTGAAAAAGCCTGCGGATTTTCCCGTCATGCAGGATTTTTACAACCTCTGTGAAGAAGAATTTATGACCTACGACAAGCAGCGAAAATACCTCTACACCGAAGAAACGCTGCAGGAGGTCTGCCTCGGAATCCACAGTATGTGCGTCGGCTCGGAAAGCAAATACTTCAACGGTCACACCAACATTACCGACTCCAATTTTCTTGTATTCGGCGTGAAAGGCTTAATGGACACCAACCGCCGCTTAAAGGATTGTATGTTGTTCAATATTCTCTCCTTTATGAGCAACGAGCTGCTCGGCAAAGGAAACACGGCGACCTCGGTGGACGAGCTGTACCTCTTCCTCTCGAATATGACGACCATCGAATATCTGCGCAACTGCATGAAGCGTGTGCGCAAAAAGGACTCCTCGGTCATTCTGGCAAGTCAGAATATCGAGGACTTTTTGATCCCGTCCATTCGGGAATTTACAAAGCCGCTGTTTTCCATTCCTACGCATCAGTTCCTGTTCAATGCCGGACAGATCAACCCCAAGGAGTATATGGACGCCCTGCAGGTCGAGCCGAGTGAATTTGAGCTCATCAAATATCCGGAGCGCGGCACCTGCCTTTATCGCTGCGGGAATGAACGGTATCTTTTGCAGGTCATAGCTCCCGAATACAAAGCCGCACTGTTCGGCAAATCGGGAGGTAGATAATGAGTGCCACGGTAGCCGCCGCACTCAAGAAAATTGCCGTCGCCGTACTGACCGACAAAAAGCTGCGGCGTACCGTTCTCGGCATCGTCCTCGGTGTGATCATTATCATCATCATGCCGGTGGCTGCCGTTATATCTTTGTTCAACGGTGACATCGAGATCGACACCAACCGCCTGCAGACCTTGGTGGTGGAAAACCTCTCCGCCGAGGAAAAAGCAAAGCTGCAGGCGGTGGAGGATATGATGAAAGCCATTGAAGTCGCTATGACCGAAAAGGGATTTACGGCAGAAAGGACGAAAGAGGCACAGGTGCTGTATGTGCTGGCACTTTCCGACTATGCCGAACAAACGGATTTCGTTTCCAATCTGGCAGGCTGCTTTGCGGAGGATCAGACAGATGAACAGCTCATCTCCGCCGTCAACACCGCGTTCGGCACGGAGCTGAAAACCGAGGATTTTACAAAGGTCATGACCGCCATACGAGCCAAAGCCATCAACACCTCCGGCTTCACCGATCCCGACACCAAGAACGCTCACGACCTTGTGGAATGGGCAAAGCAGGCGCAGTCTCACGGCTGGGGCTATGTATGGGGCAGCTATGGCGAAGTGCTTACGCAGAAAACGCTGAACTCAAAAGCCAAGCAATACCCCGATGAGGTCGGCAGCAAGGCAGACTTTATCAAGACACACTGGCTCGGCAGACGGACTGCGGACTGCATCGGGCTGATTAAGGGCTACGGCTGGCTGAACACACAAACTGGTACTATCGAATACGGCACAAACGGTATGCCCGACATCGGTGCGGACGCCATGTGCGAAAATGCAACGGAAAAAGGCACGATCGATACGCTCCCCGAAATTCCGGGGCTTGCTCTCTGGCATGAGGGTCACATCGGGATATATATTGGGAACGGTCAGATCATTCATGCCGCCAACACCAACGACGGTGTGATCCTGTCCGAGGTCAGCGGCAGCGGCTTCACCCACTGGCTCAAGATACCGTATATCGACTATGAGGACGATGACGAATAGCGTAGACTTTTTCACAATTATATGCTATAATTAATTCATCCAATCGGGATTTATGGAGGTGAATTGCGTATGAAAAAATTCAGAACCATTGTTTCTATTATTGCAATGATTATTGCTGGAATAGTTGGTTTCTTTGCCGGAGCAACTATGAATAGTGAAATAGGTGGGGCTATTCTATTTTCGATGATTGCTGGGATCGCCTGCATTATCTATGCAATCGATAATCAAGAGGAATAGGTCAACTTCTTGTTTGTCAAAGTTAATAACCCACTCCGCCGTCGAGGTTTCAAAAGGACTTCGACGGCTGTTTTTATATCCCGGAGGTGATGAAAAATATGTTTGCGAAGCACAGAAAAATGAAATTTGAAGAAAGGAAAGGTCAATATGGATAAAAACAAAATACGGCAGCTTGCCGATTACGCTATCAACGAGTGCTGCGACCATTCGGAGGATTGCTATTGGACGATCTCCTATGACGAGCTGTATTACCACTTCGGTGCGGAAGTCACGGACGCCAATGAAAACGGCAGACTGCTGGAAGAAGAATTACGGCAGAGAGAAGAAATCAACGAACTCATTATGACCGAGGACTGCATCGAGATGACCTGCCATTTGCAGTACTGTCATAATTGCCAAGGGAATCCGGTGAGCCTGCTTTCCGTCCTCGGCTGTAACATTTATGACGACCATGAGCCTGCGCACGACTCCTCCGACGAGGATCAGACGCAGGAGATGTCCATGTAACAAAAAGTTTGCACAATATTGCTCCGCTGCGCAAGATAACCTATTGCCATTTGTGGGGATATAGGTTATAATATAATCAAAGACAAACCCTCTCGAAACGGCGGTGGGAATATGAGCGATACGGCAAAGCGGATAGCGGAGCTGGAAAAGGAGCTTGCGGAAAGCATAAACGGATATATCTCCCGCAAGGTGATCAAGGGAAAAGAACGCTTCTATCTGCAGTGGACGGAAAACGGCAAGCTCAAAAGCCGGTATATCAAAGCCGGAGAATTGGAGCAGACCAGAGCTTTGGTGGAGCACCGCAAAAGCCTCCAAGCGGAACTGAAAAAAATCAAAGCGACACCCGACGGTGTCAAAAGCAATAATCTGAAACGAAAGGCGGTGCGGAATATGCAAAATATAACGGGAACCTTAATGTCGGAAGACCGTGTAATTGCGACCGTGAAAAACGGCGTCATAACGGATGCGGATGAAAGGCTCCTGCCCCTCTATCTGAAACGGACGGGAAACATCGAAGGCTGGCTTGCCTCCCGCGCCATCGATTCCCACAGAACCAACTCGCGCCTTCTCAAAAGAGCCTTGCGCCTGCGCACAACGGACGACATCGCCACGGCGCTTGCGGTGAATGCGGCGACCGTGACCGACCGCTACTGGTTTAAGCCCGAAGGCTCGTCCGCCGTATATGAGGATATCCGCTTCAAGGAAAACTACTTTGCCGAGCTTGCCCTGCGCGGCGACCCCGACAGCTTCTCCCGCAAGCCCTCAAGAACACCGGAGCTGACCAACACCGGCAGCTTCGAAAAGTGCTGGAAGCTCATTGACGGCGAGTGGTGGATGTACAAAAGCGGAAACAGCGAGGAATATTTCTCGGAGCTGTTCATCTGCAAGCTCTGCGAAAAGCTGGGACTGCCTACGGCGCACTATGAGCTTGACGGACGGTATATCCGCTCAAAGGATTTCACAAACGGCGCGGCGGTAAACTCTGAACCGATACGCGCGCTTGTGGACGACGATGAGGATTACGAAAACTGCTTCCATGTGCTGTACGGCTTATCCCCGGAGATCGCCAAGCAGTATCTGCTTCTGTTGTGGACGGACTCGGTCTGCTACAACATGGACAGGCACACCGAAAACTTCGGACTGCTGCGGGATGTGAAAACCGGAAAAATCCTCTCCCTTGCGCCCAACTACGATAACAACATCGCGCTGATCGCCAAGGGCTATCCGTCCGATGTCCGCCGCACCCATGACGGGCTGATCGGTTTCCTCAAAGCCTTTCTGCAGGACTGCGAAGAAGCGCGTGAGCTGTACCGGGGAATGCGTCTGCCGGATATCACAGAGGATATCATCGACGAATGCCTTGACGAAATTCCTATCGAGGTCGACCGGGAATATATCCGCACCTTTATCCTCTGCGGACAGGACAGGGTTCGTGAGCTCATCGAGATGGATACGGATCTGTCCGAGGACGAAGAACCCGATATGGGACTTACGCTGTAGAAAGGCGGTGCAAACGATGAGAATTTTTGCAGAGCTTTCATGGCTGTGGAAAGGACTCGGAATATCTCTTCTTTCCTCTGCTGTGGGCGCAGGTCTTGTATGGGCGGTGTGCAGATCTCGGAAAAAGCCGATAAACAAACCTGCCGCCGTCATCACCGGGGCAGCGGCTTTTGCGGCTTCGGTTATCGTGCTGCTGTTGCTCTCGCAAACGCCCAAAACTATCTAAAAATATATATCCGACAATGCGGCGCCGAAAAAACGGCGTCGCCTTTTTGTATCTGAAAGGAGATCCCCCCATGAAAAAGACAACCTTTAATATCTCATTCGACGAGGACAAGGCATCCGCCCTTGTCCTTTATCTTTCGCAGAAAGGTACTTCTGCTGAAGCGGAACTCGAAAAAGCACTCGACACGCTCTACAGCAAAACCGTGCCTGTCGGTGTGCGTGATTTTATCGATATGAAATCCGGCACCGCTTCTCCCTCTGCCGTGCCGAGGGCAAGAAAGCCTAAGCCTCCGAAAGCCGAGCATACGGAAATCAGCGAGGTGAGTGCAAATGAGCGACATTGACATTACGCTGTATCTGAACGCAGACCGTGTGTGTGCCTTGGCAGACGCCCTCGGCAGTCAGCCCGCCGAAACGGTGGAGGATAAATTGACCGAGGCGTTCGACACACTGTATCAGGAATATGTTCCCGATGAGCAGCGTGCCTCCATCGAGGCGATGATTGAAAGAGAGGATGCCGCCGAGCAAGCAAGACTTGAAGCAGATCGTCGCTTTGCGGTGTACCACATTCGTGAAACCGGCGAGGATCAACATTTCACAAGCGACTACTTCCGAACTCCGATGCAGGCTGCGTATCGATACCGTCTCTATGAGCGCGGTGAGCTGTCCGCCAGCCCCGAAACCTTTGCCGACGCTTTTATTGAAACGAATCCTGTCAGCCTTGAATACTTCGGCAAGGTCTGTGCGGATATCCATGCAGACGACCGAGTCACTGCACTGCTCGAATTTGATTTGGACGAAGGCCGGGTCAGTGTTTACGACGGCACGGATAACGAATGGCAGACCTACTCCCTGCATGATTTTTCCGTTGCGGCCTACAAGGCGTTTCGCTCGGATTACCGCAGTGAGGAATGCCGCCGTGAAATTTTCAATAACAGCCTTGCGGGAAAGGAGCTGGAATTGTCCGACGAGGCTCGCGAAGAAACCGACGCTCCGATGATGCAGTTGTGACCGCCGTGTCAGCCCCTGTGTCGCCCCGTGTGGCGAGATACAGCTCCGAGTCGGGTAAACACAAGCCCTGCAAAGGAAAAGAGCCGTTTGTGGGCAGTTTTCGCACCCTTTTGCGGAAATCGGCAGGCGGTACGAAAATAAGCAGGAGAAAGCGAGGGGTTGCCTTGCTTTCCCCTCGCAGGACACAGCGGACGGCAACGCCGACCGCATAAGGCTTTGCAGGGCTTTTGGGGGCTGCAACGAAAACCGACCTTTAGGGGTTGCTCGAATTTCAGCCTCGCTGATTTAGGGGTTGCTGTTTTTGAGCGAAAAATACGGCAGAAAAAGGAGATGATTTGAGTGCCGACGCCGAAAAACAAACGCAAATTTGCACTGTGGCTCTATCCCGAAACGCTCGACAAAATCGGGCAGCTCTACACTGCGGACGATTGCCGCAGTAAATCCGAATTCATAGAAAAGGCGGTGCAGTTCTATATTGACCACCTCACTGCCGAGGATCAGCGCTCCATGCTGCCGAACGCAATGCTGTCCTCTATGAAAAGTATTGTTGCCGAGAGCGACAACCGTATCAGCCGATTGCTTTTCAAAATGGCTGTGGAACTCGCCGTCACAATGAATGTGGTGGCGGCAAACAGCGACATCGACGATATTACTCTCGAACGGCTCAAGGGCGAATGCGTAAAAGAAGTAAAAAGGCTCAACGG
Source organism: Candidatus Fimenecus sp. (assembly GCA_052273625.1). GTDB lineage: Bacteria > Bacillota > Clostridia > Oscillospirales > Acutalibacteraceae > Fimenecus. The sequence goes on along the minus strand of DAVZHW010000023.1, from coordinate 5,851 downwards.
CAATTTTACTTTCCGTGACGCAAACGATTGGCAGAAGGGATAACGCATGGCAAGGTTAATTACGAAATTCAAATATCTGAAGCCCGATGAGCGAAATCACTTCGGCGGCTATGCGGAATACATTGCTACCCGTGAGGGCGTTGAAAAAATAGATGAATCGAAAAGAAATGCCCCGGCAACAAACAAGCAAAAACAACTGATAAAGAAAATCCTCTCGGACTTTCCCGACAGCCGCTCATCATTGGAGTATGAGGACTACCTCAAAGAAAAAACAGTCGGCGCAGCCTCGGAATTTATTACACGTGCGCTTGAGGAAAACGCCGATGAAATGATGCACACCAAAACCTATGCCGACTACATCGCCACCCGTCCCCGTGCGGAACGCTTCGGCTCTCACGGACTCTTTACCGATGACGGCGTGGCGGTGGATCTGCAAAAGGTATCGGATGAACTCAACTCACACACGGGAAATGTGTGGACGGCTATCGTGTCACTTCGTCGTGAGGACGCCGAACGCCTCGGCTATGATAACGGTAGCCGATGGCGGGATATGCTCCGGTCGCAAGCACAAACACTCTCCGAGAACCTGCGGATACCCATGAGCAATCTCCGTTGGTTTGCCGCATTCCACAACGAAAGCTACCATCCCCATATTCACTTGATAGCCTACTCGACAGATCCGAACGAAGGTTATCTCTCGGAAAAGGGCGTGATGGCTTTGCGTTCGTCCTTCGCCAAGGATATATTCGCACAGGACTTGCTCTGCGAATATAAAAAGCAGACAGAACACCGTGACGCACTCAAGATACAGAGCCGTGAGGTGCTCGCTGAGCTCATCGCCAAGATAAACGGCGGCATCTATGACAATCCACAGGTGGAAGATCTGTTGCAGACCCTCGCCAAGCGATTGACTGTGACCAACGGCAAAAAGCAGTACGGCTATCTGCGCAAGGATATAAAAGAAATCATAAACAATATTGTTGACGAACTCGGCAAGGACGAACGCATTGCGGCTCTCTATGATTTGTGGTACGAATCAAAAGAAACGGCGCTGAAGGTCTACACCGAGAGCCAACCGGAACGGCTGCCGCTTTCGCAAAACAAAGAATTTAAATCCGTAAAAAACATGGTGATAGCCGAGGCGATGAAACTCAATCTGCCGACAGATGAGATCGAGGAAACAGACGAGCCTGTCGAGCCGGACTGTGAGCCGACCGCCGAGGAAACCGAAAGCCCAGATCCGCCGCCTCCGCCTATGGACGAATATGAAAAAACCGTTGCAGACGCTGACAAGGGCAACAAATGGTCACAGTACCGTGCGGCAAAATATATGCTCGACCGTGACGGCGACCACTACGATCCGAAAAAGGCTGTGGAGTATCTCACCAGATCCGCCAAGCAGGGGTACACCGTTGCAAAATATATGCTCGGCAAGCTGTACCTTAAAGGCGAGGATGTGCCGAAACAAATGCTCTATGCCTTGCACTGGCTGGAAAGTGCCGTCAAGGGTGATAACCAATACGCCGAATATCTGCTCGGCAAAACCTTCCTCAAGGGCGAGGACATAGAAAGAGATACCGAACGAGCCGAGAGCCTGCTGCGCCGTTCCGCAGAGCAAGGCAACAAATATGCGGCGTACACCCTCGGCAAGGCATATCTTGACGGAGATGTCCTTGCTCAAAGCATTGACGAGGCTGTGCGCCTGCTGAATCTGTCGGCATCAAAAGGCTTTGCTCCGGCACAGTTTATCCTCGGCAGGCTGTTATACAAGGGCGAGGTCATCCCAAAAGATATCCGGCAGGCTGTCCGTTGGCTTGACCGCGCCGCCGCACAGAAAAATCCCTATGCAGCGTACCTTGCAGGCAAGATATATCTGACCGAGAATGAGGTCAAGGACATTCAAAAAGCCATTCACAGCTTTGAGATCGCCGCCGATAACGGCAATGACTATGCCGAATACCAGCTCGGAAAAATCTATCTCTACGGAAAAGAGATACCGAGAGACACCGATACCGCAATGCATTATTTGCAATCGGCGGCCGAGCATGGCAATCAATACGCCACACAGCTCCTGCACAGCATTCGTGTAAACGGAAACTTTGCGGCGGCGCTTGCCTCTCTTCGCCTGCTCGGACACATGGCTCGTGTCATTCAAAACCGCTTGGAGGACGAGCGTAGAGGCAGAGAAAACAGCATTGACCGCAAGCTGCGCCGGAAGATCGAAGAAAAGAAACAGGCTCACGGTCTCAAACAATAGCACGGGGAGGTTGCGCATACATTTTATGCGCAACCTCCTTTTCGAAAGGAGAAACTCATGTCAACCGAATACATTCACTTCACCACCGAGCAAAAGGAAGCTGCCCGGCAGACAGATCTGGTCGCACTCCTGCAAAGTCAGGGCGAACACTTAAAACGCTCCGGCAAGGAATATGTGTGGCGTGACGGCTCGGAAAAGGTAACGGTCAGAGGAAACTTGTGGTTTCATCAATACGAACGCATCGGCGGCGACGCTGTGGACTTCGTTCGCAGATTTTATAACATGGACTTTCCGCAGGCCGTCAATTTTCTGCTCGGCAATAACGGCGGCGCACTTCCGCAAGCCGAGCCGGTCAAGCGAGAGCCGCCGAAGCCGTTAACTCTTCCGCTGAAAAACGATAATATGCGGCGAGTGTATGCGTATCTGCTTAACCGCCGAGGGATAGACCGAGAGGTGCTGTCCGCCTTTGTGCATAAGGGAATGATCTACGAATCCGCCGACTATCACAACGCTGTATTTGTCGGCTACGATGAACACGGCATTGCCCGTCACGCACACAAAAGAGGAACAGGCAGTGAGAGCACCTACAAAGGCAATGCGGAAAGCTGCGATCCCCGTTACAGCTTCCACTGGACCGGAACTGATAATACGCTATATCTCTTCGAGGCTCCCATAGATATGCTGTCCTTTATTTCTCTGCACAAGAAAAATTGGCGCAGCCACAGCTACGCTGCTGCCTGCTGTGTCGGGGATCAGGTGCTGTTCCAAATGCTGAAATCCAACCCCAATATCGACACCGTTTATCTTTGTATGGATAACGATGCCGCAGGTCAGGCGGCGAACAAGAGAATATCCGACAAGCTCTTTATCCGGGGCATCAAACACGAAATCATCGTTCCGTCATTGAAAGATTGGAACGAGGACCGGCTGGCAGCCGGAGGCAATGCTCCGCACATCCGTGCGGAGTTTTCTTTACCCCAAGAAGAAAGCGAGGAGGAAGAAGTATGCCAAACATTGCAGCTTTAGTCACCGTTGCCGCAGTCATGTTTGCTGTCCTCGGTGCGATAACGCTGATCGCTCATATCTATAATCTCAATAACATTAAGAGCAAAACCGTCGGCGACGGTCAGCACGGCACGGCTCGGTGGGCAAACAAAGCAGAGATACGAAAGACCTACCGCCATATCCCGTTCACGCCAAAGAAATGGCGCAGACAGGCAAGGGACGGTCAAGAGTCAACTGTTACGCAATTTGTTCGCAAAAAACACAGCCTTAAAATGCTGCCGACCGAAGAAACACTTCCGCAGGGCATCGTGGTCGGGTGCAAAGGCGGTAAGCACAGCACCACCGCCATGATAGATACGGGAGATGTTCATGTGCTTATGATCGGCGCGGCGGGTGTCGGCAAGACCGCCTTTTGGCTGTACCCGTGTATCGAGTACGCCTGCGCTTCAGGAATGTCCTTCCTCTCCACCGACACCAAGGGCGATGTTATGCGTAACTACGGCAACATCGCCAAGGACTACGGCTACAAGGTATCGGTCATTGACTTGCGAAACCCAACCAGATCAAACGGAAATAATATATTGTATCTCGTAAACAAATACAACGACCTATACGCCGCCAATCCCGACCAAATCGTCTATAAAGCGAAAGCGGAAAAATATGCGAAAATCATATCCAAGACCATTATCCTTTCCGGTATGGACGCCGCCTCCTTCGGACAGAACGCTTATTTCTACGACGCGGCCGAGGGCTTGCTGACCGCAACCATCCTGTTGGTAGCGGAGTTCTGTGCGCCGGAGAAACGGCACATCGTGTCGGTATTCAAGATTATCCAAGAGCTGCTTGCTCCCTCCGGCAAGAAAGGCAAGAATCAGTTTCAGCAGCTTATGGAGTTACTGCCGAACGAGCATAAGGCAAAATGGTTTGCGGGTGCGGCACTGAACACCGCCGAGCAGAGTATGGCTTCGGTCATGTCAACCGCACTCTCCCGACTCAACGCTTTCCTCGACACCGAGTTAGAGCAGCTCCTGTGCTTCGACACTGAAATCGACGCTGAAACCTTCTGCAATGAGAAATCAGCTATCTTTGTCATCATGCCGGAGGAAAACCCCAATACCTTTTTTATGATCTCACTGATTATCCAGCAGCTCTACCGTGAAATACTCGCCGTTGCCGATGAGAACGGCGGCAAGCTCAAGAACCGCTGTGTGTTCTTTGCCGACGAATTCGGGACTTTGCCGAAAATAGAAAGTGCGGAGATGATGTTCAGTGCATCAAGGTCTCGGCGGTTACAGATCGTTCCCATCATTCAATCCTTTGCCCAGCTTGAAAAGAACTACGGCAAGGAAGGTGCGGAAATTATCGTGGACAATACGCAGGATACCATCTTCGGCGGCTTTGCTCCCAACAGCAGCTCGGCCGAAACGCTTTCCAAGGCTCTCGGCAGCCGCACGGTCATGAGCGGCTCGGTCAGCCGTTCCAAAAACGATCCGTCACAATCACTCCAAATGATCGAGCGACCGCTGCTCACGCCGGACGAACTCAAATCCTTGCCCAAGGGTGATTTTATCGTAATGAAAACGGGTGTGCATCCGATGAGAGTACACCTCAAGCTGTTCTTCAAATGGGGCATCGAATTCGACGATAAACACCCTTATACCGTCCCCGATATGGGCAACCGTGAGGTCAAGTATGCCGACAAAAAGGAAATTCAGGACGGCATCCTCGAAAAATATCCGCCGGAGTGGAAAGAGGAAACGCCTGCACCGAACAGCTCGGACGGCGGCGGTCAGACACAGCAGGACAGCCTCAAGAACGAGCCGCAGAGAACGCAGCCGAAAGATAAGGACAGAGGTGGCAACCCCATCCGTACCTCACCGCCGAAAAAAGAATCTGCTCCCGATAAAACGGAAGCAGAGATTATAAAAGATTTAACCGAAACGGAGGTGCAAAGCAATGAGCCGACTTGATTTTCTTTACCGTACCGAGCTGCCGCACAGAGCCGTTGCGGTATATATCTACCTTGCCGACCGCACGAACGAAAACGGCGAGTGCTGGCCTGCCATCCCGACCATAGCCGCCGACCTCAAGTATTCGCCCTCCACCGTCCGCCGCGGAATCCGTGATCTTGAAAAAGCAGGCTTTCTGACAACAGAGCAGCGGTATCGGGAAAAAGGCGGCAAGAGCAGTCTGCTGTTTCGGCTGAAAGCGGAGTAAAAAAACAAACTCCTCCGCCAAGGGGGAAGTCTGCCTGCTCGGTGACAGGTGCCACCTGTCATGGTGGAAGGAGAAAGTGAACTACCCACTGTAAGAGATACTACAGCAGAAAGAAAAAGACACAGAGGTTTCTTTTTGAAAAAGTCAGAGATAACAAAGACATTTTTATCAGTACGGTTTTGATCATTGAGGTCAGCCGCTTTTTTCTTTCTGCTGTAAGGACTTTTTTATGAGATTATATTGAAATTTGATTTTTATTTTTTCAAGCTTTAACGCGCTATGCTATGTGAAACATATGTAAATCATCTCTTTGTTCTGTATTCTGTGCATTCGCTTTTATTTAGTTTCTATGTTCGACCTATGGAACGCAAA
>DAVZHW010000022.1:0-31843 GCA_052273625.1 Candidatus Fimenecus sp. | reverse complement strand
TCCCTCCGAGTTGCCTACGGCAACCCACCTCCCTCGTCAGAGGGAGGCTGTGTCGGACAACCGCAAGGGTTGTCCCTACGGTACAATATGATTTTCCAATTTGATAATAGCCGTTAGTTATCGTATATTCATTAGTCTGCTCGGCGAGAGCAAGCCACCCGCCCTACGCTATAAATCAAATTTGCGGATATATATACTATCGGCCGGTATTAAATTTGATAATTGATTAAAATTAAAGCTCCCTCTGACGAGGGAGCTGATTTAATAGGATTTAATTGTATATTAAGCCATAGAAATAACTTTTAATTTAGACGATTATTCCTCTGTTTTTTCGTTGGAGGATTCTATTTCATTTACTCTCTGTGCTCTTCTCTCCTCAAGATCGGCAAGCATCTTTTCCTTGAACTCGCCGTGAACGGGGAAGAATATCCACGAAACACCGAACAGGAATCTTGCGATAGCGGGCATAAGAGCGAATACCGCAAAGAAGCCTTTGAGGACTGTCGGATTGGTTTCACGGATTACGTCGCCGAGTGCATCTTTATGGGCAACATAACCGACAAGAGTAATTACAAGACCTGAAAGAAGTCCCGTAACCGCATTTGCGAGCTTTCCGAAATAGTTTGTAACGGTCTGAACAAGTGCCTCATTACGAACGCCGTATTTCCATTCGCTGTAATCGTAAACGTCGCCCTGCAAAACTGCCTGACAAACACGGATTACGCAGTTTGGAAGTCCGCAAATTGTAAGCATAAGCGTTATGTAAATCATATTGAGCACGCAGGGGAGTGTTTCGTCGTAGCTTCCGAACGGCTTGTAGCCGATTATGAACATAAGAGTATATGCAACGCCGCCGAAAACACCTGCGCCGAGCGCCGTATTTCTCGCACCGAATTTACGGATAAGCTTGGGAGTTAAGGGTGTGACTATGTAATTCGGAAGTCCTGTGAAAATACCTGCAAGTGTTCCGTGGAAAAGGCTGCCTGTGTTGTGAAGCCAGAAGAAGCTTTCGGTCGAAGCACCGACGCTCTTAAATCCGTTGAAGAAGTTTGCGATAACCGATATGAGCATCGGCTTATTCTTAAATGCGTTTTTGAACGATTCAAGAATACCTATTTCCTGCATTTGCTCACGGGATGCAAGCGGAACTCTTTCACGCATTGCAAAGAAACCGTAAATCGCAGTAACGGAAGCGACAACAACCATTACAATCGCAAAGGAAGTGTAAATGCTCTGCATACCGACTTTACCTTTTGTAAGCGAGATAAATATCGGGAGAAGCGAAGGAACCCATACACCGAAAAGCTCAAAGAATTTTGAGGTTGCGATAAGGTTGTCACGCTCTTTAATGTTCGGAGTGATATTATAAAGCAGAATGTTCCATGCGCCAAAATATGACATTCCGAGATTGTATGCGAATATGGCGATTATCGCCCAGACTATTTTTTGCGTCTGTCCCGAAAGGAAAGAGGGCGTAGTAAACAGCATCATTGTCGCAATCGCCCAAACGGGAACGGTGATAATCATATAAGGACGAAGTCTGCCCCAACGAGTTCTTGTTCTGTCGATGATAAGTCCCGAAAGCGAGTCGTCAAGCGCATCATATATCGACTCAAAGAAAACAATAAGACCGTATGCCTTACCCGTGATGCCCAAGAAGCTTATCATAAAGAACTGTCTGTACGAGTCAACGAATTGTGCCAAATTCTTTTGACCGAAGGTAGTTAAAAGAAAAGCGACAATTTCACTCGGCTTCAAGTATCTTCTGTTGCCTGCCGAGGCTTTTTCAATTTCTTTTTCGACCTCGTTTTCAAGTTCGGTTTCATTTGTTTTAATAACTTCAGAGGTTGCCAAAAAATCACATCCTAACATTATGTCTGACACACAGACGAACATAATAGTATTTTAGCACATAATAACTAATAAAATCAATAAAAATTTGTATATTAACGCAATATTATTGAAATTTTTTAGATTGTATCACGGCGAGCGTGTCGCAGCGTTCGTTTTCGGGATGACCTGCGTGCCCTTTTACCCAAACAATTTCAACGCTGTGAATATCAAGCAGGTTTAACAGCTCTTCCCAAAGATCGGAGTTGAGGGCAGGCTTTTTGTCGCTCTTTTTCCAGCCGTTAGCCCTCCAAGACTCAGCCCAGCCGAGCTTTATCGCATCGCCGACATATTTTGAATCGGTTGTGAGCTTAACATTACAGGGACGGTTAAGCGCTTTCAAGCCTTCGATTACGGCTGTCAGCTCCATACGGTTGTTGGTCGTTTGCGCTTCGCCGCCAGACAGCTCCTTTTCTTTTCCGTTGCATCTTAAAACGGTACCCCAACCGCCGGGACCGGGATTGCCCGAGCAGGCTCCGTCTGTAAACATTTCTACAAAAGGCTTAGGACTCATTTTTACACCTCAAAATCAAATGCGGTACGTCACAAAAACGGTACACGCTTTTTTATAAAATATATTTGTAATTTTACCACTGTTTTCTCCGTTTTACAACAGGCAAAGATTATAATGCTTTGCGTCGGTCAACAATATAGTAAAAACTATATGAAAAAGGGAGAAAAAGCAATGACGGATTTTGAAAACAGCAGCTTTATATGTAAAGGCGACAACCTTTACACAAATCACGCTTCGGCAATCGGCACAGCCGTCGGATTGAGCAGTATCGGGGGAAAGACGGGGATTGCCACAGACGGCAGCAGAGCCGCAAAATCGGCGGCATATTCGATTATGGGCGCACTTTCGGCAACGTCAAGCAGAGTGTGGAATTTCGGAGAGAGCTTCTACGCACAATTTCAATATCTTGTCAAATTCTGCTCGTTGGACTCAGGGATTTTTATAAGCAGAAAAAATGCTCAAACGGTCATAAGAATTTGCGGAAAAAACGGCTTACCGATTTCAATAAATGCTCAAAATGAGCTTGAAGGCATTATGAATAACAGTAAATGTTTCGAGGATAAGCTTGCGAGCTGCGGAGAAATTTCGGAAATGCACGGCGTGAGTATGATGTATTTAAGGCAGCTTTTGCGACAGGCACGGGGAGAGCTTAAGGATATATCCTGCTTTGTAAAATGCAGAAACGATAAAATTTCTTCGCTTATGGAGGATTGTCTTTACCGCCTTGAATGTAAACAGGGCGATGAAATGACGTTGAAAATCAACAACGACGGAAAATCACTTTCCGTTTTTCACAGGGATTGCGGTTGGCTCGGATTTGACAGGATTTCTGCGATTTTGGTAAAGCACGAGGCTCAAGGAGGCAACGATATAGCAGTACCGTTTAATTCGCCGCTTGTTTTGTCGGGAATTGCCGAAAACGAGGGTGTAAGGGTGTACAAATATTCTCTTTTTGATACGGAAATTCCTGCCGATATTCAACGGACGGTTGATAATTGCACATTTTTAACCGATGGACTTTTTGCGGCAATAAGGCTTCTTTGGGTGATATGCGATACGGGGAAGAGCGTGGCAAGGCTGTCGGGCGAGCTTCCCGATTTTTACGTTTCGAGGAAAATAACGGATAGTCCGTTTGACGCTTCAACCTTCAGCCATGAATGTGAAAAGAACGGAATTATTATCAAAAACGGCACTGCGATTTTGGATTATCCGAGAGGTCGGGCAACAGTTACACCGTCGAGGACGGGCAATAAAATTCACATTATGTCGGAAGCCGCAAATTATGAATTTTCAAAGGAAATTTGCGATATTACAAGTGAGCGTTTTATCAACCTAAGCATTGACACAAACGGCAAAAAATAGTATTATATTAAAATCTATAAGTATGTCTTAAAAAACATCGTGATTATATATTTTAATTTGTACAAAGTACAGGAGATTTCAAATGGCAAACATAAAAAAGAATGAAAACAAGCCAAAGGCTCCGCAGAATAAAACGAAGCGTAAAGTCTCGGATACAGCTGCGGCACAGGGCAAAAAAAGCTATCCGAAGAATTCGGACGGCAAGAAGAAAACAACCCAAAAATCACAGGGCAAGGGCAAGAGTTATACAAGAAAGCCCTCTCAAAATCAAAAGGATAAAAGGAGAACTAAGAAGATCAATACGCCGATAAATATCACCTTCCTCGGCGGACTTAACGAGGTCGGAAAGAATATGACACTCTATGAATGTCAGGGCGATATGATACTTGTCGATTGCGGACTTGCGTTCCCCGATCCCGATATGCTCGGCGTTGACCTTGTAATTCCCGATTTTACCTATGCGGTGCAGAATGCCGATAAGATAAAGGGAATTTTTATAACTCACGGACACGAGGATCATATCGGCGGACTTGCGTATTTACTCAAGGAGATGAATATTCCCGTTTATTCGACACGCCTTACAATAGGACTTATCGAGGGCAAGCTAAAGGAGCATAAGCTTCTTGACAAGGCTAAATTGAACGTAGTAAACCCGGGCGACAAGGTAAATCTCGGCTGCTTTGAGGTCGAGCTTATTCACGTCAACCACTCAATTCCCGACGCTGTTGCGCTTGCTATCAAATCGCCTGCCGGCGTGGTAATTCAGACGGGCGACTTTAAGATTGATACAACACCTATCGACGGCGGCGTAATTGACTTGCCGAGGCTCGGAGAGCTCGGAAACGAGGGTGTTTTGTGCCTTTTGTCGGATTCGACGAATGCTGCAAAGCCCGGCTTTACGGAGTCCGAGAGCAAGGTTGGCGAAACCTTCGGAACTCTTTTTGCAAAGGCAAACGGTAAACGCCTTATCGTTGCGACCTTTGCTTCAAATATTCACAGAGTACAGCAGATTATCGATACGGCGGAAAAGCTCGGCAGAAAGGTTGCGCTTTCGGGCAGAAGCCTTGAAAACGTTGTTACCATTGCCGCAGAGCTCGGCTATATAAAAATCCCCGACGGCATACTTGTCGGCATTGATCAGATAAACAGATATCCGTCGGATAAAATGGTGGTTGTTACAACGGGCAGTCAGGGCGAGCCTATGTCGGCCCTTTACAGAATGGCATTTTCCGAGCACAGAAAGGTTGATATAGGACCTAACGACTATGTAATTATCTCGGCGACTCCTATCCCGGGCAATGAAAAAATGGTCGGCAAGGTTGTCGATGAGCTTTTGAAGCAGGGCGCAGAGGTCGTTTATGAGAGAATGTACGAGGTTCACGTTTCGGGACACGCTTGTCAGGAAGAGCTTAAAATTATGATGAGCCTTACAAAGCCTAAATATTTTATTCCCGTTCACGGCGAGCAGAAGCATTTGAGAAAGCATGCGGCGTTGGCAAGCTCAATGGGCATTGAGCCGAGCAACATAATCATAGCCGATAACGGTAAGACTATCGAGGCTTCGGAGAATGCAATCAAGGTTGCCGGCGAGGTTACCTCGGGTATGGTCTTTGTTGACGGAACGGGCGTCGGAGATGTCGGAAGCGTTGTTTTGAGGGACAGAACAAAGCTTGCGGAGGACGGAATTGTTATAATAGTATTGTCAATGGACGGAACAACGGGCGACGTTGTATCGGGTCCCGAGGTTATAACAAGAGGCTTCGTATATGTCAGAGAGTCCGAGCAAATGCTTGACCAGACAAGACGGCTTTGCGAGGATGTTGTTGCGGATTGTATGTATGACAGAATTACCGATCACGGAACGATAAAAAACAGACTTCGTGATGCGGTTTCAAAGCATATTTATCAGACCACAAGGCGCAGTCCTATGGTTTTGCCTATTATTATGGAGGTGTAAGCTTGAATTTCGATGTCGAACGTGCACAGCCCATAAGTGCGGCGGTTGAAAAGGCGATTCTCCATTCCTCAAATGTGCTTATAATGGGTCACAAGTATTCGGACAGCGACTCTCTGGGCGCTGCGGTAGGAATGTTGAAATTTTGCAAAGATCTCGGAAAGAGTGCAAAAATCGTCATTTCGGTCAAAACAAGTCTTGCGACCCTTTTGGTAAATCATCTTAAAAAGAATGATTTGGGCGGCGAGCTTGTCAGCGTTGAAGAGGGCAAGAAGCTTGTAAAATCGAATACCTTGCTTATAATTGTCGATACTCACAGAGCGCCGTTTTTTGAGAGCCGTGAGATTTACGAAAGCGTAAGAGATGTAATTGTTATAGACCATCACGAGAAATCAAGCGACTGTGTTGAGGACGCACACGTGTTTTATCAGGATTCAAGCGCTTCCTCGGCGAGCGAGATGGTAACGCAGCTTATTTATTGTAATGAAAAGATAAATCTTACGCCTGTCTATGCAAACGCTTTGCTTTCGGGAATAATGCTCGACACAAGAGATTTTATGCTCAGAACCACTCCGCTGACGTTTGAATGTGCGGCGTATCTTCGCTCTTCGGGTGCGGATATTGCGGCGGTTAAACAGTTTTTCAACAACTCGCTGAAAAATAAAAAGCTCAAGGGCAAAATTGTCGTTGCGGCATACGAATATGATAATTGCGCTATTTCTGTGGCAAAGGTTAAAAGCGATAACATAAGAATTATTTGCTCACAGGCGGCGGATGAGCTTTTAATGGTAAGCGATGTCGTGGCGTCGTTTGTGCTGTTCGAAACCGATAATACGGTTAATATTTCGGCACGCTCAAACGGAGAAGTGAACGTTAGACTTATAATGGAAGCATTTTCAGGCGGCGGTCATATGACAATGGCGGCGTGTCAGCTTGAGGGTGCGGATATAGAACAGGTAAGACTCGAGCTTGAAAGAAAATTAGACGAATATTTCGCAAATAATAAATAAACGGAGGCAGAACAATGGAAGTAATTTTGAAGGCTGATGTTAAGGGACTCGGCAAAAAAGGAGAAAAAGTCAAGGCTTCGGACGGCTACGCAAGGAATTTTCTTTTCCCGAAAAATCTTGCGGTAGAGGCAAACGCTCAGGCAATGACAGAATATAAGAACAGCGAGGCTTCAAAGCAGCATAAGCTTGAGGTTGAAATCGCAAACGCAAATCAGGCGAAGGCAAAGCTTGACTCAAAGACGGTTAAGCTCAAGGCTAAGGCAGGTCAGAACGGCAAGCTTTTCGGCTCGATTACCTCAAAGGATGTTGCAACAGAAATCAAAAAGCAGCTCGGCGTTGATGTTGACAAGAGAAAAATATCAATGGCGGATATTAAAAACTTCGGAACATATTCGGCAGAGGTTAAGCTTTATCAAAACATAAGTGCTGAAATTTCCGTAGAAGTCGGCGAATAATTTTACGGGTGGAAATGATGGATAACATTTTATTTGACCAAAACAGCGAGCCGTACAGCTTGGAGGCGGAGCAGGCGGTTTTAGGCAGCTTGCTTATGGATCCCGACTGTCTTTTGAGCATTGCGGACATTACGAAACCGGAGCATTTCTATATTCCTCAGCACCGTGAGATTTTTTCGATTATCATAAATCTTGATGCGATAGGGCAGAAATTTGACGCACTTCTTGTTTTGGAGGAGCTTAAAAGCAAGGGCATTTATGATGACGCAGGCGGTAAGAATTATCTTGCACAGTTGGCGCAGATTGTACCGTCAACGGCAAATGTGACTGCATACGCAAAAATCGTAAAGGAAAAATATGTTCTTCGCACACTTTTGAACACCGCAAAGGAGATTGCTAATGCTGCTGCTGCGGCGGAGGCTTCGGCAGACCAAATCCTTAACAGTGCAGAGCAGAAAATTTACGATATAAGACAGGGCAGAACGACCGTCGGTCCTACAAAGATAAGCGATATTATCTATAACGAGGTATATGAGGACTTGCGTAAAAAGACCTCGCCCGACAGGGAAAAATATCTCGGTATTTCAACGGGCTTCGGTATGCTCGATAAATACACCACGGGCTTTAACAAATCCGACCTTATTCTTATCGGTGCCCGTCCCGCTATGGGTAAAACGAGCTTTGCGCTCAACGTAGCAAGGAATATGGCTGTAACGGGCAGAAAAAAGGTTGTTTTCTTCTCTTTGGAGATGTCAAAGGAGCAGCTTGCACAGAGAATACTTGCGACCGAGGCGAGAGTTGAGTCGAGCAAGTTCAGAACAGGCGAAATTTCGCCCGAGGAATGGAACAGAATAGGCGAAGCGGCTTATGCGCTCAATGACGCAGAGCTGTATTTTGACGATACCTCGACCATTACCGTAAACGAGATGAAATCAAGGGTCAGACGAATGAAGGATGTCGATTGTATAATTATTGACTACCTCCAGCTTATGTCGGGCACTAAAAAAACGGACAGCCGTGTTCAGGAGGTTTCGGAAATTACAAGAAATCTCAAGCTTATGGCAAAGGATTTGCATATTCCGGTCGTAACCTGTTCACAGCTTAACCGTTCTACCGACGCAAGAGGTAAGGCTCATCGTCCGCAGATGTCGGACTTGCGTGAATCGGGTTCTATCGAGCAGGACGCAGATATTATTCTTATGCTTTACCGTGAGGGCTACTATGAGAGCGACGGTAAGGACGACGATAAGGCGGCTGAATTGAATGCCGCAATGGATAACAAGGCACAGGTGCTTGTTGTTAAAAACAGACACGGCTCAACGGGCGACGTTAACCTTAACTGGACGAAGGAATTTACTTTATTCTCATCTTTGGAGACTGTAAGGAATGAATAAGGAAGATGTGCTTTCGGTAATTAAAAGGTACAATATGCTTGAAAATTGCGACAGGATCGTTGTCGGACTTTCGGGCGGGGCAGACTCTGTTTGTCTTTTGAGTGTGCTCAATTCTCTTAAAGCCGAATACGGATTTTCGCTTGTTGCCGCACATATAAATCACGGCATACGGGGTGCGGAGGCGCAGAGGGACGAGGAGAGCTGTAAAAGGCTTTGCGAGAGCTTAAATGTTCCGCTTGAAATTCTACACGCCGATATTCCCACGCTTTCAAAGCAGCAGGGAATAGGCGAGGAGGAATGCGGACGAATTGTAAGATACGATTTTTTTCGTTCTCTTGCAGGGGAAAGAGGAAAAATTGCCACGGCTCACAATCTTAACGACAATGCGGAAACACTCTTATTAAACCTTGTGCGCGGCGCAGGCTCAAAAGGAGCTTGCGGTATTCCGCCCGTGAGGGATAACATTATACGACCGCTTATCGAAACAGACAGAAAAAGCATTGAAAAGTATTGTGAGGAAAACGAGCTTCAATATGTTACGGACAGCACCAATCTTGAATGTGAGTATTCACGCAACAAGATAAGAATTAAGGTGCTTCCGACCTTATGTGAGATAAATCAAAACGCTGTCGGCGCACTCTCGGGCTTTGCTTCGAGAATGAGAGAGCAGGAGGCGTTTTTGGAGAGCGTTGTGAATGAAAAATACGCTCAGTGCGTTAAAAATTCGGAGCTTTTTGAGGCTGAGTTTTCGGCATTGGATATTTTCCTTAAAAAACGCATTGCAGGAAGATTTTTAAGCGAATTGTCGCACGGCGAGGTCGAGGCGAAGCACATAGACGATTTTCTCCGATTTGTCGGAAGCGGAAAAGCTCTTGTTACGGCTTCGGCGACGGAAATTGTCAGCAGAGACGGAAAAATTTTCAAAAAGCCCGAACAGGCAGAGCAGTTTTCGGTTGATTTTTCGCCTGACGATAAAAAAGTGAGTTTACCTTTTTGTGAAATAAGCATTGAGAAGTACGACATAAAAGATTTACAAAATCTTAATAAAGATATGTTGGATAATCTCATTGATTGTGATAAAATATCCAATACGTTGATTTTACGCAGCAGAAAAGACGGCGATAAGTTCACATTTTCAAAGCGCAGAGTTACAAAAACCGTTAAAAAGCTTTTTAACGAGGACAAAATTCCGCCCGAGGTCAGAAACAGGATGGTTATTCTTGACAGCGACGGAGAGGTCGTATGGCTTCGTGGGTACGGAACAAATAAAAAATTCCGTATAGGTGCGGACACAAAAAAAGCAATAAAATTAAACATAAGTCAGGAGTAGGGGTAAAATGGATAACAGAAATATTATGGAGAATGATATTGAACAGGTGCTTCTTTCCGAGGAGCAGTTAAAGGAAATCGTTAAAAATCTCGGCGAGCGTATAACAGAGGATTATCAGGGCAAAAAACTTCTTTTGGTAAGCGTTCTCAAAGGCTCGGTTGTGTTTATGGGCGACCTTATGAGAGAGATTAAGCTTCCGTGCTGTATCGATTTTATGTCGGTATCAAGCTACGGCAATTCGACCTCGTCCTCGGGTGTTGTTAAAATCATAAAGGACCTTGATACAAACGTTATCGAGGGTTCTGATTTGCTTATTGTCGAGGATATTCTTGACAGCGGCAAAACGCTCCATTATCTTATAGATATTCTTTCAAGAAGAAATCCGTCGAGCATTAAGATTTGCACTCTTCTCGACAAACCCGAGAGAAGAGCCGTTGACCTTAAAGCCGATTATTCGGGCGCTACAATTCCCGACGCATTTGTTGTAGGCTACGGCCTTGACTATGCGGAAAAATACAGAAATTTACCTTATGTAGGTATTCTCAAACCCAGTGTTTATGAGAACAATTAAAGGAGAGAAAATCCATTGAAAAAAACGAACTGGAAAGCGATTATTCCGTATATTGTAATTCCGCTGGCACTTGTGCTTGTAATTGCTACTTATTCGGCAGTCGGACCGCAGAGCAAGAAAAAAACCGAGTACTATGAGGTTGTCAATAAGTTTGAAACCCATGCGGTTACGGAATATAAGCTCAATTTGTCAAGCGGTGCGCTCGAATACAAATTAAAGGATGACGAAACTGTTTACAGATATACCGTTCCGAATGTCAGCCTTTTTGTCGATGATATTCACGACGACGTAGTCGAGTACAACAAGGAAAATCCCGACAACCAAATTAAAATGGACTATGCTTCGGGCACGGCAAACTCTTGGTGGGTAAGCCTTTTACCGACAGTAGTTATGATACTCTTACTTGCAGGCGTAATGCTCTTTATGTTCAAGCGAATGAATCAGAGCGTTCAGAACGAAAACAACAGGGCTATGTCCTTCGGCAAGGCGAGATATAAGAAAAACGACGATAAGAATAAGACCACATTTGCTGATGTTGCAGGTGCGGATGAAGAAAAGGAAGAGCTTGAGGAAATTGTTGAATTCCTTAAAGCACCCAAGGACTTTAGCGCTCTCGGCGCAAGAATACCTAAGGGCGTGCTTTTGGTGGGCCCTCCCGGCACAGGTAAAACCTTGCTTGCCCGTGCGGTTGCAGGCGAGGCAGGCGCACCGTTCTTCTCAATTTCCGGCTCTGATTTCGTCGAGATGTATGTCGGCGTCGGCGCTTCCCGTGTCAGAGACCTTTTTGCAGAGGCAAAGAAAAATGCACCGTCGATTATCTTTATTGATGAGATTGACGCAGTCGGCAGACACAGAGGCGCAGGAATGGGCGGCGGACACGACGAGAGAGAGCAGACTCTTAACCAGCTGCTTGTTGAAATGGACGGCTTCGGACCTAATGAGGGCGTTATCGTAATTGCGGCAACTAACCGTCCCGACATTCTTGACCCGGCTCTTTTAAGACCAGGCAGATTTGACAGACAGGTTACGGTAAATTATCCCGACTTGAAGGGCAGAGAGGAAATCCTCAAGGTTCACGCAAGACAGAAGCCGCTTGGTCCCGACGTAAACCTTCGCAATATCGCAGGTGCGACAGTCGGCTTTACAGGCGCCGACCTTGAAAATCTTCTTAACGAAGCGGCTTTGCTTGCGGCAAGAAGAAAATTAAAGGCAATCACAATGAAGGAAATTGAAGAGGCTACAATGAAGGTCGTTGTCGGCACAGAGAAGAAGTCTCATAAAATTTCCGAAAAGGATAAAAAAATCACTGCTTATCATGAGGCAGGTCACGCAGTTACTTCGTTCTATCTTGAGCACGAGGATCCCGTTACTCACATTTCAATCGTACCGAGAGGTATGGCAGGCGGCTTTACAATGTATCAGCCCGAGCATGATGAAATGCACCTTATGAAATCAAAAATGCTTGATGATATTGTCGGACTTCTCGGCGGACGTGTTGCGGAAAAGATTATTTTTAATGACATTTCCACAGGTGCTTCAAACGATATTGAAAGAGCTTCCGAGCAGGCAAGAAAAATGGTTACAAGATACGGTATGAGTGAAAAGCTCGGACCTATCGCTTTCGGTCAGAACAATGACGAGGTATTCCTCGGCAAGGACTATAACCATATGAGGAACTATTCAGAGGCTGTTGCTTCGCAGATTGACGACGAGGTTGAGAAGATTATTCTCAATGCTTACAAGCAGACAGAGGATATTCTTACAGAGCATATCGATAAGCTCCACGCTGTTGCACTTGAGCTTGTTAAGCGTGAGAAGCTTACGGGCGACGAGTTTAAGCGCATAATGAACGGCGAAGAGCTTGAGCCTTTGTTCGCTGACGAGGACAAGGAAGAGGCAAAGTCCGAGGCTGAAACGAATTCTGATGCAAAACCCGAATCGGAAGCAAGGTCTGACGAGGCAGCTGCACCCGAAATTTCCGAAAATAATGAAGCTTCGGAAACCGTTGACGACGAAAATACCGGAAAATAAATTAACAGGCTGTAAAAACTTGTCTTTTTACAGCCTGTTTTTTACAAAAAACAGTAGATTTACAAGTATATATGTTATATAATATATCTGTATAATTATATGTTGAAAGGAAAAGACTATGTCCTTACTTAAAAAGATTTTCGGCGACTACTCTTCAAAAGAAGTAAAAAGAGTAATGCCGATACAGAAAAAAGTCCTCGCATACGAGGAGGAATACAGCCGTCTTTCGGACGAGCAGCTCAAGGCAAAGACAGATGAATTCAAAAAAAGACTTGCAGACGGCGAAACGCTTGACGATATTTTGCCCGAAGCATTTGCTACCTGCCGTGAGGCTTCATGGCGTGTGCTTAATATGAAGCATTTCCCCGTGCAGATAATCGGCGGAATTATTCTCCATCAGGGTAGAATTGCCGAGATGAAAACGGGCGAGGGTAAAACTCTTGTCGCAACGCTTCCTGCCTATCTTAATGCACTTTCGGGAAAGGGCGTTCACATTGTAACGGTAAACGATTACCTTGCTCGCCGTGACTCCGAGTGGATGGGAAAGGTTTTCAGATTTTTGGGACTTTCCGTAGGTCTTATTGTTCACGAGCTTGACAATGAGCAAAGAAGAGAGGCGTACAATGCCGACATAACATACGGTACAAACAACGAGATGGGTTTTGACTATCTTCGTGATAATATGGTAATCTACGCAGAGCAGAGAGTTCAGCGTGGTCATAATTTTGCTATTGTCGATGAGGTTGACTCAATTCTTATCGACGAGGCGAGAACTCCGCTTATCATTTCGGGTGCAGGCGACAAGTCAACCGACCTTTATAAGATTGCCGATAATTTTGTTAAAACGCTTCGCAGGATTACCGTTAAAGAGCTTGATACAAAGATGAATGCCGAGGAAGAGCTTGCAAATGCCGACGGCGATTATGTTGTTGACGAAAAGGCGAAGAGTGCAACTCTCACAAAGAACGGTATCGAAAAGGCAGAGCGTTTCTTCAACCTTGAAAACCTTATGGACGCAGAGAATATCACAATTCAGCACCATATCGACCAGGCTATCCGTGCGCACGGCGTTATGAAGCGTGATGTCGATTATGTTGTTAAGGACGGCGAGGTTCTTATCGTCGATGAGTTTACGGGCAGAATTATGCTCGGCAGACGTTATTCCGACGGACTTCATCAGGCTATCGAAGCAAAAGAAGGCGTTAAGGTTGAGAGAGAGTCAAAAACTCTTGCTACAATCACATTCCAGAACTATTTCCGCCTTTATGACAAGCTTTCGGGTATGACGGGTACGGCAATGACCGAGAGCACCGAGTTCCAAGAGATTTACGGACTTGATGTTATTGCAATTCCGACCAACAAGCCGATGATAAGAGACGATCAGAACGACTTGCTTTATAAGACGGAGCATGCAAAGTTCAATGCGATAATCGAGCAAATCCTTGAAGCTAATGCAAAGGGACAGCCTGTACTTGTAGGTACTGTAAATATTGAAAAAAGTGAATTGCTTTCAAAGGCTCTTAAAAAGAGAGGAATTAAGCACGAAGTCCTCAATGCGAAGTACCACGACAAAGAGGCTGAAATCGTCGCTCAGGCAGGTAAGTACGGCGCAGTTACCATTGCTACAAATATGGCAGGACGAGGCACGGATATTATCCTCGGCGGTAACCCCGAATTTATGGCCAAGTCCGAAATGCGTAAAAAAGGCTTTACAGAGGAGCTCATCGCAGAGGCAACGGGCTATGCCGAAACCGATAACGAGGATATTATCGAGGCAAGACGGGTTTTCCACGAGCTTGAGCAGAAGCACAAGGAAGAAATTTCCGAGGAAGCTAAAAAGGTTCGTGAAGCGGGCGGTCTTTATATTATCGGTACGGAAAGACATGAATCACGCCGTATTGACAACCAGTTGAGAGGCCGTGCAGGTCGTCAAGGGGACCCGGGTAAGAGCCGCTTCTATCTTTCTGCTGAGGATGAGCTTTTGAGACTCTTCGCAGGCGACAGATTTTATATGATTCTTGATACATTTAATGTCGATGATGATATGCCTCTTGAAACCAAGATGCTTACAAATCTTATCGAGGGCGCTCAGAAGAAGGTTGAGGGTAACAACTTTGCCGCAAGACGACAGGTTCTTAACTTCGACGACGTTATGAATAAGCAGAGAGAGGTTATTTACGGTCAGAGAAATCAAATCCTTGACGGTGTTGACCTTGACGCTACAATTACAAAGATGATTGATGATTATTTCAATCAGCAGGTTGACTTCTACTGCCCGTCGGCATTGCCGAAGGAGGAGTGGAACGTTCAGGGAATGCTCACAAAGCTTGCGTGGGTTCTTGACGGTAAAGACGAAACAGGTCTCAGCACCGCAGATGATTTCAAAAAGTTATTCCTTGATTGTGCTCATAAGAAGTTTGACGAGCGTAAGGAGAAATACGGCGCTGAAATTATGTCAGAGCTTGAAAGAAAGATTCTTCTTGCAAATGTTGACCGCAGATGGATGGATCACATTGACGAGATGGAGGACTTGAAGGGCGGAATTTATCTTCGTTCTTACGGTCAGCAGGATCCCGTTGTTGCATTCAGACTTGAGAGCTTCGATATGTTCGACGAGATGAGTGCGGCTATCTGCGAGGGAACTGTAACGGGTATTCTTACTGTTATTCTTCGTACAAATGAGGAAGTTAAGCGTGAGGAACAGGCGAAGATTACAGGCACAAGCGGAGCTACCGACGGAAGCGAAAAGAAGCGACCCGTTAAAAAGGAAAAGAAGATAGGCAGAAACGATCCCTGCCCATGCGGAAGCGGTAAAAAATATAAGCACTGCTGCGGCAAGGACGAGTAATCCTAAAAGTGAATATCACAAAATAATTTAAGCGGACAGCTCATATAATGTGCTGTCCGCTTTTTTCAAAACTGTATACTATGTCCTTACACAACCTGTATACTATCTTATTACACTATGCATTGCGGCCGACTGTGAATTTTGTTTTACAATCCCTCCGAGTTGCCTGCGGCAACCCACCGTCTCACCTGCCGGTTCGGTCGGTGCTTCTGCATTAAATGCAGAGGTCTCCACAGGAGACCCGCACCCTTTACACAAGGGAGGCTGAAAGTGCGGCTGTCCGTAAATGTAATTATACGTTAAATTTGTTACGGACAGGGCTCGCCATGTCCCTATGATAATATTTTTATTTATCTTTCTTTACATAATCAACGTGGAGAAGCTCATGCGTCCTGCCGTTGAGAACACCCTCGTAAAGCTCGTCAAGGAGTCTGTTGTCCTGTGAGCATTTAACAACGCTGCTCTTGTCCGAACGGTAAAGTCCGTCTGCACGCTTGATACGGTGTCTGTGTGAGATATATGGCTGACCTGCGCCCGATATACAGCCGCCACGGCAAGCCATAACCTCGACAAGATCGTAATGAAGCTCGCCTCTTTGAATACCCTTGATTATCTTTCTTGCGTTTGCAAGTCCCGAGGTAACGGCAATTTTAAGCTTTCTGTCGCCGTAGGGAATTTCAGCCACCTTGACAGCCTCAAGCCCTCTGATACCCGTGTATTCAATCTGCATAAGCGTTGTTTTTGAGTTGTCGCCTGCGACATAGCGTAAAACAGCTTCTGTAACGCCGCCCGTAACGCCGAAAATGACGCCTGCGCCCGACATTTCGCCAAACGGCAGGTCAACTGCTTCGGGCTCAAGCTCGTTGAACATAATTCCCGATTTTTTAATCATACCGATAAGCTCTTGCGTTGTGATTACATCATCGGTACAGCCGTCAAACTCGGGTCGCTTTGCCTCACTCTTTTTAGCCGTACAGGGCATAAGCGCAAAATGATAATGCTTTGTCTTACTCTCGGGAAGCTTATCCTTGTAATACTCCTTAATAACCGCCGAGAACATACTCATAGGCGAACGGCAGGTTGATACGTTGGGGAGAAATTCGGGATATTTTTTCTCGACAAATGATACCCAAGCAGGACAGCAGGAGGTAAACAGCGGAAGTGTGCCGCCGTTTTCAAGTCGGTCTATAAACTCCCTTGTTTCCTCAATAACCGTAAGGTCTGCACCCGTAACTGTGTCATAAACCTTATCGACGCCCATACGGTGAAGCGCCGCAATAATTCTGTTCATTGCGTATTCGCCGTCGTCCAAGCCTAATTCCTCGCCGATACCGACACGAACGGCAGGAGCGATTTCGCATGTTACAAAAACCTCGGGGTCATCTATTTTATCCCAAACCTTTTGAGTGTCGTCTTTAACGATAATCGCACCCG
Organism: Candidatus Fimenecus sp.; assembly: GCA_052273625.1. Taxonomy (GTDB): domain Bacteria; phylum Bacillota; class Clostridia; order Oscillospirales; family Acutalibacteraceae; genus Fimenecus. The sequence continues at coordinate 15,050 of DAVZHW010000022.1, read as the reverse complement.
TCGGGCAAGCAGCCGCACATTGACCGCAGTTTACGCAGAGAGACTCCGCAAGCGGTTTGTTAAAGGCTGTGCTTATAGTGGCATTTGAGCCTCTGTATGCAAAGTCGATAGCTCCGACGTGCTGAATTTCGTTACACTCACGCACACAGTCACCGCAGAGAATACATTTACTTGAATCTCTGACAATGCTGTAGGATGACTCGTCTCTTTCGGTCGTCGTTTTATCATTCGGAAAACGGACATCGGTAATACCGAACTGAACCGCAAGCTCCTGCAAGCGACATTTTCCGCTGTTTTCACAGGTCGTACAATCTCTGCAATGGCTTGCAAGCAAAAGCTCAAGTATGCTCTTGCGGTACTTGCGAAGTCTACCTGTATTTGTCTTTATTTTCATTCCTGCCTTCGGAACGGTTGAGCAGGACGCCATCATTCTGCCGTTTTCATCCTCAACCATACACATACGGCAAGCGCCGTAAATCGAAAGGTCAGAATGGTAGCAGAAAACGGGAAGCTTAATTCCTGTTTTGCTGATTACTTCAAGGAGGTTTCGCTCGCCCTCAATTTTAACGGGAATACCGTCAATTTCCATCATATTTTCAAGAAGCATCATTCTTCCCTCCTTATAGCTGCAAATGCGCAGTTGCTCATACACGCTCCGCACTTGATACATTTATCCTGATCGATAACATAAGGCGATCTTACCTGACCGCTGATAGCTCCGACGGGGCAGTTTCTCGCACATTTTGAGCAGCCTCTGCAACGCTCGGGGTCAATTACATAAATGTTTAATTTACTGCACGCGCCGGCAGGACAACGCTTTTTATATACGTGCGCCTCATATTCCTCTCGGAAGTTTTTAATTGTTGAAATAACAGGGGAGGGAGCAGTTTTTCCGAGTCCGCAAAGGGCGGTGTTGGAAATTGTATCGGCAAGCTCCTCAAGCAATTCGATATCACCGTCCTTACCCTTGCCCTGAGTAATTCTTTCAAGAATTTCAAGCATACGCTTTGTACCCTCACGGCACGGAACGCATTTACCGCACGACTCGTTTTGCGTAAAGTTCATAAAGAAGCGTGCAACCTCGACCATACAGGTCTTGTCGTCCATAACAACAAGTCCGCCCGAGCCTATCATTGCGCCGACCTTTTTAAGTGAGTCGAAATCAAGCGAAATATCAAGCTCCTTTTCCGTAAGACATCCGCCCGACGGACCGCCGATTTGAACGGCCTTGAAATTTGTATCGCCTCGCATCCCTCCGCCTATATCGAAGATGACCTCACGAAGCGTTGTGCCCATAGGAACCTCGATAAGTCCCGTGTTTTTAATTGTGCCCGTAAGCGCAAACGCCTTTGTGCCGGGGCTGTTTTCCGGGCCTATTGATTTGTACCATTCTGCACCCTTATTTATGATTTCGGGAACATTTGCATAGGTTTCAACGTTGTTGAGGTTAGTAGGCTTGCCGAAAAGTCCGTGCTCAACCGTTCTCGGCGGCTTAACACGAGGCATACCTCTTTTTCCCTCGATAGAAGCGGTAAGAGCCGAGCCCTCGCCGCAGACAAACGCACCTGCGCCCTTGTTTATATGTATGCGGAACGATTTACCCGTTCCGAGAATGTTGTCGCCGAGAATGCCGCAATCTTCAGCCTGAGAGATAGCCATTTTAAGTCTTTCGACCGCAAGAGGATATTCGGCACGAACATAGATATATCCGTCAGACGAGCCGATTGCAAGACCTGCAATCATCATACCCTCAAGCAATTTGTGCGGATCGCCCTCCATAACGGAACGGTCCATAAATGCACCGGGGTCGCCCTCGTCGCCGTTACAAACTATATATTTGGGATTTTCCTTTTGCTTGGCACAGGAAGCCCATTTTTTACCGCAAAGGAAGCCGCCGCCTCCTCTGCCTCGAAGATTTGAGTCGGAAATGACCTTGATTATATCTTCGGGCTGCATATCAAAAAGGCATTTTTCGAACGCCTTATAGCCGCCGACAGCAAGATACTCACGAACAGAGCCTGCGTTTATGTGACCGCAAGAGCCGAGCACAACTCGTGTTTGCTTTTTATAAAAGGGGATTTCCTCCTGCTTCTGATAAACCCTGCCGTCCTGCTTATATGCAAGCCTCTCTATGTTTTCTCCGCCGATAATCGTCTTTTCTACGATTTCCTCACAGTCGTCAAGCTTTACTTTTGTGTAAAGCCAGCCCGACGGCTCAATGCGTACCAACGGACCCATTTCGCAGAAGCCGTGGCAGCCGCTTTTTTTCATACCGACAACTCCGTCGTGCGGCTCGTGAGCCAGCTCTACCTCAACGGGTATGCCTCTTTCTTCAAGCAATTCTTTAAGTCTTGCGTAAATGTCAAGCGAACCGCCTGCAACGCAGCCTGTGCCTCCGCAGACAAGGATTTTTGTTTTCTCTGCCTTAAATGCCTTGACACATTCCTCACGCAGAGCAATAAGGTCGGCTCTTGAATTAAGTCTGTTCATTAGTCCTCAGCCTCCTTTTCAAGCTCTGCTTTAAGCTCATCGAGCAAGTCCAATGCCTTTTCGGGAGTCATGGCAGGATAAACAACGCCGTTTACCGTGATAACCGGTGCAAGACCGCAAGCACCGAGACAAGAAACCGTTTCGACCGTGAAATTCAAATCGTCGGTTGTCTTTTTTTCTTCACTCAAGCCAAGAGTCTTGCGAAGCATGTCGAGTATCGGAAGCGAGCCTCTTACATGGCAAGCCGTACCGTCGCAGCAGCGGATAACATATTTTCCCTTTGGCTCAAGCGAGAAGTTTTCATAAAAGGTAGCCACTCCGTAAAGCCTTGCCTCGCCCACGCCGATTGCCTTTGCAACATAGGGAAAAATTTCTTTTGGTAAATAGTGATAATGATCCTGAATATCCTGGAGAATAGATATTGTTGACAGCTCCGCTTTCTCGTGCCGTGAGAGAATTTCGTCAACAACGCTGAAATCAAATTCCTTTTCCATAAGCCACCTCTTCAATGTAAGGCATCGAGCCTTAATATTTATTTGCTGAGATATTCGTCAATCGCTTTTGCCGCGTGCTTTCCTGCACCCATAGCCGAAATGACGGTAGCAGCACCTGTAACAGCGTCGCCGCCTGCGTAAACGCAGTCCCTTGTTGTAAGACCGTCCTCGTTTATGATAATTCCGCCTCTTTCGTTGACCTCAAGACCCTTTGTGGTGCTCTTAATAAGCGGATTGGGCGATGTGCCGATTGAAATGACAACCGTATCAACGTCAAGGGTAAATTCACTACCCTCAATCGGAATAGGACGCCTTCTGCCCCTTGCGTCAGGCTCGCCCAATTCCATTTTAATACATTTCATACCCGTAACAAAGCCGTTTTTCTCATCTCTCGGATTATCGGGATTGTTATAGCCGAGAATTTCAACAGGATTGTTGAGGAGACGGAAATCAATGCCCTCTTCCATAGCGTGCTCAACTTCCTCTTTTCTTGCGGGAAGCTCCTCCATAGAACGGCGGTAAACGACATATACTTTTTCGGCACCGAGACGAAGAGCAGTTCTTGCAGCGTCCATAGCGACATTGCCGCCGCCGACTATTGCGACCTTTCCGCCTTTCATAATCGGTGTAACGGGATCGGCCTTATACGCTTTCATAAGGTTGCTTCGTGTCAAAAACTCGTTTGCCGAGTAAACACCCTTTAACGATTCGCCGGGAATACCCATAAAGTTGGGAAGTCCTGCACCCGAGCCTATGAAAACAGCTTCATAGCCCATATCGAACAGCTCATCAACCGTAAGGGTTTTGCCGATAACAACATTGGTTTCAATATCTACGCCGAGAGCTTTAAGAGAGTCAACTTCTTTTGCGACGATTGACTTCGGAAGCCTGAACTCGGGAATACCGTACACAAGAACACCGCCTGCTGTGTGAAGCGCTTCGAAAACGGTAACTTTATATCCTTTTTTTGCAAGGTCGCCGGCACAAGTAAGGCCTGACGGACCGGAACCGACAATCGCAACACGGTGTCCGTTTGATTGAGGAGCATCGGGTGCGTCAGTCTGATTTTCATTGTGCCAATCGGCAACAAAGCGTTCAAGTCTGCCTATTCCGACAGGCTCAAATTTAATACCGAGCGTGCATTTGCTCTCACACTGCGTTTCCTGCGGACAAACTCTGCCGCAAACAGCCGGAAGTGTTGATGAAAGCGATATTTCACGGTAAGCGCCCTCAAAATCTCCCTCCTTGATTTTAGAAATAAAATCGGGAATGTGAACGTTTACGGGACAACCGCTGACGCACGGTCTGTTTTTACAATTAAGGCATCTCTGCGCCTCTGCGACAGCCGTCTCCTCGGAATATCCGAGTGCGACCTCTTTGAAATTTTTTGCTCTTATCTCAGGGGACTGAGTGGGCATTTCATGTTTTTTCTGTGATATTGGCATATTAACACTCCCCGTTAAGCTTTCTTGAAAAGATTGCAGGTTTCTTCATAAGCGTGACGTTCAAAATCTGCGTACATTCTGCCTCTTGACATTGCCTCGTCAAAATCGATCTCATAGCCGTCGAAATCAGGGCCGTCAACACAGGCAAATTTCGTAACCTTTTTACCGTCTTGATTAAGCGTAAGACGACAGCCGCCGCACATTCCCGTACCGTCAATCATAATCGGGTTCATTGAAACGGTAACAGGTACGCCGAATGGCTTTGCTGTAAGAACTACGAATTTCATCATAATAATCGGTCCTATTGCGATTATCATATCGAATTTTTCGCCTGCTTCGAGCATTTCTTTAAGCGGAACGGTAACGTTGCCGTGTCTGCCGTATGAGCCGTCGTCGGTCATAAGGAACATTCTGTTTGAGCAAGCGTTGAATTCGTCCTCTAATATAACAAGGTTTTTGTCTCTAAAGCCGATAATGCTTGTAACGTCGGCACCGAGCTTTTGAAAGGCCTGAGCTACGGGCATTGCAATTGCACAACCCACGCCGCCGCCGATAATGCAGACCTTTTTAATCCCTTCTGTTTTTGTCGGAACACCGAGAGGACCTACAAAGTCCTGTAAAAATTCGCCCTGCTGCTTGTGATTTAATTTTTCGGTCGTTGCGCCGACAATCTGGAAGATTATCTTAACCGATCCTTCCTCGGCATCTGTTCCTGCAACGGTCAACGGTATTCGCTCGCCGTCGGCATCAACACGAAGGATGATAAACTGTCCGGGCTTTGCCTTTTTGGCAACTAACGGAGCTTCAATTTCCATCTGCGTAACAGTCGGATTTAAGCTTTTTTTTCGCAAGATTTTGTACATACGAAGACTCCCTTTTATAATTTGGAATTTTGTCGTTAAAACAGCTTGAGAAAAAGAGTGTTAAAATTTTGACAAACTTTTTGCTCAATTACCAATTTTAGCACAAACCTATCGCATTTTCAACAACAAATAGCGAAAATGTCACATAATAAATAATGGAAAATACGGAAAATTTATGGTGCAATATTCCATATTCTTACAAAACTGTAATGGAATTTACACTGTTGTTATGTTACAATAGCTTCGAGGTGATTTTATGAGAATTTTTGTGCTCGAGGACGACGAGGCAATCGGTATTGGTTTATCATATACGCTTGAAAGCGAAAAATACGAGGTAACCCTTGTAAAAACCGTTTCAGAGGCTAAAAAAATAGTTGAAAATGAAGAATTTGACCTCTATATTCTTGACCTTACATTGCCCGACGGAAATGGGTATGAGGTCTGCTCACTCATAAAATCAAAGGGCGATTTGCCCGTAATATTTTTGACCGCCTATGATGATGAAATAAACGTTGTTACAGGCTTTGAGCTCGGTGCGGACGACTATATTTCAAAGCCGTTCCGTGTTCGTGAGCTGCTTGCGAGAGTGAAAAGCGTGCTTCGACGTTATTCAAAGGATAACACAGACGGAATCGTAAAAGTAGGAGAACTTACGGTAAATACCGCAGAGGCGAGGGTACTGCTTCGTGGCGAGGAGGTAATTTTGACCGCTATGGAATACAGATTGCTTTTATCGTTTGTGAATAATCGTGGCACGGTGCTTACAAGACGAAAGCTGCTTGAGGAGATATGGGATGTTGACGGCGATTTCGTAAACGATAACACGCTTACGGTTTATATAAAAAGGCTTCGTGATAAAATCGAAAACGACCCGAACGATCCGCAATATATAAAAACAGTTCGTGGAATGGGGTACTTGATGAAATGAAAAAATCAGATTTCATAAAAACAATTATAGTATGCGTTTCGGTGTCGGCGGCTGCGTGTATCGGTACGGCGTTTATAAGTCCCGTTTGCAGTTTGATTTGCCTTGCGCTGTCGGCTGTGATTATATCGCTTTTTTGCATTTGGAAGAAAAGGCAGATGGATTATCTCAAAGAGGTAAACAGGTATTTGTCGCTTGTCTGCTCGGGCGATTTTTCGCTCAATGTCAGCGACAACACCGAGGGCGAGCTGTCAATTCTCAAAAATAATATCTATAAGGTAGTTATAAAGCTTAAAACCACAAATGAGGAATTGAAAAAGGAAAAGCTGTTTCTTGTTGACTCTCTTGCCGATATTACGCATCAGCTTAAAACTCCGCTTACCTCGATTACCGTTATGACCGACTTGCTTGAGACAGAGGAGAATACCGAAAAGCGTGCGGAATTTGTCGATATAATAAAAACGCAGGTTGATAAGATGAATTGGCTGACGGCTACGCTCTTGAAGCTTTCAAAGCTCGATGCGGACACCGTGGAATTCAACAAAACCGAGCTTTCATCGGTTGAAATTGCAGAAGATTGTCTTTCGCCGTTCCTTTTGAGCTTGGAGCTTAAAGAGATAGAAATTGAAAAGTCTGTAAAGGAATTTACCTTTACAGGAGATAAAAATTGGACAGAAGAAGCACTAAAGAATATTATTAAGAATTGCATTGAACATTCAAATTCGGGCGGTAAGCTTACCGTCAGCGCAACAGATACCAATATATATTCCGAGTTTAAGATAAGTGATACGGGCTGTGGAATTGAAAAGGAGGATTTACCGCATATATTTGAGAGATTTTATCACGGTAAAAATTCCTCCTCGGACAGCGTGGGCATAGGTCTTGCTCTTTCAAAGGAAATTCTTTCAAAGCAGAACGCCTCCGTTACGGTTGAAAGCGAGGTCGGAAAAGGCTCGACATTTACAATTAAATTCTACAAATCTATAATATGACAAAACTGTAATTGTTTTTGTAACTTAATTGTAAGGTTGACGGACTATTATAGGCGTTGAAAGGAGCAGATGTGCTATGAAAATTCTTGAAACTAAAAATTTGTGTAAAACATACGGCGAGGGCGACACTCTTGTCAAGGCTCTCGACAATGTTTCCTTCAGCGTGGAGCAGGGCGAGTTTATCGCTATTGTAGGACCGTCGGGCTCGGGCAAGTCAACGCTTTTGCATATTTTAGGCGGAGTTGATGTGCCGACAAGCGGTGAGGTAATCATAAACGGAACAAAAATCAGCGACCTTGACGAAACGGCTCTTGCGATTTTCCGTCGCAGGCAGATAGGTCTAATTTATCAGTTCTATAACCTTATTCCGATTTTGACGGTTGAGGAAAACCTGACACTTCCGCTTTTACTTGACGGCAGAAAACCCGACCAAAAGCAGATTGAAATGCTTGTTGAAAAATTGGGACTTGAAAACAGGTTAAAGCATCTTCCGAACGAGCTTTCGGGCGGTCAACAGCAGAGGGTGTCAATCGGCAGAGCGTTGTTAAATTCACCCGCACTTTTGCTTGCCGACGAGCCGACAGGCAACCTTGACAGCGAAAACAGCAAGGAGATAATCAAGCTTTTAAGACAGTTTAATAAAGAAAACAAGCAGACGGTAATTATCATCACTCACGACGAGCGAATTGCCCTTTCCGCCGACAGAGTAATTGAAATAAACGACGGAAAGATTTTGAGAGATGAGGTGAGATAAGTGAATATTGTTAACACTCTCACTCTCAGACACTTAAAATCACACAAAAAGCGCAGTGTTTTGACCGTGCTTGCAATTATCGTTTCCGTTGCGATGGTAACGGCGGTGTTTACAAGCGCTATATCTTTTATAAAGTTCTTTCAGAATACAACGCTTGCGGTTGACGGAAATTGGCACGCAAAATTTACGGATGCGGATTTTATTAATGATAAGAGTATTTACAAAAACGATAAAAATATAGAAGAAATATCCTTTTCGGCATTTTACGGCAGTATCGCGCCGAGAGGAAATGACAAAATACAATCAGGAGAAAGCGTGTTTATAGTTGACGGAAATTGGTTTGATATGAGAAATGTCAGCGTTTCTGTCGGAAGGTACCCGAAAAACAGCAATGAAATTCTTGTTGTAAAGAGCTTTGCCGAAAAAGACGAAAACTACGCCATAGGTAATACCGTAACGCTTGATATTCAAAAGGAGAACGGAGAATTTGTAACAAGAGATTTTCTTGTGGTCGGTTACACGCAAAGCAAGGTGTCGGGAACTGACTATGTCAATTTGTTTATCGGCTGTGACGACGAAGTGTTGAAGCAGGTTAATACGGCTAACGTCTATGTGCGTTACGACAAACTCGATAACTCGATTTGGAACAAAATGGAGACAACCGCAAATGCTCTCGGAACGAATATTAAGGGCTATTCCTACAACACGGAGCTTTTTACATTTTCGGGAATTATGAAGGACAATGCAATTTTAGGCTCACTTGTGGGCTTTGCGGGAATATTGCTTTTGATAATTGCGGTTGTTTCGATATTTATGATATATGACAGCTTTGCGGTATCGTATCAGGAGAGGGCAAAATACCTCGGTATGCTCTCGTCGGTGGGCGCTACCAAAAAGCAAAAGAGAATGTCCGTATACTTCGAGGGCTTTATACTCGGCGCTATCGGTATTCCCATAGGAATTTTGTCGGGCGTCGGCGGTATTGCAGTAACCTTTGCGTGTATCAGAAAGGCGTTTATGGCAACAATGGCAGTCGAGTATGACGGCACGCTCAAGGTGTATGTGAATTGGATTGTAATTCTCGGCACGATTTTGGCAAGTGCTTTGACGATTTTTATTTCCTCATATATTCCTGCAAGAAAAGCATCAAAGACAACCGCTATCGAGGCAATTCGCCAAAACGAAGCGGTTAAGATTAAAAATCCGAAAAAGCTTCGCACTTCAAGGCTTGTCGGCAAAATATTCGGCTATGAGGGTACGCTCGCCGCAAAGAATTATAAGCGAAACGGCAGGCGTTCACGTAACATTGTCTTTTCTCTGTTCTTGAGCGTTGTTGTTTTCCTTACAGTTATGAATTTTAGTTCTATGTTCACGGATGTAATGGGAGCAAGCTTTAGCCAAACTGCCGACAGTATGATAAGCACCGATTGCGGACACGCAAAAGAGCTTTCAGACGCAGTTAAAAACACGGCGGGGGTAGAGCGAAGCTACATTATGACCTGTGAGTTTGGTAAAATCGACGCTTCGTATTTTAAGGATTATTCTACGGCTAACATAACGGATGACGGCTTGAATTGCACCGTTGTTTATCTTGACCGCAATGCGTTTGACGGTTATCTTAAAGAGCTTTCCGAAAACACGGAAAAATATCACGACAAGGACAACCCCCGTGCAATTCTCGTAAACACAACCTACGGCAAAAAGGACTCAAAGACCTATTCCGAAAATCCCTTAAAAGATATTTCGGGTAAGAAAATAAATGTCCAAATAGACAAAAATGACGAGCAGGGCAATAATGTATATGTTGATGCGCCGATTGAAATAGGTATTCAAACAACAGCCTTGTGGTCGGAGGAAAGTTTCCAATTCAGACACTCGTCAAGACCTACGATTATAATGTGCGACGAAGTTATACCCGACTCTCTTAAAGACTACTCACCCTCAACTGCGTATATATTCGTAAAGGACGAACAGGAAATCCAGAGCGTTATAGATAAAATAAGCGAAGAACTTTACAAGACGGATGCGGAGTATCTCAGTATCTCTCAGTCCGGCTCTTCAATGGATGCGATAAACAATATTCTTATGATAACAAAGGTATTTGTTTACGGATTTATCACGCTTATCACGCTCATTTCGATTATGAATATCATAAACACCATATCGAACTCAATGAACGAAAGACGCAGGGAATTTGCAATGCTTCGTTCTGTCGGAATGACGCCGAAAGCGTTTAAGAGAATGATTTATCTCGAATCGTTCAGCTACGGCGTAAGGTCGCTTGCGTTTTCATTGCCCGTAAGCGTTTTGATACATTTTTTGATGTATAAGGCGCTTGGGAACAGCTTTGATTTCGGCTTCCAGCTCAATATCACACCGTACCTTATAGCTTCGGTTGCGGTATTCCTGATAATCGAAAGCGCATTGTTCTACTCGATAGACAGGATAAACGACGACAATATCATCGACACTCTAAAGACGGATGTCGGCTGATATAGATTTTTCACACAGCAAAAGGGAACTGTTTTTCAGTTCCCTTTTGTCATAAAAACCCGAGTAAACACTCGGGCTTAAATTTTGTTGTTTTTAACCGATTACATCGGAGGCATTCCGCCGTTTTGAGCCATACCCTCGTTCATCATCTGAGCGAACATACCCGGCTTCTTTTCTTTTTTCGGCTTATATGCAGGGGGATTTTTAAGCTTTTCTTTAGCTTTCTTTCCCCTTGAGGTCGCAAGGAATTTGTTGACAAGAAGCACAGTGTCCTTCATATCCTCACACATATATTCGGCTGCTCTTTCGCAGAGCAGGGGGTCGTTGTTCATTTCGCCGAGAATGGTAACGGCGATAAGACCCTGAACGTCCGAGCTGCCGTTTTCGTAAATGTCGTTGAGAATTTTGAAAAGACGCTTGATTTCCGAAGCGTTACCAGATCTGATTGTGTTGATTACGGGCTTTGCGCCGTAGTCCACGAAAAATTCTTCGGGAAGGAACTCGTCATACTTTTCAAAGTTTGCTCTGTACGGCTCCTTAAGCTCGGGATAAATTGCGGAAAGTCTGTTGGCAAGAGTGTTGCCGTCATAAGACTGAGAGCCGTTTTTGGCAGCCGTCTTTGAAACGGGAGTCGGCATCTTCTTTGACTTGGAGCCGGCGGCGTTTGCCGTGCCGAACTTTGCGTTTATAGTCTCATTAAGCTCGTTGCAAAGAGATTTAATATCCTTCTGGTCAAATTCCTCAAGATTGAAATAGTTGACCGAAGCCTTAACCAAATCCTCGTCCGTAGCCTCGTCTGATTTAACGTCGGTATAGAAGAGCAAAGCCTGATTTCCAAAGATTTCGAAGCGGATTTTACCCTTTTCGCCTACAAAGTCGATATAGCTGTGCTCGCCGTCGTGAATAACGGGAAGCTCGTCGGTTTTTTCTTTCGGCTCAACAGCGGTAAAGCCGTTTGCCTTTACAGAAGAATCAATGCCCGAAAGTACGGCATTGAGGGCTTCATTCAATTCCATCATATACTGAAACCACCTTAAAGTTTTTATACAAACGATATTGTAACATATAAAAAGCGATTTGTCATTAAAAATTTTTATTAAATAATTGATAATAAATCGTTAATATGGTATTATATATATCTGTATATATGAATTTTATGGGGTGATTTAAGTGAAAAAAGCACTTATTATTTTTGGCGGTGCGTCGAGCGAGCATTTTGTTTCGTGCGTTTCCGCTTCATACGTTATCTCACATATCCCAACCGATAAATATGAGGTCGTTACCGTCGGAATTACAAGGGACGGAGAATGGTATCTCTATGAGGGCGATGTTTCCCTTTTGCCCGAGGACAAGTGGCTTGAAAGCGGAAAATGCACAAAGGCAGTTGTGTCCCCCGACAGAAAGGATAAGAGCCTTATAGTTTTCAGAGAAAATAAGATTGAAAAAATTAAAATTGATGTCGCATTTCCCGTGCTTCACGGCAAGAACGGCGAGGACGGCACAATTCAAGGGCTTTTTGAGCTTGCGGGAATTCCGTATGTCGGCTGCGATTATTGTTCGTCGGCTTGCTGTATGGATAAGGCGATTACAAACACACTTGCCGATTCTGCCGAGATTTGCCAAGCAAAGTGGCTTTCTTGCGTTGCAGAGGAGTACAGGGAAATCAAGGACAGCTTTTTGAAAAAGGCTGAAGATTATCTCGGTTATCCGATATTCGTAAAGCCGGCAAACTCAGGCTCTTCGGTCGGCGTTTCAAAGGCGGTTGACAGAGCTTCTCTCGAAAAGGCTATGGAAGTGGCATTCAAAGAGGACAGAAAGGTTGTTTTGGAGGAGTTTATCGACGGCTTTGAGGTTGAGTGCGCCGTTCTCGGAAACAGAGACGCAAAGGCGATGTCGGTAGGTCAAATTAAGCCTGCAAACGAGTTTTATGATTACGAGGCGAAGTACGAAAACGACAACAGCGAGCTTTACATACCGGCGCATATTCCGGAAGAGACAATCGAGGAGGTTCGCCGTGCCGCTGTCAGAGCATACACGGTGCTCGGCTGCTCGGGACTTTCAAGAGTTGACTTCTTCGTTACAAAAAAGGATAACAGGGTAGTTTTCAACGAGATAAACACAATCCCCGGCTTTACGCCGATAAGTATGTATCCGAAGCTTTGTGAGCACAGCGGTATAAGCTACTCGGAGCTTATCGACAGGCTGTTTACTCTTGCACAGGAGAGAATGTATGGCTAAAAACAATGCGGTTATTCTCATAAAAGGCGAGCAGGTAATCGACGGCGAGCACGACGTTACGGAAATTGATGTAACGGGCGATTTGAGCGAAACCGACGGCGGCTTGAAGCTTGAATTTTGGGAATATCTTGACGATAAAGAAAAGGTGCATACCGAAATTGTCATTGAAGGCGACACTGTTTCAATGAAAAAAGACGGCTCGGTTGCAACCGAGATGATTTTTGAAAAGGGCGTTCGACACAACGGGGAATACGTTACTCCCGTCGGTGCTTTAAGCGTCGGAGTCAACACAAATGATGTTGTTATTGATATTGAGGACGGCTCGGGCAAGATTTTGCTTGAATATGACCTTGATTTCAATATGGGCTTTTTGGCAAAAAATAAGCTTGAAATTAAATTAAACCCTAAGGAATAATATAGAGAATAAGGAGAAAACAGATGTCTGTATTGGTTAAAAAGACACAGGATGAATTGAGGACTCTTGTACTCGAGGCGGTCGGCAGGGCTGTTGCGGACGGCAAGCTTCCGGCTGAGCCGTTACCCGATTTTATCGTAGAGGTGCCTCAGGACAGGGCAAACGGAGATTACTCGACAAACGTAGCTTTCGCAGGGGCAAGAGCTTTCCGCAATGCACCGAGGAAAATTGCCGATATAATCGCTGAGTATATAGATCTTGACGGAACATATTTTTCGGAGTGCTCGGTTGCGGGTGCAGGCTTTATAAATTTCAGACTTTGCAGCGGGTTTTATGCCGACATTTTGCTTGATATTAAGTCGCTCAATGAAAAATACGGCAGAAGCGATTACGGCAAGGGTAAGAAATATAACGTAGAATTTGTATCGGCAAACCCCACAGGTCCTATGCATATGGGCAACGCAAGAGGCGGCGCATTGGGCGATTGTCTTGCGAGTGTGCTTGATATGGCAGGCTATGAGGTCGAGAGAGAATTTTATGTAAATGACGCAGGAAATCAGATTGAAAAGTTCGGACTTTCGCTTGATATTCGTTATCAGCAGCTCATAAAGGGAGAGGATGCCGTTGAGCTTCCCGAGGACAGCTATCACGGCGAGGACATAATCGAGAGAGCGAAGCAGTTCCGTGAGAAGTACGGCGACGAATATATCGATAAGCCCGAAGAGGAGAGAAGGAAGGCACTTGTTGAGTTTGCTCTTCCGCTTAACATTGACAAAATGCGTGAAAATATGGCGAAGTACCGTATAAATTACGATACTTGGTTTATGGAGAGCACGCTTCATAAAAGCGGCGACGTCAAGGACTGCATAGATTATCTTACCAATAAGGGTCTTACCTATGAAAAGGACGGCGCACTTTGGTATAAGAATATCGAAGTTCAGACAGAGATGCTCAAGGAACAGGGCAAGACTCAAGAGGAAATCGATAAACTTGAATTGAAAGATGATGTGCTTATCCGTAAAAACGGCAATCCGACATATTTTGCGGCTGATATTGCTTATCACAGAAACAAACTTGTAACAAGAGGCTTTGATAAGGCTATTGATGTTTGGGGCGCTGACCACCACGGACATGTTGCAAGAATGAAAGGTGTTTTGAGAGCGCTTGATTTGGACGAGAGCAGACTTGATGTTGTTCTTATGCAGCTTGTAAACCTTACAAGAAACGGCGAGGTTGTCAGGATGTCGAAGAGAACGGGAAAGGCGATTACGCTTATCGATTTGCTTGACGAAATCCCCGTTGACGCAGTAAGATTTTTGTTCAATATGCGTGAGCCGGGCTCTACAATGGACTTTGACCTTGACCTTGCTGTTGAGGAATCATCACAGAACCCTGTTTATTATTGCCAGTACGCAAATGCGAGAATTTGCAGTATTCTTCGTAAACTCAATGACGAGGGAATCACTCCGAGGGCTTGCACAAGAGAGGAACTTGAAAAGCTTACCGAGCCTGAGGAAAAGGAGCTTATCCGCCATCTTGCTTCGTTGACGGACGAAATTGTTCTTTCAGCGAAGAACTATGACCCGGCAAGGATTACGAGATACGCAATTACCCTTGCAACGCTTTTCCACAAGTATTACAATGCTTGCAGAATCGGCGTTGATGATGAATCGCTTATGCAGGCAAGAGTTTGCCTTTGTGAGTGCGTAAGAAGCGTTATGGTAAATATTCTTAATGCATTCAGCATCGAAACTCCCGACAGAATGTGATTTGAATATTATAATTTATAAACATTATAAGTCATAATTAAAAGCGGTGCTTATGCACCGCTTTTTGGTTGTTTATCGGTTAATATGATATTAAAAAATACGGACAACCGCATATTCAGGCTCCCTCTGACGAGGGAGCTGTCATTTTTCGAAGAAAAATGACTGAGGGAGA
>DAVZHW010000021.1:0-31857 GCA_052273625.1 Candidatus Fimenecus sp. | reverse complement strand
ACAGATGCTCCCTCTATCCGCCACAGGCGGCGGTCGCATATGTTGCCCGTCAGAGGGAGGCTTTGTCGGACAACCGCAAGGGTTGTCCCTACGGTACGATGTTTAATTCAAATTTGCTAACAGCCACATAAAAACTCACCCTACGCCATTGGATGTAAAATCTACAACAAAATGCACCCTCAAAAATGAGGGTGCATAATTGTTTTATAAAATCAAAATCAGCTTCGAAGCTTGATACCGATTTTTTCAAGTGCCTTTATAGCTTTGCCGACAGCACCGTCTGCATCTTCGTCTGTAAGGGTTCTTTCGCCCGAGCGAAGCTTTAAGCTGAATGCAACGCTCTTCATACCGTTTTCAACCTGACTTCCCTCGTAAACATCAAACAACGAAATGTTTTCAAGAGTTTTGCCGATAGCCGAAGCGATAACCTTTTCAAGCGATACAACAGGAATACTCTTCTCGCAAACAAATGCCAAATCTCTTGTAAGAGCAGGGAATTTGGGGAGTGGAGTATAAACCTTTTCAACAAGCCTGTTTTCAAACAAAACATCCATTGAAATCTGCGCTACATAGCAGCGAGTGCCGATTGAATAGTTGCTTCTGACGCTCGGATGAACCTCGCCGAATATTGCCAATTCCTTACCGTTTACGCTGATAACGGCAGCTCTGCCGGGGTGGAATATCAGGTTGCTTGTAAGTCTGTCAATATCATAACTCTTAATACCGACAGCGTTCATAACAGTTTCAACAACTCCCTTGATATTAAAGAAATCGTATTTCTCGCCGTAAAGACCGATTGTAACAAGCGACGGCTCGTCGGGAAGTTCCTCTGTACCGTTTGACTTATACACAGGTCCGATTTCATAAATTGCAGCCTCTGCGTTACGGTTGTTATAGTTCTTTGAAAGCACCTGAAGAATTGACGGGATAGCCGTTGTTCTCATAACCGAGGTGTCCTCGCCTAAGGGATTTGAAATTACAACGCAGTTGCGAAGCTCGCTGTCCTTAGGAAGCATAATTTTGTCAAATTCCTTAGGACTTATAAATGTGTATGTGCAAACCTCCGAATATCCTGCCGAAAGCATAGCTTCGTTTACCTTCTTTTCAAGCATTTGCTCGTCGGTATATCTGCCGTCGGCAACACCCGAAAGTGCTCTGTCGGGGATTTTGTCATAACCGTAAAATCTTGCGATTTCCTCGGAAATATCAGCCTGATGCTCAATATCGTTTCTGAAAGACGGAGCAATAATCATACCGTCCTTAACCTCAAACCCGATTTTTTCAAGAATTTTCTTCTGCTCGACTGCTGTAAGGTTGATACCGATAAAGTTGTTTACCCATTCAGGCTTGAAAGGAAGCGTAACGGGAGTTTTATTGCTGTGGTCACAGTCAACAACGCCGCCGACAACATCGCCTGCATCAAGCATTTCAACTAACTGCAAAGCACGGGTAAGTGAATGCAAACAGCCTGTTGCATCAAGCTCTTTTTCGTATCTTGCAGAAGCCTCTGTTCTCATTCCGAGAGCCTTTGCGGTGCGTCTTACGGAAACACCGTTGAACATAGCCGATTCAAATACGATTGTAGTTGTATCGTCCATAATTCCCGAATATTCGCCACCCATAACACCTGCAACGGCTACGGGCTTGTTTTCATCTGCAATAACGAGCATTTCAGAGTTAAGCTCTCTTTCAATACCGTCAAGAGTTGTGATTTTTTCGCCGTTTTCAGCTCTGCGTACGATAACCTTGTTACCGTCAAGGTATCTAAGGTCAAATGCGTGCATAGGCTGACCAAACTCAAGCATAACATAGTTTGTAATATCAACAATGTTGTTTATAGGACGAACTCCGCAAGCACGAAGTCGCTCTCTCATCCATCTCGGAGAGGGTTTAATTCTTACATTTTCAACAACTGCGCCTGCGTATCTGTAACAAAGCGACGGTTCTTTAATTTCAACGGAAAGAATTTCGTTTACATCTCCGTGTGTTGTTTTAACCTCGGGGATAGGTATATTAAGTTCTGCATCAAAGGTTGCGGCAGCTTCTCTTGCAAGACCGACAATTGAAAGACAGTCAGCTCTGTTAGAAGTGATTTCAAACTCTGTAACAACATCATCAAGACCGATAGCCTCGTGAATATCCTTGCCGAGCGTTAAATCGCAATCGTCGCCCAATACAAAAATACCGTCTTCGACAGCATAGGGGAAATCGTGAATTGTAAGACCGAGCTCGCCGAGAGAACAGAGCATACCGTTTGACTCAACTCCACGAAGCTTACCTTTCTTAATGTGGTGTCCGCCTACAACATAGCTGTTATCCATAGCAACAGGCACAATATCGCCTACTTTAAGGTTCTGTGCGCCTGTAACAATCTGAATATCCTCGGGTGTGCCGACGTTTATCTGACATATCCAAAGATGGTCTGAATCGGGGTGCTTTTCGAGTGAATCAACTCTGCCCACAACAACATTTTTAATTTCTTCGCCCTCTTTTTCAAAGCCCTCAACCTTTGAGCCCGAAATGGTCATACCGTCTGCAAACTGCTTGTCGGTAACATCAAGGGTAACATAATCGCTCATCCATTTTTTTGATAAATTCATCCCGACACCTCCTTAAAACTGACTCAAGAAACGCATATCGTTTTCAAACAACAAGCGCATATCGTCAATATTAAATCTAAACATTGTAAGTCTTTCAAGACCTATGCCAAACGCATAGCCTGTGTATTTTTCGGAGTCAACTCCGCCGTTTTGAAGAACCTTCGGATGAACCATTCCGCCACCAAGTATCTCTACCCAGCCTTCACCCTTGCACATAGGACAGCCCTTACCGCCGCATTTGAAGCAGGTAACGTCTATTTCGCATGACGGCTCCGTAAAGGGGAAATGGTGCGGTCTTAAACGAATTTCAGTATTTTCGCCGTAAAGACGCTTTGCAAATTGCATAAGATTACCCTTTAAGTCGCCCATTGTAATACCCTCGTCGACAACAAGTCCCTCAATCTGATGGAAATAGGGAGAATGTGTTGCGTCAACGGCATCCGAACGGTAAACTCTGCCGGGTGCGATAATTCTGATAGGCGGATTTTGCTTTTCCATAACTCTGATTTGAACAGGGGAGGTCTGAGTTCTCAAAAGCATCTTTTCAGTGATGTAGAATGTGTCCTGAGTATCTCTTGCGGGGTGGTCGGGCGGAAGATTAAGCGCTTCAAAGTTGTAATAATCCCATTCAACCTCGGGACCTGTCGCAATTTGGAAGCCCATACCTATAAATATGTCCTTAACCTCGTCAAGCACGATTGAAAGCGGATGCTTGTGACCGATAGGTGCGACAACGCCGGGGAGCGTAACGTCGATAGTCTCGTTTGCGAGTTTTGCTTCAAGCTCTTTTTCTTTTAACTGAGCTGTTTTCTCCTTGAGCATTTCCTCAATGCTCTGTCTTACTTCATTTGCAAGCTGACCTATTTTCGGTCTTTCCTCTGCGGAAAGCGTACCCATCTGCTTGAGAATAGCGGTTAATTTGCCTTTCTTACCAAGAACCTGTACTCTGAAATTTTCAAGCTCTTGAATACTTGAAAGCTCGGCTAATTCAGCTTTTGCAGACTCGTGAATTTTGCTGAGTTGTTCTTTCATTTTTCTCTTCCTTTCGATATTGAAATAAAAATATTAACAAAACAAAAACTCCGCCCCAAATTGGGACGGAGAAAAATACCGTAAACCACCCGATTGGAAAAGAGCTAACACTCCCTTGCCCGTAACGGAGGCTGCCGTTGTGACCTACTAAGTGTTCAGCCACACCACTCCAAAGTGAAATTTCGATCTGCCGTCGGAATAAATTTGCTCGCAGCTAATGCAAATTCTCTCTTAAATTCGTAAAATCGGTAAATCTACTGACCTTTTTCACAGTGTTTTTCGGATTTGTTCTGTTTGCTCTTATAGTATAACATAAATAATCATTTTTGCAATAACTTTTTTGACGAAATTTTAATAAATTTAGGTTATTCTCTTGAAAAAAATTTTTAATGTTGTATAATATATAGGATATAAATAAAAGCGAAGGAGTGTGCTTATGAACACTAATTGGATGAATAACAAAACTGTTATCATCACCGGTGCTTCAGGCGGTATGGGTAAGGGCGTTGCAGAGCGTCTTATCAAGGAACACGGCTGTACTGTTATCGGTATTGCAAGAAGCGAAGAAAAAATGAAAAAGGTTGTTGAAGAGCTCGGCGAGTATGCGGACAAGTTCTCTTATCAGCTTTTCGACGTTTCTGTTGAGCAGAATTGGATTGATTTTGTTACTTATCTCAGAGATAACAACATTCATCCCGATGTTCTTATCAACAATGCCGGAATTCTTCCCAAGTTTGACAGATTTCAGAATTACACAATCGACTACATAAAGAAGGCTATGGATATTAACTTCTATTCGGCAGTTTATTCAATCCATGCTCTTTTGCCGGTGCTTCTTGAGTCATCAACACCCGCAATCATCAACGTTGACTCTTCTGCGGCTCTTATGACGCTTGCAGGCACATCGGTTTACTCTGCTTCAAAGGCTGCTTTGAAATCTCTTTCTGAGGCTCTCAGAGAGGAATTGAGAGGTAAGTGCTACGTCGGTATCGTTTGCCCCGGCTTTACAAAGACTGACATTTTCAGAGACCAGAGCTCAACCGACGACAAGGGTACAAAGATGCTCAACGCAGTAAGCACACCTTGCGATAAAATGGTAAATATGATTATGAGAGATATTAAGCTCAAGCGTCCTCTCGGAGTTCACGGCTTCGACGCTGCGTTTATGAACTACTTCGGAAGACTTATGCCTGTTCAGGGCGGCAGACTTTTCTCTACCGTTATGAAGGTTTCAAAGCTCCCGTTGTTTGATCCCGTATTCAAAGACTAATATAAAATCATGTTATTCATTCGGGCATAGCCCGTAAAAACATATTGGAGGTCCACTATGAAAGTATTTATGATCGGTGGTACAGGTCTTCTTGGTTGCGAAGCTGCAACTACTCTTATTAAAAGAGGCCACCAGGTAACAAGCGTTGCTCTTCCGCCTCTTCCGGAAGGCGCACCCATCCCCGAGGAGATGGAGATTATTTTCGGCGACATCAATAAGAAGTCGGACGAAGAAATCGAAAAGATGCTCGAGGGTTCTGACGTTTTCATCTTCGCTGCAGGCGTTGACGAGAGAGTTGAATTCCCGTATCCTGTAATGGATTATTACCACAAGTTTAACATTGCTCCGCTTGAGAGAATTTTCCCGCTTTGCAAAAAAGCAGGCGTTAAGAGAGCAGTTGTTCTCGGTTCTTATTTCTCTTATCTTAATAAGATAAGACCCGATATGAAGCTTGAAGAGAGAAACCCCTACATGAAGTCAAGAATGATTCAGGAGAAGGTTTGCGAGGATGCTTGCGACGAGAACTTCTCAGCTTGTGTTCTTGAGCTTCCCTACATCTTCGGCACACAGCCCGGCAGAAAGCCCGTATGGACTGTTCTTATTGAGCAGATCGAGTTTATGGACAAATGGCCTTTCACAATGTATCCGAAGGGTGGTACTGCAATGCTTACTTGCCGTCAGGTTGGTCAGGTTATCGCAGGTGCTGCTGAAAACAAGGCAGGCAAGACCGGCTTTGAAGCAATCCCGATTGGTATGTACAATATGACATGGCCTGAGTTCCTTGCTATCGTATTTGATGCAAGAGGAATGCACGGCAGAAAGGTTGTTACTGTTGCTCCGTGGATGATGAGAATGGGTATGCATAAGATTGTTAAGGATTACGCTAAGAGAGGCATTGAATCAGGTATGGATCCGATGCAGCTTCCCGACATCATGGATTACAACCTTTTCATCGACAAGAAGTATTGCCTTGAGTTGGGCGTAGAAGAGGACGATATCAAAGCTGCTATCACAGATTCGATTAAGGTTTCTCAGGCTGCTTTCGACGGTAAGGTTAAACTCCTTGAAATGAAGGGCGAATAATTACCTAAACAATAAATTTGGCGTTATCTAAAGATAACGCCTTTTTTATTTTCAAAAGGGGAGATAAGGTAAAAGAAAACCGACTTACGAAAGCAAGTCGGTTAAATGTTTTTGTATAGCAGGATTAGTGCTTAATGTCATCCCAAGCAACACCGTTGATGTGGAACAACTCGTCGAAATCATACTTGTTGTGCTCATCTTTAGTGTGGTTCGGATACCAAACCTGTGCGAAGAAGGGGTTGGTCTTTGCTATTGCATCGTAATCCCAAGCCTTATGAGGAATGTAGCACTCGGGGCACCAATGTCCGCCAAGAAGAATAAGAGCAGGGCTTGCTTCAAATTCTGCACCGCAGTATCCGCATTTCCATTTAAGCTTTGTAGCCAAATCGCCCTTAGTCATTGTGTCGGAGAGGCACTCACCGCCACGGAATTCAGCAGCTTTCTTCATATCGTTGATATCAAGTTCTGATTCGGGCTTTGACTCATCATAACCATGGTCAAGCTTGAACTGTTCAGCAGCGCTGTTGTCCTTATCAAACTTGATGATTTCGAAGTCTTCCCACTTAGTCGGAATCTTCTCCCATTCAGCCTTTGAGCCGAAATAAGCGCTCATACGAACCTTATTATCCTTAGCAACCCAGTCAAGAGTACCAAAGTCGGGAGTAGAAGCAATCTTCTTCATAAAGGGTTTAGCGCAAGCAGCTACGAGGCCCTTCGGAAGATATCTCGGAATCTTGAAGTAGAATTCAACCTGATCAGCAAGACGGTTGAAGTAGTCCTTAACGGGCATATTTTCACGGAAGTGAAGGAAGTTCTCGAGTTTGTCACCGTCTGCATAGAACTGACCGTGGAAGTTCTTTGTGATGAACCAGTTAGGATCAAAGAGCTTTTCAGGGCCTGCAAGACCGAGTGTGCCAAGAAGAAGGCACTCAAACTCATAGTTAGAAATTCTGTATTCCTTACCTGAACCGATGTTGTAGAAGTGATTCCAGAAGTCGCCACCGAGGTTGCCCTTTGAATCTTCGTCGCAAAGGTTAGCAAGCAAACGACCTGAGTCCTCAACAGTACACCACTCAAGAACGCCGTTAATCGGTACGTGGAACATAATCGGATCCATATTCTTAAGAATGTTGGGGTAGAGGATACCTGACTGACGCATTACAACCCAGTTTTTAAGTCCGCTTTCAACAAAAACTGCCTCAGCACGGCACTTTGAAACTGCATAGTGGTCATAAATAGAAACTTTAAGCGGGTCACCGCAACGGCCCCAATGGATAGGATAGTTTCTGTCGCCTGTTTCAGCAACAGTACCTATGTAGCAAACTTTAACTGCATCGGGGTTGGGCTGAGCCTTAACTGCATTGCAGATGTTTTCAGCAGCGCCGATATTTGTTTTCTGTGTTCTGTAAGGCTTCCAGTCAGCTGTGGGAGAAACCATACCGCCAACGTGGAGAACATAGTCTGCGCCGTTGACAGCGTCGAGAACATCCTCGTACTTGGTAAGGTCGCCCCAAACGATTCTAACTGACGGATCGTTAAGGTATGCCTTGAACTTTTCTCTGTTCTTTTCACTGCCTCTCAAAAGAAGAGTGATGTTGAACTTGTCTTTCTTCGCATAAAGCTCTTTGAAGCCGGCAAAGCCCATGTTGCCAGAGCCACCGGTGAGCATTACGGTTTTCTTATCTGCCATAATCTTCCACCTCATGAAAAATATAATATTGTAATATAATTATACCATATATGACCATATTGTCAATAAAATAACACAATAAAAACGAAAAAAGCTCTCCCAAAAATAGGAGAGCTTTTGATGTTTATCGGTACTTACCAAGCTATTGTAAAGTTTTTATCAAGACCAAATTTCATAGAGACTGATGCACCCAATGCTTTAACTGAGAGAGTCCATACAAAGTAGTAGTTAGCACTTGTAACATTGCCTGTCGCTTTGTCAACAGTAACCTTAATTACGCCGTCTTTATGTCCTGTTTTAACCTCTTTGATTATGCTTGAAGCAGGACCTGCGTTATCTGTAACGATTGAAGGCATAATTACCGAGAATACCTTACCGTTGTGGCCCTGACCGTGAGCAGTTGCCTCGCTCGGCTCGTCAGCCTTAACCTTAATAACGATTTCATATGTGCTGCCGTTATCTGTAACTGTTGCGCTGTCAACGTCGTCGGCAGTAAGCTTACTTGACCAGCTTTCATTTTCAACAGGGAACATTGCGTTCTTCTGATCCACGGTGGTAGCGTTAACCAAGCCGGGATCGAGCTTTGAAAGATCCTTGTCGCCCATATTGCTTTCGATAAGTGAGTTAGCCATGCTGATAAGTGATGAGGGAAGGTTGCCTTCTACATCGCCGGCCTTGCTGTTTGTTTCTTTATTAAGAGTAATCTGCTTAGCGTTGGGCTTAACCTTATTGATTGCAGTGTTGAAATATGCAACAACATCAGCGGTTGAGCTTGAAGCGGAAATCTCTTTAACATCGCCGCTCGGAGCAGCTGCTTCGTTACCCGAAGCTGAAGAGCTGCCGTTAGCAGCATCATTTGAAGAACTGCCGGAAGAGCTGCCGCCTACGCTGCCGCTTGAAGAACCGTTGTTACCTGTATTGTTTGCATTTACGGTAGTAACGCCTTTTTCAGCCAATTCTTTTTCAGGATCAAAGAATGATATGTAGCAAACAGAGTAAATGAGCAAGAGTGAAAGACAAACTGCCAATGCAGGAATGAATGTCTTTTTGAACGCCTTGCGAACTTCCTGTGTGTCTGCGAGTTTTTGTGCACGTGATTCCGGAGTTGACGGAATCTTTTCTTTTTTTGCCATTGTTTTTTCCCCTTTCAATGCTTGGACAATTTTGCAAAATAATACCCTTATAATTTACAATAAATTCACAAAAAAGTCAATCCAAAAAACGAAAATTGTTTATATTTTGTGTATCATTTTTTATTATTCCGCTATTTTCAGTATAAGTTCTTGCTTTTTCGGTTTTTTATCGCCGATTTCGAACGCATTTGACAATTCATTTATTGCACTGTCAAATAAGCTGTCGTCGCACGAATATAATGTAGCGATAACATCGCCGCAAGAAACCTTGTCGCCTGTCTTTTTATGGAAAATAAGACCGGCAGTATTGTCGAGCTTATCCTCTTTTTTCTCTCTGCCTGCTCCGAGATATACGCAGGCTATTCCGCATTTTTCGGCATCGGTTTTAACAATATAACCGTCTTTTCGGCTGACAAAATCACGAGAATACGTTGCCCTTTTGAAAAGCGAGGTGTCGTAGATAAAGCTTGCATCTCCGCCTTGATATTTAACCATTTCAGCAAGCTTATTAAGAGCCGATTTGTCTTTTATCGTATTTTGCGCTTTTTCACGGCATATATCAATGCTTTCGCCTGTTGCAAGATTTATCATATTTGCCGCAAGCTCAACGGAAACAAGCGTTAAATCCTCGGGACCGTTGCCGTTAAGCGTTTCAATGGCTTCGATAACTTCAAGATTGTTTCCGACAGCGCATCCGAGCGGAATATCCATATTTGTAATCAGAGCCTTTGTCTGCTTTCCTGCGTTATTGCCTATTTTGACCATTGTTTCGGCTAATTTTTCGGCGGAGGGGAGGTCTTTCATAAAAGCACCGCTTCCAACCTTAACATCGAGCAGTATTTTATCACTTCCCGAAGCCAATTTTTTGCTCATTATGCTTGACGCAATCAAACAGATTTTATCAACGGTCTCCGTTACGTCACGTAGGGCGTAAATCTTTTTGTCGGCAGGGCAGAGGTTGCCCGATTGACCTACAACGCAAATTCCCGTCTTGTTTACCGTTTCAAAAAATCTCTCACGGTCAATAGACGTGTTAAATCCGGGTATTGATTCGAGCTTATCCACCGTTCCGCCCGTATGCCCAAGCCCCCGACCTGACATTTTTGCGATTTTTACACCGCAAGCAGCGGCAATGGGGGCGCAAATAAGCGTGGTTTTATCTCCGACGCCGCCCGTTGAGTGCTTATCGACCTTAACACCGTCGATATTTGACAAATCAACCTTTTCGCCCGAATTCAGCATTGCCTTTGTGAGAAACACGGTTTCGTCATCATTCATATCGTTGAAATAGATAGCCATTAGCAATGCGGAAATTTGATAGTCGGGGATTTCTCCGTTAACATAGCCGTTGACGAAAAAGCATATTTCTTCCTCGCTTAAAGCAAGACCGTCACGCTTTTTTCTGATAATATCGGTAATACGCATAATATACTCCTTACGGCATATTCGAATTGAGCTCCTGCATTGTAACATCTTCCTTTTCATACGGCGAAAGATATTTATCCTGATAATAGTTTTCGTTCTTTGAGGTTAGGTTACCCTCGGTATCGATACTTAATATACCGCAGCCGCGCTGTGAGCCTATTTTTGAAATACCGCTGTAAGCAAGGTAGTCAATGCTCATACCGTAGTTGAGATTTATGGACTTATAGTTAATCGAGAAGTTGTTAAGATGGTCATGACCGCAGAAGATAGAGTCGGTCGAGCCAAGCTCAAGCATGGTCTCAAAGAGCATATCGTCATGAACGCCGCAATAAATAACTTTACCGCTTTCGCCTGCGGTACCGTAATTATATGTTATGTCCTCGTTGTCCTTATATCCGTTGTCAACATATTCATTCCAAGCGATTTTGTATTCGTTGAGAGGAATGTGCATAAATGCAGAGGTCTTAACGGGAGAGGATGAATTGTACAGAGCTGCTTTGTCGGCAGAAAGCTTGGAAACGGTCTGTGCGTTCTGCTCTGTAAGAGCTTTAACGGTGTTTTTATACCACTCAATCTGATTATCGTGAATGTTATCATATTTCCATGCAATTCCGAAAACATCCCCGTCGATATACGAATGAGAGTCAAACAATATAAGTGAACGTGTGATTACGTTATCGGAATTTACAATATTTATTACTTGATTTCCGCAACCGTCAACATCCTCGGGACCTGCCTGCAAAAGACAATGCGGAAAGTCGCCGCTTGAATATATTTCGGTAAGCTGTTCTCTCGAATAATAGCTGTAAGACTCCGTATCGTGGTTTCCGTAGCAGGCTGTCCAATAAATTCCGAGAGACTCCATAAGCTCTGCGAAAAGAGTTGCACCTGATTTATTGTTGAAGGTTCCTGCCTGGAACGGAACAGGGTAGGAAATATCGCCTGTTACAATTACAAGGTCGGGCTTTTCGGCTGTCAGCATAGCCGCAACCGCATTGATTGCCTTTGAGTCCTTGTTAATTGAGAGATAGCCGCCTCCGAGATGCACGTCGGTAAGCTGAACTACTTTAATATCCCTGTCGGCTTTGATATTCCAACAGCCGTTGTCATAATTTTCGGGTACAAGTTGATTTTCATAAGGAACCTTTGAAATTGTTTTGATTTTATTCCTGTTTGCTTTCAATCCGATTACGGTAATTAAGGTGGTAACCGCAACATAAACAATTATTACGCACAGGAATATGCACAAAAATTTCAAAAATCTTTTCTTATGCTTTCCCTTGACCTTGACTTTTTCGCTCATAGAACCCCTCCTATGGTTATTTGTAAATCATAACCTAAATTATCTTTTATAATATTTTTCAGTAGCTTCGTAAGCTCCGCAGTCTCCTTTGCGGTGCCGCACTTGACTGTTATTTCCGCAGCTATTATTTTTCTGTCGCCGTATGCGTGGCATTGAAGGTCGGTAATCTCCGCAACGCCGTTGACATTTTTAATAAGATCCTGTGCCTTTTCGCAGGCATTGTCATCACGCTTTCCGACGGCAACCTTGCAGGAGGCGGAAAACGATTTTGAGCCGCTGATAATTACAATTGCCGCAGCGACAAGACCCATAACGGAATCTATCGCATAGCCGAATTTTGAAGTTAACGTAAACGAAATTACAATACAGAACGACATGAAGAAATCAAGAAAGCTGTCAACGCTTAAATTCTTTATAATATCAGATTTATGCTTTTTGTTAATACGATTGAAAATAATGCCCATTATCAGCTTAACAAGTGCCGTGCCGCCAATGGTAGCGGCATATTTTGTCGAGTACCAGACAGGGACGGGATACATAAGCCTCTGAAGCGAGGTGTAAACAAACATAAAGCCCGTCATAAGTATCACGGTTGACAGCAGTAGGTTGATAAGCTCCTCCGCCTTGCCGTAACCGAAAGGATATTTTTCGTTCGGCTCGATTGCACTGATAATAAACCCGATAAACGCAAACAGGCAAACAAAGGTGTCCGCAAGTGAGTTTAACGAGTCTACATAAATGCTGATACTGTTAGTTGAGATCGCAATATATATTTTAACGATAAACAGCAACAGATCTGTGATTGCCGCAAAAATACTGACTGCTTTTTTAACTTTATTGTTTTTTATGGTTATCCCTTCTTAGGCTTGTTTTTTCATTCTTTCGGTATTTATGCTCTCCGCTTTCGTAAGAAAGTCATAAACAGGTTTTAGCTTTATAAATTCCTTTCCGATTTCGTCGGCTAAATTGTCGCTGAAAAGCAGGTCAAAATCCGTACTGTCGATTAAAACGCAAAAATCCCTTATGTTCAGCCACGAACGGTCAATTTCGTCAGCCTCAGGGAAATGGTCTTTCTTATAGGGATTGCAATCTAAAATATATCTGCTGTCCGACTCGACAGCCTTTCTTGCCGCAAGATAAGTCTTATCCTTTTTAAGCACAAGAGAACGCATTGCTTCGATACTGCCCTTGCCTGCCTTATAATATCCGCAACCGTATTTAAAGCCTCTCGGTGAAAAATCGAAGAAAAAAGAGGGGAGACCTTCATATAATTCTTTTCGGTCACTGTTCATAAAACAGCACCACTGATTATCTTTGAATATTGATTTGTCTTTTGAAAATCGTGCGTCACGGTATATTCTTGAAATTTTCTTTGGGTTGCAAACTATCGCAGGGTCTATTTCATTTATATATGGCGTAATATTTATTACAAATTCACGAAATGGCTCGACAACAAGTTTTGTGTGAATATCTTTATGCTCTCTGTACCACTCTTTACTGTCTTTAAGTCTGTTTTCAAAAAGGAAATCAAGCGCTTGAGGTGTGATGCTCATTTAATAATATACTTCTTTCTATAAATATATAATAAGTATATTAAAAAAACAAAAAATTTGCAAGAGAAATTCAAATTTTATTGATATTCAACTATTTTTATGTTAAAATGTTAGCCAAGTTAATAAATAGGAGGCAAGGTTTATGGATTTAACTAAAATTATCAACAAAAAAGAAGAATCTGCTCAGTATATGATTGATGAAATCACTCATATCTGTAAGGACTTTGAAAAAAGAGATCCGGGTTCTAAGGGCGAACATCAGGCTTGCGAGTATATGGCTGAGGTTCTTAAAAAGGATTGCGGCTGCGACAGAGCTGATGTAGAGTCATTTAAGGAAAATCCCGGTTCATTCTTTGGCTGGATTTACTTTACAATCACTTTCGTTCTTCTTGCAATTCCGTTGTTCTTTGTAGCACCGATTATTTCTGCAATTCTTATTGTTGCAGGTCTCTTTATCGTGCTTATGCAGTTTGGCTTTTACAAAAAGTTTATTGATAAATGTTTCCCCGAAAAAACAGGACACAATGTTACAGCTATCAAAAAGCCGACAGGTGAGGTTAAACGCCGTATTATATTTAACGGACATCCCGACGCCGCTTGGGAGTGGCCTGTTAACTACGCACTCGGCGGTGTAGGCTTTGAGGGACACGCTGTTATCTGCGCTATCGGTGCGGTTTTCTATCTTGTTCTTTCAATTATGGCTTGTGCACAGGGCAGAGCTTTTGGTACAGTTGGCTCGGTAGAAGGCTTGACAAAGATTGCTCTTTGGGGACTTCTCTTTGTTCCGTTCCTCGTTGGTCTTTATTGGATGTGGAACAAGAACAGAATTGTTGACGGTGCAAACGATAACCTTTCCGGCTGCTATATGGGTATTGCAATTCTCAAAGCTCTCAAGGATGAGGGAATTGAGTTTGAAAATACCGAGCTTGGCGTTGTACTTACAGGTTCTGAGGAAGCAGGACTCAGAGGTGCAAAAGCTTGGTGCGAGGCTCATCAGGGCGAGTTTGACGATGTTCCCACATTTATCATTTCTTATGATACAATATATGATCCCAAATACCTTATGACAAACTATCGTGACCTTAACGGTACTGTTAAGGCAGATAAGGATGTTTCCGATCTTTTCATGGAGGCTGCTCAAGAGGTTAAGGTTCCTTGTAAAAAAGGTTGGGTTCCGCCTCTCGGGGGTGCAACAGACTCTGCTGCTTTTGCACAGGCAGGTTTCCGTGCAACAGGCGTAACAGGTCTTAACCACAAGCTCGAAAACTATTATCACACAAGAAGAGATACATACGACAATATGAACGCAAACGGACTTGCAAACTGCTTTGCTGCTTCTGTTAAGGCTCTTGAGATGTTTGATAACGGTGCTAAACAGTAATTTTACATAAACTCATAAAATCAACCGCCGGTGTTAATTAAGTTAGCATCGGCGGTTTTTGATTTTTGAAAAAATGAAAAATAAGTGTTGACATTTGAAAATAAGTGTGCTAATATATCAATAACGATAATCATTACTGATTAGCAGGGCGAAAATTGGTAGCGGTTATTGAAATAAAATAAGCGGAGGAATAAGGTGCAGGAAAAGCGTTATAGTCGTCAGAGAGAAGTGATTTTTGAAAATTTGAAAAACAGATATGACCATCCGACCGCTATGGAGCTTTATATGTCAGTTCGAGACGAGCTTCCGAATTTAAGTCTCGGAACACTCTATCGCAATCTTTCGGTTCTTCGTGACAGCGGAAAAATAATCGGACTTACTCTCGGTGGGGAGGAACATTTTGACGCTAATACAAATCAGCATTATCATTTCAAATGCACTCTGTGCGGAAGATATTTTGATTTGTTGACAGAACCGCTTGAGTCATCAATAATGAATAAATGCTTGGAAAATTTTGACGGCGAAGCAGACGGTTATAGTTTGATTTTTTACGGCAAATGCGGAGAGTGTAAAAAGCACTTAACCGTGAAATAATAAAATTATTAAATTGTTGGAGGAATTAAAAATGAAAAAATTTGTATGTCCCGTATGTGGTTATGTTCATGAGGGAGATAATCCCCCCGAAAAGTGCCCCCAGTGCGGCGTTCCCGGCTCAATGTTCAAGGAAGTTGAGGAGTCATCAAGATCTTGGGCAGCAGAGCACGTTGTAGGCGTTGCAAAGGACGTTCCGGCTGATATCCTTGAGGGCTTGCGTGCTAATTTCAGCGGCGAATGCACTGAAGTTGGTATGTATCTTGCAATGGCAAGAGTAGCTCACAGAGAGGGATATCCGGAAATCGGTCTTTATTGGGAAAAGGCTGCTTACGAAGAGGCTGAACACGCTGCAAAGTTTGCAGAGCTTCTTGGCGAGGTTGTTACCGACAGCACAAAGAAAAACCTTGAAATGAGAGCAGAGGCTGAAAACGGCGCTACACTCGGTAAGTTTGAACTTGCAAAGAGAGCAAAGGAAGAGGGACTTGACGCAATTCACGATACTGTTCATGAAATGGCTCGTGACGAGGCAAGACACGGCAAAGCTTTTGAGGGACTTCTCAAGAGATATTTTAACTAATAGTCTTGCATCAAATTAGTTGTTTGACCTTTGTCAATACAATAATATTTCATTAAATAAACCGTCACTTATAAAGTGGCGGTTTTTATTGTTTGCAAAGTGTTTTGTTGTTTTAAAAAATCAAAAGAGTTTTCCTAATAAAAAAAGCTGTTGTATTGAGGTTAAATCCGTTCTAATACAACAGCTTTGTATTTACATATTAAAGGTCGGGAAGTTCAATCGGTCCTGTTACGTCTATATAAGTAGTTGGCTCACTGCTGACAGTAATAATATCGGTCGTACAAAACTCCGTTACTTCAAAAGACGGAGCAGAATATTTTTCTTTCATTTCTTTTTCTCCTTTTAAGTTCTATAAGCGACAGCTGATTTTCCGTAACGCATCATAGCTTGCGTTAAATCATCAAGGGCTGTGCCTTTATATTCACTTGATTGCTGAACGGTGCTTGCATAAGATTCAACGCTGAAACGCATTGTATTACTGCAAGGAATACCGTTTTCGTAAACGGTGATAAGAATTTCATTACTCAACTCATGAGCAAAAAGTTCATTGCAATAAACATAATATGTGCCGTCACCGTTATTCACAAAATCGTTTTTGTCATAGATGAATTTTGTGTTTCTAAAAGCAAATTCAACGGTCTTGTTTTCAATGTCGTTTGCAGAAAACTTTGCTCTGATCATAATTGAATTGTTAAGCACTAAACCGCAGGCGTTCCACTGTACAGAAGGATTACTTATGGTTTTGAAATTAAAGTCTCTGATGTTTTTAAAATCATCAGTATTCTTACTCGCCCAACTTTTTTGAGTATCGGTAAGGTCGGAATTAACAAGATTATCTGTTTTATATCCAACATATTTCTGTGCCATTGCGCCGTAATTCAGCAAATCTACAAGTAAGGTACGAAGCTTTGAATGTTCCTCGGTACTGTATCTGTCAATCATAGTATAAGCATACTCTTTGACGCTCATTACCTTTTGAGGACTTGTATATTCCTCATTTCCGTTTTTAGCGTGTAAAACGGCTGTTATCTCATCGTTCATAAGTTGCGGATTTATGCCTTTATATGAGAAAACACAGTAATTTCCGTTTTGCTTATATTTGGTGATTTTTTCTTCATTTTCTCCGAATTTAACAGTAACATAGAAATCGTCAAAAGACGAAACGCTATCTTTAAGCACCTTGAAATTCATTGTTATGCTGCTTTCAAGCGAAAGCGAAATTGTGTTAATTACAGGTGCAGGTTTTTCAGGAGCGTTTTTACTTTTGTAATAATATGTAACAACCGTGCCGTCAGAAACGATAGGCGTATTCAAACCGTCAGCCTTTACAAATTCGTAATTGTAAAGTGATTTCGGCGGTGTTAAATCGAGCTTTGTGCCATACGGAACAACAAATGTTCCGCCGGCAGTATTTGGAATTTCGGTGCCATCCTCAAATTTGTACTGAATTGAAACGGTTGGGTAGCTCTGCGTTTCTGTATTATCATCAGCGAGAACATTTCCGTTTTCGTCAAGCACTTGGAATGCCACAGTATCGCCGTTCATAAGCTGTGCGTCAGACGGAATTTGATAAATAAGTGAGCAGTTTTTTAATCCTGAATTAAAATCACTTTTGATGTGGTCCAACGCACCGATTGGCCAGAAATTTGCCTTATCATTCCAAACGGGAATATCAAAGGTTTTTGTTGTTTCAAGCGGTTTACCCGAGGAATCGGTTGCAACGCTTCCGTCGGAATGTTTAATCCACATTTTGAATTTTATCTGTCGTGCTTGCTTATCTGAAATATTTTGAATGACGGTGCGAAGCTCAATCTCTTTGCCGTTCATATTAGTATTAAATCTGTTTTTACTGTTACCGCTTAAAAGTCTGTCATTGCGATTATAGGTGTAATTATAGTATGAGCTGACTTCAAGGTCGGTAAAATCAGACGGTTTTGAGTAAGCGCCTGTGTATTCTTTAACCTCAGGCGGAGCAACATATAAATCCACATCTTTAACAAGTTGAGACATTCGCTTGTAGCCTTGCAAACGACAAACCTCGCAGAATTGATAGTTTGTATCTCTCATTATACATTCGTAGCTTGACACAAGCATTTTTGAGCCATAAGCATTACGGCAGGTATAAGTGTTTCTAAAGCCTAAAAGTTGATTCCATTTAATCTTTAAGGGATCTTCTACCGAGGAAAGATTGAGCGATTTAAGTTCCTTATCCTCAAGCAAATATCCGTCACTGTATTCATCACCAAGACCGAGCAACCCGTGCCCGAACTCGTGAGCAAAAGTTTTTGAAGCACGAAAGCTGTCTGAAGGTGAAATAAAATAATGTAAGCCGCTTTCACGGTTGTTATATGCACCGCCGAAATCGGATTTCGTATTTACAACCAAAGCGAACTGTGCAATGTAATCGTGAACATAATAATAAGGCTCATATTCCGAACCGGACGGAACTGTGTTTGGGTCACACTTTTTTTTGATATGAGCATCGTGAATTTTTTCGATAAATTCAGGGCCGATACATCTCTCAAAAATATGATTTTTACACATACTGCCATTAAGATTGTTTGATATAAACGGTGATCTGTTTTTATCAACTATAACATCAAAAAATGTGCTTCCGCCATTGTCAAAAGTTGATTCGGAGGCTGTGCAAAGGGCGTAAACATTGAATCTGTCGGCATAACTGCGATACGGTTCATATTTCATAGCATCCTGCCAAAGTCGCTTGACATCATTGATAAATTTGCCCTGCTGACTTTTTGTGTATCCCTCGCCGCATACGACAACAACCATATTTTCTGTGTCACTTCGTGTTTTTTGAATGGTATAAACAGGGATGGTAGGATTAGAGTATTTACCGTCATTTGAATACCAAGGACCGAGAGTGAGCTGAATATTTTGCTCGGTGCTGACATTCCAATCCGGATTTGCATCCTCGGCAGGTTCTGAAATTGTATAGTCGCTTTCCTGCTTGTTGGGAGCAGAGCCGATATAAGGATTGCTCTGTGAGCCGGTACCCGAAGTGGCAACAAAATATTCGGAATCGAGATAAAACGCAGGTCTTACGCCCAAATCGGAATACCACGGAGCATAACGACCAACTTGACCCGATGCGCTAATATAACGCATATCGTGATTGCAATCGGTTACAGGAGTGCGAAGCCAATAAGGCCATGCTATACCGTCATTGTTATATGCAACATAATAGCTTTTGAGATTTTTCCAAACAGCATTAGCCTGCTTTACATCAAGAAGAAATACCTTTTCGGTTGTGGTTTCAAAATATGCATTGTCATAATTTGCTACTACATATGAAATGTCTGTATAGTAGTACAAATCTGAATTTGCATCACCCTCGACAATGCCTTTATTGTATTCAGGGTGAGAAACAAGAGAGCGTTGAGTAACGGTTTTCATAGCCGCAATTTCCGACTTTGTAAACTCATTCAAAAATCCTGCTTTATTATTATAAGCACCTGTTCCGCTGACATATCCGTCTTTCGGCGGATTTCCGCAAAGCCAATCGACCTTGCCTGCGGATGCGGTGGAATTAAGCCATGAGCGCATATTACTGTCTTTCCAATAATTAGAGCCGTAGTCATCACGCTTATAGCTTCTGCTGTGCGATTTTGAATTGCTGTTGTCATTCGTTTTTGCATCATAAGCAAGAGTGTCTACAATTCCGTCTGCAAGCATAAGCGGACCGTTATCGTCAATACTTACACAACGCCAAAGAATCGAGGCGTTATTATATTTGCCCATTTTGACATAATCGCCAACCTTAATGTCAGGCTTTGATGTTGCCTGAACGAACATTGGCAGGAGTGAAATCATCATACATAACGCTAATAAAACTGCTGTTATTTTTTTTGCCATTAACTCACATCCTTTATAAATGGTATTTATATTATTATTTTAACAATTATTCCAACTTGTGTCAATAGAAAAGTAATATCAGCTTTTAAGGAATGGGCTTATATAATTTATATTAAAAGAAAATCCGAAACTGTTACTGATGATAACAAGTTTCGGATTATTCTTTATTGGTGGAGGCGGCGGTAATCGAAACCGCGTCCGAAAATCTCTCCCCGCAACTTTCTACGAGCGTATTCGCTATATTAACATTCCCTCTGTCAAATGCCTAACGACAGGCGTTTGATTTTGGTAGCCCTGTTGTGTGTGATGAGCTACAAGGCGGTTACTCATTCACATTTACTGCTACTTGATGCTCCGTTCGGGACCGCAGTACTTCCCGAGGGAACAGCCGCCTAATTAGGCAGCAAGTAAAACTTCGTTTTTGTCGTTTATTTCTAAACTTTGAGGCTTTTATGGTGGTTCCTCGCCACCGCTCGCTTATTGCGTATCAAAATCCCCGTCGAAATCCTTTCGCCCCCATTTTTTAGAATATATATAAATTATTATATATCAAAAATGAACACTTGAAACGGTTTGAGAAAATTATCTCATTCGTTCCTTGATTTCTCTGTCGATGGATCTGTTTGCTTCTTTTTTGGCGGCAACATCACGCTTGTCGTAAATCTTTTTACCTTTACAAAGTCCGACCTTGATTTTTGCCTTTCCTTTATTGAAATAAACGGAGAGGGGAATCAAAGTTAAACCTTGTTGCTTGATTGTGCCGTATAGCTTATGAATTTCCTTTTTGTGCATAAGCAGTTTTTTCTTTCTGAGCGGATCACGATTAAAAATGTTTCCTTGCTCATAAGGGCTTATATGCATACCGTTTACGAATATTTCGCCGTTGTCAATACTGCACCAAGCATCTTTAAGGTTTACTCTGCCTTGTCGGATACTTTTGACTTCGGTTCCGAACAACTCAATGCCTGCTTCGTACTCCTCAAGCACAAAGTAGTCATGATATGCTTTTTTATTCTGTGCAACTGTTCTGCTGTTTTCGTTCATAAGTCTACCTGTTATATCTCTCTACGCCATTCAAGAGCACGGGAAAGAGTGACCTCGTCCGCATATTCAAGCTCCGCACCTACGGGAATACCGTAAGCAAGGCGTGTAACCGTAATATCAAAGGGCTTGAGAAGTCTTGAAATGTACATTGCCGTAGCTTCACCCTCGATAGTCGGGTCTGTTGCCATAATTATCTCTTTAACAGTATTGTCAGATAATCTGGACATTAAATCTTTAATTGTCAACTGTTCGGGACCTACGCCGTTCATAGGGGAGATAACTCCGTGCAAAACGTGATAAAGTCCTCTGTATTCGTGCGTTTTTTCAAGTGCGACAACATCTCTCGGGTCGGAAACCACACAGATAACGCTTCTGTCTCTCTTTTCACTCGCACAAATCGTGCATATCTCATTTTCCGTGAGATTTTTACAAATTTTGCATTGATGAATTTTGTCGTGAGCATTCGTGATTGCGTCGGTAAGGGACTGAATATCCTTATCCTTGAGCGAAAGAACATAGAAAGCCAATCTTTCGGCGGATTTTGTTCCTATCGACGGCATTTTACGAAATTCCTCAACAAGCCTATCAAGTGCAGGGACATAGTTAGCCATTAAAACATACCGTTCATACCGGGAATGTTAATTCCTCCGGTAATCTTTCCCATTTCTCTTTCAGCTGTTTCGTCAGCCTTTCTCATTGCCTCGTTAAGTGCGGCGATAAGCATATCCTCAAGCATTTCAACATCCTCGGGGTCAACAACCTCAGGCTTAATTGTAACCTTTTTAACCTCGTGCGAGCCGTTAACCGTTACATCAACTGCTCCGCCGCCCGAAGAAGCGGAATATTCTGCAACTGCAAGCTCTTCCTGAAGAGTCTGCATATTCTGCTGCATTTCCTGAATTCTTTTCATCATATTTCCGCCTGCGCCTTGATTGGGTATTCTTGCTTTCATTTTTATATCTCCTTATTGTTCGATTATTTGAATATCAAGCCCCTTTGCACGTTCAAAAAGAGAGTCGAGAGGACTCAAATTCGACACTGCAACGGGTGTTTTTTCTTTTTTTACGGGCTGTGCGTCTGTTACAAGGGAAATTTTCAAGTCTTGCCCCGTAACTTCCTTTATGGCATTGAGAATAACCTCCGAATGCTCTTTCTTTGTGATGAACTGCTGCAAAATCGGATTTGTCGGCTTAATGCACATACAACCGTCTTTAATATATGCGGTTGAATTATTGAGAAAGCTCATAATCATCGGGTCTGATTGCTGAACAATATCAAGAATGTCAGACCATTTCAAAAACGGCTTAATTTCTTCATTGCTTGATACGGCAGGGGAGACAGGCTTCGGAGCTTCTGCCTGCTGTGAAACAGGAATTTCCGTTTTAACAGTTTCGTGTATCGGCTTCGGCTCTTCCTTGATAATCGGAGCTTCATCTACTGCTTTTTGAGGCTCTTTATGAGTGAAA
Source organism: Candidatus Fimenecus sp. (assembly GCA_052273625.1). Taxonomy (GTDB): domain Bacteria; phylum Bacillota; class Clostridia; order Oscillospirales; family Acutalibacteraceae; genus Fimenecus. The sequence goes on along the minus strand of DAVZHW010000021.1, from coordinate 9,833 downwards.
AACGGATTTTCCGCCTTTTTCTCCGGGGCTGCTTTAACGGTAATGCTGCCCGAAGAAATTTTTGCTTCAAGCTCTGAAATCCTGCGAAGCAAAGCAGCGTTATCGCTTACGAGCTCGGGTGAGCAAAGCTTTATCATAACCATTTCAGCGGTTATTTTTTTGTTGTCGCCCTTTTTCAAATCGTATATTGCATTGTTAAGCGTTTCCATAGCGGAAAGCACGGTAGCAAGTGAAAGCGACTGCGCCTGCGTTTTGATTTTTTCAGCCTCGGCATCCGACGCTAAAATCAAGCTCTTATAAGTAGGAACAGTAAGGGTGATCATCATATTGCGAAAATGTGATATGAGCTCGGAAAAGAGCCGTTCCATATCGCACGAATTCTCATAAAGACTGTTAAGTGTTTCAAGTGCAGAAGTGCAATCTCTGTCCCTAATTGCGTTAACAAGCGAGTAAATATGCTCTTTTCCTGCAATTCCTGCGGCGTCGCTCGCCAATTCTTCGGTTATTTTCTTGCCGTAAGACGCACATCTGTCAAGCAAAGAAAGAGCGTCACGCATACCGCCGTCGGAAACTCTTGCGATAAGCATTGCACCCTCGTCGGTAAGGTCGATATTTTCCTGCTCGGCAACATATTTTAATCTGCTTGAAATATCTTCGGGAGAAATTCTTTTGAAATCAAACCTTTGACAACGGGAAAGAATTGTCGAGGGGAGCTTGTGAACCTCCGTCGTTGCAAGGATAAACTTAACGTGCTCCGGCGGCTCTTCAAGTGTTTTTAACAGGGCGTTAAATGCACCTGTTGAGAGCATATGAACCTCGTCGATTATATAAACTCTGTATTTCACGCTTGAGGGCATATAATTTGTTTCCTCACGCAAATCACGAATATTGTCAACACCATTGTTCGAAGCTGCATCTATCTCCACAACGTCAACAACAGAGCCATCGTCAATTCCTCGGCACGAAGCACATTCGTTACAAGGGTTGCCGTTGACGGGATGCTCACAGTTTACAGCCTTTGCAAGAATTTTGGCACAGGTTGTTTTACCCGTTCCTCTTGACCCTGTAAACAGGTAGGCGTGAGACACTCTGCCTGTATCAACGGCATTCATCAGGGTTTTGGTAATATGCTCCTGACCGTAAACATCGGTAAACACCTGCGGTCTCCACTTGCGGTAAAGCACCTGATACATTTCCTCACACCTTTACATAATAATAGCCTTAACTCGGTCATGCACCGTGCAGGCTTGACTGTATCGCACAGGCTGACCGTTTAATGCTGCTCGATTCCTCGCCTGACATGATTCACAGAGCGCTGTCGCACAGGACCAACACGGTACATGACCTAATTAAGGCATAATTATTATAATATAAAAAGCTCTCAAATGCAATAGAAAAATACAACATTATTGTTGTTATTCTTAAAAATATTTGGTATAATACTCTTATTCGAATATAAAGCCTATATCAAAGGAATGTTTATGTTTAATATTATACCTCAACCGAACGAAATAATTATTAAAAGCGGTCGCACCGGATTCTTCCTTAATGAGGAGACAACCATTACAAAGGTTCCGCTTATTATTGATGAATTTCGTGATTTTGTCAAAAAGACTTTTGACATAAGACTTCACAGAGAAGAGAAAAACGAAAACTGTATTATTTTGACCTACTCAGATGAAATTGAGAATGACGAGGGATACAGAATTGTTTGTGAGGACTCTGTTATTGAGATATTCGCAAAAAACGATTGCGGTCTTTTTTACGGCTTGCAGACTCTCAAGCAAATGCTTTTACAGAGCTTCGGAAAAATACCTGCTCTTGAAATTAACGATAAGCCGACGTATAAATACAGAGGCTTTATGATTGACAGCGGAAGATATTGCCAATCGGTTAAGGAGATTAAGAGATTTGTCAATCTTATGGCAATGCATAAGCTCAATGTTTTCCATTGGCATTTGACTGAGGATCAGGGCTGGCGTGTTGAGATAAAGAAGTATCCCGAGCTTACTAAAAAGGGTCAGAAGCGTTCGCATACGAATTTCGGCTTTAAGAGCTATGAGGGCTTTTTCACTCAAGAGCAGATTAAAGATATTGTTAAGTATTGCCACGAAAGATTTATAAAGGTAATACCCGAGTTTGATATTCCGGGTCATACTGTTTCTGCGATTGCCTGCTATCCTTATTTGAGCTGCTTTGACAGAGAGCTGAGCGTTGCAACTCATTGGGGCGTTAAGCATGATATTTTATGCGCAGGTAAGGAAAGTACATATAAATTTGTTTTTAATGTGCTTGACGAGCTTATGGAGCTTTTCCCCGATAAGATTATTCATATCGGCGGCGACGAAGCTGTTAAAATGCGTTGGAAACTTTGTCCCAATTGTCAAGCATTGATGAAAAAAGAGGGAATAAGCAACGAGGATGTATTGCAGAATTACTTTATGTCCCGTGTAAACCGTTACCTTAATGAAAAAGGCTATACATCAATGATGTGGAACTTTGAATCCGAGTCGGGAACGGAGCTTCTTGATAAGAATATATATTGGAATGCTTGCTCGCTCGAAAGAAACAAAAAACTTGTTTCGGATGAGATGAAATCGGGCAGAACGGTTGTAAATTCAAGCGCATTCCCGTATTATTTCGATTTCCCTCACGGTACAAACAGCCTTAAAAAGGTTTATGAGTATAATCCTGAAATTGAAGGCGGTCATATTTTAGGCGTTGAGGCGTCTCTTTGGACGGAATATGTTAAGACGAGAAATAAGGCGGATTATAATTTATTCCCGAGAATAGCGGCATTTTGCGAAACCGCATGGTCACAGCCCGAGGATAAAAGCTATGACAGATTTTTGTGCTCGCTCGGTGAGTATTATGACTATCTTAATATATATAATGTCAGATATGCGACATTGAAACAGGCCAACCCGTCAATGTTAAAGTCTGATATCGAAAAAATTGTGTTTGGACGCAGAATTTTCCATTGGCAAGGGCTTCACAATTTAATTGATGATGCAAAGGTGCGTAAAATTGCTGAAAAATAAGCAATATAACAATAATTAAATTAACAGGGGTGTTAGTTTTGGCAAAGTATGTAATGGCATTGGATCAGGGAACGACAAGCTCAAGAGCAATTTTGTTCGATAAGAACGGAAAGATCGTTCTCAAAGCACAACACGAGTTTAATCAGATTTATCCCAAGCCCGGCTGGGTTGAGCATAATCCTATGGAAATACTCTTCTCACAATTTCAGGCTGTTACCGAGGTGCTCAGCGAAAGACGAATTTATCCGTCTGATATTGCGGCACTCGGTATAACTAATCAGCGTGAAACCACGATTTTGTGGGATAAGGGTACGGGTAAACCTATTTATAACGCTATTGTTTGGCAGTGCAGAAGAACTGCTGATATTTGCGAGGAACTCAAAAAGGACGAGGAATTTTGCGAGTACATAAAAGACCATACGGGTCTTGTAGTTGACGCTTATTTCTCGGCGACAAAAATCAAATGGGTTCTTGACAATGTACCGGGTGCGAGAATACTTGCAGATGCAGGTCAGCTTCTTTTCGGTACTGTTGAGACTTGGCTTATATGGAATTTGACAGCAGGAAAGGTTCATGTAACCGACTATTCAAACGCATCAAGAACAATGTTGTTTGATGTTGATAAGCTCTGTTGGGATGAGCATATTTGCGAAAAGCTCGGTATTCCTATGTCGATTTTGCCAAAGGCTGTTCCGTCAAGTCAGGTTTACGGTAGGGTTGAGCCCGGTATTCTCGGCTTTGAGGACCTTGTCGGCATACCGATTGCAGGTGCTATCGGCGACCAGCCGGCCGCTTTGTTCGGACAGGGCTGCTTTGAGACAGGTCAGGCAAAGAACACCTATGGTACAGGCTGCTTCTTGCTTATGAATACAGGTGAAAAGAGAGTTGTATCTCATAACAATCTTGTTACGGGCGTTGCGTGGGGTATCGGCGATAAGGTAACCTATGCGATTGAGGGCTCGGCGTTCAACGCAGGCTCTGTTATTAAATGGTTGAGAGACGATTTGCATATTATCGACCACGCCGCAAGGTGTGATGAATTGGCAGAAAGCGTGCCCGATGCAGACGGAATTTATTTTGTTCCTGCGTTTACGGGACTCGGTGCGCCCTATTGGGATATGTACGCAAGGGGAACTATCGTGGGAATTACACGAGGCATTAACCGTGCGCATATTTGCCGTTCGGTGCTTGAAGCCATCGCTTTCCAAATGACAGATTTGCTTGAGGCTATGAAGCAGGATTCCGATATAAACCTTTACGAGCTTCGTGTTGACGGCGGCGCATCTGTTTCGGATGTTATGATGCAAATTCAGTCCGACCTTATCCGTACACCTGTTAACAGACCTAAAATGGTAGAAACAACGGCTCTCGGTGCGGCATATCTTGCAGGACTTGCTGTCGGCTTCTGGAAGGATATTGACGAGCTTTCAAAAATCCGTCAGGTTGATAAGCTCTTTGAGCCGAAGATGGAAATTGATAAACGCAACGAGCTTTATCACGGCTGGCTTCGTGCTGTCGAGCGTTCGAGAGATTGGATAGAACACTAAACTTAAATACGGGTTTCCATTCCCGAAATTTAAGTTTTAGATACAATTTTTAATATATTTGAGGTGCAAAATGGATTACGCAAAGGAATCTTTGAGACTCCACTACGAGTGGAAAGGAAAAATTGAGATTAAGACAAGGGCAAAGGCGAACGATAAGGACGCTCTTTCTTTGGCATATACACCCGGTGTTGCTCAGCCGTGTCTTGAAATTCAAAAGGATATTTCAAAATCTTATGAGCTTACAAGACGTTGGAACACGGTTGCAGTCGTAACCGACGGTACGGCAGTTCTCGGTCTTGGCGATATTGGACCTGAAGCAGGTATGCCTGTTATGGAGGGCAAGTGCGTTTTGTTCAAGGAATTCGGCGATGTCGACGCTATTCCGCTTTGTGTTCGCTCAAAAGATGTTGATGAAATCGTTAATTGCATTGCACTTTTGGCAGGCTCCTTCGGCGGCGTAAACCTTGAGGATATTTCAGCACCGAGATGCTTTGAAATTGAGAGGAAGCTCAAGGAGAAAACCGATATTCCGATTTTTCATGATGACCAGCACGGAACGGCTGTTGTCGTTGCGGCGGCGGTTATCAATGCTTTGCGTGTTGTTGACAAAAAAATTGAAGATTGCACCGCAGTATTTTCAGGTGCGGGTGCGGCAGGAATTGCGATTGCAAAACTTCTTATTTCGCAGGGACTCAAGAGTGTAATTATGTGCGACAGCAAGGGGATTATCTGTAAGGGCGATGACTCTCTTAATGACGCTAAAAAGGCGATTGCAGAGTTTACAAATCCCGAAAGAAAAACAGGTACTCTTGCCGACGCTATGAGAGGCGCAGATATATTTGTAGGTGTTTCGGCACCCGGTATTGTCAGCGAGGATATGGTTAAATCAATGGCGGATAAGCCCATTGTACTTCCTATGTCAAATCCCGTTCCCGAAATTATGCCCGATCTCGCCAAAAAAGCAGGTGCGGCGGTTGTCGGCACAGGCAGAAGCGATTTCCCGAATCAGATAAACAATGTTCTTGCGTTCCCGGGAATTTTCAGGGGAGCTCTTGATTGCAGAGCGAGTGATATCAACGAGGAAATGAAGATTGCTGCTGCAAAAGCAATAGCTTCTCTTGTTTCAGACGAAGAACTTAATTCTGAATACATTTTACCGAAAGCTTTTGATGAAAGAGTCGGTAAAACCGTTGCAAAAGCAGTTGCTGAAGCGGCAAAAGCCAGCGGAGTTGCAAGAATATAATAAAAATGCTATAATGCAAAAATAAAAAAAGGAGATATAAATATGGCTTGTTTTGTAGTACCTGTTGCCGAGGCTGTTATTGCTACGGCTACAAAAAAAGTAATTGAAAAGAAAGAGAAATCGGTTGCAAAGGAAACTGCTGTTAGCACGATTGAAACCAAAAACGCTAACAAAATTCCGTTTTCAAGAAAACTCGGTTGGTTAACCAAACTCCTTTGGGGCGGTTCATTCCTCCTTGCTTTTGAACACCTTTGGCACGGCGAAATTGTTCCTTATTTCCCATTCTTAACTGCAATGAGCAATCCTGAGGATACGGCTGAAATGCTTCATGAAATGGCAACCGCCGGCGTTACAATGGCATTGCTTGTAACTGCTGTTTGGTGTGTAATGCTCGTTGTTTCTTCTGTTATTGAAAAGAAAGCCGAAAAAGCAGCACGAGAAAAAATATCTGAATAAAGGAATAAAAATATGACGCTTTTAATTACAATCATTGCTGCAACAGTATGCACAGCTATTTGGTATAAAAATGCAGACAAAAACGAGCTTCGACTTGATGTTCTTTGTTGGATGTTCTGGGGTGCATCGATTATGTGGTTCGTTGACGCAATATTTGAGTATGCTGAAATGGGAAGTGAATACTTTACTCCTGAAATTTCCGATATGCTCAATGACACATTCTTGGGCTTTTCTGTAATAGCTCTCGGACTTGTTGTTTGGACGGCGGTTCTTTTAATAAAAGATCCAAAGGGTGTTGTTAAGGCAAAACTCTTTAAGAAATAATATTTGAATATAAAATCAGACCCGGCTTTTGTCGGGTCTGTTTTTTATACAAAAAATCGCTCCCAACTAATGTCGAGAGCGATTGTATTATTTATAATCTCTTCCCGTTAAATAGTACCAAGCGGCAACATATTTGTCTGATGAGCGTGGACGCTTTGAGGATAAAAGATAATAGGTGGAGTCCTCATCTATTATAACAAGGTTTTGAGTCGAAGCATTTTGAACTCTTTTGAGTTTATCAAGCTTGAGAACGATTGTTTTTTCTTCCTCAACAAGCTCAAAACGGTCTTTATAAAGATTGATTGTTGTATGCTCGGAAAGGGTGTGAGGCTCATTATCGATAACAGTCGAAACTATCTGCTCCTCTTCGGAAAGAATTACGCCGTCATCAGCTGACAGGAGAATGTTTTTCCATTCCTTTCTCTGCCATTTATCCCAATCGAGAACGTTATCAAAGATAACCTCGTTTTTGTTGCTGTGCCAAAAAGCGTCTTCACCTTGAGTAACTGTATATCCGCATTCGCAGGTGAATTCATCATCCTTTGAATGAAGTGTGTCAACCTTGTGACATTTAGGACAAACATAAAGAAGCCTTTCCGCATATTCGGCAAGTTTTTCGCCCGAATAGGTGTGCGGATTTTTTCTTTGCTCCTCATAAGCGTTGACGTAAATATCACGCTTGATTATCTCATTTATTTCGTCAATGGAATATTTGCTCAATTCCTCGGGACTGTATTCGTTTACAACCTCTCCGTGAACGGGGCCGTTTCTGCCGACATGAGCCCATCTCGGCTTGCGAAGATAGCCGCCGACAGTTCTGAATGTAATAAGAGCAACACCGGAATCCTTAACAAGCTTGCCTGTGTTGGGGGAAATATAGCCTGTTTCGCCGTTTGTTGTAACCATACCCTCGGCGTGCAGTCCTACGGGAATATCTGCTCGAAGGTTTTCGAGAATTTCCTCAACCAACATATCCGAGGATTTATTTCTTTCCTTTACAATAACACCCTCAAGCGTTCCGAGAAGAAACTTTGCAATCGGATGAAGTCTTAAAAGGAAATCGGCAGCAACAAATCGAATATATCTGTTTAACGCAACCATTTGATAACCGGGGTCGAATATGTCTGTGTGGTTACCGATAATAATAAAGGTTTCGTGCTTAGGTGTGTACGGCTCAACCGTTGCGTGGAGCTTTTTCATAAGCTTCGGTGCGACAACCGCAATCATAACCTTTATAAATCTTTTTGCCGTTCCGTAGTACCTTCTTACTCTTTTTCTGCTTTTAGGCTTATCCATTCTTTTCTGCTTCCTCTTCAAGTGTATGATATGCTACCTTACCTACAAGTGTTCTCGGTAAAGCGTCTCTGAATTCAATTTCCTTAGGCCACTCATATCTGTCAAGATAAGGCTTGCAGAAGTCCTTGATTCTTTCTTTTTCGCCTGCTGTTGCGGGAACGCCCTCATTAAGAACGATATATGCTCTGATTTTCTGCATCTTATAGGGGTCCTTTACGCCGATAACACAGCAGTAGTTAACATCGGGGCACTTGTCAATAACATCCTCAATTCTTGACGGATAAACGTTGTAGCCGCTTGTAACGATCATACGTTTAATTCTCTGCTTGAAGTAAACAAAGCCCTCGTCGTCCATATAGCCCATATCGCCCGTGAAGAGCCATTTTGTGCCGTTTTCATCATATTTAAGAGTGTCGTTTGTCTCTTGCTCCTCTTTGAGGTAACCAAGCATAAGAGTAGGACCTGAGAGGATAATCTCGCCGTCCTTGCCAAGCGGCACTTCGTTAAATGTACCGGGCTCAACGATTTTATATGTTGTATCACGCAAGGGGAGACCGATACTGCCGGGCTTTGAACGGTCAAAGGGAGTAACACAGCTTGCGGTAACACATTCTGTAAGACCGTAGCCCTCACGGATTTGAATGTTTGCATTGTGATCTCTCAAGAACTTATCAGCCTTCTTTTTAAGCTCGGGGCTCAATGCGTCGCCGCCTGAGAATACGCCGACAAGGAAGGAAAGATCCTGACCGTTGAAGCGATCTGTCTCAAATAATGCCTGATAAAGCGTCGGAACGCCTGCAATGAAGTTGGGCTTTTTCTTCAAAACTGTCTTAGCATAAGAATCGGTTGTAAACTGCGGCATAAGAATACAACGTGCACCGTTAATAAGTATTGTGTGAATACCGATACCGAGACCGAAGCCGTGGAAAATCGGCATAACCGAAAGAAATGAGCACTTATCGTTGAGATTAACGCCGCAAATTTCAGCAATTTGCATACCGATAGCGTTAAAACTCAAATCAGAGAGCATAATACCCTTTTGCTTTCCGCTTGTACCGCCGCTGTAAAGAATAACGGCAGTTTCATCCTTTCTGTAATCAACAGGGGGAAGTGTAACGCCCTTACCGGATTTTACAAGGTCCGTCCAAAGGAAATCGCCCTTTCTGTCGGGGTATTTCATATTCTTGGTGTTCTTTGCAACGCAGTAAACGACACCAAGCGGAAGCGGTAATTCGTCCTGAATTCTTGCAACGATAATTCTTGCGTTTGTGCTTGATTCGTCAACCGCCGCCTTGACCTTTTCATAGAACATATCCATAGTAAGAATCATTTTGCTCTCTGAAAAATCAAGATAGAAAGTGATGTTTTTCTGCGCCGAAAGGGGGTGCACCATATTTGCGATAGCACCGATTCTGTTAAGTGCATAAAGGCAAATAATTCCCTGCGGAGTGTTAGGCATACAAATTGTAACCTTATCGCCACGCTTAATGCCGTTTTTTATAAAGCCTCTTGCGGCGTCTTCAATATGTTTTACAAACTGAGTATATGTAGTAAGCTTGCCCTGAAAGTCATAAGCAATAGCTTTCGGGTAAGTGTTTTTTGCCATTTCAACAGCTCCGAACATTGTAGTTTCGGGGTACGGATGTACCTGTGGTGTGGGATCAAGTTTGTTTCTTTCCATTTCTTCTCCTCGGTTTCTTTTAATAATCAAATAATATTATAGCCAAATTAACGGCCGATTGCAATATTAAAACATTAAATTATGAACTGAGTATAAATAAATGAAAAAAAGAGGAAAAGTTTTAATAATAAATTTAATATAGGGACAGGACTTGCCCCTGTCCGCAACAAATTATATATTAAATCAAATAAACGGACAACCGCATATTCAGGCTCCCTCTGACGAGGGAGCTGTCGTTTTTCGAA
>DAVZHW010000020.1:0-32264 GCA_052273625.1 Candidatus Fimenecus sp. | reverse complement strand
AAGCGTAGTAAGAGCCTGTCTGAACGTCAGAGAAGCCGCCGTTCTGTCCCTCATACGCCGAGAGGTTTGCGCCTGCAATTCTTGCAAGAATAAGCACAAAGTCCTGTCTTTGAATGTTGTTCGAGGGCCCGAATGTACCGTTTTGATAACCGGTAACATAGCCCTTTTCAACATTAAATCTTACAGCGTTATAATACCAGTCTCCCGAGAACACATCAGGAAAAGCAAATGCAATATCCGTATCCTTTTCCATATTAGGCGTGTTGGAAGAGACGGGCAATTTGCAAGCTAAAATGGGCATGTTCTTATAAACAGGAATTATAAACTCAAAGTTAGAGTCTAAGCAGTTTATATTATCATAGCCTTTGTAAACATTTATGCTTTCGCTTGCAGGTGCTGAAACGTTAGACATATACTGATGATTGTAAAGTCCGCCTGATGCAATTACATCAAATTTTTGGAAATAAAGACTTGACTGTCCCTCGCTGATATAGCCTTTTGCTATGAACTCCGCACCGCCGATAATTGACTTATACGCCGTGTTCCACGGTCTGCCATAGCTACCGCTTTGACTTGCCCATTCAAGTCCGTCCATCATACCGGTATTTGCACCGATACTGTAAAAATTATAAATACCGTTGTAGGTTGAATTGCTTCCCCAAGCAGCATCCGAGCCACTCGCACCTACCTCTTGAACAGCTCTTGATGCAAGATGATAAGGCGAAACGCCATACTTTTGACCGGCTTCATAAAAGGCTTCTGCGTATGAGATGCTTCTGCCGTCGGTTGTTTGTACAGCTTCCTTTGCCCAAGCCGCTTTATCAAGTATGCTTTGAACACCGGCTACGGTATGTACAGACGAATTGAAGCCGAGATTTTCAAACATAAATATCGATTGCTCATCAAGGAAATTCCTCGGGTCAAGATAATACTGAACTACTTGACCGTGAGCCTGATACCAACTTTTACCTTCAATCGGCGTAAAAGTATATCCATTGTCAATTGAGATTTTATGCCACTCTCTGCCCTTTTCGTCAGTTCCTGCAAAGCCGAGATAATTTACAACCGTTCCCGCAGGAATAGAGCAAATTATATTTGTCTTTGACGTTCCTATACCGTCTCTGACATTAAGATTGCCGTCAGTATTTATAACAGTAGCGGTTGCTCCGTCTATTTTAATGTAATAGCCGTAAACATATCCCGTCACACTCTCTTTTTTGAAATTATAAGAGGTGGAACGGTAGGAAATCGGCTTTGTTCCTGAAATTGCACTGATGCCCGGCTTTGTTTCGCCTTTTACAACGTCGCTCCACTGGAGTCCTGTATTGTAAAACTTAAACGTCCAATTCGGATGCTTTTCTTTGAGCGCAGAAACATATGAGACATATTCCTTCGGTATTTCAGTTGTATATGTACCGTTATTGTTATCGTCTGAATATGAAATATTATTAACATAGCCCGAGCTTATGTAACCGGTATAAGCCTTACCGTTAAAGGTAAAATTGATATGATGCCACGGCTTTGACCTGTCATCACTGTTTACCGTTTCGAGAATTTCCACCGAAACTCCGCTCGGCAAATTTTCATAAACAAGGCTGTGTGTCTTACCCGGACCCGAGCGAACATTTACCTGTCCGCTTGTAACACCGGTCGTCTTTGCAAAAGCAGAAATCGCCAGCAAAATCACAAGCACCGCCGTAACAATAAAGATTGATAATACTCTCTTCGCTTTCATCAAAACATCCTTTCAAGCATTTTTTACATAATAACACATTTCTGATTTTTATTCAACAAAAATTACGCCTCAAGCATTGGCAAAATAATCCTCAATTCCCTGTGCTATTGCATTAGCCATACGAGAATTTATATTATCGTCGCAGACATACGCACATTCGGTCGGATTTGAAAGATAACCGCATTCAACAAGCACCGCAGGGCACTCTTCAATTCTTGTAACCCTGAACGGATAGTATCTGACTCCCCCGTCAGGCGCAACAACCTTGTTATACATATTAGAATTATCGGAATAAACGCTTCGCCATTCATTGGCAAGCCTTGCGTGAATACTTGACGCAAGCGATTTAGAATAAGCTCTGTAATAATAAACTTCCGTTCCGCTTAAAGACGAGCTTGGCGAAGAATTGTGATGGAGAGAAACGAATATATCGCCGCCTTGACTTCTCGCAAGAGCCTGACGCTCATCAAGCGTTTTACCCGTATCTCCCGTACGGAGTATTTTGACATTATAACCCTTGCTTTCCAAATTAGTTTTAACCTTAAGCGCAAGCGACAAATTAAGCTTTGACTCATAAGTACCATTTACCGCAATAGCACCGCAGTCCTTGCCCCCGTGCCCCGGGTCGATTACAACGGTTGCGCCTTTCGCCTGCGGCTTTTCGTTAAATTTCAATATAAGACGGTTATCGGAAGAATAATAAGCCCTGTAGCCGTAAAACTTGCCCGAATTTTTAAGATGAACTCTTAAAGTAGCTGTACCGTCATCGCCGACATTCACCCATTCGGCAGAGCTTACAACAGAGCTTTTTGAAAATTTCACGCTGCCGTCCGCCGCATTGGTATATTTGAACACAAAATCAATATATTTTGAGGTAAAAGAAGAAACATTGAATTTTCTGCCTGAATATCCCGTATAATACGACTGATTTCGCAAAACAGAGTAAAACGGCACTTTCCAATTCATTGTAATTTCAGCCGTGCTTTTCTCGTTTGAAGAAACCGTTGCGGTATTAGTCGGCATTACATATCCGTTAAAAGAAGTAACATTCTTTTTTTCAACCTTCGTTCCCGAAAGCAGAATATAATACTCGGTATTATCATAAACGGCCTCGCTCTTTATGTAGTCAACAGTACCTTTGATTAAGGGCGTATATTCGGGATTGGATTTATCATCCGCCGTGCTTGCGGGAACAGTCTCGGCATAATCTGTATTCACTATACACATCAAGGCATTTCCCTTTTGGTGGTCAACATACGGAGACAGCACATTTACAAAGCCGTTGCTGTCAATGCTCGGAGGAACTACCTCGCCCCTACCCGTTTCAATATTTACATTTGCAGAGGAAACAGGCTTAATTGTAACTGTTCCGCCTGCCATACTGTCCTTCATTCCGTCAAGTGAAGCATAAAAGGTTATTTTCCCGAGCTTAACGGATTTCGCAGCAGATGCAGGAGCTGTAAAAACAGCTTGATATGTATCGAACACATCTCCGCAAGCCACAACGGACATTGTGATTTTGTCTTTTCCGAGCATTGCGTAAACCTCGGAATTTTTTAGTGCCTCGGCAGTAAGCGTGATTTCCGTTCCGCCGTCAACAGAAACCTTACCCTTTGGTGAAACAGAATTTATAATTGAAAACTTGTATGTAATCTTAAATTCAAAGGTTTCAACGCCGTTTGTAATAACTGCTGTATTTTCGCCTACATTAAGCTGCAAAGAATACGAAAAGCTTCCGTCCTCTGCCTTTTCAATCGGAATATCGTTTATTGTAAGCGGTAAATCCGGTCTGCAAACGCCTGTAATGACTATCGACGGCTCGTTTACGGTAATTTTGCTTTCTGTCGGAGACGTTATAACAAGCGTCTTTTCCTCTGCCGCAACCTCTTGAACAGCCTGCGCCAACGTTGTAGCTTCATCAACTATCGGCTGTTGAGGCTGCGCTTCCTTTAAGTATTTCAAGCCGACAAAACAAATGCCGACCGTTATGACAGCTAAAAGCATCATTTCTGCAATTCTAAGTATCTGTTTTTTCATTCCTGTGCTCCGTAAAAATTTATATACGTTCATTGTAGCATATTTTTTATTGTTTGCAACTCGAAAATATAATTGTTTACATTATTTTTTGAAAAAATATAGGAATAGGAATATAAAGCAATCCCTACGCTTTCATTTTGTGAGCCTACAAACTCGATTTGCCGAGAAATTATATCGGTATTCTCCCGCCATTCCGAAATTCCTGCGCCTGCGTATTTATCCTCTTTACCGTATTTATAAACAGCAAGTCCGATACACAAGTTAACATTTTCATTTCTTTCAAGCCTCAGCCATTTCAAGCATATATCCTCAAAAGGCTTGCTTTCGTTTTGAAAGCCGTAATACAGCTGCGGAATTATCAAGTCAACATAACCGCCCGTCTTACACCATTGGGGTATATCAGCATAATAAGCCGATACATTCTTTTCAATATCTCCCGACGGGCTTATGCTGAAAATCAAACATTCATCCTTTGATTTTACAGCCGTATGAATATCGCTGACAAGGGAATTTACATTTTCACGCCGCCATTCGTCTAAAGACATTTTGCCGCCCGAATTTGTATAATCGGTGTACTCCGTCTTATCAAATGTACTGTCTGTTGTCGGATAAAAATAATCGTCCATATGTATACCGTCAACATCATAATTATTTATAATTTCCCGAACACCGTCTAAAATCAACTTGTGTACGGCGTCCTTTGCAGGGTTGAAATATATACCGTTCGGAAGAACAATTACATTTCTGACGTTGTCGTCCGAGCAATACCATTTTCTTGCAATACTGTCCTCGCACAAGGCGTTAATATCGGTTTTATATGATACCCTGTAAGGATTTATCCAAGCGTCGATTTTCAAAGAATATTTATGAGCGTATTCGCACAGAATTTCAAGTGCGTCATAACCGATGTATTCGCCTTGAGAGCCGCTTAAATATTCACTTGCAGGGAAAAGCTCCGATTTATAAAAAGCGTCACAGAAAGGACGAGCCTGAACAAAAACTCTGTTAAAACCGTACTCGGCACAGCTTTTCATCATCTCCTCAGCCTTAATTCTAAAAGCGTTTTCACTTTTATCGGCTTCAGACTTCATACTAAGCTCGTTATAATTTATCCATACCGCTTTTACACATTCTGCCGTGCTTTCAAGATTATTTCCCTCCTGCTTCGGCTCGGTTATATTTGTGCTTGTACAGGATGTGAGAAAAAAAGACAGCACAATAAAAATCAAAATAAATCTACGCATTTTAACACCTTCTTGACACAAAAAATGATTCCTTTATAATATATTCGGTGATAAAATGATTTATTATTTAATTTATTTTGCGGCAATTTCGCTCGTTTCCGTTATCATAACCGTATATGACAAAAAGGCGGCGAAAAGCTGTAAAAGACGAATAAGAGAGTCAACGTTGTTGTTGCTTTCCGCACTCGGCGGCTCTTTGGCAATGTATATTACAATGAAAAAAATACGGCACAAAACAAAGCATAAAAAGTTTATGATAGGTATTCCCGCTATTATGATTTTGCAAGCAGGCGTAATTGCTTATCTGTATTTCATATACTACGGCGTAATGCCGTTATAAAATTATTACCCCACAAGAAGCTTGTGGGGTAATTTTGTAGCTTTATCTATCGGTTGCCGCTGAACAAAATCCCATGTTTCAACCTCGTCGAAGATCTTGGATGACAGGGAGCTTATTAAACGGCTTCAAAGTGCAGAAAATAAAAAACATATTTATCTCCTAACAATCGTTCTATTTAGAATGATTATATGCTTGTAATACTGTTTTGCCAACCGTAAAATAAAAACAAGGAGACAAATTTGCCTCCTGTCAAAAATTTGCTGTTAAATTATTTTTCCTCATCATCAACAATGATTTCCAATATTCCCTCTTTTTCTTTTTTAGGCTTTGCTTTTTCCTGCTCCTCAAAGATTTTCTTGTTTTCGGGATCAAGGAATTCCTTAAATATCTCAGGCCTTAAAACGCTACTATGAACTATGCTTCCGCAATCCTTACAAATTGTGTGAACTATTTGAGAGCCGAAAACTCCGCCTCTGACATCGGTATAAGCACAAGCGTTTTCGGTTTGATAACCGTATGCTAACATTTTTGAGCCGCAATACGGACATTCCTCATAGACAACCTTTTTCATTAAAACCTACTCTCCTTTAATTTCTTGTTTCTGTAAAACAAAGCAATGGCAACAACAAGCAAAATTAAGCCTATAGCGCCAAAAGCGATAGCGAGCTTATAATAAACGCTATGCGTATTTTCAATTTCAACGGGAACGGTTAATGCCGCCTCTGTTTGCGTTACATTATTGGCAGCTTGAGGCTCGGTAGTCGGCTGTGCTTGAGTTTGAGGCTCTGCGGTTACCGTTTCAACAGGTACGGTTGTTTCCTCGGAAGCTCTGACGCTGTTTATCTGATAAGTACGTCTCGCACCGTTTTCGGCAATAACATAGACAAAGGATTTATTTGAGCCTACATCAAGAGTAAGATAGCCCTGCGGAATATCAATTCTCGATTTACCGTCGGCGGCAACAGCATTGATTTCAAGACTTACAATATCATAGGGAACAGAAATCGAATACGTCCTCGTCGAACGCTTAAATTCGGGAGAAAGCTGAATTTCAACACTCGATCCATCCTGTCTTTTACCGACAACGCTCAAAGAAGCAAGATCGCTGTTTGAGGATTTTTTGTTGTTTTGCTGTGCCTTGGGATTGGGCGAATCGGGCTGTTCTTCCTGTTGTTGTGTTACGGGTTCGGCAGGCGGAGCTTCTGTACCGCCTTCCTCGGGTTCTGCAAATACAGTAAATCCATACGTTAAAATAAGTATAAGAAGCAATGCAACAGTCCTGCATACAGACATACATTTATTCATAAGCTTCATATTCCTCCGCAATTTGTTGCTTTAATATTACCATATATTTACATTAAATTCAATAAAAACCTCTCAAAGATGAGAGGCTTATACTTTTACATTCTCAATGTTGAATTAAGGAAGCTTTTAAGTCGCTCACTTTTAGGTGCGTCGAATATTTCCTCGGGAGTACCCTGCTGGGCAAGCACGCCGTCGTCCATAAACACAACCTTATCGGAAACGCTTTTGGCAAAGCCCATTTCGTGAGTAACGATAAGCATTGTTCTGCCCTCTTTAGCAAGGTTTGAAATAACCTTTAACACCTCGCCCGTAATTTCAGGGTCAAGAGCAGAGGTCGGCTCGTCAAAGCACAAAAGCTTAGGAGAAAGCATAAGCGCTCTTGCAATAGCAACTCTCTGCTGCTGACCGCCCGACAATTCGCACGGATAGGCGTCAAGCTTTTCCGCAAGACCGACACTTGAAATAATCGACTTTGCCTCTTCCTGAAGATTGTCAAGCTGTTTTTTTCTTTCTTCTTTATCAACCTTTTTTGCCTTGAAATCCTCTTTCAAAAGCAATTCTTTTGCAAGCGTAACATTTTTCAAAACGCTGTATTGCGGAAAAAGGTTAAAATTCTGAAATACAAGCCCTGTGAGCAGTTGATTTTTTCTATTTTCCTCGCTTGTGCGTTTACCTGCCCTTTCGCCGTCAAAAAGAGTGTTGCCGGCAACCTTGATTATACCGCTGTCAGCCTTTTCAAGACCTGTGATACATCTCAAAAGAGTTGTTTTACCGCTTCCCGACGAGCCGATAAGCGACATAACCTTACCTTCCTCAAGAGTAAGCGAAACGCCTTTAAGCACTTGGTTATCATCAAACGTTTTACGCAAATCGTTTATTTCCAATATATTCATTTCGCTCCCCCTTACACCTTAAAATAATCAAGCTTCTTTTCAAGCTTTGAGAAAAGAACTGTCAAAACGCCGTTAAAGGCAAGATAATAAACCGCCGTAAAGAACAAAGGCCAAATAACGCCCGAAATACCGTGTGAGCCTTTCATAAACGACTGACCAGCCCAAATAATCTCCTGCAAAGCTATAATTCTTGAAAGAGACGTGTCTTTAACAAGAGTAATAATCTCGTTTGAAAGCGGAGGGATAATTCTCTTTATCATTTGAAGAAGAGTTACCTTAAAAAAAATCTGTGATTTAGACATACCGAGTACAATGCCTGCCTCGTGCTGTCCTTTGGGAACGCTGACAATACCGCCTCTGAATATCTCGGAAAAATAGCACGCATAGTTGATTATAAACGCTACACACGCAGCCAAAAATCTCCCGCTTTCTCCGCCTCCCCAAAGCTGAACGCCGAAAACAAGACCGGGAAAATAAAAGATAATAAGAAGCTGAATCATAAGCGGCGAGCCTCTTACAATCCAAACTAAAACCTTTATAAAAATTCTTAACGGCTTAAACTTAGACATTGAGCCAAACGACATAAGCAAGCCGAGCGGAATTGAACCGACCAATGTAAAAATAAACAATTTGAAGGTTTGCAGGAAACCGACGTTCAACGCATTGAAAACTATCGGAAACTGTTCTGCGAACTGACTCATAATAACTCCTAACGCACCGAAACAGAGAGTACCTAAGTATTCTCTGTTCGGAAAATATATTCATTTTGATAAGCTTATCTTATTTAATAATCGAAGCCTGAACGCCGTATTGTTCAGCTATCTTTTCCATTGTACCGTCTGCTGCCGAAGCTGCCAAGAACTCATTTGCCTTCTCAACAAGGTCGCTGCCCTTACGGAAGCCGATACCGTATTCCTCGTCGCAAAGGTTAACTGTATAAGTAAGGTTTGCGTAGTTTGTTCCCTCGCCTACCATTGCAGCCGCCATAAGTCTGTCGATAACAGCAGCATCACAAGTGCCTGATTTAACCTCTAAGAGAGCAGATGCCTGATCGGAAACGGAGGTTATGTTAAAGCCGTTCTCCTTAGCTGCTTTTTCGCCTGCCGAGCCTGCCTCAACAGCAAATTTGAGATCCTTACAAGCTTCAACGGTATTATACTTATCAGCTACATCTTTATTAACAATAACAACCTGACCGTTGTTGCAATAAGCTTTTGTGCAATCCATTGATGATTTAACCTCATCGGTAAGAGTCATACCGTTCCATGCACAGTCAATCTTCTTGTCGGAAAGCTCTAACGCTTTGTTGTCCCAATCAATAAGAACGAACTTTACGTCAACGCCGAGGCTCTTTGCGAAAGCTCTTGCCATATCGGCATCAAAACCAACCCATTCGTCGCTGCCTGCCTGTTTATAATCCATAGGCTCAAACTCTGTAATACCTACTACCAAAGTGCCTTTTTCCTTAACATATTCAAGGTCCGAGGTCTCTGTCTTCTTAGCACCGCAGCCTGCAAACATACAAGCTACAAGTGCAAATGCGCAAATAACTGCAATTACTTTTTTCATTGTTTTCTCCTCCAAATTATTGAAAATTCAGCCTGCTTTATCGTGGTAAAGTGCTAATGTGCTAACATAGTAACACCAAACAGAATATTTGTCAATAGATTTTTGAAAATTTCCTGAAAATATTTTGAGTTAGAAAACATAAAAGTAAACAACCCCCACTGTAATTAAGCAATGAGGGTTGTTTGGTCGAGATGACAGGACTTGAAAGCCAAGCTGCGTTTGCCGTTCACGGCAACAATTATATGTCCCTTTTGCTTCGCAAAAGATGGACTGACGGTTCGAATCCTGCCGAAAATCTAAACAAAAAACAGCAGATGCAAAAATGTGTCAGAAAAACTAATAATAACCCGAAACAGTGTGGCAGCGAAACAAAGTCGTTTGTGAGGGCGTTTACAACCGAACAGGCAACTTGAGCGTGACCTGTTTCGGAAAGGAGAAATGACGGCGTGAGTGAATGACGGATTTTTTCAATAAAAAAGCCGTCACGAACGATACAAAGTCCGTGACGACGTGGTGCTGGTGACCGGACTTGAACCGGTACGGTATTGCTACCGAGGGATTTTAAGTCCCTTGCGTCTGCCGATTTCGCCACACCAGCAAATCGTGCTTAAATATTATATATAAAATAGTTAATAAAGTCAATAACAGGTTGTGAAATAATTATTTTAATTTGTAGGTTTGTCAATGATGTGTTATAAGTGTCAAAAGATATCTATGTGCTTTGTTATAAGGCATTAACAACAATTTCGCTGCTGACACCGCCGCCGAACATAATGTAATCACTGAAATGAACAGGGTCACCAAGTTGTTTACCAATTGGTTCTTTTTTAAAGATGTTGAGTTTATTCCAACTTTTAAGCATACCGTCTTTCTGTATCTGAATCCAATTTTCCATTGAGGTACTATGTACTAAAACCGGTGTTTCATAATCACGCAAGAATGTTTCGTTATAGCTGTGACCGACATAATAATTCTGTGCTTCGCTATATTCATTTTCTGTAGCCGCTATAATACCATTAATTCTATTTGCATCACAGTATCCAATAAAATCTCTGACAGCCATTTTCCAATCATCGTGAAGCTGTTTGCTGATTTTTATGGTATAAGCACAGCCGTTGTTCGTACCAACAATCATGGGTGTATCCATATCAGAGGAAAGAGCAAACACTAACCAAGTCGAATCATATTCACAATTAGTTATAGGGTTTATATTGTTTTCCGTGAACGAATCTACTCTATAAATCAATGTTAGCACTCTTTTTTTGATGATAAACGTATTATATCATATTAAACAATTTTTTACTACCTATAGTATACATTTCAGGGCAAACTCTTGACAATTACAGTAGTGACTGATATAATTAACATACTAAAAGTATGTAAGGTGAATTATGGCTAGAAACAAATACCCGGAAGAGACAGTAACCCTGATTCTTGACACGGCACAAAAGCTGTTTCTTGAAAAAGGTTACGAACACACAACAATTCAAGATATTATCGATAATTTAGGCGGTTTGACCAAAGGTGCTATTTATCACCATTTCACATCAAAAGAGGATATTCTGAATGCTGTTACTGCAAGGCTTTTTCAAGAAAACTCTTTGGCTCGCAAGTGGAATAAGATAGCAGAGGACACCTCTCTTAACGGTGCGCAGAAGCTTAAAGCAATGCTTTATGAGTCTCTTGTTGACGAACAGGAGCAGAAGTTCAGAAGTATGGGTATTCATCTCCAGAATATGCCACATATGTTAAGCGACCTGCTTTTAAGGTCTGTGAATGATATTGCGCCCAACGCAATCAAACCGGTTCTTGAAGAGGGAATAAAAGACGGTTCTATCAAAGTACCGTTTGCCAAAGAACTGGCAGAGATTATATCTTTACTTGCTAATGTTTGGCTCAATCCTCTTGTTTTTTCAATGAGTGATGAGGACATTGAGAAAAAGTGTCAGGTAATTTTAGGTATGATGGCAATGCTCGGTGTCGATGTTGCTGATATGTATCCGGCGGTTTACAATATGAATAAGCAAATCAACGAAATGGATAACAGAAAATGATAGGTTGCCACCTCGGTGGCAATTTATTAAGGCAGTATACATACCAAAAGTATGAATAAAAAATAAGCCGCACCTGCGGCAATAAATTTCGCCATTATACATACCAATAGTATGCACCGAAAGGAGTTTCACAATGAAAACAAAACTGCATAACGAAAAAACACGCTATCTTTTAGGTCTGTCAGGGCAGAACATACTATACGCACTTGTGTCATCCTGCTTTGCCTACTATCTGCAATTCACCATTTTAATTCCTGCCTTTTGGCTCGGAATCATACTCAGTTCGGCTAAAATCTTTGATGCGGTAAAAGACCCGTTCATTGGTGCATTCATCAACAAAAGCAAATGGCCTTTAGCAAATTATCTATGGTATTTACCTCTGCCAACTGCCGTTATTACAGTTCTTTGCTTTACCATGAAGATATATTCTGACGGCAACAGTACACTTCAGAATGCAACGATTATTATTTATGGATTTGTTGTTTTCTTTCTTTGGGGGATTATCTTTTCATTTGGCGATATCCCGATGATAAGTTATCCTAATGTACTGTGCAAAGACGAAGGGGAACGCACAAAGCTACTTTCTCTTCGTCCCGTGGGTGCAATGGTCTGCAGTATTTGTTGTCTAATTGTTCAGCCGCTTGCTTTTGCAGCTTCAGGAGCACTTGGCGGAACACAAACAGATGAACGAAATGCATTTTTCATTATTACTCTTGTTTTCTCAATTGTCGGCTATATTCTTTATCAGTTAACCGTATCAAAAGAACGGTTACAATATACCGAAAAGAAGAGTTCTAATGAGAAGCAACAGTACAGATATATACTTACCAATCCTCTTTTGCGGAAAATTATCATATCAGGACTGTTCTCTTCAATGAGTGCTTTGCAAGGAGTGGTCTTGCCTGCGTTG
This sequence comes from Candidatus Fimenecus sp., assembly GCA_052273625.1. Taxonomy (GTDB): domain Bacteria; phylum Bacillota; class Clostridia; order Oscillospirales; family Acutalibacteraceae; genus Fimenecus. The sequence goes on along the minus strand of DAVZHW010000020.1, from coordinate 20,177 downwards.
GTTGCCTTTTACTTTTCAAGCAAAAATTCAGGTCTTACCCTTCTTTATACATTCTTGCTCGGTACAGGTAGTTTTGTCGGTTTAATGCTTTCGACTTTTCTTGTACCTATACTTTCAAGAAAACTCGGAAATGAGAAAGCCTATGTGATATGCAACCTTGTATCCATACTGCCAAACATTATGATTTTTATATTGTATCTCGGCAACAAAACAACAATGAACACTTTAGGAAATTTTGCGGTTATGTTCATACTCTCACTTGTATCAGGCAGTTTTTTGAGTCTTGCTTCAAACATCCGTACTCTGCTGATTGATGAAGCAGTCGAGTTAGAATACAAACTATCAGGTGCAAAGCCGACAGCATTGTTCTTCTCTTTTCAGACTGCAATTATCAAAATTCAAAGCGGTGCTTCTTCATTGATATCGAGTGCAGGATATATGGTAATAGGCTTCACGAGTGCCGAAACGGCCAAACTGAATGAGTATATTGCAAACGGTTTTGTTGCGAGAGAAAGTGCGGAATACACCGCTTTATTTGCAATGCTGTTCTTCTTGTTTAGTATTTTGCCGGCGGTCAGTTCTCTGTTGGCGGTAGTTCCATTTATAAAAGACTTGACATCCAAAAACTGACATAATAAATGCTACAAAGTCACCCTGTTAAAGAGTGCCTTTGTTTCGTATGGAATTTATTATTCAAGACTTGAAAGTATTTCCTTAAATTCATCAGATTCCTTGAAATCTTTTGACAACGGATACTTTTCAGACAAAAGCTTTTTTGTCTGCATTTTTGCAACATAGGTAGTGCCTAAAGTATTGAAGATTTGCATACGGTATATGGAAGTTGTCCTAATACATTTACTACTAAAGACAGTTCCTTTTCGTTTATTGCCAATACTCTTTGTGTAAAAACAAAACATGCTATTCAAGGCGAAATAAGCATTAACATAACGTGATTAAAAAAGCTCTGTAATCGTTTGATTGCAGAGCTGTAATTGTATGTAATATTTCAGAAATAAACAAAAAATCCGAACCCTTTTCCTATTGGGAAAATTTGGTTCGGATTTTTCTGTTTTGGTTGCGGGGGTGGGACTTGAACCTCACGACCTCCGGGTTTCTCACAAGGCTTCGCCTTGCTTGCCCCTCAGAAATATAGTCGCCCTGCTCGCTTGGTGCGCTTCGCATTGCTCCTTATTTCTTCACCTCACCCACGCTCCTTTTTCTGCCACCGGCAGCGGAGTGTGGGTTCGTCCCAACGAGCACGCTCGTCGTGCTCATAACCCTAATTAAAAAATAAACCTGTCATAAAGACAGTTTTTTCATGGCTTGTAGCTCCGAAATAGATATTTTAAAGAATTGTTTTTGTATAACCAAATGATTTTTTTAAGAATCCGTTTTTCTCATAAAATTTATGTGCGTCAAAGCGCTGCAATCCGCTGTTTAACGCAACAAGTGAAAAACCGTTCGATTTTGCAAAATTTTCAACATAGTTTAACAGCAAAGTTCCTATTCCGTTGCATTGAAGTGATTTTGAAACAGCAATCCCTATAACTCGCAAATAATCATTCTCAAGTTCAAATGCAATTTCTTGTATAGTGCCGATAAAACCAACCAGACTATTGTCCGAAAAAGCGCAAAAAATATGATAATTATCTTGAGCTTTCATTAAATCAAGCCGTTTTGATAATCCGTTATAATCAACATTTGCGTAGCCCAATTCATTATTCATTAAACTGAATATTTTATCATAATCATTTTTACAAATTTCTCTGATTTTGATATTCATAACTTATACTCCAAAATGCAATTTCATTTATTGTTCGCTTTAACTGTATTGATGGAAGCGACGAGCATAGCACGCAAACTTTTGCATGCAGATTCTAATTCTTTATATTGGTTTTCGTTGATATAATTTGTTTTAAAAAGCAATTCTATCCAATATCCTGTTTCGTTTGCTTCTTTGAGTGCTATTTGCAGTTTAGCAATAAAATCCGCCTTGCCATGTGCGTATTGTGCTTCACGAATGTTTGCGCCTATACTTGTTCCGCTTCTGCCGATTTGATTTGAAATAATATGTTCCCTATTTTCTTTCAAATATTTTACTAAATTAATTATTGAAACCGAAAAATCCATTGATTGCACAGATAATTTATCATTACGCATAGTACGCACCTACTTTCTAACACAAATTATAACATAAAACAATGTCAAATCCAATGAAAAATGAAGTGTCGGCTTACGCCGACACGAAGCATTTTGTTTCACAAAACATGAAGCAAAGCGCTCTTCCGTTTTAATGTGCCGCAGGCACGCTTCATAGCCGAAGGCGGCTTCATTCTTCATGCACCTTTTGATGCGCTTTATTGCAACCAAAAGAAAAAAGCAAGTCAAAAAACTTGCCTTTCTTTTGGTTGCGGGGGTGGGACTTGAACCTCACGACCTCCGGGTTATGAGCCCGACGAGCTACCAACTGCTCTACCCCGCGATATCTACTTTTCCCAAGTGCTCAAATATAATACTACAAAACCGATGAAATGTCAACAGCTTTTTTAATATTAAATAAAAATAAAGTAATGGGCAAATTAAAAAAGTGCCAAATGAAAGCTTTTCTATTTTTCAAGCCTTGAAAATATTTGCGGCTCAATACTCTTAATATGCTTCTGCACTTCTTTATAATTCGGCATATATGCTTCGACAAGAGACCAAAAGTGCTTTGAATGGTTGAGCTCTTTAATGTGGCAAAGCTCGTGAATTACAACATAATCGATAGTCTCCGTATCGGTAAGCATTAAAAGACAATTAAAATTTAGATTGCCCTTTGACGAGCAACTGCCCCACCGTGTTTTCTGCGCTCTGATTGAAACGGAATTGTATTTCACTCCGATTATTTCAGCCCAATATTCTACCCGTTTCGGAATATACTGCTTTGCCCTTGCTCTGAGAGCTTTTATTTCATCTTCGGTAAAAGCAGGATAAGACCTGCTTTTCTCCGTTCTCTTTTCATTTTCAATTATATGCTTTTCAAGCCAAGCTTTATTCTTATTATAGAATTCTTCTATTTGCCTGTTGCTTGCGAATATCGGCGCACGTAAAATAACCGAGCCGTCTCTCTTTACTTCAAGAGAAAAAGTTTTTCTGTTGGATTTTACAATTTTTATCGTTTCCATTTTATCCGCCCGTGAAATTAAATTCAAAATTATTCTAACATATTTTTACACAAAAAAACATAAAAAGTTCATAAAAAAAGTATTGTAATTATTTTTGAAAATGCTATAATAATATCATAAATGATTGTTAAACTATTATCAATCATTTGTTTTTACAAACAAAGCAGCTTGCTTTAGAATTCACATTTTTAGGAGGCAAAAAATTATGGCAAGATTTACTCTTCCCAGAGACCTTTATCACGGTAAAGGTTCGCTCGAGGCTCTTAAAACTTTTAAGGGTAAGAAAGCAATTATTTGTGTCGGCGGCGGTTCAATGAAGCGTTTCGGCTTCCTTGACAAGGCTGAAGCATACCTTAAAGAAGCAGGTATGGAGGTTAAAATTTTCGACGGAATCGAATCAGACCCCTCTGTCGAAACCGTTATGCGTGGCGCACAGGCTATGATAGACTTCCAGCCCGACTGGATTGTTGCAATCGGCGGTGGTTCTCCTATCGACGCTGCAAAGGCAATGTGGATTAAATATGAATATCCCGAGTGCACATTTGAAGATATGTGTAAGGTATTCGGACTTCCCGAACTTCGTAAAAAGGCTCATTTCTGTGCTGTTTCTTCAACTTCGGGTACTGCAACGGAGGTTACTGCGTTCTCAATCATCACCGACTATTCAAAGGGCATTAAGTATCCGATAGCTGACTTTGAGATCACTCCTGATGTCGCTATTGTTGACCCCGAGCTTGCCGAGACAATGCCTAAAAAGCTTGTCGCTCACACAGGTATGGACGCAATGACGCATTCCGTTGAGGCTTATGTTTCAACCGCTAACAGCGATTATTCAGACCCGCTTGCAATTCATGCTATCGAAATGATTATGAAAGACCTTGTTCCGTCATATAACGGCGATATGGAAGCAAGAGACCGTATGCACAACGCTCAGTGCCTTGCAGGTATGGCTTTCTCAAACGCACTTCTCGGTATCGTTCACTCAATGGCACATAAAACAGGCGCTGCATTTGCCGACTACGGCGCTCACATTATTCACGGCGCTGCAAACGCTATGTATCTTCCAAAGGTTATCGCATTCAACGCAAAGGACGAAACAGCTAAAAAGCGTTACGGCGTAATCGTTGATTATATGGGCATCTGCGACAAATCAGCTTCCGATGATGAAAAGGTTGCGGCTTTGATTGCTTATCTTCGTAAGATGAACGACGAGCTTAACATTCCGCATTGCATTAAGAACTACGGTGCAGACAGCTATCCGACCGAAAACGGTTTTGTTCCCGAGGATGTATTCCTTGAGAGACTTCACGACATTGCTGTCAATGCCATTGCAGACGCTTGCACAGGCTCCAATCCCCGCCAGCCCTCTGTTGAAGAGATGGAGAAGCTCCTCAAGTGCTGCTACTATGATACAGAGGTTGATTTCTAATCAACTTGAGTTTTGTTTAACCGAATCGGCTGTTTTACCGCAGCCGATTCTTTTTTAGGATGATATTATGGATAAAATCAGAGATAAAAACGGCTTGACCGAGGAAGAATTTTTAGAAAAATATAAAGAAAAGAACTATCCGAGACCTTATCTTACCGCAGATATTGTTGTTATCGGCTTAAAAGGCGAACAGAAAAAATTACTTTTGATACAACGCGGCGGACACCCGTTTATAAATATGTGGGCGTTACCGGGCGGATTTTCACGTCAAACGGAAACAATGGAAGAAACCGCACACAGAGAATTGCTTGAAGAAACCGGTGTAAATTCCGAGTGTATCTCCCCTATCGGTCTGTTCAGCAAGCCCGACAGAGACCCTCGTGGCTGGGTCGTTACGCAAGCGTATCTTGTAAAAATCGATTTTACCGAATGTAAAGCACTTGCGGGAGATGACGCAAAAAACGCCGAATGGTTTGACTTGACAGTTAAAAGTCAGATAATTACTCTTGATAATGGCAATTGCATTATATCCTTCAAATACGAAAACGGAAAAATCGAGTATATAAGTAAAGATAAGCTCGCATTCGATCACGCAGAGATTATCGCAAAAGCCATAGAGTTATTATAATAATATGTATAGAAATCAACACGCCGACATAGCTGTGAAGGTTATGTCGGTTTTTTATAAATTTATGTTGACATATACCCCCATAGGGTATATTATAAATGTGTAAAAACGGTTAAAGGAGAAAAAATATGTCTTGTAATAAAGAATGTTGTTCCTGTGAAAAAAATACACATAGAACTGACGAAGAAAAGAAAAAGCTGATAAACCGCCTAAACAGAATCGAGGGTCAGGTCAGAGGAATTAAGGGTATGATTGAAAAGGACGCATATTGTGCAGACGTGCTTGTTCAGTCTGCAGCGGTAAATGCAGCAATAAATTCTTTTAATAAAGATTTGCTTTCCCGTCATATACACTCCTGCGTTGTCAGAGATATAAAAAACGGCGACGAGGAAGTTATCGACGAGTTAATGAAGCTTATTTCAAAGCTTATGAAATAGAAAGGCTGATGTAAAATGACACAATTTTCAGTAACGGGAATGAGCTGTGCCGCATGCAGCGCAAGAGTCGAAAAAGCCGTTAATAATGTTGACGGCGTTACCTCCTGCTCGGTAAGTCTGCTGACAAATTCAATGGGCGTTGAGGGTACTGCATCGGCAAAGGATATAATTTTGGCAGTAGAAAAGGCAGGCTACGGCGCACAATTAAAGGACGGTAACAAAAAACGCAAAAGCAACGGATATGATGAGCTTGAGGACAAGGAAACACCGAAGCTTGTAAAAAGACTTGCAAGCTCGGTTGTGTTTTTGGTAATACTGATGTATTTTTCAATGGGTCATATGATGTGGGGCTTTCCGCTGCCGAAATTCTATGAAAATAATCATATTGCAATGGGAATTACCCAGCTTTTGCTGACGGTTATCATAATGGTAATAAATCAACGCTTTTTTATCAGCGGCTACAAAGCGTTACTTAAACGAGCACCCAATATGGATACTCTTGTAGCCCTCGGCTCAACAGCGGCGTTTTTATACAGCACCTATGCTCTTTTTGCTATGACAAGGGCGCAGGTTGACGGAAATATGCAAGCAGTCGAAGGCTATATGTCGGAGTTTTACTTTGAAAGCGCTGCGATGATACTTGCTCTTATAACTGTAGGTAAAACGCTTGAAGCAAGAGCAAAGGGCAAAACAACAGACGCATTGAAGTCTTTGATAAAGCTTGCACCGAACACAGCAACCGTTATCAAGAACGGCGAATATACACAAGTGCCTGTTGAGGATGTAAAGCTCGGAGATGTGTTCGCAGTCAAGCCCGGCGAGAGCATTCCCACAGATGCAACCGTTATAAAGGGCGAAAGCGCAGTAAACGAGTCTGCTCTCACGGGAGAAAGCTTGCCTGTCGAAAAAGCAGTCGGCAGCAAGGTCTACGCAGGCACAATCAACACCTCGGGTTATCTTGAATGTACGGCTGACAAAATCGGCGAGGACACCACCCTTTCAAAAATAATTCAAACCGTAAGCGATGCAGCGGCAACGAAAGCACCTATTGCAAAGGTTGCCGACAAGGTATCAGGTGTGTTTGTTCCTGTTGTAATGGCAATCGCTTTTGTTACAACGGCTGTTTGGCTTATAGTAAACGGAAATTTTGGATATGCTCTTGCGAGAGGAATTTCCGTGCTTGTTATCAGCTGTCCGTGTGCTCTCGGACTTGCAACGCCTGTTGCGATTATGGTCGGAAACGGGGTCGGTGCAAAAAACGGAATACTTTTCAAAACGGCGGAAGCTCTTGAGCAGACAGGAAAAATCAACACAGTTGTTCTTGATAAAACAGGCACGATCACAATGGGAGAGCCTCAGGTAACAGATATATATTCCCCGATTACAGATGAAAAGGAATTGATTTCTCTTGCCGCAGCATTAGAAAACCAAAGCGAGCACCCGCTTGCCCTTGCTATAACCGAAAGAGCAAAAGCGGACGGAATTAAAGCCGAAGAAATTACAGATTTCAAGGCAGTTTCAGGCAACGGTCTTAAAGGAAAATTAAACGGCAAGAATATTTTCGGCGGAAATCTCAAGTATATAAGCGATAAAGTCGATTTGCCGAGCGATATTGCCGAAATCGCAGATAAATATTCAAGCGAGGGTAAAACTCCCCTCTTCTTTGCGTATGACAATAAGTTTTTAGGAATTATCGCCGTTGCGGATGTAATAAAATCAGACAGTCCCGAAGCTATAAAAGAATTGCAAAATATGGGGATTCGGGTTATAATGCTTACCGGAGACAACGAAAAAACCGCAAATGCTATCGGTAAAAAAGCAGGCGTTGACGAGGTTATCGCAGGTGTTTTGCCCGACGGCAAGGACGAGGTAATACGTTCGCTTCAAAAGGAAGACTCGGTTGCAATGGTGGGCGACGGAATAAACGACGCTCCTGCCCTTACTCGTGCAGATATCGGAATGGCTATTGCGGCAGGTACGGATATTGCCGTTGACTCCGCCGATATCGTATTGATGCAAAGCAGTCTAAGAGACGTACCGGCAGCAATAAGACTTAGCCGCAGTACGCTCAAAAATATTCATGAAAACTTATTTTGGGCATTCTTCTACAATTCAATCGGAATACCGCTTGCAGCAGGCTTATTTGTGAAATTCGGCATTACGTTAAATCCTATGTTTGGTGCGGCGGCAATGAGTTTGTCAAGCTTCTGCGTTGTAATGAACGCTTTAAGATTGAATTTCTGTAAAATTTACAGCACGAAGCATGACCGAAAAATCAATAAATCACATTCAAAAAAGGAGAATAAAGAAATGGAAATTACAGTTAAAATCAACGGTATGATGTGTCCGCACTGTGAAAATCACGTTAAAACAGCTCTTGAAGAACTTGAAAATGTAACGGAGGTTACAGCAGATTTCAAAGCTGCACAGGCTGTCATAAAGGCAAGCGGTGCGGTTGACAGTAACAAAATTAAAGAAGCTGTGGAAAAGGCGGGATATGAATTTGTCGGAATCGAATAACATTAAAGTCATCAAAACAGACGATATAAACGCCTGTCTTGAAATAAGAAGAAAAGTGTTTATTGATGAACAAAATGTTCCGTCCGAGCTTGAAATTGACGATTATGACAGAAACAATTCAGAGTGCGAGCACTTTTTGATAACCGACAACGGCACTAATGTAGGTACATTTCGTTTGATATATGACAGCCCCGAGCTTGCTCATATGCAACGGCTTTGCATTCTTCCCGAAATGCGTGGAAAAGGCTATGGCTATGCCGCAATGACTTTTTTGAAGGAAGAATGCAAAAAGCGCGGCAACAGTAAAATCACGCTCGGCGCACAATGTCACGCTATTCCTTTTTATGAGAGCTGCGGCTTTGTCTGTGTCTCCGATATCTTTCTCGACGCAGGCATTGAACACAGAACAATGGAATGTGTGCTTTAATCTATAATTTAGGAGATTTATTTTGATTTCAATACTTGTACTTATATATGTAGTCTTTATTTCGTTAGGTCTGCCCGACAGCGTTTTCGGCGTTGCTTGGCCCGTTGTACATACCGAATTCGGAATTGCAGAGTCGTTTGCTTCAATTTACAGTATTGTAACGGGCATATGCTCGGGCGGCGCAAGCTTTGTTGCGGGAATCGTCCTTCGCAAATTCGGTACACCGAAAGTTACATTATTTTCCATACTTCTCACCGCAATAGGACTTATCGGAATGAGTTTTTCACCCAATATTTGGGTAATGATGTTCTTTGCAGTAGTTATGGGTTACGGCGCAGGTGCTATTGACACCGGTCTTAACAACTATGTTTCATTACATTTCAAAGCAAGGCATATGTCTTGGCTTCACGCATTTTGGGGCATCGGGGTTACATTGAGTCCCGCCATAATGTCTGCTTTTTTAAGCGGAGAAGAAGGAAATTGGAGAAACGGCTACCGTGTTCTTGCCGTCATTCAGTTTGCTATTGCCGCCGCAGTCGGAATTATGCTTCCGAAATGGATAAAAAAGGATAAAGAAAGCTCACAGGAATACATTAAAGAAAACGAAAAAAAGAAGCTGAAGCTATCAAATTTCAAGGGCTTACTGCCGAGCATTCTCGCTCTCGGATTTTACTGCTCAATGGAGTTCATTGTCGGCACTTGGGGTGCTTCCTATGCCGTCAACGTCTATTCGATAGGTGCTGATGTTGCGGCAAGGTGGGTATCTGTATATTTCGGCGGAATAATGACAGGCCGATTGCTCTCGGGCTTTGTTTCAGACAAGCTCGGCGACAACAAAATGATAAGAATAGGTGCTGTTGCATCCTTCGCCGGTATGCTTATTTTAATTCTGCCTATCGGAAGCAAAGCGCTTATCGGTTTGTTTTTCATAGGCTTAGGCTTCGGCCCCGTGTTCCCGAGCGTTTTACACGCCGTTCCCTCTCGCTTCGGCAAGGAATTTTCGGCTGATTTAACAGGCTTTCATATGGGCGGTGCGTATGCCGTCGGATTTACATTTCAGTTAAATCTCGGTTATACCGCAACGGGTACGACCTTCAAAATAGTGCCTTATGTTTTAGCAGCTCTTTTGTGTCTTATGTCCGTTTGTAACGAAGCAGCAATCAAGCAAGCTAAAAGAAATTTCAGTAATTGATTTTACGGAGATGAATATGGGAAAAGAGCCTTTTGTACGAAAATACGTTTTCTCTGACAGAGACGCAGTGCGAAGCATCTGCATTGAAACCGCCGACCCGATATTCAAAAAGAATAAAAAGATTTTGGAATGTGTGCCGATAATTTACAATGATTATTTCATACAGCAAGAGCCTGAAAATATATTTGTATTGGACAACGGCGACGGAAAGGCAGTCGGATATATTCTTTGCAGTGCGGACTACAACAAATTCGTTAAGAAGAACAGAGATGTTTATTTAAGGCGTGTCGCAAAAACGCATCTTCCCTCCTGCTCCGTTTTGATTTTATATCTTATGCAAATGAGAAAAATGAAAAAGTATCCCGTTCATTTGCATATTGATATTTTACCCGAATATCAACATAGAGGCTACGGAAGCGAGCTGATAAATATGCTTTGTGATCACCTGAAGAAAGGCGGCCGCACTCATCTTTCAATATGCGGCATAAACAGAAATTCGGATGCTTACCGATTTTATAAAAAGTGCGGATTTTATGAATTTTACGACTGTGGATTTGATAACGCCTTGCTCACAAAAAAACTATAAAAAAATAATAATTTTTTCTTGACAACGTTTTTTCTCGGTAGTATAATTTCTTGCATAAAGACAAGGGCGTCTTTAAGTCTTAGGGCTTAAAGACGCCCTATCTCTATTTTTACAATAAAAGGCAACGGCGCTCAAATGTATTTTGAGGTGCAGTTGCCTTTAATTTTATTTAGAAAAGAGGAATTACCATGAAAACCGTACCCGAATTTTTTGGATGTAAAGTATTTGACGACAGAGTTATGAGAGCAAATCTTTCAGACGATGTCTACGCCTCGCTTAAAAGAACTATCGACGAGGGCGTGCAGCTTGATATTACGGTCGCAAACGCTGTTGCAACCGCTATGAAGGATTGGGCAGTAGCAAACGGCGCAACACATTTCACACATTGGTTTCAGCCTTTAACCGGTATTACGGCAGAAAAGCACGACAGCTTTATTTCTCCCTCTCCCGACGGCGGAGTTATTATGGAGTTTTCCGGAAAAGAGCTTATCAAAGGCGAGCCTGATGCGTCATCATTCCCCTCGGGCGGTTTAAGAGCAACCTTTGAAGCAAGAGGTTATACAGCTTGGGATCCTACCTCCTATGCTTTTATTAAGGGTAAAACGCTTTGCATACCGACTGCCTTTTGCTCATACGGCGGAGAAGCACTTGACAAGAAAACTCCTCTTTTAAGGTCAATGGAAGCTCTGAATGTACAGGCTTTGAGAATACTCAAGCTCTTCGGACACGATGACGTAAAATGCGTCAGAACATCGGTAGGTCCCGAGCAGGAATATTTCCTTATTACAAAAGAAATGTATGACAAGCGTCCCGATCTTCGCTTTACAGGCAGAACGCTTTTCGGAGCAAAATCTCCAAAAGGACAGGAATTGGACGACCACTATTTCGGTGTTATCAAGCCTAAGGTTGCCGAATATATGGAGGATCTTAACAACGAGCTTTGGAAGCTTGGTATTCTTTCAAAGACAGAACATAACGAAGTAGCTCCCGCACAGCACGAATTAGCTCCGATTTATTCAACCACTAACATTGCAACCGACCACAATCAGCTTACAATGGAAATAATGCAGAAGGTTGCCACCAAGCACGGACTTGTATGCTTGCTTCACGAAAAGCCTTTTGAAGGCGTAAACGGAAGCGGTAAGCACAACAACTGGTCTATTTCAACAGATACAGGCGTAAACCTTTTATCTCCCGGAGATACCCCTTATGAAAATGCACAGTTTTTGCTTTTCCTTTGTGCCGTTATCAAGGCTGTTGACGACTATCAGGACCTTTTAAGACTTTCTGTAGCGACCGCAGGAAACGACCACCGTCTCGGTGCAAACGAAGCTCCCCCCGCAGTTATTTCAATGTTCCTCGGCGATGAATTGAACGGTGTCCTTGAGGCTATCGAAAATGATACACCTTATGAAAACGCAAAAAAGACAAAATTAAAGCTCGGCGTTGACGTTCTTCCGAAATTCAACAGAGATACAACAGACCGTAACCGTACTTCTCCGTTCGCATTTACAGGAAACAAATTTGAATTCCGTATGCTCGGCTCTTCAAACAGTATTGCTTGTGCAAATATAATGCTTAATTCCGCTGTTGCCGAAAGCCTTAAAATCTATGCAGACAGGCTTGAAAACGCTGATAACTTTGAAGAAAAGCTTCATGAAATGATTAGAAAAACCATTAAAGACCATAAGCGTATAATTTTCAACGGCAACGGATATGACGACGCTTGGATTAAAGAGGCTACCGAAGAAAGAGGCTTATCAAACCTCAAAACGACACCCGACGCAATGCCTCATCTTCTTGACAAGAAAAATGTTGATATGCTGACCTCCCACAAGGTGTTTACCGTTGCGGAGCTTAATTCAAGATGTGAAATAATGCTTGAAAACTATTGCAAAGCTGTTTCCATTGAAGCATCAACAATGATTGAAATGTCAAAGACCGACATTTCCCCTGCAATCGCAAAATACACGGCAAAGCTTGCAAAAGCAATTAAGAACAAAAAGCTTGCAGACAGCTCGATCCCCTGTTCTTATGAAACAAGTGTTCTCAAAAAGCTTTCAATGCTCAATGACAATATAGCTATCAAGACAGAAGAGCTTGAAAGCATACTTGCTTCACTTTCTGATTATACGGATATCGGTAAAGAGTCGTTTGCTATTCGTGACAGTCTTATCCCCAAGATGGAAGAGGTACGAAGCTTGTGCGATGAGGCAGAAACCTGCACGGCTAAAGAGTTTTGGCCTTATCCCTCATACGGCGATATACTGTTCAGCGTAAAATAATAATCAAAAACGTTTCGGATTTTCGTATTTTTACGGAAGCCCGAAACGTTTATATAGAAAGCGGTTTTATATGTTTAATACCATTCATGAAGAATGCGGCGTTTTCGGAGTTTATTCCCCAACCGTGTCGGACGTCGCAAGGACAACCTATTACGGACTTTACGCTTTACAGCACCGAGGTCAGGAAAGCGCAGGAATTGTCGTAAATGATGACGGCGTTTTTTCAGTAAAAAAGGCTCTCGGTTTGGTTTCCGACGCCTTTTCTCAAGAGGCTTTAGACTCACTCGGCCAAGGTAATATAGCTGTCGGTCATGTTCGTTATGCCACGACAGGCAGCGACAGCGCCGAAAACATTCAACCGATTGTGGTAAATCATAACAAAGGTAAAATGGCTCTGTCACACAACGGCAACCTTACGAACTCCTTTGAATTGAGGGAAATGCTCGAAGAAAAGGGAGCTATCTTTCACACAACAACGGATACAGAGGTTATCGCATATATTATAGTTCAGCAAAGGCTTCAATGCATTTCAATCGAGCAGGCCGTTTCGTCTGCAATGGACATTATCAAGGGAGCATATTCCCTTGTTATCTCGTCGCCGTCAAAGCTTATAGCGGTCAGAGATCCCAACGGCTTTCGTCCCCTATGCTACGGTCAAATGCAGGACGGCTCAATAGTTTTCGCTTCCGAAAGCTGTGCTCTCGATGCCGTAAACGCAAAACTTATCAGAGATTTACTTCCCGGTGAAATTGCTGTTGTCGAAAACGGGAAAATACATTTCGACACATCACATTGCAATTTAACACCGAGAAGTCTTTGTGTGTTTGAATATATTTATTTTGCACGTCCTGATTCGGTTATTGACGGCGTAAGCGTATCAATGGCACGTCAACAAGCAGGAAGGTTTCTTGCAAAAGCATATCCCGTCGATGCAGATATTGTAATCGGAGTCCCCGATTCGGGACTTGAAGCGGCACTCGGCTACTCTGCAGAATCGGGAATTCCGTATAATATCGGATTTACAAAAAACAAGTATATCGGTCGAACCTTTATCGCTCCCGAGCAAAGCTCAAGAGAAAAAGGCGTTAATATAAAATTAAATCCTATCAAGGAAATTATCAAAGGCAAAAAAATAGTTATCGTTGACGACTCGATAGTCAGAGGAACTACAAGCAGACGAATAGTTGATTTGTTATGGGCGGCGGGAGCTAAGGAAATACATATGAGAATAAGCGCTCCGCCCTTTGTATCCGCCTGCTACTACGGAACAGACATCGACAACGCAAAGGGACTCATAGCAAACAAGCACACAATTGACGGAATAGCAAAAATAATCGGCGTTACCTCGCTCGGTTATCTGCGAATGGAGGATGTAAGGCTTCTCACAGGAAAAGACACGGGCTTCTGTACAGCTTGTTTCGACGGCAAATACCCCGTGCGTCCGTCCGTACATTCCGAAAAATCAAGGTTTGAAAACAAAATCAGTGATAATAAGAAATGAAAAAAGGTTAGGTGAAAATTATGACAAAGTACATTTTTGTAACGGGCGGTGTTGTATCGGGACTTGGAAAAGGAATTACCGCCGCATCTCTCGGCAGACTTTTGAAATCAAGAGGCTTAAAGGTGGCTTCGCAGAAGCTTGACCCGTATATCAACGTTGACCCGGGCACTATGAGCCCGTATCAGCACGGCGAGGTTTATGTTACCGAGGACGGTGCGGAAACCGATCTTGACCTCGGGCATTACGAAAGATTTATCGACGAGGACTTAAACAAATATTCTAACCTCACAACAGGTAAGGTTTATTGGAATGTTCTTAACAAGGAAAGACGTGGCGAATATCTCGGCTCGACAGTGCAGGTAATTCCACATGTCACAAACGAGATAAAGGAATTCATATATTCCGTCGGTAAAAAAACAGATGCAGACGTTGTAATTACCGAAATAGGCGGAACAATCGGCGATATTGAAAGCCAGCCGTTTCTTGAGGCGGTAAGGCAGATTTCACTTGAGGTCGGACGGGAAAACAGCTTGTTTATACACGTAACGCTTGTACCGTTTTTAAGCGGCTCCGACGAGCACAAGTCAAAGCCTACACAGCATTCCGTCAAGGAATTACAGGGTATGGGTATTAACCCGAACATAATAGTTCTACGCTGCGACGAGCCGCTTGAAAAATCAATCTTTCAGAAAATATCAATGTTCTGTAACGTAAAGCCCGACTGCGTAATCGAAAACATAACTCTCCCCTGTCTTTACGAAGCACCTTTAATGCTTGAAAAAGCGAACTTCTCAAGTGTTGTATGCCGTGAGCTTGGCATTGACGCACCGAAGGCCGACCTTGTCGAATGGACAAATATGGTTAAGCGAATAAAGGAGAGAGAATATACGGTTGACATCGGACTTGTCGGAAAATACGTACAGCTGCACGACGCCTATTTGTCGGTTGCCGAAGCGTTAAGACACGCAGGCTATACCCATAACTCTCATATAAATATCCATTGGATAGACTCGGAGACAATCACAAAAGAAATGGTAAATGACGTATTGGCAGAGCTTGACGGAATTATCGTACCGGGCGGCTTTGGCTCAAGGGGCATTGAGGGTATGATACTTGCAGCGCAATATGCAAGAGAAAACTTTATTCCGTATTTCGGTATCTGCCTCGGTATGCAAATTGCGGTTATCGAGTACGCTCGCAATGTTGCAGGAATTTCCGATGCACATTCGGGAGAATTCGACGAGCTTTGTAAAAACAAGGTGATTGATTTTATGCCCGGTCAGAGTGATGATATTGACAAGGGCGGTACTCTCCGTCTCGGTGCTTACCCTTGTTGTATTCAGCCCAATACCACAATGGAAAAATGCTATAAATCCGCCGAAATTTCAGAACGTCACCGTCACAGATACGAGTTTAACAACGAATATAGAGAAGCGTTGACATCGGCAGGTCTGACCCTCAGCGGATTATCTCCCGACGGCAGACTTGTTGAAACGGTTGAATTGTCCGACAGACCGTTTTATGTAGGAGTTCAATTTCACCCCGAATTCAAATCAAGACCGAATAAACCTCATCCGTTGTTTGAAGGCTTTGTCGGTGCTTCTCTCGAAAGCAGGAGGAGTAAGCAATGATTAAAAAGCCCGATAGGAAAATAATTTTGGAAAACGGCTCACAGTACCTCGGCACAGGCTTTGCTAACCAAAGCGACAAGGTTGTGGAAATCGTTTTTAATACCTCTATGGTAGGCTATCAGGAAATACTTTCCGATCCGTCCTACACCGATCAGGGCGTCGTGTTTACATATCCGCTTATCGGAAACTATGGCATGGCAGACAACGACTACGAAACCGAAACTCCTACCATAAGCGCTTTGATTGTCAGAGAATACAATCCTGAGCCGTCTAATTTCAGAAGCACGGCAACGCTCGAGGATATTATGCTCAGATACGGAATAGCGGGTATTTCTCAAGTTGATACAAGAAAGCTTACACGTGAAATAAGAAATTTCGGCAGCTGTAAAGCTCTTTTAACCTCTGCCGAAACGTCAGTTGAGGACGGATTAAAAATCCTTTCAAGCACAGAAATCCCGCACGACGCAGTAAGCCGTGTCAGCAGAAAAAAGATTACGCCCTACAATGTTGATAACGCAAAATTTCACATTGTTGCCATTGACTGCGGAATGAAGCAAAACATAGTCAGAGAGCTTAACCGTGTCGGCTGCAATGTTACCGCAGTTCCGTTTGATACCGACAGCGAGGTTATAAAATCGCTTTCCCCCGACGGTATTTTTATTTCAAACGGTCCCGGCAATCCGACAGATGTGCCCGAGGTCATAAACACAATTAAAAGCTTGCGTGGATTTTGCCCGATATTCGGAATTTGTCTAGGTCATCAGATAATTTCGCTCGCATACGGTGCAAAGACGTATAAGCTAAAATTCGGGCATCGTGGCGGCAACCACCCTGTTAGAAATCTAATGACAAACAGAGTGGAAATAACATCACAAAATCATTCGTATTCGGTTGAAAAAAACAGCTTGAACGGCACCGAGCTTACCGTAACGCATATCAATCTTCTCGACGATACCGTTGAGGGAGTTGAATGTAAAAAAGATATGGTGTTTGCCGTTCAATATCATCCCGAAAGCGCACCTGGTCCGCAGGACAGCACTTATCTGTTTGATAAATTTATAAATTTGATGGAGGAAAGCCGAAATGCCTAAGAGAACTGATATAAATAAAATTCTTGTTATCGGCTCGGGCCCTATTGTTATAGGTCAGGCAGCAGAATTCGATTATGCGGGCACACAGGCTTGCCTTGCACTTAAAGAAGAGGGCTACGAGGTAATTCTCTGTAACTCGAACCCTGCTACCATTATGACCGATCCCACAATAGCGGATAAGGTCTATATGGAGCCGCTGACTCTTGAATATATTGCTAAAATTGTCAGAAAAGAGCGTCCCGACGCTATTTTGGCAGGTATTGGCGGACAGACAGGGCTTAACCTTGCGATGCAGCTTGAGGAAAAAGGCGTTCTTCGTGAATGTAATGTTGAGCTGCTCGGCACAAAAAGCGACAGCATTAAAAAAGCCGAGGACAGAGAGCTTTTCAAGGAGCTTTGCGTTAACATAGGCGAGCCGATTCTCCCGTCTGAAATCGCTAATACAGAAGAAGAGGGCTTTAAGGTTGCCGAAGAAATCGGCTATCCCGTTGTTTTGAGACCTGCGTTCACGCTCGGCGGAACGGGCGGCGGCTTTGCCGAAAACAGAGAGGAATTTACAGAGCTTATAAAAAATGCATTGGCTCAATCCCCTGTTCATCAGGTGCTTATTGAAAAAAGCGTCAAGGGCTACAAGGAAATTGAATATGAGGTTATCCGTGACTCGGAGGACACCGCTATCGCGATTTGTAATATGGAAAACATAGACCCTGTCGGAATACATACGGGCGACTCAATTGTCGTTTGTCCCTCGCAAACGCTTACAAACAAGGAATATCATATGCTCCGTGACAGCGCGCTTAAAATAATCAGAGCTTTGAAAATCGAGGGCGGATGTAACGTTCAGTTTGCGCTTGACCCGAAATCGTTCCAATATTATCTTATCGAGGTAAACCCAAGAGTATCACGTTCTTCTGCACTCGCTTCTAAAGCAAGCGGTTATCCGATAGCAAGAGTTTCCGCTAAAATCAGCGTCGGACTGTGCCTTGATGAAATTCATCTTGCAAATACCCTCGCTTCATTTGAGCCTGCACTTGACTATGTCGTTACGAAAATGCCACGCTTTCCGTTTGACAAATTCACAGATGCAAATAATTCCTTGAGTACACAAATGAAAGCGACAGGCGAGGTTATGAGCGTGGGCAGAACGATTGAAGAAAGCCTCTTAAAAGCTGTTCGCTCACTTGAAATAGGTGCGTATCATCTCCATATAGCTAAATTTGACGATATGTCTACCGACGACTTATGCGAATATATCAAAATAGGAACAGACGACAGAATTTTTGCGCTTGCCGAGCTGTTACGCAGAAGCATAAATGTCGAAGAGCTGAATTCGCTTACAAAAATCGACCTTTTATTCCTGAGAAAAATAAGGAATATTGTTGAAATTGAAAAAGAATTGAAAGCAAACAGCGGTAGCGTTGATTATCTTAAATATGCAAAGAAAAACGGGTTTTCCGATATTGAAATCGGCTATCTCTGGGATATGACACCGAGAGAAATTTTTGAATTGCGTAAAAAGCACGGTATTATGCCGACATACAAGATGATTGACACCTGTGCCTCCGAATTCAAAAGCTATGTTCCATATTTTTACTCAACCTACGAGGAGGAAAACGAGTCCGTTGTGTCCGACCGCAAAAAAATAATTGTTCTCGGCTCGGGCCCGATTCGTATAGGTCAAGGAGTAGAGTTTGATTACTCAACCGTTCACGCCGTAAAAACCATCAAGGAAGCAGGCTATGAGGCTATCATAATTAACAATAATCCCGAAACCGTTTCAACCGACTACACAACCTCCGACAAGCTCTATTTCGAGCCTCTGTGCGTTGAAGATGTAATGAATATTATAACGCTCGAAAGCCCTGACGGCGTTATTGTTTCTCTCGGCGGTCAGACGGCTGTAAATCTTGCAGAGCCGCTTGACGAATACGGCGTAAAGATTATCGGAACGGACTGTGCGGCAATAGATAAAGCCGAAAACAGAGATTTGTTTGAAAAGCTGCTTGTTGAGCTTAATATTCCGCAGCCAAAGGGTTGTGCCGTTACTAATATTGAGGACGGAATATGTGCCGCAAAAGAAATTGGTTACCCTGTGCTTGTGCGCCCGTCATTTGTTTTAGGCGGCAGAGCAATGCAAATCGTCGCAAAGGAGGCTGACCTTCGTCACTACCTTAAAACAGCTGTTGAGATTGACGAAAACAAGCCTGTATTGGTTGACAAATATATTAAAGGTAAAGAGCTTGAGGTTGACGCCATCTGCGACGGAAAGGACGTCTTTATCCCAGGAATTATGGAGCTTGTCGAAAGAACGGGCGTTCACTCGGGAGACTCTATGAGCGTATATCCAACCTTCAGCATATCAGATAAGGTCAAAAGTACCATTCTTGACTATGCAAAGCGTCTCGGCTTAGGAATCGGCATTGTCGGTCTTTACAACATACAGTTTATCGTTGATGAGAACGAGAACGTCTATATAATCGAAGTGAATCCACGTTCGTCAAGAACAGTTCCCTTCCTTTCAAAATCCACAGGGTATTCGCTTGCGGATATTGCAACTTATACAATTCTCGGAATAAGCTTAAAGGAGCAGGGAATTTTCGAGCTCTACCCAAAAGAAAAAAATCGTTGGTATGTTAAATCCCCTGCTTTTTCATTCTCAAAGCTTCATGGTATGGACGCATATCTCTCGCCTGAAATGAAATCAACCGGCGAGGCAATCGGTTATGATGATAGGCTTCACAGAGCCATGTACAAATCTCTTATCGCCTCGGGGTTAAAGCTGCAAAACTACGGCACTGTTATTGTCACCCTTGCCGATGAGGACAAAGAGGAAGCGCTGCCGCTTGTAAAACGCTTTTACGATATGGGCTTTAATATTGAGGCGACTATCGGTACTGCGGATTTCTTAAAGGCTCACGGTATAAGAACAAGAGTTTTGAAAAAGCTGAGCGAGGGCAGCACGGAAATTCTTGAAGCGATAAGAGCAGGCTATGTCAGTTACATTGTGAACACAAGGGCAATTCTCTCCGGCGTTCACTATGAGGACGGCGTTGCAATAAGGAACTGCGCCGTTGAAAACGGAATTACAACCTTTACATCACTTGACACGGTTAAGGTGCTTCTTGATGTGCTTGAAGAAATCACAATGGGAATTTCAACTATTGATTCGTAGCTTGTGATAAATTTTCATATAAAATGATATTGAAATTAACGGACAACCGTAGGGACAACCCTTGCGGTTGTCCGACAAAGCCTCCCTCTGACGAGGGAGGTGGGTTGCCGTAGG
>DAVZHW010000019.1:0-32353 GCA_052273625.1 Candidatus Fimenecus sp. | reverse complement strand
CTCCCTCGTCAGAGGGAGGCTGAACGCACGAATTAAAATTTATATCCAATGGTGTAGGGCGTATGCTTACGCAAAAGATGGACTACGGTTCGATTCCCACCTTATTCAATAAATTACATAAAAAAATAAGCAGTTTAATTATCAACTACTTAAAAATAAACATAAATCAAATTCACTTATACCACTTCTGCCGAAACAGGGTGGTAGCGAAACAAAGGCGTTGTGAGGGCGTTTACAACCGAACAGGCGACTTGAGCGTGACCTGTTTCGGAAAGGAGGAACGACGGCGTGAGTGAGGGATGGCTTTTAATAAAAAAGCCGTCACGAACGATACAAAGTCCGTGACGACGTGGAGCGGGTGATGGGAATCGAACCCACACAGCCAGCTTGGAAGGCTGGAATTCTAGCCATTGAACTACACCCGCATATTTAGTTTTGCAACGCTGTATATATTATCAAAAAATACGCTAAATGTCAAGTCTTATAGAGAAATATTTTAATAATTTCACGCAGGACAACGGAATTTCCATTGCCCTGCGCTTTTTTATTATTTATTGTTAAGATACTTTTTCGGCATTACCTTTACAAGTATTGTCGCTACCGCTATTTTAACAATGTCGGGAATGATGAACGGTATTACGCACATTGAAAGAGCCTGCATAACGCTGATAGCACCGTTTTTATGCGAATACACAAGCACGAACCACGCAGTACCGAAAGCATAGCACACAACGAGTCCGAGCACCATTCCGAGTACAACAGCCCAGATTTTTGTGCCGAGGAGCTTTGTCACAAGCCAATAAACCAAGGCGGTAAATATAAAACCGATTATATATCCGCCCGTAGGTCCGATAAGCGAGCCGACACCGCCCTTAAAGCCTGCAAACACAGGCACACCGACAAGTCCCAAGAGGATATAAATTACTACCGACAATGTTCCCCTCTTGCCCCCGAGCAAGCCAACGGCACAAAAAACGCCGAAAGTCTGCAATGTAACGGGAACCTCTCCCGGAATTGAAAGCCAAGAGCAAACCGCTATTATAACGGCAAACATTGCTATCAATACCATATCAAGTATATTCTGTCTGTTGTTTTTATTCTGTTTTTCCATTGTATTACCCCAAAAATTTTATAGTCTGCAAGAACGGGGTAAATCGTCTTTTTTATTCAACTGCAAGAGTGATTTCTCCGTTCTCGCCGGAAAGAGAAACCTTTGTGATTAAGCTGTCACAGTTCTCAACCATATAAGAGGAAATTTTGTCCTCTACATTTCTTCTGATAACATTTCTGAGATCTCTTGCACCTCTTGAATCGCCGCTCATCTTTGAAACAACGCAATCTGTAACGGTATCGTCGTATTCAAGCTCAATTCCCCTGTCCGAGAGCGCAACCTTAAGCTCATTGAGCATTAGATTGGCAATTCCCTTGTAATCATCAATTGTAAGATTGTTGAAAACAACGATTTCATCAATTCTGCCTATGAATTCGGGGCGTAAAAACTCATTGAGCGCCTTAACGGCTTTTTCACGTTTTACTTCGCCCTTATCCTTCGCAAAGCCGAGTGCATTTTCTTTTCTTTCGCTGCCTGCGTTTGAGGTCATAATAATAACCGTATTCGCAAAGCTTACACTTCTGCCGTGAGCGTCATTTGTTTTGCCCTCGTCAAGAATTTGCAAAAGAATGTTCATTACGTCGGGGTGTGCTTTTTCAATCTCATCAAAAAGGATAATCGAATAAGGCTTTCTTCTGACCTTTTCGGTCAACTGACCCGCTTCGTCATATCCCACATATCCCGGAGGCGATCCGATAAGTCTTGATACCGAATGCTTTTCCATAAATTCGGACATATCAAAACGAATTAAGGTCTCCGGTGTGTCAAACAGCTCCATTGAAAGCTGCTTAACAAGCTCGGTTTTACCGACACCCGTAGGTCCTACAAAGATGAATGACGCAGGACGCTTCTGAAGCGAAAGCTGAACTCTGCTGCGTTTGATTGCCGCCGCTACAAGCTCAACCGCTTCGTCCTGACCGATAATATGCTCTTTGAGCCTTGTTTCAAGTCCTGCAAGGCGTTTTAAGTCGCCCTCGACAACCTTTGACGCAGGTATTCCCGTCCAAAGATTGATAACGGTTGCAAGGTCTGATTCGAGAACTGCGTTGTCGCTTGCCTTTTTCTCAATATCGGGAAGCTTATTTTCAGAGGTTAAAAGCTCTGCTCTAATCTCTGCAAGGCGTTCGTAATCAATGTTTTCAGTCTCCTGTGAAAGCTCATCCTCCTCAGTTTTGAGTGATGAAATTTCATCAAGCAGCATTTCATATTCGCTTATTGACTTATTTCTGAGGTTAGCGCAGGTGCAAGCCTCATCCAGCAAATCTATTGCCTTGTCAGGCAAAAATCTGTCTGTGATGTATCTTTCCGAAAGCGTTACAGCCTTATAAACCAACGGGTCTGCGATTTTAACCTTGTGGAAGTCCTCATAATACTTCTTTATGCCGAGAAGCATTTGATAGGTGTCTGCGATTGAGGGTTCTTCAACCTTAACCGGCTGAAATCTTCTTTCAAGTGCGGCGTCCTTTTCGATATTCTTACGGTATTCGTTAAATGTCGTTGCGCCGATTACCTGAATTTCGCCTCTTGAGAGCGCAGGCTTGAGAATGTTTGCGGCATTCATTGTGCCCTCCGCATCTCCCGTTCCGACAAGATTGTGCACCTCGTCGATAAAGAGAATGATGTTGCCTTCGGACTTAACCTCTTCGATAAGACCTTTAATTCTCGATTCAAACTGTCCTCTGAACTGCGTTCCCGCAACAAGAGCCGTAAGGTCAAGCAAATGTATTTCCTTATTTGCAAGCTTAGCCGGTACGTCCCCTGCCGCTATTTTAAGTGCAAGTCCCTCTGCTATTGCAGTTTTACCGACGCCGGGTTCGCCTATAAGACAAGGGTTGTTTTTAGTTCTGCGACAAAGGATTTGTTCAGCTCTGGCAATTTCCTTTTCTCTGCCGATAATATTGTCAAGCTTGCCCTCTCTCGCTCTTTCGGTGAGGTCTGTGCAGTAAAGATTGAGATATTTTCTCTTCTTTGCGTTCTTTGACTTCTTTTTCTTTTTGCTGTCATTTTCCCCGTCGTGATTTTCTTCAACCGACTGTATCTCAGAAGTAGTGTCACCCTCATCTTTATTTCCGAACAAGCCTTGGAACAATGATAAAGGCATAGCTCCGCCGGGCTGAAATCCGTCCTCGCCCTCGCTGTCCATTATTTGTTTCATCTGTTCGGAAACCTCGTCCATTTCATCCTCGGATATACCCATACTGTCCATTATCTGTTTGATAGGACCGATGTTCAATTCCATAGCGCACTTGATGCAAAGCCCCTCGTTCGTGGTCTTGTCTCCGTCCACCTTTGAAATGAAAAATACCGCAGGATTTTCGTGGCATCTGCTGCAAAGCATATTTTTATTCATCTGATGTTTTTCCTCGCTGTATCAGTTTGATTTACTTTCTTTTTTCTCTTTGAACTGCTTAAGAGTTCCCGGTATGTAGCTCAACAACGCTACAAGTGTAAGTATTGCCGAAATTATTACCAATACAATCATTATGCTGTCCGGTAAAGTGAAAACATTTCTCAATGCGCCGACCTCGGGTCCGAAGGTTATTACCAAGCCCATTACAAGATAATAGGCAAATGTCGCAACCTTGCCGTAAATTTCAGCCGCACCGGGTTTTAAGCCGATAGCTATCATAACAGCGCCGACAACTACCATAAGTAATTCCTTTGCTACAAAGAACAAGAATACCCACTTGAACCATACCATTGTGGGGTTTTCCGACTTCTGAAAAGTAAGGAAAAGAATTATCGCTATTGTCATCTGTGTAAGTTTATCGGCAACAGGGTCAAGAACCTTTCCAAGCTCGCTGACCTGATTGAATTTTCTTGCTATTTTTCCGTCGAAGAAGTCGGTAAGTCCCGAAAGTACAAGGATTATTACTGCCCAAAGCATTTCTCCCCGATAGAAAAGTACACCAAATACAGGAATAAGTATAATCCTAATCAATGAAAGAAGATTAGGGATTGTAAGACATCCGGTAAAAAGCTTTTTTAATCCGTCCATAATTTTACTCCGATTATTTAATATTGCTGACAAATACTTCAGCCGCAGAAATAGCTTCCATCGGGTCGAATTTTTCACACATTTCGACTATCGATGAGCCGTCAACTGCTTGTTTCAGCTTTTCGTTCTCAATTCTCGGCTCGAGATATGACAACAGGCAGCCAACCAAGAATACTATTACCACTCCCTTCACTACACCTATAACGCCGCCGACTAATTTGTCCGCACCGCCGATAAGATGTGATTTTTTCAGTCCTTTTGCCAAAGACCTCAATATAGCCACAAGCACAAGTGCATACAGCACCGACAGCACAAAAAACATTACGTGCTTGAGCACCGCAACCGCTATGGGCTTGACTATATTGCTTTCAAGAGACTGATAAAGCGTGTCGCCGTCCGAGAAATTGCTCTTTGCAATCTGCTCTGCGACAGAGCCAATGCTAATTCCGCATTTCTCCGCCTGCTTCTTCGCAAATTCGGGCATTTCCTCAAAAACATACTTTGCCTTATCAGAGTTTGTAAGCTTACTTGTGTCGCTCGGGAGAACCTCATAAAGGCCTCTCTCGACATTTTTACTGAAAAACGCTTTATACATACCGCTTGCAACAGGCTGAGCTGTCTGCGACGCCAAAAAGATTGCAACAGCAAAAGCCACAAGCTCGGCAAGTGTTTTCATTATGCCTTTTTTTGCGGATGATATAACAACCGCAATCAAGATTAACACTAAAATCACATCAAGTACGATATCCATAAAACTACCTCCGTTTATTTTATATAAAAATTGTAACATAATAATGAACTTTTAACAACTAAATTGAAAAATTTACTCTTTAGAGTCTGCATTTTCAGTTGTCGTGGGCTTTTCGCTTGTGCTTTCCCCCACCGTTTTGTAACAATTTATTGCGCTCGTAGTTAAAACATACGTGTTATTTCCGTCAGTAAAGCACGAAATGCCGTCACTTGCGACATCATGCGTTCCGACCGTTTTACCTTTTTTGTTAAATGAAATAAGCTGTCTGTCTGTTAAAACAGATATGTAGCTTCCGTCGCAGGACACGCTTCTGACGTTGGAATTTATATCCTGAGTGAAAAGAAGCTTGCCCGAAGCCGTGTACGCCTTAATGATCTTCGACGAAGAGCTGCCGTATTTTGAGAAAACAGCAACGGTCGTGTTATTGTCGGCGGTATAAATTCTCGAAAGCTTATTGAGCGACAAATCCTCGTCCTGCTTCGAGCTCTTTTCAATAATGCTGAATACGTCCTTGCCCGTCGCAAGCACCTTATTTGAGCCGATAAACTCGACCTTTGATACGGTTTGTGAGCTGTAGGAATATTCGGAAATCGGCTCACTGTATCTGAAATCAAATATAATTACCTTTGAATAAAGCTCGCCGTTTTCCGCACCGACAACCGATACCGCCGCCTTTTTGCCGTTATCCGAAATATCGACGGAAACGATAGCCTCTTTAGCACATTCCCACTTGAAAACTTCCTTTTGATTTTTGTTGAAAACGGTTAATTCCGACATTGAGCTGTCGCCTCTTGTAGCAAGGGCAACGCTTCCGTCCTTACCGATAGCAGAAGTTAAAATCTTATGCTCGCTTGTCCCCTCATATAAAACCTTTGTCTTTGACTGAACACGGTATGAATAACCGCCGACATCTATCATAACCGCTCTGCCGTTTTTAGAAATTATAAGCGGAACGGAATACGAATGTTGAAGTTCGCTCAATTTCTTTGCGGTTGCGTCAAGCACAAATGTCGAACCGTCTGTCAAAACAAGTAAATCCGAATTGATTTTTTCAACATTTTCGGCAGTTGCACTCTCAAAATAGTACGGGTAACCGTCACCGCTTTTGGCACCGGAAACAACTCCGCTGAAATAGTCACCGACGCTTGAAAATGTAATGTTTCCGAACCTGTCAGCCGCAACAAAAAGAAGCATAAGCACAACGAGGATTATGCATACAGCCTTAGCTATCTTGATTAAATCCTCTTGGCTTTTCGCATTTTTCTTATTCGGTTTTTTCTTCTGATTATTTTCTTTCATTTCCCTCACCGTTAAGGCTGTAATTTACTTTATCAAGATACAGTCCACACGCAACGGCAGTTTTGCCTGCATATTTCCTGTCTTTTTTTTCGATTATTTCGCTGATTTTTCCTTTTTCGATTTTGCCCGAATTCACATCAAGAAGCGTACCTACAATTATACGCACCATATTGTATAAAAATCCGTCTGCCTCTATATGAAATTCTATGACATCGCCGTTTCTTTTAAGTCCTATATCTTTAACCGTCCTTGTCTTGTCGTCAACACTTGAGCCTGCCGAACAAAACGAAGAAAAATCGTGTGCTCCTAAAAATGCTTTTGCTTCTGCATTTAACGCTTCAACATCAATTTCAAACGGATAATGAAGCGCTCGATTTTCTAAAAAAGGATTTCTGTTTTTTGAATTGAGAATTAAATATTTATATCTTTTTGACACGCAATCATACCGTGCGTGAAATTCATACGGCACTTCAATTACTGACTTTACCGCAATATCCCTCGGCAAAACGGCATTGAGAGAACGGGCGAATTTTTCCCCGTTCAAATCCTTTTCCGTTCTCATATTACAACAAAACATATTGGCGTGAACTCCGCTGTCAGTTCTACTGCAACCTACTACGCTCTCACGCACACCGAGTATTTGCTCGATAGCGTCCTGCATAGCCTTTTGAACGGTGGGTGCGTTATTTTGCACCTGCCAGCCGTGATAATTTGTACCGTCATAGGTAATTGTCAGCAAATAATTTTTCATCATATTACCGCCGTTAAATAATGATTTGACACTATTATTCCGACACAGAACAAAACAAGTATGCCGAGTGAAGCATAGTCCCTTGCGGCAAGCTTCATAACCTTTAATCTTGTTCTGCCCTCGCCGCCCTGATAGCAACGGCAATCCATAGCAAACGCAAGCTCATAAGCTCGTCTGAAGGAGTTTATGAACAGGGGGATAAATATCGGAATCATAGCCTTGCCTCGTTTTATAAGCGAGCCTGTTTCAAAATCTGCGCCTCTTGACTTCTGCGCCGACATAATTTTGTCAACCTCGTCGAGAAGCGTGGGGATAAATCTCAACGCAATAGTCATCATCATAGCTATTGAATGAACATTGATTTTTATAACTTTAAGCGGAGAAAACAATCTTTCGATTGCGTCCGTAAGCAAGGTCGGAGAAGTTGTGTAAGTAAGCATTGAGCTTGCGATTACAAGTACAACAATTCGGACAGTTGTAAAAATTGCCATATACACACCGCCGGTTGTTATGTGAAGCCTTTTCCACTCGAAAAGCACAGTTCCGTCGCTGTTATAGAGAAGTTGCAAGGCGGAAGTGATAAGCACAATTAAAAATATCGGCTTAACGCTTTTCCATATAAGTTTCGGAGAAATCTTTGACATTAGCACCGTTACAAGCAACAAAAGCGCCATACCGCCCATAGCCACAAAATTTCTGCAAAGGAAAATAAAGATTATATAGATAAATGTGAGAACTATTTTCATTCTCGGGTCAAGCTTA
The DNA here is from genome assembly GCA_052273625.1 of Candidatus Fimenecus sp. Lineage (GTDB taxonomy): Bacteria > Bacillota > Clostridia > Oscillospirales > Acutalibacteraceae > Fimenecus. Next base: position 24,681 of record DAVZHW010000019.1, on the reverse strand, counting down.
TGAATGGGCGAAGTGCCCGGAAAATACTGACCGATCGTAATATCCTTTATCATGCGAGCACTCCCCTTTCCTTGAACAGACGGAGAAGCTCCGCTTTAGCCTCATTCACGGAATAAATATCCGTTCTGACATCATAGCCCTGCTTTTTAAGAGCTAAAAACACTTTTGTTATTTCGGGAACATTCAAGCCGATTTCAACAAGGTGCTCGGCATTCGAAAAGACCTCGTCAACGCTTGCGAAATACTCAACCTTTCCCCTGTTCATAACAAGCACCTTATCGGCACTCTCGGCAACGTCCTCCATGCTGTGAGAAACGACGATTACTGTACTTCCCGTGTTTTTTCTGTACTGTTCAATCATCTCGGAAATAACTTTTCTGCCCTTGGGGTCAAGTCCCGCCGACGGCTCGTCAAGTATTAAAATCTCGGGCTGCATTGCCATAACGCCTGCGATTGCAACTCGTCTTTTTTCGCCTCCCGATAAATCAAACGGCGATTTTTGGAGCATATCGTTTCGCACGCCGACAAATTCGGCTGCCCTGAGCACTCTCTCCTTGATTTCTTCTTTGGAAAGCTTCATATTTTTAGGACCGAATGCAATATCCTCATAAACGGTGTTTTCAAAAAGCTGATATTCGGGGTACTGAAAGCAAAGTCCGACCTTAAAGCGAGCCTGTCTTGTGAAATTCTTATCTGAGTGAATATCCGTGCCGTCAAGCAAAATTGTGCCCGAGGTAGGCTTCAAAAGTCCGTTGAGATGCTGTACAAGCGTGCTTTTGCCCGAGCCTGTATGTCCGATAATTCCGATAAACTCACCTTTTTCAACCGAAATATTTATATCCTCGATTGCAACCTTCTCAAACGGAGTGCCTACGGAATATTTATATGTTAAATTTTGGGTTTCAAGTATAGCCATTATTTATCTCCGAGTAAAGCAGTAATGTTTTCAACAAATTCGTTGAGGGTAAGAACGCTGTCATCAACCTTGACACCCGATTTTTTCATTTCACGGGCAAGGTTTGTTATTTGCGGTATATCAAGTCCGACGCTTCGAAGCAAATCCTCTTGCTTAAAGACCTCCTTCGGCGTTCCCTCAAGCAAAAGACGGGAATTATCGATTACCGCAACTCTGTCGGCAAGCACCGCCTCCTCCATAAAGTGAGTTATGAAAACCACCGACATTCCGTACTCCTTGTTGAGCTTGTTAACGGTATCCATAACCTCTTTTCTGCCCTTAGGGTCAAGCATTGCCGTCGGTTCATCGAGGAAAATACATTCAGGTCGCATTGCTATAATACCCGCTATTGCAACTCTCTGTTTCTGTCCGCCCGACAATTTATGCGGTTCGTGGTGTCTGTATTCATACATTCCGACCGCCTTGAGCGAGTCGTCAACTCTTTTTCTTATTTCCTCTCTCGGAAGTCCTAAATTTTCAGGTCCGAAAGCGACGTCCTCTTCTACTATTGAAGCAACAATCTGATTATCGGGATTTTGGAAAACAACGCCTACGGTCTTTCTTATCTCATAAGACAAATCCTCATCAGCCGTATCCATACCCTTGACAAACACCTTGCCCTCGTTTGGAATAAGTATAGAGTTACTGAGCTTTGCAACCGTTGATTTTCCCGAGCCGTTATGACCGAGAACTGCCACAAATTCGCCCTTTTTTACATTGAATGTAAAGTCACGAATGGCAGGCTCAGGCTGCTGCTCGCCCTCATCTGCCTCATAGCAGAAGGTTACATTATGAAATTCTACAATATTTGTGTTATCCATTAAAAAATTCCTTTATTTATGCCAAATTGCGGAAGCTCCGCAGGGTAATATCATACCTGTCTGTGTAACGGGAAGTCCGATTTCATCGCTTTCAACCATACCGCCGAATTTCGGTTTAATAAGCGCGCCTAAAATGTACTGCATAACCGCCGGAGAAAGTCCTGTGGTATATGAATTGATAAGCACCATAATAGGATTGTCCGACAAGACCTGTGAGCACAGCTCAACAAACGAATAGACCTCGTTTTCGAGTTTCCAAATCTCTCCGCCCGGGCCTCTGCCGTATGACGGAGGGTCCATAATTATAATGTCGTATTTATTGCCGCGGCGGATTTCCCTTTGAACAAATTTAACGCAGTCGTCAACTATCCAACGAACCTTCCTGTCCGCAACGCCCGAAGCCACGGCGTTTTCCTTTGCCCATTGAACCATACCCTTTGAAGCGTCAACATGCACTACCTCTGCACCCGCTTTCAAGCAAGCGACGGTAGCGCCGCCCGTATAAGCAAACAAATTGAGCACCTTAACAGGTCTGCCCGCATTTTTAATAAGCTTTGCGGTATAGTCCCAATTTACAGCCTGCTCGGGGAAAATTCCCGTATGCTTAAAGCCCATTGTCTTGACGTTAAAGCTCAAATCGCCGTAGCCGATACTCCAAAATGACGGTATTTTATTCTTAATTTCCCAATTTCCTCCGCCTGAGCTTGAACGGTGATAAACAGCGTCCGCATGTCGCCATGCAGGGTGCTTTTTCGGAGTTTTCCATATAACCTGTGGGTCGGGACGAATAAGGGTTACGTTCCCCCACCTCTCAAGACGTTCGCCGCTTGAACAGTCAAGCAGCTCATAATCCTTCCAATCTGATGTATAGCGCATCTGTTAAACTAACCTTTCTTCAATTACCTTTGCAATGCTCTCTGCAAGTGATTTAATTTGGTTATAGTCCTCGCCCTCAAGCATTACTCTGACAAGCGGTTCTGTTCCCGAAACACGAACAAGCACACGACCCGTGTCGCCCAATTCCTCGCTCGCCTCACGGATTGCAAGCTGAACTTCCTTATCCTTTTCAAGCCTTGCCTTACCGAAGTTTGAAACACGGACATTGATAAGCACTTGCGGATAAACCTGCATTTCACTTGCAAGCTCCGAAATCTTTTTGCCCGTAGATTTAAGCACGTTCAAGACCTGAATTGCGGACATTTGACCGTCGCCGGTTGTAGCATAGTCAAGGAAAATTATGTGTCCCGACTGCTCACCGCCGATAGCATAGCCGTTCTTGACCATTTCTTCAAGAACATATCTGTCTCCGACCTTGGTCTTAATGCAATTTATACCGTTATTTTCGCAGAACTTGAAAAAGCCCATATTGCTCATCACGGTTACAACCGCAGTATTGTTTTTGAGCTTGTTGTTCTCCTTCATAAACTTTGAGCAAACAGCGATTATCTTATCACCGTCAACAACCTCGCCGTTTTCATCGACAATCAAAAGCCTGTCGGCGTCGCCGTCAAACGCAAAGCCTATATCGCATTTGTTTTCGACAACAAATTTCTGAAGCTGCTCAAGATGAGTTGAGCCGCAGTTTTCGTTTATATTAGTGCCATTCGGCGTTTCATTGATAATACAGCACTTCGCACCGAGCCTTGTAAACAACGCTCTTGCGGTAACGGAAGCGGAGCCGTTTGCACAGTCAAGTGCAATTTTCATACCCTTGAAATCGCCGTCTGCCGTCATTGCCAAATGGAAAATATAATCGTCAACAGCCTTTGACGAGAAGGATATTTTACCGACATCGCCGCCCAATACAACAGGCGGAACCTTTGTTTCATCAAGGATAATCTCCTCAATTTCATTTTCGAGTTCATCGGGTAATTTATAGCCGTTGCCCTGAAAAATCTTAATGCCGTTATACTCGCACGGGTTGTGAGAAGCGGAAATCATTACGCCTGCATCATAATCGTATTCCTTTACGAGAAAAGCAACGGCAGGAGTGGGTACAACATCAATTATAAGCACATCCGCACCGACTGAGCAAAGTCCTGCGCCGATAGCCGCCGCCAACATATGCGATGACGCTCTTGTGTCCATTCCTATCAAAACCTTCGGCTTATGAGCACAGCTCTCGGTAAGCACCATTGCCGCCGCTCTGCCTATTTTCATTGCAAGCTCGCAAGTCAATTCACTGTTTGCGACGCCTCTTGCGCCGTCTGTTCCGAACAATCTTCCCATATTGAAATCCTCCGAACATAAATTTAATTATTACATATCAAGCTTTTGCTGACCGTTTGAAGTATCACCAAACGGAATACCGAGATGCTCATACGCAAGCGGAGTTACAACCCTGCCCCTCGGTGTTTTTGACAAAAAGCCAATCTGCATAAGATAAGGCTCGTAAACGTCCTCGATAGTAACTGCCTCTTCGCCTATTGTAGCGGCGATTGTTTCAAGTCCTACGGGGCCGCCCTTGTAATTCTTAATCATTGAGGTCAAAAGAAGTCTGTCAATCAAATCAAGCCCCAACTCGTCAATTTCCATTCTTCCGAGAGCTATTTTTGCGGTGTCAACGGTTATAGTGCCGTTGCCCATTACCTCGGCAAAATCTCTTGCACGCTTGAGAAGTCTGTTTGCTATTCTCGGCGTTCCTCTTGAACGGGATGCGATTTCAAGCGCACCCTCGTCATCAATGGCAATTCCGAGTATTCCGGCACTTCTTTTTACAATCATAGCTAATTCTTCTGGAGTATACATTTCAAGACGGCTTACAACGCCGAATCTGTCACGAAGCGGTGCGGAAAGCTGACCTGCTCTCGTGGTTGCGCCGACAAGCGTAAACCTCGGCAAATCAAGTCTTATACTTCTTGCCGACGGACCTTTACCGATAATAATATCAAGCGCATTATCCTCCATAGCAGGATACAAAACTTCCTCGACGCTTCTTGAAAGGCGGTGGATTTCGTCTATGAAAAGCACATCGCCGTCATTCAAGTTTGTAAGAAGTGCCGCAAGGTCGCCCTGCTTTTCAATCGCAGGACCTGAGGTAACTCTCATCTGCACGCCCATTTCATTGGCAATTATGCCCGAAAGCGTTGTCTTGCCGAGTCCGGGAGGTCCATAGAGCAGCACGTGATCAAGCACATCTCCTCTCGCCTTTGCGGCGTCAATATAAATTTTAAGATTTTCCTTTGCCTTCTCCTGACCGATATATTCATTAAAGGTTTTCGGTCTTAAAGAGGTTTCTATATCATTGTCAACCTCATTTAAGTCCGGAGAAACAATCCTGTTTTCATTATCAAAATCCATTTCTTACTCCTATATCATCGACAACTGTTTTAACGCCTGTTTAATCATATCCTCAACGCTCAAATCCTGACTTAGCTTTCCGACAGCGACCGCTGCCTCAGATTGAGAATAACCGAGCATTGTAAGTGCCGAAACAGCCTCCGAAGCATTTCCCGAAGCCGTAACGGTGCTTGCCGCCGCAATATCCGTACCGACGGACTGCAAGTCAAGTCCCTTTGCAAGCTTATCCTTAAGCTCAAGCACAATTCTCTGTGCGATTTTATTTCCTACTCCGTTAGCTCTTGTAATTGCCTTTGTATCGCCTGCGGCAATGCTCAAAGCAAGCTGCTCGGGCGTCATTTCGGAGAGCACCGCCAAGCCCATTTTAGCACCTACACCCGAAACGGAAATAAGTATTTTATAGCATTCAAGCTCCTGCTGTGTGTAAAAGCCGTAGAGGTCAAGCGCATCCTCTTTGACATTCAAATAAGTGAAAAGCGTTACCTTTTCGCCCATCTTTGCAACATTTTTAAGAGTATTGGTTGTAGCAAAGCACTTAAACGCAACGCCGTTACAATCAATTGCAACGCACTGTGCATCAAAGTAAACAACGTTTCCCGTTATAGAATAAAACATTCAAATTCCTCATTTCAAATTTTTGAGCTTTCCCATAAGCGAACCGCTTGAATGGGCGTGGCATATCGCCATTGCAAGAGCGTCCGCAGTATCGTCGGGCTTCGGGACTTTTTCAAGGTTTAGGATTACCCTTGTCATCTCCTGCACCTGCTTCTTTTCGGCTCTGCCGTAGCCTACAACGCTTTGCTTGACCTGAAGCGGAGTATATTCGAAAATTTCAGCCTTGTGGCGATATGCTGCAAGCACGGTTACACCTCTCGCCTGCGCAACGTCTATTACCGTTTTTGCGTTGGTATTATAGAAAAGCTTTTCAATCGCCATAGCCTGCGGATGATACTTTTCAAAGAGCATATTCAAGTCCCTGTCGATAACGTCAAGCCTTTCAACAAAGGGCGTTCCCGCAGAAGTTGTGATAGCTCCGTAGTCAAGAACCTGAAATCTGTTAGCCTCGTAATTTATAACGCCGTAACCGACAATGGCATAGCCGGGGTCAATTCCCAAAATTATCATTTTTACATAATACTCCATATTAACTATATGTTGATAATTATACTACAAACCCTTAATAATAGCAAGAAAAAAGGAGTGAAAAATTCACTCCTTTAGCATTGATATTTAGCGGCTTATTTATAGTCCTTTTTGCCGTTCTTTTCCCTTTCTCTGATAACAAATCTTGTCGGCGTTCCCTCAAGTCCGAAAACCTCACGAATTTGATTGTCGATATAACGCTGATAACTGTAATGGAAAAGGTCCTTGCTGTTAACAAAGCAGACAAATGTAGGCGGTCTTGTAGACGCTTGAGTCATATAGTAAATTTTAAGGCGTTTACCCTTATCCGTGGGCGGTTGAACTCTTGTGGTTGCGGCAGACAAAACTTCATTGAGTCTGCCTGTTGAAATACGCATTGAGTTCTGCTCGTTAACAAACTTAATAAGCTCAAAAAGTCTGTCGAGTCTTTGACCTGTCTTTGCGGAGATAAAGATAATCGGCGCATAGCTCATAAAGCCAAAGTCATTCATCAGTTTCTTTCTTTCCTTATCCATGGTTTTGCCGTCCTTATCGACAGCGTCCCACTTATTGACTGCGATAATACAAGCCTTTCCGAGGTCATGGGCAATGCCGGCAACCTTTGAGTCCTGCTCGGTAAATCCCTCCGTGCCGTCAATCATAATAACGCACACATCGGCTCTCTCTACAGCCATTCTCGCACGGATAACGGAATATTTTTCAATTTGATCCTCAACCTTACTCTTACGGCGAAGTCCTGCGGTATCAATGAACACAAACTCGCCGTACTCATTTGTAATCAAAGTGTCCGTCGAGTCTCTCGTTGTGCCTGCAATGTTTGAAACAATCGCTCTTTCCTCGCCTGAAATAGCGTTTATAAGCGAGGATTTGCCGACATTGGGCTTACCGATAACGGCAACCTTTATCTTGTCCTCGTCATATTCGCCCTGCTCCTCGTCGGGAAGATATTTGATAATCTCGTCAAGCAAATCACCCGTACCGTGACCGTGAACGGAGGAAACCGCAACGGGATCGCCGAGTCCGAGATTGTAAAATTCATAAAAATCGGGCGGAACATCGCCGATTGTGTCGCACTTATTAACGCACAAAACAATGGGCTTTCCGCTTTTTTGAAGCATTTGTGCCACTTCGGTATCAGTAGCGACAACACCCGAGCGTACATCTGTTACAAGGACAATAACATCTGCGCTTTCAACGGCAAGCTGTGCCTGACGGCGCATCTGCGAAAGAATAATATCGTCCGAATACGGCTCAATACCGCCTGTATCGACAAGAAGCATATTTCTGCCGAGCCATTCGCAGTCGCCGTATATTCTGTCTCTCGTAACGCCGGGAGTATCATCAACGATAGAAAGGCGTTTTCCTATAAGCTTGTTAAAAAGTGTGCTTTTGCCGACGTTCGGTCTGCCGACAATCGCAATTACGGGTCTTGACATCATTCCACCCCCAAAATATTTTTAAGTAACTGTGTTCCGTCATTCTGCGTCGGAACTATTTTAATCTTCAATTCCTTTTCGGCTTGCTTTAATGTAATATCGTCAAGGAATTTGTTTTTATCTGTTGAATGTGATGTGTAGTCTATCGTCATAACAATCGGTATCAAAAGACAATCGCCAAGCGGCTTGTCCTTTAACTGAGCAATTAAATCCGTTCCCGTCAAAAGTCCTGCAACGGTAATGTTTTCGCCGAAAAAATTGTTTATGATTTCAACGACATTGACTTTGACGCCGAATTTTTCTTCCTGCACCCTTGCCAATTCGCACATAAGCGGATAAGCTCCCTTACCTGTTGCAAGAGTAATTTCCTTGTTGACGGGTTTTATATCTAATTCATTGACCGCTTCGTAAAATTCATCACGAAGCGAAGTCCAAAGTCCGACACCGTTGTCAATTTGCGGATATTCGTCGTAGTATTCTTCTTGCGGCATTTCTCTGCCTGCAAGCAAGAAAAATTCATCGGCAGGATAGGCAAGCCTTATGCCGTTTTCCGCTTTGAATTTCGATGAAAATTCCTCAATTATATCTATCGTCTCCCCTGCCGTCTGCTTGTCATACGGCTTTAAGGGATAGAGCCCGTCACGAAATTTCGTAAGTCCTACGGGCACGGCGGCAATGCTCTGCACGGACGGATACATCCTTGCAAGCTCCGTAAGACTGAAGCGAAGCTCGTCGCCGTCATTAACACCGGGGCACAAAACAAGTTGTGCGTTTATTTTTATGCCTGCGTCGGCAAAACGCTTGATAATCGAAAGACACTTGCCCGCATTTTTGTTGTTCATCATCTTAACTCTTAATTCAGGGTTCATTGTGTGAACGGAAATGTTTACGGGGCTTATGTGCATAGCGATAATTCGCTCAATTTCGTGCTCGGTAAGGTTTGTGAGCGTAACATAGTTTCCGAAAAGGAACGAAAGACGTGAATCGTCATCCTTGAAATAAAGGCTTTCACGCATACCCTTAGGGAGCTGGTCGATAAAGCAAAATATACATTTATTGCGACAGCTGTGCTGCTTGTCCATAAGGAAGGTTTCAAATTTAATGCCGACGTTTTCGTCGGTAGCCTTTATCCTTACAGTTTTACCCTTTGAGGTCAAAAATTCCATTTCAACAGGTAAAAAGCTCATATAAAAATCGTAGTCGAGTACGTCATCAACCTCTTTCGAGTCAATAGAAACAAGCTTATCCCCTGCTCTGACGCCGAAAAACCAGCATTTCGAAAATGGCTTTACCTCATTGATAATAACAGCCACACGCTCACCTCATTTCCTCAACGATAAAAAGGCGGGGAAGATACTTCTTCTCCACCTTCTGCTCAACCTTGTAAAACAAAGATGCGTTAAGCCTCTTCTTTAGCAACAACCTGTCTGCCGTTATAATGGCCGCATACTGCACAAACTCTGTGAGTTCTCTTGTACTCACCGCAGTTAGGGCACTTCTGAAGCTCGGGAGCGCTCATCTTCCAAACGCTTGAACGTCTCTTATCTCTTCTTGCTTTTGAAACTCTTCTCTTCGGTACTGCCATTTTAATATCTCCTTTATGTCCTTAATATACTTGTTTACTCGAGGAAATTTTTCAACGCTTCAAGCCTTGGGTCAATCGGCTTTTTGCAATCACATTTTCCCTCGTTCAGATTTGCACCGCAATAAGGGCAAATTCCCTTACAATCCTCACGGCACAATATTTTGGTCGGCAAGGATAAAAGTATGTCCTCTCTGATAAGCTCGTCAAGATTGAAATGCATATCCTCCACAAGATAGAGCTCACAATTTTCATCATCATTAAGCTTGGAAACCAATGTATGCTCAAACGGCAATACAGTTTCACGCTTAATGTCCGTGGCACAACGGTCACACTCAGTTTCAATTGTAAACCTTGCATTCCCCTCTAACAAGACAATGCCTGCACGGTTTTTAACGCAGCCGTCAACATTAACCGAACGGATAACGTCGCAGTCATCGGGTGTAAATTCATAGGAAAAATCCTTAGAAGCACCTTCAATATTAAAAATCGTTTCAAGCTCAATAAACATACTACACCTCGTCAAAGTAGCACAAATATTATATACATATTACAGGCATTTGTCAACCGTTAAATTTATTTTCCTTAAATATCTTTTTACAAACAAACTGCCACTGTGAAATCACAGCGGCAGTGCGATTAAAAATCAAAATCAGTTAATCTTTTTGCAATACTCAAACATTCTCTCGGGAAGATTCTCGAGGTCTGTTGAAATTGTAAATGTAAAGTGTGTGTCTGTGATTTTTGAAAGCTCGTCAACCTTCTTGAGGAAATCTGCAAGAGCCTCATAATCTCTGCCGCCGATTCTGAAGGTAGCGTCAACGAGAATGTCTGTTATATCGTGGTCGCCTGCACAAAGTCCGCTGAGGAAACCATAGAATGCGTCAAATCCGCTGACAGAATAGCTGTCTGTGGAAACAAGTCTTGCACGGTGACTTACGTCGTATGTAAGCTTAGTTTCCTTTTCAACGCAGATAACGTTACCGTTTGATTTTTCAACCGCTTCGTTAACGTTGTCAACCAAAATCTTTGTTTTTCCGGAGCCTTTGTGGCCGATTATAAGAGATACCATATAATCTCCTCCTGTATATTTATTTATGACCGCTTGTGCGGTAATTTCCTTATTCTGCAAGTCTCTTTTCAAGCTCGCCCTTCTGCGCCTCGTAACCGGGCTTACCCAAGAGAGCAAACATATTTTTCTTATAGCTCTCAACGCCGGGCTGATTAAACGGATTTACACCGAGAGTGTAGCCCGAGATAGCGCACGCCTTTTCAAGGAAGTAAACTAGATAACCAAACTCGTACTCGTTCATTTCGGGAAGCTCAAGAATAATGTTCGGAACTCCGCCGTCGCAATGAGCAAGAACCGTACCCTGAAAAGCCTTTTCGTTTACGAAGTCCATCGTCTTTCCTGCAAGGAAGTTAAGACCGTCTGCATTTTCAGCGTCTGCCTCAATGTTAATAACGTGCTTCGGCTTATCAAATACAACAGCCGTTTCAAAGAGAAGCCTCTCGCCCTGCTGAATGTACTGACCCATTGAGTGAAGGTCGGTCGAGAAGATGGCGGATGACGGGAAAAGTCCCTTGCCGTCCTTACCCTCGGACTCACCGAAAAGCTGCTTGAACCACTCGTTCATCATTGTATAATCAGGCTCGTAAGAAACCATCATTTCAACGGCTTTACCCTTTCTGTAAAGGATATTACGAGCTGCTGCGTACTTGTAGCAATCATTCTTTTCAATATCCGAGTCGGTGTACTGCTCTCTTGCGTCGGCAGCGCCTTTCATCATAGCGTCAATGTCGCAGCCTGCAGCTGCAATCGGAAGCAAGCCGACAGCCGTAAGAACAGAATATCTGCCACCTACGTCGTCCGGAACAACGAAAGCTTCATAACCTTCCTTGTCGGAAACCTCTTTAAGAGTTCCCTTTGCCTTATCTGTTGTAACATAAATTCTCTTGGCAGCCTCTTCCTTACCGTACTTTTCCTCAAGCATTTTCTTGAAAATTCTAAAGGAAACGGCAGGCTCTGTTGTTGTGCCGGATTTAGAGATTACATTAACCGAAAAATCCTTTTCCTTGCAAAGCTCACAAAGCTCGTAAAGAGCAGATGAGCTTATGCTGTTACCGCTGAAGAAAATCTGCGGTCCGTTTTTAACGGTTGCGTTATAATTCTGCGATTTACAAAATTCAATAGCGGCTCTTGCGCCGAGATAACTGCCGCCAATTCCTATAACAACAAGAATTTCAGAGTCGGAACGAATTTTCTCCGCCGCCTTTTTAATTCTTGCAAACTCCTCCTTGTCATAGTCAACGGGAAGGTCAACCCAACCTAAAAAATCGCTGCCCTCTCCGCTTCGGTCATTAAGGGTTTTGTCTGCCTTTGCTATTTCGCCTGCGATAGCTGAAAAATCGTCCTCCGAGACAAAGCCTTTAAGATACTTGGTATTCAATTTAACTGACATTGCTGAAATTTTCTCCTTCGACAACTCATCCGAGTTATAAAACTGTTTTTATGTCTATATTTTACTCTAAATCCGATATTATTTCAACAACAATTTGTTAATTTTTCAAAAATAATTAGGTTTTGTTAAATTATCGACAAAGTGAAGTAATAAATCGTACAAGATAATCATAGAAAGTCAGTTTTTTCACCGCTTCGGGCGAGCAAAGATTGATTTTTCCTATCTCTTTATCCTCAAGCATAAACTTGACCGTTCCGAGCACTTGATTTTTTTCAATCGGCGCTTCGACGTCTATTGCGAGATCCGGAACGACGGTTATTTTATCCTCCTTGCCCTTTTCAATTACGGCGAATTTCTTTTCTGTTATTTGCGGAGTTATTTTATTTTGTTCTCCGCCGATTACATTGACATCGGTTATCAAAGCAGAGTCAATTAAAAGTTCTGTATGCGTATAATTTGCAAATCCCCAATCAAGCATTGTCCTTGCACCCGAAAACCTGTCGTTACTCGACTCACTGCCCATAACGACAGCAATAAGCGACAAGCCGTCACGCTCCGCCGTTGCGCTGACGCAGCAGCCTGCCTTTGAGGTCGTTCCTGTTTTAAGTCCCGTTGCGCCCTTGTAAAATCTTATGAGCTTGTTTGTATTGACAAGCTGAGTTTCGCCGCCTCTCAAGGTATCCATCCAAACAGTCGTGTAATTTCGTATTCTTTCATGCTTTAGCAATTCCCTTGACATAATAGCAACATCATAAGCGCTTGTTATATGATTTTGAACGGTATCGTCAAGTCCCGAGCAGTTTTCAAAAACCGTATCGTTCATTCCGAGCTCCTTTGCCCTGTCGTTCATCATTTTCACAAACGCCGTGTCGCTTCCGGCTACATATTCCCCGAGTGCAAAGCAAGCATCATTGGCACTTGCGATTGCCGTCGCCTTCAGCAAATCGTCAACAGTCATCTGTTCGCCCTGCTTCAGCCATATTTGCGAGCCGCCCATTTCGGACGCCTCCGCCGACGCCGTAACAGTATCGGTCAGGGCGATTTTTCCCTGATCTATCGCCTCGGTTACAAGAAGCAATGACATTATCTTAGTGACGGATGCGGGATACACCTTTTCGTGAGCGTTCTTGCTCATTAAAATTTCGCCTGTTGACGCCTCCATTAAGACTGCCGATTTTGCATTTATCTCGACCTTCATTTCAGGAAGCTCCTTTGCGTATGCGTTGACGCTTATCACGGAAAGCATCAAAACAACCGTTAAAATTAAGCCTGTTATCTTTTTCATATCACACCTCCGAGCTTTATGCTAAATTGTATGATATTCGCCGTTGTAAAAATGACTTAATATGGTGTATAATATATAAAAGAACGGAGGCAGACTATGAACGATTACGAAGTTAAGAAAGCAAGAGCCGAACAGTTAAGAAAAGAGCTTAACCATCATATATACAGATATTATGTTGAAAACGAGAACGATATTGAGGACTATGAGTACGATATGCTGATGCGTGAGTTAAAGTCTATCGAGGAAGAATATCCCGAGCTTTTGACTGCGGATTCCCCTACTCACAGAGTCGGCGGTACGGCTGATAAAAATATGTTCTCAAGCGTTACGCATATTGTAAAAATGGAAAGCTTGCAAGATGCATTTGACACAAGCGAAGTGCTTGACTTTGACAGAAAAGTTAAAGAGGTATGTCCCGACGCAACGTATGTTGTCGAGCCGAAAATCGACGGACTTTCGGTATCGCTTGAATACTCAAACGGCGTTATTTCAAGAGGCTCTACACGAGGCGACGGCGTTACGGGCGAGGATATTACGGCAAACCTTAAAACAGTTCGCTCAATTCCGCTGTCGTTAAAGGAAAAGCTTCCGTTTATCGAGGTGCGCGGCGAGGTTTATATGCCCAAAGAAAAGTTCTTTGAAATCGTCAAAAAGCAGGAATTAAACGAAGAAAAACCGTTTAAGAACCCAAGGAATGCCGCCGCAGGAAGCTTACGCCAAAAGGACCCGAAAATAACCTCACAGAGAGGGCTTGATATTTTCGTATTTAACATTCAGCAGATTGACGGAAAAGACCTGCAAACCCACAAGCAGTCACTTGATTATATTAAGAGTCTCGGATTTAAGACAATTCCGTTTTACAACGAATTTGACAATATTGACGACGTTATAAATGAGCTTGACAGGATAGGCTCGATAAGAGGCACACTCCCCTTTGATATTGACGGCGCAGTTATAAAGGTAAACCGTTTTGACCAAAGAGAGAAATTAGGCAGCACCGCAAAATGTCCCAAGTGGGCGCTTGCGTGGAAGTATCCGCCCGAAGAAAAGCAAACAAAGCTTATTGATATTGAAATAAATGTCGGCAGAACGGGTGTTTTAACTCCTACTGCGGTTTTTGAGCCCGTTTTGGTTGCAGGTTCAACCGTAAGCCGTGCAACGCTTCACAATGAGGATTTCATCAAGGAAAAGGGCATACGCATAGGCGACACGGTGATTATCAGAAAAGCAGGCGATATTATCCCCGAGGTTTTGGAGGTCAGCAAGCACGCAGAGAGCTCCGAGCCGTACAAAATGCCCGACGTTTGCCCGTCGTGCGGAGAGAGGGTTACAAGAGAAGCGGGCGAAGCGGCAATTCGCTGTAACAATCCGGACTGTCCTGCTCAGCTTTTGAGAATGTTAATTCACTTCTGCTCAAGGGACGCAATGGATATTGAGGGACTCGGCGACGCCAACCTTGAATTGCTTGTAAATGAGGGTATGCTCAAAAATGCCGCAGATATTTACAAGCTTGATTTTGACAGGGTTGCGGAATTTGAACGTCTCGGAAAGAAAAGTGCCGACAATCTCAAAAAAGCGGTTGAAAAATCAAAGGAAAACGATTTGGGCAAGCTTATTTTTGCGCTCGGTATCCGTCATATCGGACAAAAGGCGGCGAAGCTCCTCGCAGACCGTTTTCAGGATATAGACGGCATCATTTCCGCAAGCAAGGATGATATTCTTTCCATCGACGGCTACGGCGAAATTATGGCGGAATCGGTTGTCGATTTCTTCTCGCATCCGCAGGCGATTGAGCTTATAGACGATTTGAAAGCGGCAGGCTTGAATATGAGAAGCGAAAAGAAGGTAATTGACAACAGATTTGAGGGTAAAACCTTTGTTTTGACGGGCACTTTAAGTCAGTTTACAAGAACGCAGGCTTCTGAAATTATTGAGACCTACGGCGGAAAGACCTCGTCCTCCGTTTCTAAAAAGACAGATTTTGTTTTAGCCGGAGAAGCCGCAGGAAGCAAGCTGCAAAAGGCGCAGGATCTCGGCGTTAAGATAATCTCGGAGGATGAATTCTCCGCTATGATAAAAGCGTAATTTTAATATACAGCAAAAAGCTCTGTTTGATTTCCAAACAGAGCTTTTATTGTTTATAAAATTATTTATAGAGTGTTTGAGTTTGGTCAAACTCTCTGTTGCCCGAAGCGATACCGTCAAGATAGAAGTAGTCAAACATATCGAGCACGCCGTCCTTTGAAACATCTGCGGCAATGTAATAAACGCTGTCCGATTTGATATTTTCGGTGTCGTCAAACGCATCCTCGAAAATCAAATTCTTATCCGTTTCGTCAACAAGTCCGTCGCCGTTTACATCGCCGTAAAGGATAACCGTTGCGACCTCATAAACAATGCTCGGGTCTATTGCGGATATGCACTTGATAATGCAACCCGTTCCGACCTTATCGGTCTCGGAAAGCTTTTTGCCGTCCCTTGTAATTTCAATCTGAACGTTTTTGTTGCGAAGCTGTGCTTCAACCTCCGAAACGGTATTCGATGTCGGATTTAAGCCTACCATATAGGTATATTGGGTGTTGGTGTTTCTGTCAACAAGAAGCGAAGCATTATCATTGACAAGAAGCTTGCTGTATTCAAGCTTATCCATCGCATTTTCAAGCTCTAATATCGCATCGAAAATCTCCGTCACGGTAGCTCCGCTGTTTTCAAGTACCGAATTACCGCTTGCAATGGCTTTTGTAAGGTCGGCTGAGGTAATGTCGGTAACGTCTGCCATATCGAGCGAATTAGCTTTTTCAATGGTGTTTGAAAGGTCGGTTTTGTCTACGGTTATAACGTACTCGTCGGAAATATCGCTTTCATTTCCTGCGCCATTCACAGCCTTAAAGGTGTATGTTTTTGCGCTTGTAAGCTCAACGGTAAGAATATTGCCGTCAAGCGCCTTAAATCCCGTACCGTCGTTATAGTAATATGTTACGCCCGAATCTGAATTTGTCGCACCGAGCATAAAGGTAACATTTTTGTTCACGGCGGGATTAAGCTTACCGCTTACCGCAACGGAAAGTATCGGCTTTGCGGTATCGATTTTAACCGTGAGTGAGGTCGTTTCGCTTTCAAGTCCCGAATATGAAACCGCCTTAAACTCGTAGGTGTGAACACCCTCAAGAGCAGTTACCGTATTCGATTTGAGAATTGCCCACTCGCCGTTGTCAATTCTGTATTCATAGTTATAAATTCCCGAGAAAGCACTTGAGGAAAGGCTGATTTTAACCGGCTTATTTGTATATCCGCCGTTATATGCTTCCTCTCCCGAAGCAGCGGCTGCAACAACCTTTTCGGGCTTTACGGTATCAACGGTAAAGGTGCTTGATTTGTAAATCTCGCTGACGTTTCCTGCGTTATCGATAGCTTTCGCTTCGACCGTTCCCTTAAACGCCGTGTCAATTACAGGCTTTGCATTTTCATCGTAAGCCGTCCAATCGCTCATAACCGAGCCGTCGGAATTTACAAGCCTGTAGCTGATGCTTGCAATGCCCGTTTCAGCATCCGAGGCATTGACCGTTATTTCTGCGGTGTTGTTCATAAATACCGCAAACTCGGTTGAGCTTATCGGTCTTATAACAGAATTTCCGTCCTGCTGTTTAACGCTTACGCTCTCAATCTTAGGAGCTGAGCTGTCAAAATCAGTAACCGTGAGTTCCTTTTCGCTGAAAAGTCCGTTTTGAGCGAAAACCATTACTCTGTATGTTCCGTTTTCGGTTACGGTAAATGCCTTTTCGTCTGTAATATCAGCGCCGTTTACAGTTATCTTCTTAATACCGGAAGCTCCCGTAGTAGCGTTTACACTTACAGTAAACGGAGAATTCGGAGAGGTTATTTCACCCTTAACGAGTTCTATTTCAGGTGTTACGGTATCAATCATAACATAATATGCGTCTGACGGAGGACTTTGCGTTCCTGCACCGTTTACCGCCATAAAGGAGTAATTTGCATTTGTATTTTCACGAATCGATATAACCTCGCCCGTGGTAATTTCCGTCCATTCGCCGCTTCCGTCGGTGTAATAATAAGTAATTCCCGAAAGCGAATCTTCAAGGGTTGAGAGGTCAAATACAACCTCGTCGCTTGTCCATCTGCCGAAGGTTCCCTTGAAATCAACACGGATTATCGGCACCTGTCTGTCGATTTTTACGGTAAATGTTGTAATCTTGCTTTCAAGGTCGGAATTTGAAACAGCCTTAAACTCGTAGGTGTGTATTCCCTGCTCCGAAGCTGTAATTTTTCCGTCCTTTGAGGAAATCCATTTTCCGCCGTCAACTCTGTAAAGGTATTCGTAAATTCCCGAATAAGCAGAGGACTCAAGCGTAATTTCAACGCTGTCCGATACCCATTTGCCGTCGGTATAAGCTTCATCCTTAAAGGTGGCAGAAACAGAGACGTCGGTCGGTATGTCGGCGTCAATAACGAAGCCGTCCGAACGGTAATAATCGGAAACATTGCCTGCCTTATCAAAGGCTCTTGCCTGAACATAGCCCTTGAAATTCGGGTCAACAACAGGCTTGCTGCTTTCAGAATATACGCTCCATTTATCGCTTATCGGCTCACCGTTTTCGTCGAGAAGTCTGTACTCTACCCTGTCAATTCCGGCAACGCCTATATCCTCGCTTGAAATTGTAATTTCAACCTGCTCATTAAAGAATTTGCCGAAGGTCAAGGCGTTGAGAAGTCTTGCAATTCCGCCCTTTTCCTTATGCTCAAGAGTGATTGCGTTGACAACGGGTGCGGATTTATCAATGTTATTAACATTAAGCGTCTGCGTATTTGAAAGGCCGTTATTCGCTGTTATCACAACGGTATATGCGCCGTTTTCATTTACGGTAAATTCGGTCTGTCCTGTTATATCCTCGCCGTTGAGTGTAATGGATTTAATACCCGACTCGCCGACTGTAATATTCTTAATATTGACCGTATATGACTGATTTGTCAAAGCCGTAACAGACTGTGCAAGGGTGAATTTCGGCTTTACATCATCAAATTTAACTCTGTAACCCTGCGAAATCTCACTTTCAACGCCCTCGCTGTTCACAGCCTTGAAGTAGTACACATCGTCGCCGTTAGTGTTTACAACATAGTAATTCGAGTAAAGAACCGTCCAATCGGTTGCGTTCTCCCTCTTGAAATAGTATTTCACTCCGTCAAGCTTATTTGTTGAGTCAAAATTGAAAACTACCCTGTCCGCTGTCCAATTTCCGTCATAATCTCCGTTAGTAACGCTCAAAACAGGTATGCCGTAAACAATTACGGGGAATGTCTTTGACGCACTTCTGCCTGCGTGAGTATAAGTAACGGTTATATTCTGTTCTTCATTGAAAAGCTTTGGATTAAACGAAGAAGTATCAACCGTGTAATCCGTTACAAATTCCGACTCTGCATTAGCGTAATTTGCTTTAACAGTCAAACCTGTAAGGTCAAGCTCGGTTACACCCTCTATATACTTATACTGCGGATTTGTAATTTCAATATCGGTAAGCTCTTTCGATTTAAGAGTGATTGAAAATACGCCTCTGTAAGTCTTACCTGCTCTGACAACGGATACAACTATGTACTGCTCGTCGTCAAGTATTTTCTGATTTATTTCACCGACAGTATAATCGGTAACCTCAACACGAAGCTGATCGTCCGAAACGGTAGCCAAACCCTCGCCGTAGTATTTTTCAAGGTCAGCTCTGTCATAGGTAAGCTCCACCTTGAGATTGGTAAGATCAAGTTCGGTTTCGCCCTCGACATACTCAGTTTTTGTCGGTGCGGTTACGGTAATGCTCTTAGGTTCAACCTCAACAACCGTGATTTCCTTTGTTGTCTCGTTATGCGAGGTAAAGTTTCTTCTGCCGAAAAGATGAAGTGTTGTCTCACCTGCCGACTTACCTGTAACAAGTCCGTCTTTGCTTACGCTCGCAATGGAGTTTTCCATATTTTTCGACTCGTCAAGCGTATTTGAAGCGTTCCACGGATCAACACCCTCGTTTGTGGGCAAGCCCCAAAGAACCTTTGTTATATCAAGTCTTTTGGGTGTGAAATGTGCTGTGTACTGTACAGGGAAATCTTTAATTACATAGTCATTTCCCTCAATTCTTGCGGATGTGACATAGTTTATAAGCGCACCTCTAACAGTAACCTCAAAACTCTTTGTTACGCCGCTGATTGTTGCATAAATCGTTGTTTTAGCGGAAAATCCGGGACCGTATCCGCCTGCGTCAAGTCCCTTAACTACACCGTTTTCATCAACCGAGGCAATGGACGGGTCGGCAGATGACCATTTTACGGTTGAAAGCAATGCTTCGTCATGGTCCTCGGGTAAAACGTTTGCAATACTCAACTGAATGGTCGAATTTTCGGTTACACTTGATTTACCTGTTATTTGGAAATCGGTAATAGCCTTACCCGCAATAACATCAATAGAGGTTTCAACAGATGAACCGTTAAAGGTTGCCTTTGCTACAAGTGTTATTACACCGCTTGATTTTGGAATTAAAAGTCCGTTGCTGTCAAGGGTTGCGGTTGAAATATCGGCAGGAGTGCTCGCTGTTGCCCACACAGTTTTATTTGTAGCGGTATCCAAAAGTCCCCACTCTCTGACAACCGATTTATTATTGTTAAGTCTTGAGGGTGTGAGCGTAGAGGTATACTGTGACGGGCTGTCATTGGGAATCACGGTATCGCCTGAAATTTCAATTCCGGAAAGCGAGCCTGTGACACCCGAACGAATAACAGTTACATTAACGGTGGTCGAAGCCTCGCCGATAGTAGCGGTAATATCAACCTTCTTGCTTACCGTTCCGCCGTCAAGTCCCATAACAAGACCGTTATTGTCGACTACGGCAATAGTCGGATCTGCGCTTGACCAAACAATGTCGCCTGTATAAGCACCTGCGGGATCAACATTTGTTATAGCAAGCTGAAGGGTTTTGCCCTCATATACATTCTCAACGCCTACAATATCGAAGCTCTTGACGGGGAGGTCTGCGGGGTCAACAACTTCAAATGTAATTTTATCATTGAAAGCGGCATAAAGTGCGCTCGAGGGTTGCACTTTAACAGTAGCTTTACCTGTTCCGATAAATGTAACAAGTCCCGTATCGGAAACGGTTGCAACTTTAGAAGCGCCGATAGATATACCGTTGTCGATACTCCATTTAACACCTTGTTTAAGTCTTACAGGACTTACAGCACCGTAGAGCTGAACAGTTGCGCCGACAGCCACTTTTAACGGTACTTTTTTTCTGTTCGTAATATGTACGCCTGTCGGGGCAATAGCTGCCAACAGGTTTTGGGTTACAAGGACATCAATTTTATCCTTACAAAGCTTTTTGCCGTTTGCATCATAGACGGTTGCCGTAATCTCAACATTCATATTGTCAAGATAATTTTTAAGGCTGTCTGCGATAGTATCGCCTGCAAGTGTTCTTACAATGCTCACAAGCAAGTCTGTGTTCATAGTTTCGGGATCCATACCGCTGTCTTTTATTGCCTTTTCAATGGACTTTGCCAGAGATTCGCCTATCAGCGGTAACGGACGAACTTCCTCATCAAGCCACAGCTGAATTATAGCTGCCTTTGAGTAGTCATATCCTGTTACCTTACCCGTTTCGTCAACATCTGCAAGAAGCGGCAGATTACTCTCCCACACAACCGTTGAGCCCTCGGGAATATTGTCCGAAAGCTTATAACCGAGCTGAACGGTATGATATTCCTGCACCTCAATTCTTGAGGTTATTTCATTGCCGCTTTCGTCGGTTATGGTAATTGACTCGCCGATGGCAAACACGCTCATTCCGGGTACGAGCGTCAGGATTATCAGCAAAGCACTCAAAAATACGCTTTGCACCTTATTTACAGTTTTTTTCACCATGTAAACAGACCTCCATACATTTTCAAAACAAATCACATAAATTTGCATATTCAAATATATTTTAACACGCAAATTTTTTTCAATCAACAAAAAAATATTGCAATTTTGTAAATTTTGAATAAATTGTTTATAAACACAAAAAATAAGGTGGGTGATTATATGAATATAGCGTTTTTTGACACAAAAAGTTATGACAAACCGCCGTTTGAACGATTTTCAAACGGTAAAAATATCAATATAAAGTTCTTTGAGTCCAAGCTTAACATTGATACTGTTCCGCTTGCGTTCGGTTTTGACGGAATATGCGTATTTGTAAATGATGTAATAAATAAAGCCGTAATTGAAAAATTGTGCGAATACAACATTAAATTCATCGCATTGCGTTGCTCGGGATATAACAATGCAGACTTAAAATACACAGAGGGGAAAATTGCGGTGTTCAATGTTCCGTCATACTCCCCTTATGCTGTCGCAGAACATGCAATGGCTATGCTTTTGACCTCGGTGAGAAGAACTCACAAGGCGTATCTTAGGACTAAAGATTTCAATTTTTCTCTAAACGGTCTTGTTGGCTTTGATTTACACGGCAAAACGGCGGGTGTAATCGGCACAGGCAAAATAGGTCGGGCGTTCATTGATATATGCAATGGCTTTTCAATGAATGTTATCGCATACGACAAATTTCCGATTGAGAATTCCGATATTAACTATGTCAGCCTTGATGAGCTTTACGAAAAAAGCGATATAATTTCATTTCATTGTCCGTTGACGGAAGAAACTTATCATATGCTCGATAAAGACAGCATTAAAAAGCTAAAAAAGACGGTAATTATAATCAACACCTCACGAGGCCCGCTTATTGAGTCAAAAGCTCTTTTGAAAGCGATTAAAGAACGGAAAATCGGAGGTGCTTGTCTTGATGTATACGAGGAAGAGTCGGATATATTTTTCGAGGATTACTCGGGGCATATCGTTGAGGACGACACACTTGCACGGCTTATCACAATGCCGAATGTACTTGTGACCTCGCACCAAGCATATCTTACAACAGAGGCTCTCAATAACATTGCAAAAACGACAATCGAAAATATTTTATCGTTTGAAAAGACAGGAAAATGCGAAAATGAACTGCATTGCTTAAAATAAAAGAAAATATTATGACGGAATATGCTTTGAGAGGTTGACAAATTTCTGATTTTGTGTATAATACTTTTGTTGCCAAAATGCAATGCACTTGCCGGTGTGATGGAATTGGCAGACGTGCTGGACTCAAAATCCAGTGGTAGCGATACCGTGCCGGTTCGACCCCGGCCACCGGCACCAAAGAGTTCGTTCACCTTGTGTTCGGACTCTTTTATTTTGTTCTTTTATATATTTATATTTACATTTTTATATCCTATATAAAGCATTAACCCCGTTGCAAATGCAACGGGGTTATATTTGTCTGATTATTTATCTTTATTCTCTCTTCTTACGATAAGCTCATTAAGAATTCTTGTGTGCTCATCGTCTGTAAGCGAATACTTAATTGTGGGAATAGCTGAAAGAAGCATACCGATTGCAGGCGGAATAGAAATAAGAAGGAACATCGCCATAGCGTATTTACCGTCAGCTGCTTCGTAGAAACGGTATTTGCCGTCAGCCAAGTCAATGTTGAGCTGTGCAATGTTTTCCGCACTATATTTAACAGCCGAATAAATGAAGCCCGAAATAAGCGAGGAAACGCCCATTGAAAGCTTTGTGATGAACGACTGACCCGAGAAGAATACGCCGTCGGTACGGATACCGTTTGTGTACTCCTCATAATCAACGCAGTCAGCAATCATAATCGACTGAAGTATGTTGATTGAGCCCATTGCCCAAGAAGCAGCGAACATCATAACAGCCATCAAGATAACATAAGCCATGCTCTGCATAAGGTTGCCGTCTGCAAGCTTGTAAACGCCGAAAATCAATGCAAACGGAACTGCACCTGCGATTGAGTAGAAATTGTAAAGTTGCTTTTTGCCAAACTTGTTTACCATCTTGGGAGTAGCCGCAGTACCGATAATCATACCGCCGAGAAGTCCCAAAGCCATAACGAGAAGCTGAATGATTTTTTCGATTTGAAGCTTGCCGTCAACCATAAGGTTAGCGAGGTTGTTGTCGAAGAAATAGTACATAACAAGCGTCAAGCCAACTATTGAAAGAAGCTGAATGGGGCTTCTCAAAATACCCGAAATAAGAAGTCTTCTGAACGGGTCGTTGGATAACATAACCTTGAAGTTTTCCTTCATTGTATGCGTCTCGTCGGACTGCTTAACCTTCTCTTTAACAGAAAGTCCCGCAAACTGGAAGAGAACAGTCGCAAACACGGTAAGGATAACTGCGATTACAAGATATGATTTCTTATCCGCATGGAGAATATCAAGACCCTGCTTCTGGAACATCGGCGAAAGAGCCTTACCTGCAAAGGTAATGAGCATACCGATAGCGCCGACATTTGCTACAATACGAGCAAGAGAAAGAGCCTTCGCTCTGTCGTTTTCGTCGTCGGTCATAAGAGAGGTTACGCCCCAAATCGGAATATCGCCTACTGTGTAGCACATACCCCAAAGGATATATGAGAAAGCTGCCCAAGCGACAATCAAAACGTGCGCCGTGGTCGAGGTGTAGTCGGTATATGTTCCGTTACAGAATGTAAGGATTGTGATAATACCGATCGGAACCGGAATAAACAAAAGATACGGCTTACATTTGCCCCATTTTGATCTTGTATGGTCAACGATCGAACCCATCATCGGGTCATTGATTGCGTCCCAAACACGAGCAATGAAGAAAATTGTCGAAATAGCCATTGCCGGCAAGAAAATAATTGACTGCCAGTAGTACTGAAGTCCGCCGGAAATAATGTTGTAAATAATGTTTTGTCCCGCAAGACCTACCAAGTAACCGGTCAATTCCTTACCGGTATAAGTGTTGTGCTTGATAGTTCCCTCGGGAGATTGAGATTTTTTGCTCATCTTACCCTTCCTTTGTGCGTTTTTTACGCAAAATTTTAAAAAAATTATACCATATACGAAAAAATTTTTCAAGGTAGCAAATATAATTAGGCATATTCAACAAATGCACACGGAATAATTTATTAAAAATACCGATTGTCCGTTGAGGAACGTGTATAATAAGGGAAAAAACAATAGTTTAATAAGCCGTTTATTCTTTCCCTACGGTGTAATATCGAATTCAATTTGCTAACAACCGTTAGCCGTTATAATATACGTTAGTTACCACGGCGGCAGCAAGCCACCGCCCTACCATGTCATCGTTTGCGCCGTATCGTTCGCAACATACTTTAGCTGTCTCTTGCAGATTACGAACAACCGCATTTTCAGCCTCCCTTGTGTAAAGGGAGGTGGGTTGCCGTCAGGCAACTCGGAGGGATTGTAAGGTCGATTTTATATGATTTTGTAAAACTCCCTCAGTCATTTTTTGTTGTGCAAAAAATGCCAACCCCCTCAAGGATGGGGCGAAAGCACAAATTATATTTTATATTCCACACGGTAGGGCGGGTGGCTTGCTCCCGCCGTTAGATTGTTGATAAAATATGATAATTCACGGATGAAATTATATAAAATCCGCAAAAGTTGGTAGCGACAGTGAGCCGTTGTGAGGGCGTTTACAACCGAACAGGCAAACCGAGCGTGATTTTTGCGGAAAAGGAGGAGTTGCATAGTGAGTGAGAGGCAGCCAAAGGCTGTTGCGAACGATACGGTGCAAACGACGACGTGGGCTCGCCCCTGTCCGCA
>DAVZHW010000018.1:0-32952 GCA_052273625.1 Candidatus Fimenecus sp. | reverse complement strand
GTACCTTTTCTTCATATAATAAAGCCAAAGGAAGGAGAGGATTTGATATGAGTAATCTTTTGTCAGAAGTACATCCGGTGCTTATTTCGGAATGGTCTGATAAAAACTTACCCCTTACACCTGATAGGATAACCTTTGGTTCAAAAGAACAACCTACCGGCACAAGGCAGATACACCGATGCTGTTGACGATGTTCTCTGCAAGGCGCTGACAGCCAAGAAAAAGAAAGTCAAAATCTAATATATCTAAACACACAAAAGACCGCCTACACCTTTATGATGTAAGCGGTCTTTAATTATGCTTCGTGAAACTGAAATTTTACGGTAGTTAATTCAATTTCAAACGAAGAATTATTACCTGTTTCTTCTTCTCTGCAACCTTCATAGATACTTTTGTAACAAAAGAAAGTTTCTTCCCTAACATCTTCAATGCTTCTGGAAAGAATGTCTTTTCTTCCAATAATTCCATACTACATTTGTTTGCAAATTCTTTGCTATCGTTAATACCAAAATACATAATAGCACTTGCATTTCCTGTACGTTTGATAAACCAGTTCGTAAACTTTAATCCACTCTCACTTGTAGCGTCAAACAACATCTCACCTTTTGGAAATGCTTTTCCACACCCCTTAATAAATGCTATGATTTCTTCTTCATGAAAATATTGGAACACACCTGACACAATTAGCAGTGTAGGAAGCGAATTGTCTATTTCCTTTACCCATTCCAATTTAAACATATCGCCTGCAATGAGCGTTTCATTTTTTCGCTGACCAAATACTTTTTTTCTTGCCTCTATTACTTCTGGCAAATCAGCCTCATACCAATGTACAGTTCTGTTTTCAATCTTATCACTTAAACGGTCATAAGCAGTCTCTAATCCTGCACCAAGATATACAATATTACTTTCTGCGTAACTTTTTGCAAACGCAGTAACTGTTTTGTCCATATTGTAATAACGTGCTACCGATGCCATATTGCTATATTCAGAAGAACCTTTATCTACACCTTGTGGTAAATACTTCTCCAACTCAAGAGCCTTTTCATCCATAAAATATTCTGGAAATTTTTTAGAAATATTGATTCTTGCAACTAACGGAACAAATAACGTATTTGCAACACCATCAAATTTATTCATAATCTACCTCTTTCTTTAGTTAGTTTTTGCTAACGAATCTAACATATGAAGTTTATTTTGTAAAGTATCTATCACTTAGAAAAATTCAAATCTTTCTCTATGTTTTATTATACATCATAAATGTTAAAATTTCTACCCGATAAATGTTAAAATCTCTACCCGCCGTCTATTGACCTTGATTGTGAGGAAAATAGGCGGCTTTTTTTGTCGCCTAAAAATATTTTTGAAAAATTTTCGAGAAAGGAGCGATTTTGGGTGTGCATTTTGATACCCCTTTTTTATGATTAAAAATAGAATCGAATTTTGTGTAATAGATTTTCTAAAATAAGTTTATATACATTTGATTATTAGACTTGAAAAATATATGAAATAGTGCTATAATTTTATGCGTTGTATCGATGATTTTTCTACAAAATAACAAGAAAAGGGTGGCTATTGTGTCAGTAAAGGCAAAAAAGGTACTAAAAATCATTTTGAGTATTCTTCTTGCGGTGGTTTTGGTTGTAGGCGGATATGTCGCTTATGTTATGATTGACTACCACAGAATTGAGGACAATCAAACATTGCAAATTAACGATGTTACGAGCGAGTCTGCTCTTGTTGACCAAGAGTATAAGATCATTTCGTATAATATCGGTTTTGCGGCTTATACTCCCGACTTCGGCTTCTTTATGGACGGCGGTACAAAGAGCCGTGCTAATTCAGAGGAGTCAGTTAAGAATGTAATTGCCGGAATAGGCGATTTCCTCAAATCCGAAAACCCCGATATTATTCTTATCGAGGAAGTGGACAAAAATGCAACTCGCAGTTATCACTATGACCAAGAGGAAGCACTCAGAGGTAAACTTGACGGATATGATTCAATGTTCACGGTAAACTTTGACAGTCCTTATTTGTTCTATCCGATTACTAACCCTCACGGTAAATCCTATGCCGGTATGTTGACAATGTCAAAATTCAATATTGAAAGCGGTTTAAGACGCAGCTTGCCGATTGAAAACGGTTTTATGAAATTCGTTGACCTTGACCGTTGCTATTCTGTTTCGAGAGTTTCTGTTGAAAACGGAAAAAAACTTGTGCTTTATACACTTCATCTCTCGGCATATACTTCTGACGGAACAATCGCAACCGATCAGCTCAAAATGCTTTTAAGCGATATGCAGTCGGAATATGAAAAGGGTAATTATTGTATCGCAGGCGGTGACTTCAACAAAGACTTGCTTGGCGATTCGGGCAAAATTTTCGGAATTGACGGCGCAGATTACACTTGGGCACAGCCTGTTGATTCAAAACTGTTTGACGGAACAAATCTCAAAATTGTAGCACCTTACAATGAAGAAAATCCTGTTCCCTCATGCAGAAATGCCGACGGCCCGTATCACGACAAGCAGTTTGTACTTACGGTTGACGGATTTATAGTTTCTGACAATGTCACAGTTACAAACAGTGATGTTTACGACCTTCAGTTTAAGTATTCGGATCATAATCCAGTATATATGACCTTCAAGCTTAACAAATAATTAAATTTTAGCGGACAGTTCATTTGTCCGCTTGATTTTTGACTGTAATATTACTTATTATTGACTTTAATCCGTTAAAAAGATAAAATACTGTTAACTTGTAATTGTGAGGCATATTTTATGAATATAACAGTATATCTCGGCGCTCTTGAGGGCAACGATAAGTCTTTAAAAGATGCAGTAACGGAACTTGGCAAATGGATTGGTGAAAGCGGTAATGATTTAGTTTACGGCGGGTCTGATTCGGGACTTATGGGAGTTATCGCAAGTAGTGTTCTTTCGGCAGGCGGTAAGGTTATCGGTGTTGAACCGCAGTTCTTTATTGACGCAGAGCTTCAATATGACGGACTTACAGAGCTTATCATAACCGAAGATATGTCGGAGAGAAAGAATAAAATGATAGAATTGGGCGACGCTTTTATCGCTTTTCCGGGTGGTACGGGTACGCTTGAAGAAATTTCCGAGATTATGTCAAAGGTGTCTCTCGGACACCTTGATGCACCTTGTATTTTATATAATCTCAACGGATATTATGACGGACTTAAAATTTTACTTTCGCATATGATTGAAATGGGGCTTTCTACAATTGAAAAACAGAAAGGTATTTATTTTGCTGATAGCCTTGACGAAATTAAAAATATTTTAGGTTGTTAAAGGATAGTTTGTTATGATTTTATATTTTTCGGGAACGGGCAACAGCCGTTATATTGCAAGCAGAATAAAAGAGAAAACACAGCAAGACATGTTGTGCCTTAATGACAGAATAAAGGCAGAGGATTTTTCTGATATAGACACAGGGAAAAACGTTGTTTTGGTAACTCCGACCTATGCTTGGAGAATACCTACGGTTGTAAGTGATTTTATCGAAAAGGTACAACTTATAGGTGCTGAAAAAATATGGTTTGTTATGACCTGCGGAGGAGAAATAGGCAATTCCGCAAAGTATAATTCAGCTTTGGCAGGGGAGAAGAGCTTACAGTATATGGGCACGGCACAAATTGTTATGCCCGAAAATTATATTGCATTGTTCGGCGTACCCGAAAAGAACGAGGCGAGGGAAATTGTCGCAAATGCGGAGGATGATATTAAAAAAATGCTCGGTTGCATAGCAGACGGCAAAGAACTTGTCACCCCGAGAAATAACTTGTATGATAGATTTATGAGCAGTGTTGTAAACCCGATTTTTTATCCCTTGTGCGTAAAGAATAAGGCATTTTTCGTAAACGATAAATGTGTGGGTTGCGGTAAGTGCGTCAGTCTTTGTCCGCTGAACAACATAAAGATTGAAAACAATAAGCCTGTATGGAACGGTAATTGCACACATTGTATGGCTTGTATAAGCTATTGTCCGACCGAAGCTATCGAATACGGCAAAAAGAGTGCGAAAAAGCCGAGATATACATTTGAAAGCCTTTAAGGTGTGAGTATGATTGTTGATGAAATAAGGGAAGAGCTTTTTAATAGTCAGGACTTAAAATACCGTGATTTCCAATCAAAGCTAATGCCCGATTACGATAAAAATAAGATTATCGGAGTGCGTTCGCCACAGGTAAGAAGCATAGCGAAATCTTTTTCAAAAAGAGACGAAATTGACGAGTTTTTGCTTGACCTCCCTCATAAATTTTATGAGGAAAACAATGTTCACGGCTTTGTTGTTTGCGGATTTTCCGATTATGATAAAACGGTCAAATATCTTGATGATTTCTTGCCTTATGTTGATAATTGGGCGACCTGTGATTTGTTAAAGCCAAAGGCATTTTCAAAAAATAAGGACAGGCTTATAAATGATATTGACCGTTGGCTTGAAATTGACAAGACCTATACGAAACGCTTTGCTATGGGTATGCTTATGACTCATTTTCTTGATGAAGATTTCAAAGACGAATATCTTGAAAAGATATACACGGTCAGAAGCGAAGATTATTATTTGAATATGATGAAAGCATGGTTCTTTGCGACCGCACTTGCAAAGCAATGGGAAAGCTCTGTTAAAGTGATTGAAAATAACCTGCTTGACCGTTGGAGTCATAATAAGGCAATTCAAAAAGCAATTGAAAGTTACCGAATAACCGATAAACAAAAGGCGTACCTCAAAACGCTGAAAATTAAATAGCAAATAAGTAAAAACGGCTTGATTCGTAATCAAGCCGTTTTTATATGGTTTCAAATTATAAGATTTTACCGTTTTCAAGGTCAAAGCGGAAGTTTTCAAACTTTTCATTGATGATATAGTCAATATCAATTACCCGTCTGTTATCATACATAAATTCAGCACGGAGAATTTTAATATCATCCTTTGAGAACACCTTGAGAAGCTCGTCAAGCTGTTCCTGTCTGTAATCGCCGACATTATCGGATGTGAAAAGCACGCTTCCGAAAAGCTTGTTTACGGTAGCAATGATTTTTCTCTGCTCAAAGGTGCAATGCATATTGTCATCACGGAGCAGGAAAACGTCAGGGTCGTTTAAGAACGCTCTGTCGTTTAACTGACGGCGGAAAATTGAGTTTCCGAGAGTGTTTTTGGTTGAAACAAATTCTCTGTGAGTAAAGGTTTGGCTGTCCCAACGAAGATCCATATCCGCACCGATTCTGCAATAGTCAACTTTGCCGAATGAGGGCATAAGCGGAACGCCGCAGCCTAAAATCTGCTTGTCGCCGACGCATTCTCTCAAGAAATCCATAGCCTCGCACATTAACTGACCTCTTGTTTTGTTGTGGTTCGGAATTTGGCAAGCTGCATACAAGAAGTCGAGCTTTACAAGGTCAAATCCCCAATCGTTCAATATAACGTCAAAGCAATGTTTAATATACTCTCTCGCTTCGGGGATTTCAATATCAAGCGCACAGAAGCCGCCCCAGTTAGGACCGCAGGTAACGGGAATACCGTTTTTTCCTTTTATAAACCAATCGGGATGAGTTCTCAAAACATCCGAAGTGAATTTAGCACCGAACGGAGCAAGCCAAAGACCTGCAAGCATACCTTTTTTGTGAATGGCGTCTGCTTCTGCTTTCATTCCGTGAGGGAATTTCTTGAAATCAATCGAAAGCCAATCGCCTGTTGCTGTCTGATAACCGTCATCAATTTGGAAAATATCAACATCGGCATCAATTTTTGAAAGTGCTTCAAGGTCATCTGTAACGATTTGCTCGTTTATGCGCCAATAGTAATTGTACCAGGTTGTATAGCCGTTTTTAACCTTTGCGGTAGGCTTCTTGATATTCATAAGAGCAAACCACTTGTCAAAGACTTCGTCTTCTTCGCCCTTTAAGTTTACAACATCAAAGATATTGTATTCGCCGTTATAAACAACGCCCTCAAGGTCTTTAATAATGTTAATTTCGCCCTTTTCACAATCTGTTCTTATAATTGTGTAACCGTTTCGCTCACTCAAAGAAGCAAACAAATCGTATTCAGAGCCGTTTCTGACATAAAGATAAGAAAATGCTGTGAATACACCGGGAGTCTTAATGTTTTCGGTGAAATTATAAGACCCCGAAGCGCCGAAAAGAGTGTGACGGAAAGCAAGGGTTGTCGGCAAAACCGTGTGCTGAGGAACTTCATTTACGAACATTTCACGACAGTCGGTCCAAGATTGATAGCCGTTGGGAAAAACCCTGTCATCAACATCAAAAACATAAGGCACCGTAACTGTGAGATTGAGAATTTCAATCGGCACCTTCGTTTTAAGATCAAGTCTTATGCGCTGTGTTGACGCTTTATAATCAATTTTGAAATCGGGCGTTTCAAAAAGATTTGTCTTGTAAACGGTGTTGCCTGCTTTGTACTCAATATTTAATTTGAACTTTTCCATAAAAAAGCCTCCTAACCTTTCCTTTATTATACCAATTTTTGAAATTAAAGCAACTGTTTTATTGACTGTGAAAAATCATTGTGATAAAATTTTCAATTGAAAGGCGGAGAGAACTATGGAATGGAGAAAAGAATACAAAAATTGGCTTTCGTTTGACGACGAAACCCGTGCGGAGCTTGAAAAAATAACCGATGAAAAAGAGCTTGAGGACAGATTTTATAAAAGCCTTGAATTCGGAACAGGCGGATTGCGCGGAATAATGGGCGCAGGCGCAAACAGAATGAACAAATACACCGTGAGTAAGGCGACAAAAGGACTTGCCGATTATCTCAACAATGAATTTCAAGGGGAAAAAAGTGTGGTTATCGCTTACGACTCAAGAAATAATTCAAAACAGTTTTCTCTCTATGCGGCAGAGGTGCTGACTTATAACAAAATCAAGGTCTATCTCTTTGATACACTTATGCCGACTCCCGTACTTTCGTTTGCTGTGAAATATCTTAATTGCACGGCAGGTATCGTTATAACGGCGAGCCACAATCCAAAGGAATATAACGGATATAAAATATATGACGAAAACGGCTGTCAGCTTGTACCGCAGTTTGCCAATAAGGTTATTTCCTATGTAAACGCTGTTTCGGATATAAAAAATGTCGAGCACGCAGAGCTTTCAAGGGCAGAAACGGACGGGCTTTTTGAATATGTCGGAAAGGATGTTCTTGACGCATTTATAAGTGCCGTTGAAACGCAATCGCTCTATCGTGAAAAGTCAAGTCTTAAAATCGTATATACTCCGCTTCACGGAACGGGGAATATCCCGGTAAGAACGGTATTGCGTAATTTTAATGTTTCGGTGGTAAAGGAGCAGGAGCTTCCCGACGGAAATTTCTCTACGGTGCGTTCTCCGAATCCCGAGGAAAAGGATGCGCTCACACTCGGAATTGAACAGGCTGAAAGAGAAAACGCAGATATTGTACTCGGAACAGATCCCGATTGCGACAGAGTAGGCACGGCAGTTTTACATAACGGCGAATATAGGCTTATTACAGGTAATCAAATGGGCGCGTTGCTTGTTGATTTTGTGCTTTCGCATAAAAAGGACAGCCTTAACAATAAATCAACTCTTGTAAAGACTATTGTAACGAACGACCTCGGAGCAAATATAGCAAGAAGCTACGGCTTGAATATTGTCGAAACGCTCACGGGCTTTAAGTATATAGGCGACAGAATAAACGCTTACGAAAAATCAAAGGAAAATGAATTTGTGATAGGCTATGAGGAGAGCTACGGCTATCTTGTCGGTACTCACGCAAGAGATAAGGATGCGGTTGTCGCTTCTATGCTCATTTGTGAAATGGCGGCTTATCATAAAAATAACGGCAGAACGCTTGTTGATGCACTTGAAGGTCTATATGCAAAATACGGCTATTTCATAGACAGCCTTGATTCTTTTGTGCTAAAGGGAATTGACGGCACGAAGCGAATTAAAGAAATTATGGATACCTTCAGAGCGGACGGAAAAGCAATGTTTGACGGAATAAGCGAGGTTATCGATTATTCAAAGGGTGTAGGAGCTTTACCAAAGGAGAATGTTTTGAAGTTTGTCTTTGACGGCGGCACTTGGTTTGCGATACGACCCTCGGGCACAGAGCCGAAGCTGAAAATATATTATTCGGTTTGTGAATCGGATAGAAACGAAGCGGAAAATACGCTCAAAGCACTTAGAGATAAGCTGACGAGCGTTGTCGGAGGATAAAATGAGAGATTATATACTTAATGTTATAAATCCTAAAATTCAAGGGGACGGAGGCTGGGTTGAGTTTTCGTCCTTTGACGGCGAAACGCTCGAGCTTATATTCAAGGGCGAGTGCTCAAAGTGCCTGATACTTGAACGCTGCGTTGCTTGGATTGAAAGCGAAATAAAAAAAGACCGAGGCATAGACGTTAAAATTAAGGCTGTAAGAAAAAAGCCGTATTTTTGGGATAAGTAAGGAGAAAAGCTATGGCACACATAAAGGTAGTCAGAAGAAGTATGCGCCCCGAGGAGTGGACGCAGCTTCGTTTCGGTTGGCTTAAAAGATATACAGTGCGTGACAAATACGAAATCGATACCTTGCAGATTAGAGACGCAAGGCAGGTTTCGGAAATGAATTATGAATACTATTCCGATGAATACAGACCGCTGAAAAAGGGAGATATGTATTTTACTCCCGACGGCACGGCTTTTATAAAGGGCGACGTAAAAGTGCCTGAGAATTTAAGGGGAAAAGAGCTTTGGCTCACTCTTAAAACTGCTGCTGAAATAATAATAAAGGTCAACGGCAAATATGTCGGCGGCGTTGACCCTAACAGAGACAGAGTGTTGCTTTCAGGCTATGTTGACAGCGACGATTTGCATATTGAAATGCAGGGCTATAACCGTTCAAAGCCCGATGACGAGAGAAATCCGGAATCGTTATCGGTAAGGGGCTGCCGTCAGATTTTTGAGGGTGCTTATCTTGCTACCGTTGATCATGATGTGCTTGATTTGGTTTATGATTTTGAGGTGCTTTTGAATATTGCCGAAAGCGATTATTTCAATGAGGATTACAGGGCTTTTCTTAACCGTGAGCTTAACAATGCAATGAATTGTATATGCTTTGACGACGAAGAAAATCTTACAGGCGTTAAAGAAGCGAAAGAGTACATTGAAAACGTAATTTACGCAAACACAGATTACAAGGGAAACGGCGATGTGGCACTTGTCGCACATTCCCATCTTGACCTTGCGTATTATTGGCGAAGAATACACACCGTGCAGAAAAATCTGCGTACAATACTCATACAGCTGCGCTTAATGGACAGGTATCCCGAGTTCAAATATACTCATACGCAGGCATACACCTATGAAACGCTTGAAAAGTATTACCCTGACGTTTTTGAAGAGCTTAAAGAGAAAATCCGAAACGGTCAGTTCGAGCCTGTCGGCGGTATGTATGTTGAGCCTGACTGCAATATTCCTGCGGCTGAAAGCCTTATAAGACAATGCCTTTACGGACAAAAATACTTTAGAGAGAAATTCGGAATTACCGTAAATAACTGTTGGCTTCCCGACGTGTTCGGAAACAGCTGGATTTTACCGCAGATACTTAAAAAAAGCGGAATTGATTATTTCGTTTCAAATAAGATGTCAACTTGGAATGACACAAACAGATTTCCGCATAACAACTTTATTTGGAAGGGTATTGATGCGAGCGAGGTATATGCCTGCGTTCCGCCGACTCATTTTATAACATGGAATATGCCCTCGCAAATTCAGGAAAATTGGGAAGCTTATCAAGACAAGAACACGGGCGGTCAAACTATGTCTATGTTCGGCTACGGAGACGGCGGCAGCGGTGTAACCGAGGAAATGCTTGAAATGATGAAGCGTTTTGATAAAATTTCCGCTATGCCGAAAACCGAGCATGTTTCAGGTAAAGATTTCCTTGAAAAGAATTTCAAAAATAACGATAAGCTTGAAAAGTGGGACGGCGAGCTTTACCTTGAAATGCACAGAGGCACATTTACCACGAAATCCGTGCTCAAGCAGTATAATCGCAGACTTGAATATAAAATCCGTGAAGCGGAAATTATTTCTGTTTTGCGTTCGGCTTCGGGTGCGGAATACCCGTCGAAATTGCTTGAAGAATGTTATAAAAAGCTTCTTATAAATCAATTTCACGATATTTTACCGGGCAGTCATATAAATCCCGTATATAAGGATGCGATTGCCGATTATGAGTGGATTGACAAACAGCTTGATTTGATTATAAATTCAGGCGAAAAATATTTTAACTCCTTGAACTTTGACAGAAATTCCCTGACCTTTATCGAAGATGAAAACGGTAAAACAGTAAGACACGGCAAAAACGGATTTTGGGCAATTGCGAAATTGCCGGCTTTGTCAAACGGAGATATAATCGACGAAACAACCGACGAATCGGATTGGATAACTCTCGGAGATTTTGTCGAAACGCCTTTTTATAGGATTAAATTCAGCCCCGACGGCAGTATGGCAAGTCTTTTCGATAAGGAAAACGACAGAGAATGGGTTGACGGCGAGTTTAATAAGCTTAAGGTCTACGAAGATAACCCCGGAGTGTATGACGCTTGGGATATTCTCCCGAATTATAAGGACAAAGAGATTACCCCCGAGCTTACAAAAGAGCTTTGTTTGCTCAATAAAGACAGCGAAAGTGCGGAATTTACCGTTACTGTTAAAATCGGCGAAAGCAAATGGAAGAGAATTATCAGACTTTTCCGCCGTTCGAGAGGAATAGAAATTGAAAACATTGTCGATTGGAAGGAACGCCGCAGGCTTGTAAAAGCGCAGTATGATTGCAATGTTCTTGCAAGAGAGGCTGTTTGCGACACAAGCGCAGGCTATATCAAGCGTGAAACTCATTCCAACACCTCTTGGCAGAAAGCACGTTTTGAGGTTTGCTGCCATAAATGGGTTGACCTTGCAGAGCAGGGCGGCGGCGTTGCGCTCATAAATGAGGGCAAATACGGCATAGGACTTTGCGAAAATTCAATGTCGTTAAGCCTTTTGAGAGGTACGGTTCGCCCCGATGTTGAAAGCGATATGGGCAAACACGATTTTTGCTATATGCTTATGCCTCATTCAGGCTCATTCGTTGACGCTCAAATAAATAATAAGGCATTTGAATATAACGTTCCGCTTACAAAGGCGGATGTATCGTGCGCTAATAAATTTTCGGGTCTGTTCCTGCAGGCAATGAAGCGTTCCGAGGACGGAAAGCACATTGTAGTAAGACTTTCGGAGCAGGACGGAAAGAGGGGAACGCTCAAATTTCCGAAGCCCGTTAAGGTTTTGAATATGCTTGAGGACGTTCTTTTCGAGAATGATAAAATCGAGTACAAGCCTTTTGAAATATTGACAATCGGAATATAATTGCATAGGCGGTCAAATTTTTGACCGCCTGTTTGTTTTAATTTGTGCTATTTTACACTTGCAAAATTATGTCGAATATAGTAATATACTAATATATTATTTTTGAATTTTCGGGAGCAGGGAAAAATGGAGTTACTTGAGCAGAGAATTATTAAAGACGGCGTTGTTAAAAAAGGCAATGTTCTGAAAGTTGACAGCTTCCTTAATCATCAAATAGATATTGAGCTTTATTCTGAAATAGGTGCAGAATTTGCAAGATTATACAAAGATTGCGATGTTACAAAAATACTTACCATAGAGGCTTCGGGCATCGGTATAGCGTGTGTAACTGCGCAGTCTTTTAATAATGTACCCGTTGTTTTTGCGAAGAAAAATAAAACAAACAATCTTTCGGACGATGTTTATTCAAGTAAGGTTGTTTCTTTTACTCACGGCAGAGAGTATGAAATAGTAGTCTCCAAAAGCTATATTAAGCCTGAGGACAAAATTCTTATTATTGACGACTTTCTTGCCAACGGTAAGGCTCTTGAGGGCCTTATCAAAATAATCAATCAAGCAGGTGCTACGGTTGTCGGTGCGGGAATCGTAATTGAAAAGGGATTCCAGCCCGGAGGGGAAAACCTCAGAAAACAGGGCGTGCGTGTTGAATCGCTCGCTATCGTTGAGTCAATGAATGACGAAACAGGGGAAATTGTCTTTAGACATTGATTTGTTAATAAACGGGGAAACCCGTTAAAATATTTTTTGGAGGTCAAAAAATGAAAAAGTTTACCAAGATTTTGGCACTTGCTCTCGTTGTTGCAATGATTTTCTCATTTGCGGCTTGCGGCGGTACCAAAGACGACTCAAAGGCTGTTAAAATCGGTCTTATCTGTCTCCATGATGAAAACTCGACTTACGATGCAAACTTCATCAATGCTCTCAAGGATGTTCAGAAGGAACTCGGTCTTAAAGACGAGCAGGTTCTTATAAAGACAAACATCCCCGAAAACGATGCTTGCTACACCGCAGCTTCTGAGCTTGTTGAGGCTGGTTGTACTGCAATCTTTGCTGACTCTTTCGGTCATGAGACTTATGTTCTTCAGGCTGCTAAGGAGTTCACAAATGTTCAGTTCTACCATGCAACAGGCACAATGGCTCACACTGAAAAGCTTGACAACTTCCACAATGCTTTTGCAAGCATTTACGAAGGCCGTTATCTTGCAGGTGTTGCAGCAGGCTTGAAGCTCAATGAAATGATCGCTTCGGGTAAAATTACTGCTGACAAGGCTGTTATCGGCTATGTTGGTGCTTTCCCGTACGCAGAGGTTAAGTCAGGCTACACTTCATTCTATCTCGGTGCTCGTTCAGTTTGCCCGAGTGCAACAATGAAGGTTACATACACAAACTCTTGGTTCGATATTGCTCTTGAGCGTGAAGCTGCTCTCAAGCTTATCAATGACGGTTGCGTTCTTATTTCTCAGCACGCTGACTCAGAGGGCGCTCCCAAGGCTTGTGAAGAGA
This sequence comes from Candidatus Fimenecus sp., assembly GCA_052273625.1. Taxonomy (GTDB): domain Bacteria; phylum Bacillota; class Clostridia; order Oscillospirales; family Acutalibacteraceae; genus Fimenecus. The sequence continues at coordinate 20,044 of DAVZHW010000018.1, read as the reverse complement.
AGGGTGTTCCGAACGTTGCTTACAATGTAAACACAATTTCAATGGGACCGAACACAGCTCTTATTTCTTCAAAGATTTATTGGGCTCCCTACTTCAAGATGATGTACGAAGCTGCTGTTAACGGAACTGCCGTTCCCACTGACTACACAGGTTCTATCAAGGACGGTATGGTTCAGCTTACAGAACTCAACACCGCTGTTGCTGCTGAAGGCACACAGGCTAAACTCGATGAAGTTAAGGCTCAGCTTGAGGCAGGCGCTTTGAAAGTATTTGATACATCTAAGTTCACAGTTAAGGGAGAAACTCTTACAAGCTATATGGCTGATGTTAACTCTGACGATAAGTTTACACCGGATACAGAAGTTGTTGCAGACGGCGTATTCCAGGAGTCAAAGTTCCGTTCAGCTCCTTACTTTGATCTTGTTATAGACGGCATCACCGAAGATACTGCATCAATCAAAAAATAATTAATTTTCGGGCGGAGTTTACGCTCCGCCCGAAGTTGTTGTTTATTTATCAAAATATTATAGTTAGTTTTGAAAAGAGTACAGCCGCATATATTACGGCTTTTTTGTTTTCAAGATTAAGTTTTAGCGTAATTGACGACTGTCATAAATAACGCAGGGAAGAAAGGAAAAAATCAATGAGTAAAGTTGCTTTGGAATTAAAAGGCATCACGAAAAGATTTGGCTCCGTTGTCGCAAATAACAATGTTAATTTATGCGCATATAAGGGCGAAATTCTTTCACTACTCGGTGAGAACGGAAGCGGTAAAACTACGCTTATGAATATGATTTCGGGCATTTATTATCCCGACGAAGGTCAGATTTTCATAAACGGAGAGGAAGCTGTTATCAGCTCTCCGAGAGATGCATTCGACTATAAAATCGGTATGATACATCAGCATTTTAAGCTTGTAGATGTGTTTACCGCAGCGGAAAATATTGTTCTCGGACTCAATGAAAAGGGCGGTTATAATATCAAAAAGGCAACACAGAGAGTTGCCGAAATCGCTGAAAAGTACGGCTTTGATATTGACCCGAACAAAAAAATACACGAGATGTCGGTTTCTGAAAAGCAGACGGTTGAAATTATCAAGGTGCTTTACAGAGGTGCTGATATTCTTATTCTTGACGAGCCGACAGCCGTTTTGACTCCTCAGGAAACAACAAAGCTTTTCTCCGTTCTTCGCAATATGAAGGCTGACGGAAAGACCATTATAATTATCACACATAAGCTCCATGAGGTTTTGGCTCTTTCTGACAGAGTTTCTGTTTTGAGAAAGGGCGAGTATGTCGGTACTGTTATAACCGCCGAAACAAATGAAAGCGAACTTACGGAAATGATGGTTGGTAAGAAAATCAGCCTTAACATTAACAGAAGTGAGCCGAAAAATCCTAAGGACAGACTTGTCGTCAATCATTTGAACTGCGTAAATCGTGAGGGCGTAAAGATACTTGATGATGTATCGTTTACAGCTCGTTCGGGCGAAATTCTCGGTATAGCAGGTATCGCAGGCTCGGGTCAGCGTGAATTACTTGAGGCTATTGCAGGACTTCAAAATGTTGAGCAGGGCGAAATTCTTTACAATGTTCCCGATTCCGATACGGTCGAAAATCTCCGTGATAAAACTCCGCTTCAAATCCGTTCTCTCGGTGTTCGTCTTTCTTTCGTTCCCGAGGACAGACTTGGCATGGGACTCGTCGGAAATATGGATATTGTCGATAATATGCTTTTGAGAAGCTACAGCAAAGGTAAATCTTTCTTCTTGCAGAGAAAAGAGCCGAGAAACCTTGCCGATGAGATTATCGATCAGCTTGAAGTTGTTACACCGAGTGCTAACACTCCCGTAAGACGACTTTCGGGCGGTAATGTCCAAAAAGTGCTTGTCGGACGAGAAATTGCGGCCGCTCCAACTGTTTTAATGGCGGCTTATCCCGTAAGAGGACTTGATATTAACTCATCATATACAATTTACAACCTTTTGAATCAGCAAAAGGAGCACGGTGTTGCGGTTATTTTTGTCGGCGAAGACCTTGATGTTCTTATTGAACTTTGTGACAGAATACTTGTCATCGGTTCAGGCAAAATCACAGGAATTGTTGACGGCAGAACTGCAAAGAAAGAAGAAATCGGTTATTTGATGACACAGACGAACGGAGGTGCCGAGAATGAGTAAGGGTACAAAGCATAATCATGAACCTTTAATACATATTACCAAGAGGGGAAATGTTACTGAGGGTAAGGCTTGGGGCATTCGTATTTTGTCAATCGTAATTTCATTGCTTGTCTGCTCGGTAGTGATTATACTTCTTACACATTACAATCCTATACAGGTTTTTAAGGCAATGGTAACGGGTAACTTCGGTTCGATTACAAAGGTTAGATCGCTTTTCCAAAACCTTGCAATGCTTTTGTGCATTTCACTTGCAGTTACACCGGCGTTTAAGATGAAATTCTGGAACCTCGGTGCAGAGGGTCAGGTGCTTGTAGGCGGTCTTGCTTCAGCTGCTTGTATGTTCTACATAAAGGACTCTTTACCCAATGCGGTTCTTATTCTTGTTATGCTTGTTACAAGCATTTTGGCCGGCATTATTTGGGGCGTTATTCCTGCTGTTTTCAAGGCGAAATGGAATGCAAACGAAACACTCTTTACACTTATGATGAACTATGTTGCAATTCAGCTTGTATCATTCTGCATTATGTATTGGGTGCCGAGCGGCTCTGCTGTTATGGGCGTTATCAATATGAAAACGCAGGCAGGTTGGTTGCCTAATCTCTTTGGACAAAAGTATCTTATAAATATTCTTATAGTTGTTTTGCTTACTGTTATTATGTATGTTTACCTCAAATACAGCAAGCAGGGATATGAAATTACCGTTGTCGGTGAGAGTGAAAATACCGCAAGATATATCGGTATCAATGTTAAAAAAGTTATAATTCGTACTATGGTGCTTTCAGGTGCTATGTGCGGTTTGGCAGGTTTCTTGCTCGTTTCGGGTACAAACCATACAATCACAAAAGAAACAGCAGGCGGTATGGGCTTTACGGCAGTTATGGTTTCGTGGCTTGCAAAGTTCAATCCTGCTATTATGGTACTTACCTCATTCCTTATAGTTTTCCTTCAAAAAGGTGCAGGAGAAATTGCGACATTCTGCCGTTTGAATGAAAGTATTGCTGACATTTTGACAGGCATCATTATTTTCTTTATCATAGGCAGTGAATTTTTCATTAACTATAAGATTAACTTTAGATCAAAACATAAGGAGGTTAAATAATGCTCACTACAATTTTAACTTTTATAAGCGCTACAATTATTCAGAGCATACCTCTCCTTTATGGCTCGGTCGGTGAAATTATTACCGAAAAAAGCGGTAACTTGAATCTCGGTATTCCCGGAATTATGTATGTCGGCGGTATTTCGGGAATTATCGGCGGATATATTTATGAACATTCTACGGCTAATCCCAATACATTCCTTTTGGTTATAATTCCGTTACTTTCTTCACTTATAGGCTCGGCTTTGCTCGCTCTTATTTATAGCTTCCTTACAATCACATTAAGAGCAAATCAGAATGTTACGGGTCTTGCATTGACAACTTTCGGCGTAGGCATCGGCAACTTCTTCGGCGGTTCCCTTTTGAGCCTTTTCGGAGAAACAGGTTCAATTTCTCTTATCAAAACAGGTCTTTGCTATAAAGCAACACTTCCGTTTGCAAGCAAACTCGGACTTTTCGGTGAAACATTCCTTTCTTTCGGATTTTTGGCTTATCTTGCAATCATAATCGCTTTGATTGCGTCTTTTGTAATCAACAAAACAAGGGTAGGGCTTAATCTCAGAGCAGTAGGCGAAAACCCCGCAACCGCAGACGCTGCCGGTATTGATGTCATTAAGTATAAATACCTTGCAACCTGTATCGGCGGTGCAATAGCAGGCTTGGGCGGTCTTTATTTCGTAATGGACTACACAGGCGGTGCTTGGACGAATAACGGCTTCGGCGACAGAGGCTGGCTCGCAGTTGCAATCGTTATCTTTGCTATTTGGAAACCGAAATCGGCAATTTTAAGCTCATTCCTTTTCGGCGGACTTTATATCATTTGCGTATATATTCCCGGACTTTCTCCTGCGGCAAAAGAGCTTATTAAGATGCTTCCGTATCTTGTTACGATTATCGTTCTTATACTTATCAGTATTCGTCAGAAGAAAGAAAATCAGCCTCCTCAGAGTCTCGGACTTTCTTACTTCCGTGAGGAAAGATAACTTAATATTCACATTTAAGGCATTGGCTTCGGCTGATGCCTTTTTGTATAATTCTCTCAGTTTAATTTATAATAAATATGAGAGAACAGGGGGAGAGAAATGACTCATTATCAGCTTTTGGGGAAAATTCTCAAGGATGTACGTGAAGATATGTCGGACGACGAGCTTACGGAGCTTTTGCTTGAAAACAAAATATCCGTTTCGAATGATAAGAAAATTACTTTCGGTCAAAGGGCTTCTGATAAATTGGCTGATTTTGCAGGCAGCTGGTTTTTTATAATAGCATTTACACTGTTTTTGCTTATATGGGTTTTAATAAATGTTTATTTTTTGAAAAATCCGTTTGACCCATATCCGTTTATAATGCTTAATCTTGTTTTGTCCTGCGTTGCGGCGGTACAAGCTCCGCTTATAATGATGAGCCAAAAACGGCAGGAGCAAAAGGACAGAGAACGGGCGGAAAACGATTTCAAGGTCAATTTGAAATGTGAAATTATACTTGAAAATCTCCATAGGAAATTAGATGAGCTGCTTGAATACGAGAGAAAACGTTGATTTTTGTCAAAGGTAATAAAAAATTGTTGATTTATTCGAAAATATCGTGCTAATGTCGAATTGAAAAAAATACGGTAAATGATAAAATATTCTACGGTGATTTTATGAGTATAAAACTTGTTGTAAGCGATATTGACGGCACTCTTGTAAATTCAAAAAAAGAGCTTTTGCCGCAAACGAAAAATGCAATAGACAGATATATTGAAAAAGGCGGAATTTTCGCCATTGCTTCGGGCAGACCGAATAAGGGCATAGAAAGATATATAAACGAGCTTGATTTGTGCAACAGGGGAGGATATATAATTTCCTATAACGGGTCAAGGATAACCGATTTGAGCACGGGTAAGGTTGTGTATCAGAAAAATATTGAGGTAGAGCAGGTCAAGGAAATAATCGATATTACCGACGCTCTCGGCGTTCCGTTAACCACCTATAAGGACGATATTGCAATTACTCAAAAAGCAAATGACAAATACTTTGAGCTTGAAGTGAGTATAAATAAGCTTGAGGTTAAAAGAACGAATAATTTGCTTGAAGAAGTTAAATATCCCGTTCCGAAGTTTTTGATTACGGGCGAGCCTGAAGTTCTCGAAAAAACCGAAAAGGAAATGAGTGAAAGGCTAAAGGATGTAACGGTTTTCCGTTCAGAGCCGTTCTTTTTGGAAATTACGCCTAAAAATATGGATAAGGGCGTTGCTTTGCGTGAGCTCGGAAAATATCTCAAGCTTGATAAATCCGAAATTATGGCTTGCGGAGACGGATATAACGACGTTGCGCTTATAAAGAGTGCAGGTATTGGCGTTGCAATGAAAAATGCACAGCGCCCCGTGCTTGAAACAGCCGATTATATAACCGATTCAAACGAAAATAACGGCGTCGGCAAGGCAATAGAAAAGTTCGCTTTATAATAAATTTAATAAAATTGTTATAGAATTAAGGTTGATTATTATATATTTTATATAAAATAATTGACCTTTTTTTCATTAAGTGGTAAAATGTTGCCAAGAATAATTTTTTTGAAAGGCACGTGATTATATGGCAACCTCTAAAGATTTTATCAAGAAATACGGCGACAAGACTTTCAGCGAGCTTCCGTTTACCGATGTTGACAATTTAATTTTGTGCGAAATCTTTTATATGCCTTTTGAAAAGATACTTTATAAAGGCTTTAATGATGAGCCTGTTCTCTTTTCCGATGCTTGCAAGAAGGTGTTTGCTTATAACGGCTACAAGCATATTTCTCCCGGCTTTTTAATGAATAACTATATCAGTCAGAAAATGATGGCTCTTGCCGAGACCGTAAGATATAAGGACGTTAAGGTGTACGCTTGCGAGAGCGTTTTCGGAACAGAGCCTGCCGTTCAGTTTGCCGCTATGACCTTTATTCTTCCTGACGATACAAAGGTTGTTGTTTACAGGGGCACGGACGACACTTGGATCGGTTGGAAGGAAGACCTTGATATTTATACAAAAAAGGGTATTCCGTCGCACAAGCTTTGCGTGGATTATCTTGAAAGAGTCGCAAAGGATTTTCCTGACGGCGACATAATAATCTGCGGACATTCCAAAGGCGGTCATGTTGCACTTCACAGCGCACTTTATTGTGATGAAAGCGTGCGCAACAGAATTGAGAGAGTTTACAATAACGACGGACCGGGCTTTTACAGCTACAACTACATAGAGTCAAAGCCATATAATGAAATAATAAATAAATACCGCCATTTTGTTCCCGATTGCTCATTTGTCGGAATGCTGCTTGTTCACGATGACGATTACATTCCCGTTAAGAGCACAAGGCTTTTGGGTATGCTTCAGCACGATTTGGCAACGTGGAAAATTAAAGGTACACAGCTATTAACAAGGGATGATTTAACCTTTGTTGCAAGAGTTACTGACCTTGTTTTGAAAAAAATGCTTTATAATATGGACGAGGAGAAAACCAATAATTTCGAAGCCGTGCTTTCCGCCGTTATTGCAGGAATGGGACAGGTCAATATTACTAATTTCTCAAAAAATCTCATTTCATCGCTCAAGGGCGCAATAGATACCTGGAGCTCGATTGACGAGCCTGCAAAGGAGCTTTTCCGCACAACATTTGTCGGCATATTTACAGTAATAGAGGAGTGCACCAAGCTTGTAATTATGCAGGACAAGGAGGCAAGACAAAAAAAGCAGAGCAAGGCAATAAAAAATATCAATTAAAAAATTAAATTAATTTCCGATTTAGTGTTGACAAACGGCGATTAAATATCCATAATATATAGGCAGAACAAAAATCGGTAGGTAAGGCTACCAAAGGGATAGGTTATCCGCAATTTGCAGTTATGTTTTTTGCAGATATAATGGATACGGACTGCTGCCGTGAAAAGTGGAGACACTGTAAGCAGGTCAACAGGTTACATCGAATTCAAGGTGTAATTTAACGCAGTTTCATTGCCCTTTGATGCTAAAGCTTGAACGGAAAATAATGCTATTATTTCTCATGCCGAATTTTTGCGTCGGCATGAGATTTTTTATTTGTGAGGTGAAAACAATGGACGCAGGAGGCGTTAGAAGTACAGATCCTATTCCACGAAGTAGCTTGAAAATCCGTACGGCTTATGCGTTCGGGTTTTCGGAATAAAAGATATGTACTTTGTTTCCTATTTATTATTTGATTTTCGGAGGGAACATTATGTACGAGAGAGTAATTGAATTATTAGAGCAGAAAAAATATCACGAATTGAAGAGTATGCTTGCCGATATGAACGAGGCGGATATCGCGTCCGTTCTTATGGAATTACCGCAGGAAACTCTTCCGTTGGTTTACAGAATTTTACCCAAAGAGCTTGCGGCGGACGTTTTCGTTAATATGGAGTCCGACGCACAGGAATTTCTTATTAAGGCTTTCAGCGATACAGAGCTTCGTGAGGTGCTTGATGAGCTTTATGTCGATGATGCGGTTGACATAATCGAGGAAATGCCCGCAAACGTCGTAAAGCGTATCCTTATGCACACCGACCCTGTTGTCCGCAAGAGTATAAACGAGATATTGAAATATCCCGAGGATAGCGCAGGAAGCATTATGACAATCGAGTATGTCGACTTGAAAAAGTATATGACGGTTGACGATGCTTTTACAAGAATAAGACGTACCGGTGTTGATAAAGAGACTATTTATATCTGCTATGTTACTGATGATAACAGGAAGCTTTTGGGACTTGTAACTGTTAAAGACCTTCTTTTATCTGACAAGAGCAAGAAAATGTTTGAAATAATGGAAACAAATGTTATTTCCGTTACAACGCTTGAAGATAAGGAAATAGTTGCCGACAAGTTCCAAAAATACGACCTTATGGCTATTCCTGTTGTTGACCAAGAAGAACGCCTTGTCGGTATTGTCACTTTCGACGACGCTATGGATGTCTTGCAGGATGAGAACACAGAGGATATCGAAAAGATGGCGGCAATCACGCCTACCGATAAACCTTATCTTAAAATGGGAATTGTCGAAACATGGAAAAAGCGTGTTCCGTGGCTTCTTTTGTTGATGGTTTCGGCGACATTTACAGGCAAAATAATCACAAGCTTTGAAGCTGCATTGCAAGCGCAGATTGTTCTGACTTCGTTTATTCCTATGCTTATGGATACCGGCGGTAACTGTGGCGGTCAGTCATCTGTTACTATTATCCGTGCACTATCTTTGGGCGATGTTCATTTTAATGATATTTTCAAGGTCATTTGGAAAGAACTCAGAGTTGCTTTACTTTGCGGTGTTACGCTTGCAATCGTCAATTTCGGAAAGCTTATGCTTTTGGACAGAGTAGGAGTTTTGGTGTCATTAACCGTTTGTGTAACAATGCTGTTTACGATAGTATTTGCGAAGTTTGTCGGTGCAACGTTGCCTATTTTGGCAAAGAAAATCGGCTTTGACCCTGCTGTTATGGCAAGCCCGTTTATTACAACGATTGTTGACGCAATTTCACTTATTATTTATTTCAAGACAGCAGGCTTGATTTTGGGAGTATAGTTATTGAGCTTATTGACGGATTTTTTCGAAAAGTCGGTCAATAAGCTTTTTATTTTTGATATTGACTTCTATATCCCGTTCAAAGTATAATAAAATAACAGGGGTGAGTTCTTATGAAGGCAAACAGGAAAAATAAAAATATTGTAATTGCAGTGCTTTCCGCAGTAGTAGTGCTACTGACGGTTTTGGTCGTTGTAATGTCATATAATATGAAAAAAGCAAAAACTAATGATGCCGATATAATGAACTCGTTTGCAAATGCCCAGAATGAAATTCATTCTTATAAAAATGAGCTTTCACAAAAGAACGATGAAGTAAGTGAGCAAAATTCAATTCACGAAAGCGAAAAGGAAGAGCTCAACCGTAAAATTTCAGATTTGAACAGGCAGGTTTCGTTAAAGAGGAAGCAGCAAGCTGAAAGTGCGGCAGCCGCTTTGCCTAATCCGTCTCCCGGAAGCGGAGGTAAAACAATTTACCTTACATTTGATGACGGACCGTCGCCTAACACTCCGAGAATTATATCGATTCTTAATTCTTACGGAATAAAGGCGACTTTTTTTGTAAAGAATACTTCTTATAACGGGTATATGAAGGATATTGTAGATAACGGAAATGTGATTGCTTTGCATTCATATACTCACGATTATAAGAGAATATATTCCTCCGACGAGGCGTTTTATCAGGATTTACAGGATATTTCCGATTTGGTTTATTTGCAGACCGGAGTGCGAAGCAATATTATGCGATTTCCCGGCGGCGGAAGCAATACCGTCAGTAAAAAATACAGTCCCGGAATAATGACAAGGCTTACTCAGGGTGTAGCCGATAGGGGATATATATATTATGATTGGAATTGCTCCTCGGGCGACGCAGTAAAAAATACTGTGCCTAAAGATACGATTGTCGCAAATTGCAAAAGAGTGCCGGCGGCTAAAAATGTAATTGTTTTGCTTCACGATACCGACGCTAAGGGTACAACCGTTGAAGCCTTGCCCGAAATTATAGAGTATTATCAAAGCTGCGGTTATACATTTAGCACAATAACCGCCGATACACCTCCCGTTCATCATAAGGTAAACAACTGATTTTGTACACATTACATATTTCTTTTATACTGCAATTGTCATTTTGCACAAACATTAACTTTTTAGAACTCATTGGTTTGGAAATCCATCCGAATTATTTCAAAAACCACCATATATCGTGCTAAAGTTGTTGACGAGGACAAGTTTTGTGCTATAATATGATAACGATAAAAGAAATTTACTTAGTTTAATATGATATGGGGAGAATTATTATGTATTCAAAAGATGTGCTCGTTCAAAATCAAGTAGGTCTCCACGCAAGACCCGCAACATTCTTCATCCAGAAGGCTAATGAGTTCAAGTCATCGATTTGGGTAGAGAAGGAAGAGAGAAGAGTTAACGCAAAGAGCCTTCTCGGTGTTCTTTCACTCGGAATTATGGGCGGAACAGAAATTCGCATTATTGCAGGCGGTCCCGATGAGGAGCAGGCTGTTGAAGAGCTTGTTAAGCTTGTTGAATCAGGCTTTGCTGAGGAATAATCTTAATTTCAAACGATTTAAGGCACATCGGTTTTTTCGGTGTGCCTTTTTATTTAGGAGAGAATATGAACGCTAAAATGCCCGAGCTTCGAAAGAAAGCAATGAGCTTGCCGCTATTGCCCGGCGTATATATAATGAAAAACCGCAAGGACGAAATTATATATATCGGCAAGGCGAAAAAACTGAAAAACAGAGTCAGCCAATACTTCGGCTCGCAGAACAGACATTCGGTAAAGGTGCTTAAAATGGTTGAAAATGTTGACCATTTTGATTATATCGTTACCGACAGCGAGTTTGAGGCGTTGGTGCTTGAGTGTAGCCTTATTAAACAGCATATGCCGAAATATAATATTCTCCTAAAGGATGATAAAGGATACAGCTACATTGAAATAAGCGGCGACAAATATAAGAAAATTTCAGCCGTTTTGCAAAAGGGAGATGATCCTAAGGCTGAATATATAGGTCCTTACACAAGCTCGTTTGCAGTTAAGCAAAGTGTTGATACGGCGAATAAAATTTTTAAGCTTTACCAATGCAACAAGTCTTTTCCGAGGGATTTTCGCAAAGCCCGTCCCTGCTTGAATTATTATATTTCACAGTGCTGCGGCGTTTGCACAGGTAAGGTTTCTGAAAAGGAATATAACGAAAATTTCAATCAGGCATTGCGGTTCTTAAAGGGCGACACACAGTCGGTTATCAATGAATTGAACGAAAAAATGCTTGAAGCGTCTGAAAACCTTGAGTTTGAGGCTGCGGCAAAATACCGAGACAAAATAACCGCTATAAATAAAATGAAAGACAAGCAAAAGGTAGTGTATAATAACATTGAGGAGCAGGACGTTTTTGCTTGCGCCGAGAATGACGGTACCGCCTGTCTTGCGGTTTTGAGATTTTCCGACAGTAAGCTTTATGACAGTGAGCACTTCTTTTTTGACACCTCGGACGACTCTCCCGAAACGCAGAGAGCAGAGTTTATAACCTCTTTTTACAATATGAGAAGCAATATTCCGAGACGTATTACCGTTGAGGGCGAGGTTGAGGACAGGGAGCTTCTTGAAAAATGGCTTTCTGATAAAAAAGGCAAAAAGGTTACTATCTTTGTGCCGGCAAGGGGAACGCAGGTCGAGGTCGTCAAAATGTGCAAGGAAAACGCCGTCGAGAAGCTCGCTCTGTATAAAGGAAAAAGCGGAAAAACCGTTGCTGTTCTCGAGGAGCTCCAAAATCTTCTCGGTCTTAAAACGACACCCGATTATATTGAATCATTCGATATTTCACATACTGCAGGCTCGGACTCGGTAGGCGGTATGATAGTTTTCAAGGACGGCAAGCCTTATAAAAAGGCGTACAGACGGTTTGCGATTAAATCATTTGCAAATGATGACTACGGCTCAATGAACGAGGTGCTCACACGCCGATTTAACGAGTATGTTCTCAATAAGGATAAAAATGATACGGATGGCTTTGGCAAGCTGCCGGATTTGATTCTTCTCGACGGCGGCGAGGGACAGGTCAATGCCGTTATGCCCGTGCTTCGTGAGTTTGGGCTTGAAATTCCCGTTTTCGGTATGGTCAAGGACGATAAGCACCACACAAGAGCGATTGCTTTTGACGGCGGAGAAATTGAGATAAACTCAAAACGTCAGGTGTTCACTCTTATTTCAGACATACAAAATGAGGTGCATCGCTTCTCTATTGACTATCATCATAAAAAGCATACAAAAAGCACAATTTCTTTGTCTCTTACCAAAATTAACGGCATAGGAGAGGCGAAGGCAAGAGCCTTGTTAAAGCATTTCAAAACGGTTTCTGCAATTAAAAAGGCAACCGTTGAGGAGCTTTGCGAGGTAAAAGGAATAAATAAAGAGCTTGCGGAAAACGTCGTAAAGTTCTATAATAGATAAAGGTGATTAAAATGTACAAAGCAGTAATATTCGATTTAGACGGCACGTTGTTAAATACTCTTGACGACCTTGCCGACAGCACAAACTTCGCTCTTGAAAAAAACGGCTTCCCGACAAGAACAATTGACGAGGTAAGAAGATTTGTCGGAAACGGAAACATAAAGCTTATTCACAGAGCACTTCCCGATACGGCAAGTGAGGCTCAGTTTCAAAAAACATATTCAGATTTTACAGAGCATTACAAAACCAATATGGCAAATAAAACAAAGCCGTATGACGGTATAAATGACCTGCTTAAAAATCTTTATGAAAACGGCGTAAAGCTTGCTATCGTTACAAACAAGATTGATTTTGCGGCGCAGGAGCTTTGCGGCGGTCTTTTCGGCGACTATGTAAAAACCGTTATCGGCAGCGACGGCGTAAGACCTAACAAGCCTGCACCCGACGGACTTTATCTTGCGCTTGAAAAGCTCGGCGTCGAGAAAAAGGACGCTGTGTTTATCGGAGACAGCGAGGTTGACATTGCAACGGCTAAAAATGCCGAAATGGATTGTATCGGAGTTCTTTGGGGCTTCAGAGATGAGGAGCAGCTGCGTGAAATCGGCGTTAAAAGGACAGCGAAGAATGCCGAAGAATTGCAAAGTATGTTATTATTTTGATAAAAACTATTGACATTTGTGTCGAAAACGTGGAAAATAAAGCAGTATATGAAAGTTGGAGTATTGTCAAATGAGAGTAATTACAGGTTCTGCAAGAGGAAGAAAACTGAAAACACTTGAGGGCGACGAAATCGTAAGACCTACAACCGATAGGGTTAAAGAAGCGATTTTCAGCATAATTCAGTTTGATTTGGCTGATGCGAGGGTTCTCGACCTTTTTGCAGGCTCGGGTCAGCTCGGTATCGAGGCTTTGAGCAGAGGTGCCGAAAGTGCTGTTTTTGTTGACAGAGACTCACAGGCTGTTGAAATTATCAAGGATAACCTGAGAACAACAGGACTTTTTCAAAAGGCGACTGTTCTCAATGCGGACAGTGTAAGCTATATCAAAAATTCAAGAAATAAATTTGATATTATTCTTCTTGACCCTCCTTACAATAAGGGCTTGATTAACGAGATACTTGAAAATGCTGTCGGTTGTTGTGATGAAAATGCAACTATCGTTTGCGAAACCGATTTTAATGAGACTTTGCCGGAGAGCGCAGGCGATTTTGAAAAGTTCAGAGAATATAAATACTCAAAGACCAAGATTACAACTTACAAGCGTAAGAAATGAGCAGGTGATTTTTTGAGAACTGTTATTTGTCCCGGAAGCTTTGACCCGGTTACACTCGGACATCTTGACATTATTACAAGAAGCTCGAAGATATTTGACAAAGTAATTGTCCTTGTTATGACAAACTACAAAAAGCAAAACAGCTATTCTTTTACATCCGAGGAAAGAGTTGAGATGATAAGAGAATGCACAAAAAATCTCAAAAACGTTGAGGTTGACAGCTATGACGGTTTGCTTGCGGAATATGCAAGGCAAATCGGTGCGGTTGCCATTGTTAAGGGCTTGAGAGCCGTATCAGACTTTGAATATGAATTTCAGCAGGCTTTGATTAACAAAGAACTGAATAATGAGGTCGAAACGGTTTTCATTACAACGAGGGCGGAGAATATGTATCTCAGCTCAAGCGTTGTTAAGCATATATGCAGCTTAGGCGGCGACATTTCAACATTTGTTCCGCCGGAAATATGTGATGTGATTATTGAAAGAATTCGAAAGGAAGATGTGAAATGAGTATAGAAAGTTTACTTGATAATATTGAGGATGTTCTTGAAAACAGTAAAAACGTTCCCTTTTCTTCAAAGATTTCTGTTGACGGAGAGGAAATAAAGACAATTATTGAGGATATCAGACTCAATATGCCCGACGAGCTTATGAAAGCAAGAAAAATCGCTTCCGAGAGAAAGGATATCCTTGACGCCGCACAGGCAACTGCTGAGGAGATAATTGCTCAAGCAAGAGAAAAGGCTAAAATAATCGTTTCCGAACACGAAATCACAAAGAAAGCCGAGGAAAACGCAGCAGAGATTCTTCAACAGGCTCGCACGCAGGCAACCGAGATTATCGAACAGGCGAGAGCAACCGCTTCCGATATGACGGAGCAGGCGCAGAAATGGGCAACCGATCTTCGCACAAGTGCAGGAGAATATGTTGAAAATATTGTTGCAACAGCAGATGAAGCTCTTACAAATTCTGTAAATGAGATTAGAAAAGCAAGAATGTCTTTGAGAAGTGCGGCACAGCAGTCAAAAGAAGACTGATAATAAGAATTATATTTCACCTCGTCGCATATAATTGTGTACGAGGTGAATTTGTATGTTTGTATATTCAGTAAACAGGCGTCAGTTGAAATTTTTAGGCGTCGTATTATGTCTTTTGGCTATGGGCATTATTCTTGCCTTTTTGACAAAAGACAGCATTTCGGCGGCAAAGACGGGCGAATTAAGCCTTAAAGCGTCTACCGCCGAAGAAAGAATAGCTTTTCTTTCTCAATACGGTTGGAGCGTGGAGGAAGAACCGCTTGAGGTTAAGGAAATTATTATTCCTGCTGAATTTGACGACGTGTACGAAAAGTATAATGCTATCCAAAAGGAGCAAGGCTTCGACCTTACGTCGTACTGCTCAAAGAGAGTAAAAAAATGGACCTATAAGGTAACTAATTATCCGAATTACGAGGGCAGCGACTGTATAAGGGCAACACTCTTGGTTTTTGACGGTAAGGTTATCGGCGGTGATGTGTGTTCGGTTGAGCTTGACGGCTTTATGCACGGATTTGTAAAGAATTAAAACAATTAACGGAGAAAATTATGGCAGTTGAAAGGCTTGACAAAATAATATCTAAAAGCGGAAAATTTACTCGAAGTGAAGTGAAGCGTCTTACCCGAAACGGTGAAATCACTCTTAACGGCGAGGCGGTAAAGGACGTTTCTGTAAAGGCTGATACGGAAAATTGTGTTATTACCGTATCGGGAGAGCGAATTGATACGGCAGAGCACGTCTATATTATGCTCAACAAACCGCAAGGCGTTGTTTCCGCAAGTGAGGGCAGGGGTGACATTACGGTTGTTGATATTCTTCCCGACGATATGAAAAGAAAAAATCTTTTTCCTGCCGGCAGACTTGATAAAGATACCACAGGCTTTGTACTTATTACGGATGACGGAGATTTTGCACACCGCATATTGTCTCCGAAAAATCATATAAAGAAAACATATATTGCAATGTTGGACAAACCTATTGGCGAGAGTAAAAAAACTGTTCTTGAAAATGGAATTGAGCTGAAAGACGGTACTGTATTTAAACCTGCCGAAGTGGAATTTATAGAAAACGATATGTCAAATATCAAAATCACTATATTTGAGGGCAAGTATCATCAGATTAAAAGAATGTTCAAGGCGGTCGGCAGTACGGTTGTTTCTCTAAAGCGTATTAAAATGGGCAATGTGTATTTGGACGACAAGCTAAAAGAGGGCTGTGCAAGATACCTCACAAATGCCGAAATAGAGGAAATTGAAAAAAGATGATTAAATATTTATGTTCTTTCCAATACTTTCGTTACTGAAAGGAATGAACATAATATGAAAACAAAAAATAAGATTTTAGCAGTAGAGCTTGCTGTTTTGACAGCGTTTATTATCGCTTGCGTTTCAAGCACAATGTCCTTTGCTTCCGCTTGCAAGGATATCAGAAGCAGCGTTTTGAGAATGCACGTTATCGCAAATTCAGACTCTGCCGAGGATCAAGCCTTAAAGCTAAAGGTCAGAGATGCGGTGCTTGAAGCGGGTAAGGAATATTTCGACAACAGCGAGAGTGCCGCAGAGGCTGAAAAAAAGCTTGTTTTGGTAAAGGACGAGCTTGAAGCGGTTGCTAAAAAGACGGTTATGGACAACGGCTATGACTATGATGTAAAAGTAAATATCGGCAACGCATATTTCCCGACAAGAACCTATGACGGCGAGGTTACCCTGCCGGCAGGGGAATATGAGGCGATAAATGTTGTTATCGGAAGCGGTAACGGGCATAATTGGTGGTGCGTTATGTTTCCTCCGATGTGCTTGCCTGCCGCCGAGAGTGATGTCGAGCTTGATGAGGTGCTTTCACGAGATGAATATGAAATCGTTAAAAGCAATCCTAAATTTGAGCCGAGATTTAAGATAATTGAGTGGTACGAAAAATTCATAAAAAATAATTGAAAATGACTTCCTTTATTCCTTTGTATTTGATATAATTGATTTATCATTATGTACAAAGGAATTTTTTGGTGAAAGCTATGACTAAATACAACATTATTCCCAAGCCTAATCATTACACCTGCGGCAACAGCGAATACGTCGTATCTTCGGGCACGGCAGTTCTCTGTCCCGAGGAATTTGTGGGAGTAGGTAAGTATCTTACGGAATATCTTAAAACAAAGCCTGTTGAAAACGAGGGCGAGATTAAGATTAAGAAAACTCCGGAGCTTTCGCATGATGAGTATGAGCTTCATATTACAAATGAGGGCATCATAATTAAAGCAAGCACATATTCAGGTGCATTTTACGGTGCAGTTACGCTTAAAATGATTCTTATGCAGGCTGAAAAGAAAGACGGCAAAGCCATCGTAAAAACTCTTATCATTAAGGATAAGCCTGAAAATGAATACAGAGGCTTGATGCTTGATGTCAGCAGACATTATTTCACCGTTGATGAAATTAAAGATTTAATTGAAAATATGGCTTTCTTAAAGCTTAACAAATTTCATTGGCATCTTTCCGATGATCAGGGTTTCAGAATTGAAAGCAAGCTTTATCCCGAGCTTACCGAAATAGGTGCAAAGCGCACCTCGAAGCATCTTAAAGGTTACGGTCTTGAAAACGACAATGTTGAGGAAGCTCGTTTTTATACACAGGAAGAAGTTAAGGATATTGTCGCTTTTGCCGACAGACTCGGGGTTGAGGTAATCCCCGAGATCGATATTCCCAGTCACACAACTGCTATTCTTGCTTCACTTCCCGAACTTTCCTGTAAAACTGAGCCTGTGGAAGTTATGATAACCAACGGCGTAAGTGACGGAATACTTTGTGCGGGAAATGAAAAGACTTTTGAGTTCTTGGATAATCTTTTGGGAGAAATTACGCCTCTTTTCCCGTCAAAGAAATTCCATATCGGCGGCGACGAGGCGTTTGACGGCTATAAGGTTTGGGATAAATGCGAAAAATGTAAGGCGTTAAAAGAAAAGCTCGGACTTAAAGAAAGCAAAGACCTTCAGATTTGGTTTATGAACAGAGCAGCGGAAATCCTTAAAAAGTACGGTAAAACCGCTGTTGCTTGGGATGACTGTATGGGTGATGCTCTTGATAAGAGTATCGAGTGTCAGCTTTGGAGACCAAATGCTATCGGAAAGGTCAGAAAAATTGCAACGGAGAGAAATATCATAATTTCTCCGACAACATATTTCTATTTTGACAACAAATATTCCTTTGTTTCACTTAGAAAGGTCTATAAATTCAATAGGGTAAAGGTTGGATTCACAAGACCCGAGCAGAAATCGACAGGTATTGAATGTGAACTTTGGACAGAGTGGATTGACTCAAAAGAGGCTCTTGATTTCGCTGTTTTCCCGAGAACAATAGCCTTTGCAGAGGTTGCTTGGACAAAGCTTGAAAACAGAAGATACAAGGATTTCTTAAAGCGTCTTGAATGGTTTAAGACTTATATGAAAAAGAAAAATATAAATTATTCAAGAGTATATAACAATCAAATAAATCTTAATCCGAAATGTGCATATCATCTCGGTTCAGACGGAAAAGAGTACGCAAAGAGCGAAAAACTTAAAAACGCCGAATAAAATATTTGAGGTTTAACAAATGGGATTTGGAAATATTGCAACGCTTTTAAGTGGATTAGGACTTTTACTTTACGGAATAAAAATCCTTGGTGAGGGACTCGAACTTGCCGCAGGCGCAAAACTCAAGGTCTTGCTTGAGAAAATGACGAGCAACAGATTTGCGGCGGTGCTTGTGGGTTTCGTTATAACAACGCTTATTCAAAGCTCTTCGACAACAACTGTTATGGTAGTCGGCTTTGTAAACACCGGTATAATGAATCTTACGCAGGCCATCGGTGTAATTATGGGTGCCAATATCGGTACTACAACAACGAGCATCTTGGTTTCTCTTGACATCGGAAAATATGCGCCGATTGCAATCGGTATCGGCGTATTTTTGTCAATGCTTACCAAGAAAACTACCAAGAAGCACATCGGCCTTGCAATTACGGGCTTCGGTATGCTTTTCCTCGGTATGACGCTGATGAAGGATGCTATGGAGCCGCTTGCAAGTTCACCCGTATTCTCCGAATGGTTAATGAACGCAAACAATCCGTTTGTGGCAATACTTATCGGTACTGTAATTACCGCCGTAATTCAAAGCTCGGCGGCGAGTATCGGTATTTTGCAGGCTTTGGCTTCACAGGGACTTATACCGCTTCATTTTGCCGCTTATGTAATTTACGGTCAGAATATCGGTACTTGTATTACGGCGCTTATTTCTTCAATCGGAACAAAGAAAAATTCTAAAAGAACGGCGGTTATGCACGTTTTGTTTAACGTGTTTGGTACTGTAATATTTATCATTCTTACAAAATTTTTGCCGTTTACGGATTGGATTGAATCCCTTACAGACAACACAATGATGCAACTGTCGCTTGTTCATATCATATTTAATGTTGTTTCAACTTTGATTATGTTCCCGTTCGCAGATAAGGTGCTTGTTAAGCTTGCTTGCCTTATCGTTCCTGATAAAAAGGACTCCTCGGAGGATGATTTCAAGCTTAAATTTGTTGACAATCTTATGATTAACACCCCGCCGTTTGCGGTGGCTCAGGTTTCAAAGGAGGTCCACAGAATGGCAGGGCTTGCAAGGCAGAATTTCAGTATTGCGGCTGAGGATTTGCTGAATAAATCCTGCAATCATTTTGACGAGGTGCAGCACACGGAAGAGGTCATTAACTTCTTAAATCATAATATCACGCCGATTCTTGTAAAAATAAATTCCCTTGATTTGAGCTATTCCGACGCTAAATATATCGGACGGGTTTTCCACGTTATAAACGATATTGAGCGTATCGGCGACCATGCTCAAAACTTGGAGGAGGCAGCAAAATCGAGAGTTGACGAGGGAATTGAAATTTCAGCTGAGGGCGAAAGAGAGCTTCGAGAGATGTATGAAACTACATTGAAGCTTATTGACGGTTCAATCGAAGCATTTACGGCACAAATTTTGGACAACGAAAAAGCCGAACAGCTTAGCGAATACGAAGCCTCGGTTGACGATATGCAGACTGATTTCGAGCAATCCCATATAGAAAGACTTAATGCACACAAGTGTAATACAAGAGCAGGAATGCTCTTTATCAATACAATTACCGACTTTGAGCGTGTTGCCGACCATGCGACGAATATTGCGTGGAGCGTAAGCAAAAAGCCGAAAAACAATAAGTAATCTAAGGAGATTAGTGTGAAAAATCACACTAATCACATGATTATAATGCCCTCAAAATTTACCTTTGGCAAAATTTTGAGATGGCAGAAATCACCATCACGCCTGTTCAGGCAACGCAGGTTGAAACGGTGATTTTTAATAAATTATTTGTTGCCTGAAAGGCTATGGTGAATAGTGTGAAAATCACACTATTCACATAATTATAATGCCCTCAAAATTCGCCTT
>DAVZHW010000017.1:0-34853 GCA_052273625.1 Candidatus Fimenecus sp. | reverse complement strand
TATATTTTTGATACAAGAAAAGGCAACCCCCACAGATAATGCTGACGCATATCTGTGGGGGTTAACGAATTATTGTGCGAAAAGATGTTGTTTTGAAGCAAAACTGCATTATGAACACTCAGCCTTGTGAGAAAGCCTGCTTTTTTACTGAATTTAATGCTTTTATTTAATAAACAAAATGCTTGTTGCAAGGAGCATTTGCGCAAGATAATAGGTTACGATATAGAAAACCTTGAGTGATTTGCTCTTGACCTCTCCGCCGAACATAAATATTGCAAGCGACGAATCGGAGAAAACGAACAGCAATGCGCCGAGCATAAGCGTAATCACAATCGCAGGGATGTTAGCCGACGGCTGTGAGCAAAGGTGTATGCCGAGCCTTGTTGCAGTGATGAGCATTAGTGATATTGCCGCTGCGTATAAAAATACGGGAAAAGCAAGCTTGCCGAGCTTTAGCTTTCGAAGCTTTGCGAAAATGCAGACGCAAACGAGTATTACCGCTACGATTATAAACGTCTGTGCACTGAACACGTTGAAATCGGGGCTTGCCTGCGAGAACGCCGCAATGAACATAACGTGTCCGAAGAAGAACGACACACCGCCGAGTATGTTCACATATACGGGTGCGATAAGATGAATCAGAAGGTCGCCCAAAACGCCCAGCACCAAGCCGACGAACAACAACTTCATATACATTGAATTGTTGCCCGAATAATGAATACAGCAAACGGCACAGATTATAAACAGCGCCGAGCATATCATTTTCATTTGCAGGGATTTGACCGTTCTCTCGGGCCACGAATGTTTCAAGAACAGGGGAACGAATACAAATTCCAACGCAACCGCTATTGAATAAATAATGATTTCTGCCATAGAATAGAACCCTCCTTAATATAATGATATGATATTAGTATTTTGTTAAAAAGTCAATAAAAACCCTGCCAAAGATAATTTCCTTGGCAGGGTTTATTATTGTTTATTGACTAATTAAATCAGTCTTCTTTAGGAGCGTAGAGGTCTTTAAGGCGAAGGAGATGGTCATATCTTGCCTTTGCGTTAGCCTCAGCCTGTGTGAAGAGTTTTTCTGCTCTCTCGGGGAATGAGCGTGTAAGCGATGAGTAACGAGCCTCATTCATGATGAAGTCACGATA
Organism: Candidatus Fimenecus sp.; assembly: GCA_052273625.1. Taxonomy (GTDB): domain Bacteria; phylum Bacillota; class Clostridia; order Oscillospirales; family Acutalibacteraceae; genus Fimenecus. The sequence continues at coordinate 33,702 of DAVZHW010000017.1, read as the reverse complement.
GCTTTCAGCGCCTTCCTTAGAGTCAATGGTAAAGGGATTCTTGCCCTCGGCCTTGAGAGCGGGGTTGTAACGGAACATATTCCAGTAACCGCAGTCAACAGCCTTCTTCATTTCAGCCTGACAGTTTGTCATACCGCCCTTAATTGAGTGCATTTCGCAGGGAGCGTATGCAATAACGATTGACGGGCCGTGATAAGCTTCAGCCTCTGTAAGAGCCTTGATTGTCTGGTTCTGATCAGCACCCATAGCAATCTGAGCAACATATACATAGCCGTAGCTCATTGCGATTTCAGCAAGGCTCTTCTTTGCAACAGCCTTACCTGCAGCAGCGAACTGTGCAACCTGACCGATGTTAGAAGCCTTAGAAGCCTGTCCGCCTGTGTTTGAGTAAACCTCGGTATCGAATACCATAATGTTTACATCTTCGCCTGAAGCGAGAACGTGGTCAACACCGCCGAAGCCGATGTCGTAAGCCCAACCGTCGCCGCCGAAGATCCAAACTGACTTCTTCGAGAGATACTCTTTATTTTCAAGGATGTCTTTTCTTGTTTCGCAATCGCAATCAAGACCTTCAAGAACAGCAACGAGCTTGTCTGTTGCAGCTGCGTTTGCAACGCTGTCGTTTACTGTGTCAAGGTATTCCTTGCAAGCAGCCTTAGCTTCCTCGGGAGCAGCTTCTGCGTTTGCAATGCTCTCAACCTTTTCGATAAGGCGATTTCTGATAGCGTTCTGACCGAGATACATACCGTAACCGTGCTCTGCGTTATCCTCGAACAATGAGTTAGCCCAAGCAGGACCGTGACCTGCCTTATTAACGGTGTAGGGAGATGTAGCAGCGGGGCCACCCCAAATTGACGAACAGCCTGTTGCGTTTGAAATGTACATTCTGTCGCCGAAGAGCTGTGTGATAAGTCTTGCATAAGAGGTCTCTGCACAGCCTGCGCAAGAGCCTGAGAACTCAAGAAGCGGAGTCTTGTACTGGCTGCCCATGACGGTATTGTTAGCAAGGTCTTCCTTAACGGAAACGTTAGCAACCATATAGTCGAATGCAGCCTGCTTGCTGTTCTGTGATTCTCTTGAAACCATTTTAAGTGAATTTGTCGGACATACGCCTATGCAGACGCCGCAACCCATACAGTCAAGCGGAGAAACTGCCATGGTGTACTTGTATGTGTCCTTGCCCTTACCCTTCTTATCAACGATAGTAGCGCAAGCAGGAGCGTTTGCAGCTTCCTCTGCATCAAGAGCGTAAGGACGGATTGTAGCGTGAGGACAAACGTATGCGCACTTATTACACTGAGCACAAGTTGCGCCGTCCCACTCCGGTACCATAACTGCAACGCCACGCTTCTCATAAGCTGAAGCACCCTGGCAGAATGTACCGTCAACATAATCTGTAAATGCGGAAACGGGGAGAGAGTCGCCGTCCATCTTGCCGACGGGCTTCATGATGGAGTCAACCATCTTAACGAGCTTAGCCTCGCCCTCGCTCTTAACAACCTCTTCGTTGTCAACAGCGTTAGCCCACTCGGCGGGAACATTGATCTGAACATAAGCTGTTGCGCCTGCGTCAATAGCCTTTTCGTTCATTTCAACGATTTCTTTACCCTTCTTCATGAACTTCTGAGCCTTTTCCTTCATATAGCCGATAGCCTCTTCCTCGGGAAGAACCTTTGAAAGTGAGAAGAATGCAGATTGAAGAACTGTGTTAGTTCTCTTGCCGAGACCAATCTTTGCAGCAAGGTCGATAGCGTTAACAGTGTAGAGCTTAATATTGTTCTGTGCAATGTAACGCTTTGTTTCGGCATTGAGCTTTTCAGCGAGCTCTGCTTCATCCCACTGGCAGTTGATAAGGAATACACCGCCGGGCTTAACGTCCTGAACCATCTTGTAGCCTTTTTCGATATAAGACGGGTTGTGGCATGCAACAAAATCAGCCTTGTTTATATAGTAAGAGCTCTTGATAGGCTTATCGCCGAAACGAAGGTGGGAGATTGTGATACCGCCCGTTTTCTTCGAGTCATACTGGAAGTAAGCCTGAACATATTTATCTGTGTGGTCGCCGATAATCTTGATTGAGTCCTTGTTGGCACCGACAGTACCGTCGCCGCCGAGACCCCAGAACTTGCACTCGATTGTGCCCTCTGCCGCTGTGATGGGAGCAGGCTTCTCCTCAAGTGAAAGATGAGTAACGTCATCGTTGATACCGAGAGTGAATGCTCTTGAGGGTGTTTCAGCGTTGAGGTGCTCATATACTGCAAAGATGCTTGCGGGGGGTGTGTCCTTTGAACCGAGACCGTATCTGCCGCCGCAAACCTTTATGCCGTCTCTGCCCTGTTCGTTAAGAGCTGCGATAACATCGAGGAAAAGAGGCTCGCCGATTGAGCCGGGCTCCTTTGTTCTGTCAAGAACAGCGATTTTCTTAGCTGTTGCGGGGATTGCGTCAACGAAAGCCTTTGTTGAGAACGGTCTGTAAAGACGAACCTTAACAAGACCAACCTTTTCGCCCTTTGCAAGAAGATAATCAATAACCTCTTCTGCAACATCGCAAACAGAGCCCATAGCAACGATAACTCTCTCAGCGTCGGGTGCGCCGTAGTAGTTAAAGAGCTTGTAGTCTGTGCCGAGCTTTGCGTTAACCTTGTCCATATATTCCTCAACGATAGAGGGAACAGCCTCATAGTAGCTGTTGCAAGCCTCTCTGTGCTGGAAGAATATATCGCCGTTTTCGTGAGAGCCTCTCATAACAGGTCTCTCGGGGTTGAGCGCACGCTTACGGAATGCTTCAACAGCATCCATATCGCACATTTCTTTAAGGTCCTTGTAATCCCAAACCTTGATTTTCTGAATTTCGTGAGAGGTACGGAAACCGTCGAAGAAGTTGATGAAAGGAACTCTGCCCTTGATTGCTGCAAGATGAGCAACGGCTGAAAGGTCCATAACCTCCTGACAGTTAGTCTCTGCAAGCATTGCAAAGCCTGTCTGACGGCAAGCGTAAACGTCTGAATGATCACCGAAAATATTAAGCGCATGTGAAGCTACGCAACGAGCCGAAACATGGAAAACTGCGGGAAGCAATTCGCCTGCGATTTTGTACATATTCGGAATCATAAGAAGAAGTCCCTGAGATGCCGTGTATGTTGTGGTAAGAGCACCTGCTGCAAGTGAGCCGTGAACTGTACCGGAAGCACCTGCTTCGGACTGCATTTCAGCAACCTTAACTGTTGTGCCGAAAATGTTTTTCTGTCCCTGAGCCGACCACTGGTCAACATAGTCTGCCATGGGGCTTGAGGGAGTGATGGGATAAATACCCGCTACTTCCGTGAACGCATAAGACACGTGAGCAGCTGCGGTATTACCGTCCATAGTCTTTGAAGATCTGACGACGGTAGCCTTGGATTCTGCCATTTTTATTTCCTCCTTAAAAAGGTGTACCGCAAAACAGGGGGAGAAGCGGTTTGGAAACACCGTTTTTCCGAGTGCGTTACGATAATAATTAACTGTATTCGCATACATAAAATATTTTAACACTTTTAATATGGTATGTAAACAACAATTTCTTGAAAAAGTGACAAAAAATTCAAGCAAAAACCGTCTGTAAATCATATATTTGAATAATCTTTGACGTTGTGATATAATATTGTATGAAATACAGCTTTGAAAAGGACAAAATTATGCAAAAGGAAGATATACTTCGTTCCCAATTTATTGCGAGGCTTGAGGATGCGCTTGACGTGAATTTCGGCGTGTCGGAAATTGAAATTGACACCCTTGAAAAATTTAATGAAGAATTGTATGTCCCTTTTTTGCAGGGCAGCGGCGTTGTTTACAGAGGCGAGAGAATACACTCTCAGCAGCGCAGGCTCATACCCACTCTTTTAAGGCAAAAGGCTTCGGAATTAAAAGAGCTTGAAATTGAAAAGTCCTTGAATATCAACGGACGGTACCTGTTTGATATGTATGTCGCAAGGGAGAGATTTTATAAGGTGTATAAACTTCTTTACGGCGATACGGACAAATTTAAAATGTACAATATGACGGCTCTTGCACAGCACTATCTTGATTTGAGCCCGTTTATTGATTTTACAAAAAGCTTGTATGTTTCTCTGTCGTTTGCGATAAAGGGCAGAGCGTCGGCGGCGGAGGATTTTGTGATTTACACAGTAAGGGACTTCTCGGGCAAAAACAGCTCTTCTGATATTGAGCAGGCTAACGAGTGGCTTGAGGGCTACAACGTAAACGTCATAAATGTAATTCTTTCAAATCGTATGAAAAAGCATAATCAAATTCGCAAACCTTTTGATATTAAAAGCGCAGGCGAGCTTATCGAGGAGATTAAAAGCAGGGATATAGCAAGCAGGTTTAAGCGTTACGAGGAAAGCGCTTTGTCTCTTTCTCCGAGCGCAAAGTTAATTGATATTCCGACAAATGATTTGATGAAATTTCAGCAGGGCGTGTTCCTGCTCTTAGACGGCTTTAACCTGATAGATTCGAGGTATCTCACAAAGGATATAAGAGAGGAATTTGAAATTAAAAAGTTTATCATCAATAAAGCTTTAATTCCCGAACTTAATAAAATCGTAGAAAATAACGCACCGCAATACATATATGACCGATTGCTTAATATTTCGGCGGCAGTACGATAAGAATGATATACGGCACTTGACTATGTGACGGTTTTAATATACAATAATAGAATATATTTTATTTAATTAAGGAGAGTATTTTTTTATGGATTCGGACCCTGCGGGCATTATACTGAAAATTGTTTTGTTATTTTTGCTTATTTTGCTTAACGCATTTTTTGCAATGAGCGAAATTGCAATCATTTCCCTCAACGACAGCAAAATGGAAAAAATGGCTGAGGACGGGGATAAAAAGGCAAAACAGGTATTGAAACTTACAGAGAATTCGAGCAATTTCCTTTCGACAATTCAAATCGGCGTTACACTTGCCGGATTTTTGACGAGTGCCACGGCATCACAGAGCTTTGCGGTTATGCTGGCGGATAAGCTTGCCTCGACCTCGATTGTGAATGTTATTCCGGTAGGCGTTATAAATGCGGTATCGACCGTGCTTATTACGGTTATTATGTCGTATTTTTCACTTGTTCTCGGCGAGCTTGCACCGAAGAAAATAGCAATGCAGAAGCCGGAAAAGGTTTCGTTTACGGTTGTTCCCGTGCTTCTTTTTGTCAATAAGCTTACAAAGCCCTTTGTAAAACTTCTTTCGGCTTCCACAAATACCGTTGTGCGTATTTTCGGTATTGACCCGAATGCGGATGAAGAGGTCGTCACAGAGGAAGAAATAAGAATGATGGTCGATGTCGGTCAGGAAAAGGGCGTTATCGAGAACGTCCAAAAAGAGATGATTAACAACATCTTTGAGTTTGACGATATGGACGTCGGCGATATTATGACGCACCGTACCGATATGGACTGCGTAAATGTCGAGGAGCCTCTTTGCGAAATTTCAAAAATGGCTATCGAGTGCGGTCATTCGAGAATTCCTGTTTTTGAGGATGACCAGGACAATATTATCGGCATTATCTATGTAAAAGATTTACTTAAATATGTGGGAACGAATTTGCCCAAGTCAAAGACCATTAAGGACTTTATGCGTGAGGCGTATTATGTGCCCGAAACAAAGCATTGCAGCGAGTTACTCAACGAAATGCTTGAAAGGCATATTCAAATGGCTGTTGTTGTCGATGAATACGGCGGAACGGCAGGTATAGTTACATTTGAGGATGTTATTGAGTCGATTGTCGGAAATGTTCAGGACGAATATGACAACGAGGACGAGGAAATTTCTCAGATTAACGAAACAACCTTTACTGTTGACGGTATAACCGATATAGACGAGGTTGAGGAGAAATTGAAAATCAAATTCCCCGAGGGCGATTATGATACTCTCGGCGGATTTATCATCAGCCGCTTGGGCTATCTTCCGAAAGAGTCTGACGAAAAGAGCAAGGAAGATAAAGAGGATGTTGTCGAGTACGAGAATTTCAGATTTACCGTTCTCAACGTCGAGGAACGCAGAATAGGTAAGGTGAAGGTTGAGATTTTATCGCAGCCCGAGCCTGAAGAAACGGAAGAATAATTTATCGGAGATGTAAAAATGGAAAATCAGGAAAAAAAGAAGATAGTTTTAAGCGCAATTCAGCCTACGGGTACACCGACTCTCGGTAATTACCTCGGTGCGCTCAAAAATTGGAAAACAATGGCTGATGACTACAACTGCCTTTATGCGGTTGCGGATCTCCATTCTATAACCGTTCGTCCCGAGCCTGCCGATTTGAGAAGAAGAACGCTTGAAATGTATGCTCTTTTGATTGCACTCGGACTTGATCCCGAGAAGAATACGGTATTTATTCAGAGTATGGTGCCCGAACACGCTCAACTTGCGTGGATTCTTGACTGCTATACACAATTCGGCGAGGCTTCGAGAATGACGCAGTTTAAGGACAAGAGCGAAAAGCACCCCGACAATGTCAATGTCGGACTTTTTGCATATCCCGTGCTTATGGCGGCGGATATATTGCTTTATCAGACAGACTTTGTTCCGATTGGCGCAGACCAAAAGCAACACCTTGAAATAACAAGGAATATCGCAGAACGCTTTAACGGACTTTACGGCAATACCTTCAAGCTTCCCGAACCGTTTATCGGTAAGGCAGGCGCAAGGATTATGTCACTTCAAGAGCCGACAAAGAAAATGTCAAAATCGGACACAAATGTTAAGGGCTTTATTTCAGTTCTTGATGACGACAATGCGATTATGAAAAAAATCAAGTCTGCCGTTACAGACAGCGAGGCAAAGGTTTATTACGGAGAGGGTAAAGACGGCGTCAATAACCTTATGGGCATTTATTCCTGCTGTACGGGCAAGACCTTTGATGAAATTGAAAAGGAATTTGACGGCAAGGGCTACGGCGACTTCAAGACGGCAGTCGGCGAGGCTGTAATCGAGGAGCTTCGTCCGTTAAAGGAAGAATATGCAAGACTTATCAATGATAAGGCATATCTTTATGACTGCGCAAAGCTCGGAGCTGAAAAGGCAAGCTATTTCGCTTCGAGAACTCTCAAAAAGGCTATGAAAAAGGTCGGCTTTATTCAAATTGACAAATAATTTAATATCAAACGCAAAAACACCCGAGTTTCTTTTTTAGGAGAAGCTCGGGTTTGTTGTTTTCGGATTTTTAATACAATCCGTTATTCGATAAGTCCGCTTTCCTTTAAGAGAAGCTCAACATCCGTACCCTTTACTTTTTTAAGGAGGAACTTAAGCATTATTCTTTCCTTGAAGGACAGCTTAACCTTACTGATAGGTTTCTTGTCGATAGCATAGTAGCAAGCACGCAAGAGTTCTCTAACATCGTACTTACTGCCCCATACCTCGGGAACGCCTCTGTCAATATCAAGAAGCGTATAAACAGATTCCATACCTGTACGCATTGAATATTCAATGGTGAAAATTGTGCCTCTCGGAGTTTCTGTGAACTGACCGAGGAAAGCGAAGTTTACCGCACCGTCGGGAACGACATGAGGACGATCCCCATTCTTTCTCGGCTGGAAGAATGCGTTGATATACGGCATAAAGCATGTTGTGGTGTTGCACGCTTCCTTTGCAAGAGAGTCGATTTCGTTTGTGGGAATACCGATATGGTAGAGCCACTCACGGCAGACTTCTTCGCCCGTACAGTCACGCATTGCTTTCTTAACATAGTTGCCCTCTTTGTTTGTGTTGAGAGCATAGAGCCATACGAGAACGGCTTTTTTATCCTGCGATTTGAACTGAGGCTGACGGTTTATAGTCCAAGACAGATACCAATTTTCTGTGCTGTCCTTGACTGTTACGATACCGCCGGTTGTTACCTTGCCCTCACGGGGATCACGCTTGCAGACGTTGATTATATGCTGAATAACCTCTTCGTTTGAGGTCTCAACCGTTGCACTCATCCAGTTTGTAGCTTCAATGTTGTTACAGAATGCGTCGGGGTTGCCGAATTCGCCGTGAGTTGCCTGAGCAGCGATTGCTTTCCACATATCCCACGAGTCGCCCTTGCCGTTTTTAAGACCTGAAAGGTCAGGTGCGTGTGTTTGGTCGCCGTAGCAGGTTGAGTCGGTGCAGCAGCCGTTTGTGATGAAAACAAGGTCATCTTCGATAAGGTCAATTGTCTGCTGCTTGCCGTCCTTTACATAAACTATCTGCTTTGCGACTTTTTTGTCGCCTACGGTTTCGATCATGACGTTTTTGACGTCCATACCGTATTCAATTCTTACGCCGTGAGCCTCAAGATACTTTACAAGCGGTAAAATAAGGCTTTCATACTGATTGTACTTTGTAAATCTCAATGCACTGAAATCTGGCAAGCCGTCAATGTGATGAACATATCTGCAAAGATAACGCTTCATCTCAAGTGCGCTCGACCAACGCTGAAAAGCAAACATTGTCTGCCAATAAAGCCAGAAGTTTGTATCCCAAAATGTGTCGGGAAGAATATCGGAAATTTTCTTGTCCTCAAGGTCTTTTTCGGGAGTTATAAACAACTGTGAAAGCGCAAGAGCCGAGTCCTTATCAAGGTTGAATTTCTTGTCGGTGTGTGCGTCCTCGCCACAGTTTACGGAAGCTCTGCACAAGGAATAGTTCGGGTCGTGCTTGTTGAGCCAATAGTATTCGTCGAGCACGGAAACGCCGGGAGTTTCAAGTGACGGTACATCACGGAACATATCCCACATTACTTCGAAATGGTTATCCATTTCACGTCCGCCTCTCATAAAGAAGCCTTTTGCAATGTCCTTTCGTCCGTCGCAGCTGCCGCCTGCCAATTCGAGCTTTTCCAAAAGATGAATGTGCTCGCCCTTCATCTGTCCGTCTCTGACAAGATAGAAGGCTGCGGTAAGTCCCGCAAGTCCTGTGCCGATAATGTATGCCGATTTTTTATCGACATCCTTCGGTTTCTCGGGATGAGCAAATGATTCGTAAGTGCCTGCTGAATAATACATACAAAAACCTCCTGTTGTTTTGTTATGCCTTTAGTATATTCATTTTTCGGCTGCTTACAATAAACAGAAAAAAGCCTGTGATAAAGTTTTTATCACAGACTTTATAAGTGTATAAATTTTTATCAAATTCAGGTTGTTGATAAAATTATTTCTTGAAACGGGCAAGAGCATCGCCGAAGGAGTTTTTCATAAGCATGGCAAGCTTATCGACAATAACCTGCGGCTCCTCTTTCATATCGTCCTTTATCCAATCGAGCATAATGCCGATAAATACATAGGAATATGCCTTTGCGATAAAATCCTTGTCCTCACTTCTGACGGTCATACCTGCCGACTCCTCCTCGATAACTCCCATAAGAAGATTGTCAACAAGCGGACTTAAATACTTTTCAACCTGACCCCTGTCAACACAGCGATAAACATTTATAATAAACGGCTTGTTTTCACGCACCGCCTCGAACAGCTGCAAAAGGCCCTGCTCCCAGGTATCATGGGTTTTATTTTCTTCGATTGCCTTTTTAGCGTCCTCAAGGCACGCCCACTCGACAAGGTCGTAAATATCCTTGAAATGATAATAAAAGGTCATACGGTTAATTCCGCAGTCCTCCGCTATATCATTTATAGTGATTTTGGTCAGAGGCTTTTTCAACAAAAGATTTTTAAGTGATTGCTCTAACGCTCGTTTGGTAACCTGTGACATAGCAATTTCCTTTCAAGATATTATATGATACATATAATAATATCATAATTAAAATATAAATTTCAATAAAAATAAATATGGGAAATAGCATTGATTTTTATGACTTAATCTCTTTTCACAAGGTATTCCATACCTTTTTTATATCCCTCGAAGCCGAGACCGATATAGTGCTCCTCACAGGCAAGCCCTGCGTATGAAATGTGACGGAATGCTTCACGCTCATTTATGTCGGAAATATGTATCTCGACCGCAGGCAGACCCACGGCTTTCAATGCGTCAAGTATCGCAACGCTTGTGTGAGTGTATGCGGCAGGGTTTATTACAATGCCGTAAGTGCCGTCGGAATAAGCCTTTTGAATACGGTCAACTATGTCGCCCTCGTGGTTTGATTGAAAACACTCGGCCTCACAGCCGAGCTCGTCTGCCCAAGCATTTATGCTGCTTATGAGTGTTTGATAGTTTTGATTACCGTAAATTTTCGGCTCTCTGATGCCGAGCATATTTATATTCGGTCCGTTGATTATAAGAATTTTTCTCATTCTTCATCAATCCTTTCAAATATTCTTTGTGCAACTTTTTCTATTGTGCCGTTGCCGTCGATTTCAAAGTTGCAGAACTTTCTGTAAAGCGGTAAACGGGTTTTGAACATATCGTCAATAGAATTTTTTTGTGAAAGCGGACGGTTGTCCGTCGGCAAAACGGAAATATCACGGTTAATAAAAAACACGGTTGAGTTTTGCCTTATAGCGTCAAAATTATCGTCGTTCGTGACAACTCCGCCGCCTGTTGCGATTATTTTACCGCTTAATTTACAAGTGCTTTTTACAGCATCATTTTCTATTTTTCTAAAGCTTTTTTCGCCTTGAGTTTTAATGATTTCGGCAGGGGAAACCCCTGCGATTTTTTTTACTTCTTCGTCGGTGTCAAGAAATTCCCTGCCCGTTTTTTCTGCCAAAAAAGTGCCTATTGAGGTCTTGCCCGAGCCCGGCATACCGATTAAAACAATGTTTTTCATATCGGTTGAAATTCTTTTCAGGATTTTCTCGGTAATGCTGTCGTATATATCTTTATCAAAGAAGATTTCGCTTGCTCTTTTAGCCTGTGCAACAAGCATGGAAAGTCCTGAAAATGCAGGTATATCAAGCTTTTGGGCATCTAAAACAAGCTGTGTCTTTTGCGGATTATATATTATATCAAACACCGCCGAAAGATGTGTAAAGTCAGAAACCTTTACAGGGGAAACAAGGTTTTTCGGGTACATTCCGACGGGTGTGGTGTTAACGATTATATCTGCATCGGCGTGATTTTTAATGTTTTGATAGTTGTTTTCGCCGCTTCGTGAAATGTTGATAATTTCCCCTGCGTTGAGGTCTGAAATAACCGCCTTTACCGCAAGCGAAGCACCGCCCGTGCCGAGCACCAAAACCTTTTTGCCGCCGAAATTTATTCCGCTTCGTTTAACCGTATATAAAAAGCCGTAGTAGTCGGTGTTGTCGCCGAAAAGCGTGCCGTCGCTTCTGCGAACGACTGTGTTTACACTTCCGATTTTTTGTGCGTTTTCGGAAATTTCGTCAAGGTAGGGCATAACCGTTTTTTTATACGGAATGGTAACATTTATGCCGTCCCACTCGCCGTGCTTTATAAAATTTTCAAGCTCATTTTTCTCTACCTCGAAAAGCCTGTACTCGTAATTTCCGAGCATTGAATGAATTTCGGGGGAGAAGCTGTGCCCTAATTTTTCGCCTAAAAGTCCGTACATAGTGTTGTTCCTCTTGCTTGATTTTTTCTTATTCTATCACAATTTTCAAAAAAATAAAAGCAGATGATAAATCATCTGCTTTTATTTTTTTATATTACTTCTTTTTCTTGCCGAAGAAGCCTTTTTTCTCCTCGGATATTCTGCTCGAATTTCCGGTAAGCTCGTTTTGAAGCTGCTTGAGAAGCTCTCTTTGCTTTTCGTTAAGCTCTTTCGGAACGTCAACGATAACTCTGACAAGCTCGTCGCCCTTGCCTCTGCCGTTAAGGGTTTGAATACCCTTGTTGCGAAGCTTGAAGACGTCGCCCGACTGGGTGCCTGCCGGTACATGATATTTAACCTTGCCCTCAAGAGTCGGAACCTCAAGCTCACAGCCGAGAGCCGCCTCGGGATATGTTATGTGCATTTCAACCCAAACATTGTAGCCCTCACGCTCGAAAATCGGGTGCGGACGAACATTGACAACAACTCTAAGGTCGCCCGGAGGACCTCCGTTTACGCCCTTGTTGCCCTGTCCTCTGGCATTGATAACCTGACGGTCATCGATACCTGCCGGAATACTGATTTCAATTGTTGACGGCTTTCTTATCCTGCCTGCGCCGTGACATTTTTTACAGGGATTGTCGATAACAGTACCCTTGCCGTTACAGCGTGAGCAAGCCTTTTGAGTTTGAATAACACCGAAAGGAGTTCTCTGCTGTGAGGTAACCTGACCCTTGCCGTGACATTCGGGGCAGGTTTTCGGGGATGTTCCGGGCGCTGCACCGCTTCCGTGACATTCGTCACAGACGTCAATTTTCATTGTATCGACGGTACGCTTACAGCCCTTTGCAGCCTCTTCAAATGAAATTGTAACGCTTGCCTGTGTGTCCGAGCCTCTCTGCGGAGCATTGGGGTTTGCACGACCTCCGCCGAAGCCGCCGAAACCGCCTCCGAACATACTTCCGAGAATATCTCCGAGGTCAAAGTCCATACCGTTAAAGCCGCCGTAACCGCCTTGACCTGCGCCGTAGTTGGGGTCAACGCCTGCGTGACCGAATTGGTCATAACGAGCTTTTTTGTCGGCATCAGAGAGAACTTCGTATGCCTCATTAGCCTCCTTGAACTTCTCCTCGGCTTCCTTATCACCGGGGTGAAGGTCGGGATGATACTTCTTAGCAGTCTGTCTGTATGCTTTTTTAATTTCGTCCTCCGTAGCGTTTCTGTCAACACCGAGGACTTCGTAATAATCTCTTTTATCAGCCATATTCTATCTCCGAAATAATGGGGATACGGGAGAAGTGTACGCTCCTCCCGTTTTTTATTTTAATTATTTATTGCCGTCCTCAACGTCGGTGTAATCAGCTTCATAGTAGCCGTCATCGCCCTTGTTAGCGCCGCCCTGAGCGTTTGTGCCCTGTGCACCGTCAGCACCCTGCTGAGCCTGTGCCTGAGCCGCTGCCTGCTTGTAAAGCTCTTCCGAAACCTTATAGAAGGACTGTGTAAGCTCTTCCTTCTTGGACTTGATAGCTTCAATATCCTCGCCCTTGAGAGCTTCCTTCAAAGCGTCAACCTTCTGCTGAACATCATTCTTGTCGGCTTCGGAGAACTTATCACCGTTTTCGGAAATAATCTTCTCGCTCTGATAAACAAGCTGTTCTGCTTCGTTTCTTGCGTCAACAGCTTCTTTCTGCTTCTTATCCTGCTCTGCAAACTGCTCTGCTTCCTTAACAGCCTTTTCGATGTCGTCCTTTGACATATTTGTCGAAGAAGTGATTGAAATTGACTGCTCTTTCTGTGTACCGAGGTCTTTTGCCGAAACATGAACGATACCGTTAGCGTCTATATCGAATGTAACCTCGATCTGAGGAACGCCACGGGGAGCGGGCATAATTCCGTCAAGGTGGAATACACCGAGAGTCTTGTTGTCTTTTGCAAATTCTCTCTCGCCCTGAAGAACGTGAACCTCAACAGAGGTCTGATTGTCAGCCGCAGTTGAGAAAATCTGGCTCTTCTTTGTGGGGATAGTAGTATTTCTATCAATAATCTTGGTGTTTACGCCGCCCATTGTCTCGATACCGAGTGAAAGGGGAGTAACATCAAGAAGAAGAATACCCTCAACGTCGCCGCCGAGAACACCGCCCTGGATTGCTGCGCCTACTGCAACGCACTCGTCGGGGTTAATGCCCTTGAACGGCTCTTTGCCTGTGAAGGACTTGATTGCTTCCTGAACAGCGGGAATTCTCGAAGAACCGCCGACCATAAGAATCTTATTAAGGTCGGAAGTTTTGAGACCCGAGTCTGAAAGAGCCTGACGAACCGGTCCCATTGTAGCTTCTACAAGGTCAGCTGTCATTTCATTGAATTTTGCTCTTGTAAGAGTTGTTTCAAGGTGCTTAGGACCTGTTGCATCTGCTGTGATGAACGGAAGTGAGATGTTTGAGGTTGTAACGCCCGAAAGCTCAATCTTAGCTTTCTCGGCAGCTTCCTTCAATCTCTGCATAGCCATCTTGTCTGAACGAAGGTCAATGCCTTGTTCCTTCTTGAACTCGTCTGCGAGCCAATCGATAATTCTCTGGTCGAAGTCGTCGCCGCCGAGGTGGTTGTTACCTGCTGTTGCAAGAACTTCCTGAACACCGTCGCCCATTTCAATGATTGAAACATCGAATGTACCGCCGCCGAGGTCATAAACCATAACCTTTTGATCGTCCTCTTTATCGATACCGTAAGCCAAAGCAGCTGCTGTCGGCTCGTTAATAATTCTCTTTACCTCAAGACCTGCGATTTTACCTGCGTCCTTTGTAGCCTGACGCTGTGCGTCGGTAAAGTATGCGGGAACTGTGATAACAGCCTCTGTAACCTTGCCGCCGAGATAGCTCTCTGCATCTGATTTAAGCTTTGCAAGAATCATAGCCGAGATTTCCTGAGGTGTGTAAGCCTTGTCGTCGATCTGTACCTTGTAATCAGAGCCCATATGTCTCTTGATTGAAGAAACGGTTCTGTCGGGGTTTGTGATAGCCTGACGCTTTGCAACCTGACCTACCATTCTTTCGCCTGTTTTTGAGAAAGCAACAACTGACGGAGTCGTTCTTGCACCCTCTGCGTTAGCGATAACTACCGGCTCGCCGCCTTCGATAACAGCTACGCATGAATTTGTTGTACCTAAGTCAATACCTATAACTTTTCCCATGATATATACCTCCAAATACTTGTTTTTTATTATATAGTAAATTTAATTTGCTACCTTAACTACTGCCGGACGGAGAACTCTGTCTCCGAGCTTATATCCTTTTGAGAAAACGTCGACAATGACATTTTCTTTCTCGTTTTCGTCGTCTATGTGCATAACCGCCGAGTGAATGTTCGGATCGAACTCATCGCCTTTTTCACCGAATGCTTCAACGCCTGTTTTTTTGAGAATTTCATAGAACTGACTGAAAATCATATCAATTCCCTTTTGATAATCTTCAAGCGTAGCGTCTTTATTGCTCGACGCTCTTTCAAAGTTATCAAGCACGGGAAGAAACTCCGTTAAAACACTTGCTTTACTGTCGCCGTATGCCTGCTCTTTTTCTTTTTGAGATCGTTTGCGGTAATTGTCATACTCGGCAAGTGTACGCAAGAACTTTTCGTTAGCTTCATTGAGTTGGGATTGAAGAACTTCCGTTTCGCTTGGCTCGGTGTTCTTTTCAACCTCAACCTCTATGCTTTCGTCAAGCACTTGGTCTTGCTTTTTTGTGTCTTTCTTTGCCATTATGTTAATCCTCCATATTGTCTGAAAGAATTATTCCGACAACATCTGTTAAATATTTAATGCTCGGTATAAGCCGTGCATAATCAACTCTTGTAGGTCCGATAATTCCAAGCGTTCCGCTTTCGTGACCGCCTATCGAATACTTTGAGAAAATCATAGTGGAGTTTTGAAGCTCTCTGAAAAGATTTTCTTTGCCTATAAGTACGCTCGGACTGTCATTTGCCGTTCTCTGTGAAAAAATCCTGTTAAGCGGTTCGGCTCTTCTTAAAAACTCCATAAGTTCAAAAGCATTTGTTTCAAACTCCTTGTGTCCGAGAAGATTTGACTGTCCCTCTAAAAGAAGCTCCGTTCTCTCCGACATCTCCGCCAAGTCGCACAACGCAACGAGCAGGGGAGTCATTGTAAGGGCTTTTTCACCGAGCGACAATGCTAAAGTCTGTATTTTAGGGATTGTAATGTCCGATGTGGGTTTGCCGATAAAATGCTGTTTTGCGATATTGTAGAAATTTTCGGCAATATCAATGGTAATTTCCCTGTCTGTACGGCAAACTCTTGTTTTTAACATTCCCGTTGTGGTGAGCATAACCACCATAGCCGTTCTTGTTCCGATCGGTACAAGCTCAATTCTCTTGACAACCGCCTGCGCCTCCGACGGAGTTGTTGAAACCGCTGTGCAATGAGTTAAATCGGCAAGAATGTTATTTGCCTTTTCAAGCACCGCCTGCGGTTCGCCCGAAGCCTCTCGAAGCTTTGAGTTTATAATACTCTTTTCACTCGGGGACATATCGCAAGTTGTCATAAGATGCTCAACATAGTACCTGTAACCCTGATTAGACGGGATACGGCCTGCCGAGGTGTGAGGCTGTTCAAGATAACCCATATCGCTTAAATCGGCCATTTCATTTCTGACGGTTGCCGATGAAACGGAAAGTCCGAGTGAATCAACAAGCGCTTTTGAGCCTATCGGCTCGCCCGTCTGAATGTACTTTTCGACAACCGCCGCAAGTATCTTTTCTTTTCTTTCGGTCATTTCCATTTTATCTCACCACCTGACCGCTGATTACTTTGGCACTCGTTAGCACTCTTTATCTTTGAGTGCTAACAGTGTTAATTTTAGCTTTATTTTCCTCATTTGTCAATGATTTATGCGTAAAAATTTGTAAATAATTTGTTAAGCGTTTTTGAATTGAAAAAAATAATAAAACATTTCTTGACAAGCGACACATAAAATGTATAATATAGTGTAATAAAAGAAAGCGTTGACGGAGAATGAAAACCGTTGCCCGAGCAAAGAGAGATTTCGCACGGCTGGAACGAAATCGGACGGCATGGTCGGATACCACTCCCGAGTGAACGGCGAAAGCATTGATTAAGCCGTTTCGTATGACTGCGTTAAGGTCGCACAGAGCGGTAAGGCGTTTGCCTTGCAATACGGGTGGAACCGTGGAATGTTATTTATGAGCATTTCATCCCATAATTTTGGGATGAGGTGCTTTTTCTTTTGAAAGGAGAAATATGTATGATTAAAGTAACTTTAAGAGATGATGTCAAGGAATTTGAAAGCGGCATCACGGTTGCCGAAATCGCAAAGAGTATCGGTATGGGACTCTACAAGGCGGCTCTCGGCGGAAGAATTAACGGAGAATATTGTGACTTGCGAACTCCCGTAACGGAGGATTGCGAGCTTGAGATCGTTACCTTCGGCGACGATTTAGACGGTAAAAAGACATTTTGGCACACAGCTTCGCACATTCTTGCACAGGCTGTTAAACGCCTTTACCCTAATACAAAGCTTGCAATAGGTCCGGCTATTGACAACGGCTTCTATTATGATTTTGATTCCGAGGTTAATTTCACACCCGAAATTCTCGAAAAAATCGAAGCTGAAATGAAGAAAATCGTCAAAGAGAATTTGCCTCTTGAAAAGTACGAGATGACTCCCGATGAGGCTATTAAATACTTTGAGGACAACGGCGAGATTTATAAGGTCGAACTTATAAAAGAGCACGCATCAAAGGGCGAAAATATAACCTTCTATAAGCAGGGCGAATTTAACGAGCTTTGCGCAGGCCCGCATATTATGTCAACGGGCAGCGTTAAGGCGTTTAAGCTCACATCCTGCACAGGCGCTTATTGGAGAGGCGACGAAAAGAACAAGATGCTTCAGCGTATTTACGGTGTTGCTTTCCCGAAGAGCGCCGAGCTCGAAGAGCATTTGGCTCGCATCGAAGAAGCTAAAAAGAGAGACCATAACAAGCTTGGCAGAGAGCTTGAGTTGTTCACAACAAGTGATGTTATCGGTCAGGGACTTCCGATTATGCTCCCCAAGGGTGCAAGAATTATTCAGCTTCTTCAGCGTTTCGTTGAAGATGAGGAGCAGAGAAGAGGTTGGCTTCTTACCAAAACTCCGTTTATGGCAAAGAGCGACCTCTATAAAATCTCGGGACACTGGGACCATTATCTTGACGGTATGTTCGTTTTGGGCGATCCGACAGATGATACAAAGGAATGCTTTGCACTTCGTCCTATGACTTGCCCGTTCCAGTATCAAGCATATCTTAACAGGGCAAGAAGCTATCGTGATTTACCGCTTCGTTACAATGAAACTTCGACTCTTTTCAGAAACGAGGCTTCGGGCGAGATGCACGGACTTATCCGTGTTCGTCAGTTTACAATTTCAGAGGGACACCTTATGTGCCGTCCCGATCAGCTTGAAAGTGAATTTAAGGGCTGTCTTGAGCTTGCGATATATATGCTTAAAACACTTGGTCTTTATGAAGATGTTTCATACAGATTTTCACAGTGGGACCCGAATGACAAGGAAAAGTATATCGGTACTCAGGAGCAGTGGGATGAGGCTCAGGGCATTATGGAGAAAATCCTTAACCACCTTGAAATCCCCTATAAAATCGGTATAGGCGAAGCGGCTTTCTACGGTCCGAAGCTTGACATTCAGATTAAGAATGTTCACGGCAAAGAGGACACTCTTATCACAATTCAGATTGACCAGATGCTTGCGGAGAAGTTCGGTATGGAATATACAGACGCCGACGGCACAAAGAAAAATCCCTATATCATTCACAGAACCTCAATCGGATGCTATGAGAGAACTCTTGCACTTCTTATCGAAAAATATGCAGGTGCTTTTCCGCTTTGGCTTTCACCCGTTCAGGTTAAAATTCTTCCCATTGCCGACCGTCATCACGAGAGAGCATTTGAGATTAAGTCAGAGCTTGAAAAGTACGGCATGAGAGTTGAGGTTGACGACAGAAGCGAAAAGATAGGTTATAAAATTCGTGAGGCACAGCTTCAGAAAATCAACTATATGTTCGTTGTCGGCGACAAGGAAGTTGAAGAAAAGACAGTTTCGGTCAGAAAAAGAGGCGAGGGCGACATCGGCTCGATGGCTCTTTCCGATATTATTGCAAAGCTTAATGAGGAAATCGCAACTAAGGCTATAAACTAACATTGAAAGAGTGGTAGATATATGACAAAAAAACCTTTGACAGTTACGGTTATTACCGATACGCATTATTACTCGAAAAAGCTTGGAACAGACGGAAAAGCTTACGAAAAAGGCAACTCAAAAAGTCAGCTTTTGCTTGAAAGAGCTGAAGAAGTGCTTAAAGCTGTTTTTGAGCAGATAAAAAAAGACAATCGCACGGATATCGTGTTGCTTTCGGGTGACACGACATCCAACGGCGACTTTGACTCGCATAAAGAATTTATCGAAATGCTTCGTGACCTTAAAAACTCGGGCAAAAGGGTGTTTGTTCTCACCGCAACGCACGATTTTCAGGACGACGGAAAGACTTTCGCTTACAGAGACGACGAGAAGATTGATATTCCTGCTGTAAAGCGTGAGGAATTGTACGATATGTACCGTGAGTTCGGACCTGACCAAGCAGACAGCGTGCACAGGCAGAGTATGTCGTATTCCGTTAAACTTCAAGACGGATACAGATTGCTTGCAATAAATGATGATAAGAATTTATCAGGCAAAAGCGGTGTTTCCGATGAGTGCTTTGAGTGGATAAAGTCAGAGGTTGAAAAGGCGAGAGAAAACGGCGAGTTTGTACTTGCTATGACGCACCACCCGTTAATTGCACCGTCACCGATTTACGGACTTATCGGAAAAAACGATATGTTCGGAGATTTTGATACAAGGCGTGAACAGTTTGCCGACATCGGTATGCAGTTTATGCTTACGGGGCATACCCATATTCACAGCATAGATAAAATAACCTCGAAAAGAGGAAATACATTCTATACTATTGCTACGGCTTCTCCGATTGGTTATCCGGGCACAATCAGAACGGTTACCGTTGATGATGACGGCAAAAGCGTCAAGACAACAACGGATTTCGTAACCGAAAAGCCGGATTTTGAAATGGATTGCGATATGCAGGAATACCTCAAAAATCAGCTTGCGGGTATGATAAAGGATATGGTAAAAGCCGCCGCAGGCGACACGGAAACCTTTGCCAATATGGTTACCTCAATGAGCATTAAGAAAAAGGTCGTTTATAAATTCGGTTGGCTTATAAAGCCTGTTGCAAAGCTACTTAACAGACTGACAATAGGCACGGTTGCCAAATGGACTAAAAAAGAAACGGGACTTAAAAAAGAGGATTATGCCGACATAAAGAATGACAGCGTAGTTGATTTTATAATCGATATGGTATTAAATCTTTACGGCGGAGAAAATCTCTATAATCCCGAGCAACCGCAGTACAAAATCGCAATGGGGCTTATAAGCATATTCGATTCGATTTTGTCGGTTTTACATATCAACCTCAAAAAGCTGTTAAAAGTAGACTCGCTTTATGATTTTGCCGAGCCGCTTATTCATAACAGGGGAATAAACGCTTATGAAACAGAGCTTCCGATTATGCCGTTCTATGACGAGGACGAACAGGGAGAAGCAGCAGAGGAAGAAAAGCCCGAGCATACAATTAAAAGTAAAAAGGGCTTGCCGATAATTATAATCTCGGTATTACTTCTTATAATTTTGTTAATTCCGTTGGCGTTAGTGCTTCTTGTCGGCTTTATTGTAAACCAAATCAAATACGGCAAGAAAATTAAAATTGACGAATAAATAATCAGCAAAAAATCGGTGTAATCTTTTTTGATTGCACCGATTTTTTTTGTCACCTTTTTAGCTTTTCTATCGTCTTTATATCAGAGAGGTAAAAAAGCTATGGTTTTCAGCAGTCTTAATTTTGTTTTAATATTTATGCCGGTGTTTTTCGCCTGCTACTATATCGTTCCGGACAAGTGGAAAAATGCCGTGCTGTTTATCGGCAGTCTTAGCTTTTACCTTGTCGGAACATTAAAGACGCCGTATCACTTTGCGTTATTTGTTTTGAGTATAATCGTTGATTTTGAGGTCGGCGTAGGAATCGAAAAATATCAAAAGCATAAAAAGGCGATACTTGTATCGGGCATACTGTTCCATTTGGCAGCATTGAGCGTGTTCAAGTATTCGGACTTTGTATTTTCTCAGCTTGCACCGTTTATTCCGAAGCTCGCAGAAGTGCCGTCATTGGGACTTCCGATAGGAATATCATTTTACACATTTCAGGGCATATCATATATAGCGGACGTTTACAGAGGAAAAACAAAGGCTGAAAAAAGCGTTTTGAGATATGCTGTTTATATTGCAATGTTTGAACAGCTCATAGCAGGGCCTATAGTCACATATTCACGGGTCAAGTGCTCGTTGAAAAACAGAAAAATAAACGCTTCTGCCGTGCTCTGCGGCTTGGGAATGTTCATATTCGGCTTGGGACTAAAGGTTTTACTTGCCAATCCAATCGGAAAGCTTTGGTCACAAACGCTTGCAATCGGCTTCGAGAGCGTATCGACGCCGCTTGCGTGGATGGCTCTGTTTGCGTATTCTTTTCAAATATATTTTGACTTTTTCGGGTATTCGCTAATGGCGGTAGGACTTGGAAAAATGCTCGGCTTTAAGCTGCCGAAAAACTTTGACCATCCGTATATGAGCCTTACCGTAACGGAATTTTGGAGACGGTGGCACATAACTCTCGGCTCGTGGTTTAGAGAATATGTTTACATTCCGCTTGGCGGAAACAGATGCTCAAAGGCGAGAAATCTGTTTAACCTGTTGTTTGTTTGGCTCTTGACGGGAATATGGCACGGTGCAGGATATAATTTTCTGCTGTGGGGATTTATCCTGTTTTTGTTGATAGCGACGGAAAAATACTTGACGGGTAAATTTCTCAATTCACACCCCGCAATAGGTCATATTTATATGATTTTAATAATTCCGCTTACGTGGGCGGTGTTTGCGGTGTCGGATATGAGAGAGCTCGGCAGCTTATTTACAAGACTTTTCCCGTTTTTCGGCACAGGTGCGTTGTCGGTATTTAAGTATGATTATCTTAAATACTTAAAAGAGTATTATCCGTTCCTTATCGCTTCGATTTTGTTTTCGACAAGGCTTCCGTATAAGCTTCTCGAACGCATAAGAAACAGCGTGCTTGTTCCGATATTGCTGCTTGCGATATTTTCCGCAAGTGTTTACTGTATGTATAAGGGCTTTGACGACCCGTTTTTGTATTTTAGATTTTAAGGAGACTGCAAAATGAGAAAATCGAATTTTATAACCTTGACGCTTTTAATTTTGGCTGTTACCGTAACCGCTGTGTTTTCGCTTCACGGCTGTTCGGGTAAAAAAGAAGATGAAACAACTCCCGACACTCAAACTGTAACCGTATCACAGACTGAAAGTGCTACCGAAGAGCCTACAACAACTCCGATTACATCCGAACCTTCACAACAGCCTGCAAATCCCGATATTTTATCAAAGGCTCTGTTTATCGGTGATTCACGAACGGTCGGTCTTATGGAATATGCCGGACTTGATAACGCAGATTTTTTCGCAACCGTAGGTATGAGCGTGTTCAATGCGCAAAAAGACAGAATTTCCGTGCCGAAGGTCGGAAAAGTTACATTAAATGAGTTGCTGTCTAATAAAAAATACGATAAAATATATGTAATGCTCGGCATTAACGAGCTTGGATACAGCTTTGACAGCATTACATTGAAATACGGCGAGCTTATCAGCTTTATAAAGGAGAAGCAGCCGAATGCGACAATTATTGTTCAAGCGAATTTGCACGTTTCAAAAAGCCGTTCGGACTCCGATAAGGTTATCAACAACACCGCTATCAACAAGCTTAATTCCGAGCTTTCAAAGCTTGCCGACGGTAAGAAGGTATATTATATAGACGCAAATCCCGTTTTTGATGATGCCGATGGAAATTTATCAGCCGACAAAACACAGGACAACGCTCATTTGCTTGCAAAGTATTATGCGCAGTGGGGCGAGTGGATTTGCCGTAAAACATCCGAAATAATTAAGGGGGAGTGAGCTTGATTGACAAAGACGCCTTTTGTGAGAAAATAACGGAAAATGAAAAAGCTATGTATTCCCTTGCGTTTTCTGTTGTGAAAAACGACGCCGACGCCGCAGAGGTGCTCAGCGAGTCGATATACAGGGCATATAAAAATTTGGATACGCTTAAAAGCGTCAAATCGTTTAAGTCGTGGATTTTACGAATTGTGCATAACACGGCGGTCGAGCTTATCCGTAAAGACTCTAAGGTAATTCCCATTCAAGAGGTCGAAGCTTCGCAAGCAGTACCCGTAAAGGACGACACCTCTATTGCTCTGCGCTCTGCGGTAGAGAGCTTAAAGCAGCCGTATAGAACGGTTGTTGTGCTGTATTATTATGAAAATCTTTCGGTAGGTCAAATCGCCGAGGTTACAAATTCTACGGCTATTGCGGTTAAACAACAGCTCTCACGTGCAAGAAAAATGCTCAGAGAACTCTTAAAGGAGGATTTCAAGAATGAATAAATTTGACGATTATATAAAAGAAAAAGCAAAGGAAGAAAGTGTTGAAGTACCCGAAAACGTAAGTAAGGCGGTTGAAAATGCACTTGCTTCTTTGCCTGAAACGAGTAAATCGGCAAGTAAAATCAAGATTTTCCCGAAAATACTTTCCACAGCTGCTTGTGTGGTATTCTTTTTCTTGGTTCTTATGCCGAATTTCAGCAAGGCTTATGCAAAATCACTTGCAGAGGTGCCTGTTCTCGGCAAAATTGTCAAGGTCGTTACAATCAGAAATTATTTTTATTCGGACAATTATCACGAGATGGATATAAACGTTCCTAAAATTGAAGGCGAAAGCGGAGCGGCAGACTATATAAATAAGGATGTCGAGGAGCTTACTAAAATCCTTGCGGACAGATTTAACGAGGAATTAGAGGAAATAGGCAACGAGGGACATAGTGCAATTTATGTGGATTATGATGTTGTAACAAATACTGATAAATGGTTCACGCTTAAAATTACCGTTCACGAGGCGGCAGGAAGCAGTAACACCTACTACAAATATTATCATATTGATAAAACAAACGGCGAAATCGTGAAACTCAGCGACATAGCGGCGAACGATGAGTTCTACGGTACCGTTGAAGCTGAAATAAAGCGTCAGATGCAGCAAAGAATGAAAAAGGACAAAAATGCGGTTTATTGGGTGGACAACGAGGACTTCGGACAGGACTTTGAAAAGCTCGAAGCGGATTGCAATTTCTATTGGAACAAGAAAGGCGAGCTTGTTATCGTCTTTGATAAGTACGAGGTGGCGCCCGGCTCAATGGGAACTCCCGAATTTACAATCGGCAAGAGCGTAACCGATAAGGTTATAAAGCCTGAATATAAGAATATCAAGGGCTAAGCGGCATAAAAGCAACAGCTGTAAAGGGATTAACCTTTACAGCTGTTTTTGTATTCGGATATATATTTTTTAGTTTTTCCAGAATTTTCTGTCAAGACTTCTGTACTGTACCGCCTCAAGAATATGGTCGGAATTTATAATTTCCGAATTGTCGAGGTCGGCAATAGTCCTTGCCACCCTTAAAATCTTGTCATACGCTCTCGCCGAAAGTCCGAGCTGTTCAAAAGAGGCTTTTAGTAACTTTGCGGCATCATCTGTGATTTGACAGAATTCCCTTGTCATTGCAGAGGTCATCTTTGCGTTGCAGGAAATGTGCGAGCCACGAAGTCGCTCTTGCTGAATTTTCCTTGCCTTATCAACTCGCTTTTTTATGTCTGCCGAACACTCCGCCTTTTCATTTGAAGATAACTCGTCATATTCTACGGCAGGTACTTCAATATGTATATCAAGTCGGTCGAGCAAAGGACCGCTGACCTTTGACAAATATCTTGCAGGAGCTCCCTTAACACAGGTGCATGGCTTTGTCGGATGTCCGAAATTTCCGCACGGGCAAGGGTTCATCGCACATACAAGCATCACGGAGCAGGGGTATGAATATGTCGCCGCAACCCTTGCGATCGTTATTTTTCCGTCCTCTATCGGTTGGCGGAGGATTTCCATTGAGCTGCGTGAAAACTCGGGCAATTCATCAAGGAAAAGCACTCCGTTGTGTGCAAGCGAGATTTCGCCCGGTCTCGGTACTGTGCCGCCGCCCGAAAGTCCGGCAGGGGAAATTGTGTGGTGCGGAGAGCGAAACGGTCTTGCCTTTACAAGTGAAACTCCACCGGGAAGCTTTCCCGAAACAGAGTAAATGTTTGTTGTTTCAAGTGATTCCTCAAAGGTCATATCGGGCAAAATTGACGGTATTCTCTTTGCGAGCATACTTTTACCCGAGCCGGGAGGTCCGATCATCATTATATTGTGTCCGCCTGCCGCCGCAACCTCCAAAGCTCTTTTCGGCTGATACTGACCCTTGACGTCCGCAAAATCGGGGAGGTCAAGCGCAACGCCGAGCTCTTGATAATCGTCCTCGGAAACAGGCTCAATAAGCTTAATTCCGTTGAGATGGTCGAGAAGCTCACGGACATTTCTTACAGGATAGACATTTATTCCCTTGACAACTGCACCCTCGTGTCTGTTATTGTACGGAACGAAAATATTTTCGACCTTTTCACGCTGTGCCCTGATAACCATAGGCAAAACACCGTTTATTCTCTGAACATCGCCGTTTAACGAAAGCTCGCCGACAAAAGCACAGTTATCTGTATTGGCTCTTAATTGACCTGTCGATTTAAGAATTGCAACAAGTATCGGAAGGTCATAAACAGGGCCTTCCTTTTTCTTGTCGGCAGGTGCTAAGTTAATGGTAATTCTTGATACGGGAAAGTCATATTCGTTATTGTGAACTGCCGATCTTACCCTTTCTCTTGATTCACTTACCGCGGTGTCCGGAAGTCCGACAATGTCAAACCTCGGAAGTCCTGCGCCGAGATTCGCCTCAACCTCAACAAGATAAGATTCCAAGCCGAAAAGACCGACGCTTGCAACTCTTGAAAACATTATTTCACCCCAAAAAATTAAACTAAGAGAATGATAGCACATAAAAGCAAATATTGCAATTATGTGCTAAAATTATCCGATTAAAAACCGACTGAAAATTACCTATATATAATAGTATAGTAAATTACACTAAATTTCCTGCGTAAAATTCCTCTTTGAACCATACATCCTGAACCTCAAATTCCTTTTGGTTGAGGTAGGCAAGCTTGCCTGCGTCTGTTGTAAAGTCAAATTTCAATTTGTAGGAATAAAGCATTTGCTTTTTGTATCCGCCGAATTTTTTATTGTCACGGTTTCTGCCGTACTTGCCATCGCCCAAAAGCGGACAGCCAATTGACGCCATATGCGCTCTTATCTGATGAGTTCTGCCCGTGAGAAGCTCAATTTCCACAAGGCTCAAGCCGTCAATGCTCTCAAGCACTCTGTATTTTGTTTTAATGCTCTTTGCCCCTTCGGAGGCTTTTTTTGACACCGTAACCGTGTTGCTTTTTTCGTCCTTTACAAGATAACCGCCGAGAATCGCGCTTTTTTCCTTCGGAGTACCCACGGTAACGCAAAGATAATATTTGTGCAGCTCACGAAGCTTCATTTTTTCGTTGAGTATGCGAAGGCTCTCTGCATTTTTTGCAGCAATTACAATTCCGCCCGTGTTTCTGTCTATTCTGTTGACAAGCGACGGAACAAATGAGTTTTCGGTGTCGGGATTGTATTCGCCCTTTTCATATAAATAGCGTTTTACCCTGCCGATGAGCGTGTCAATGTATTCTCTGTCGTCGGGATGGCAGAGAACGCCCTGCTTCTTGTTTAACAAAAGTATGTTTTCGTCCTCATATATAATGTCAAGGCTTTTTGACGCTTTCATAAAGTCATAATGCTTCTCGCTCGGGGCAAAAAATTCGTCGTTGATATACATATCGACTATATCTCCGACATGAAGTCTTGTAGAGATTTCCGCACGCTTCGAGTTCACCTTTATACGCTTTGTGCGAATGTATTTATACATCAAGGATTGAGGTAAATTCGGAACGCTTTTTTTAATAAATTTGTCGAGCCTTTGCTCTGAATCATTGCTTTTTATCGTGAAGCTTTTCATTGTTTTAACCTCTTGTAACCGTGTTTTTATACTTGATTATTTTATCATAAATATAATAGTAATTCTATTAAAATTAAAGAAAAATGTAAATTCCCATAAAATATGTCAATTTTTAGGCGATTTTATACCGTCAGAGGTGGATTGAATGAAAAAACAGCCATATTTTTCAAAAATATCCCCTTAAAATGAATTAAATCACCACGTTTTAATATACTATATATAGAATATTTGGCAAAAAGTAGGTGCTTTGAGAGCGATTTTAAGCAAAAAATGGGGGTGCGTTCGCCACAAAGCACAATTTTTTAACAATTACACAAATATTCACCGAAAATGCTTTAGTGGGATAAAATCTTTCAAGCTTAAAAACCGCAATTTGACATATTTTGACATTTGGCATTGTGCAACTTGCACAAAAAACTTATTTCAAAAAATTTGACAATTCACAAATGAGTAAATATAATGGCAAAAGTCAAAACGCGAGAATAACAGAGGCGTCAAAAAATTCGTTTATTTCTCTTAGCCGACAGGCTGAAATTTACGGAAATTTACGGAGACGTCCAACAGCTTCTTCAGGCAAAATCCAAAACGAAGAGGTATGAGTTAAAGGAGCAAAATGATGATTATAGAATTAAAAGGCTATGCAAACGCAACCCGTGCAACTCTTTCAAGAGTGACGGCGCTTATAATTGTACTTGCGATTATGTGTGCAGGTACCGCATTTGCCGCATCTCCGAGCACATACAATGTTGACATTTATGACGGCTCGGAAATTACAAGAGTTTCGACTTTCAAATCAAATCCGCAGGCTATCGTCGATCAAGCCGGAATTGTTACCACAAATGATGATGTATTAAACCTTGACGGCTTTACGGTAGGACAGGACAGTATAATCGTTCTCTACCGTGCGGCGGATATTACTTTTACGGATCTTCAGGGAAATGTTACAAACGAAAAATTTGCAGGTACTGTTGCGGATTTCCTTTCGGCTAAGGGCGTTGCGCTCAGCGAGGATGTTCTTGTAAATCTCCCCGAAAAGACTGTGCTTCAAAATTCAATGAGCGTTAAGCTTCAGACTGCGTATAATGTTTCGCTTACGGCAGACGGAGCAACGACCGAATTGAAAACAGGCGACGGAACGGTTTCTGATGCGGTTGCTAAGGCAGGCGTTACACTCGGCGAAAATGATGAGGTGTCGCCGTCCTTGGAAACAGAGCTTTATGACGGAATACAGATTACCGTTTACCGTGTAGAGTATGTTGAGAGAACTGCTCAGGAAGCAATCAAATACACAACTCAGACCGTAAAATCAGATGAGCTTTATCTCGGAAATTCCAAGGTAACGCAAAAGGGCGTAAACGGTTCAAAGACAGTTGTTTATTCAGACAAAATTGTTGACGGTCAGCTCGCTTCTTCAAGCGTTGTCAGCGAAACCGTAACAAAGGAAGCCGTACCGCAGATAAAGACGGTCGGCACAAAGGAGAAGCCTGCGGTTACCGTAGCTGCTCTTAAAAACGGCGGAACACCTATCTCGGAGCTCACTCCTCCCTCAAGCCTTACTCTTGAAAACGGAGTACCGACTTCATATAAGAGAGTTGTAACGGGCAAGGCTGCGGCTTATTCTGCTTCGGCAGGCGCTAAAACGGCAAGCGGCAGAACGGTAAAGCCGGGATACATTGCGGTTGACCCCAACCAGTTCCCGTACGGAACAGAATTGTATATCGTATCAACCGACGGTATAGTTTACGGCTACTGCATAGCGGCAGATACAGGCGGATTTGTCAAGAAGGGCAAATTCACGGTTGATTTGTTTATGAACACAACCGCACAGTGCAGACAGTGGGGAGCAAGAGACGTTATAATTTACGTTCTTTAATAAAAATGACGGAAGCCTTAAATCAGGTTTCCGTCTCTTTTTTATGCGTTTTCTTTTCGCCTTTTCAGTTCTCTGTTAATTGCATTGAGAACCCGTTTTTTGTCCGCCGACCACAGCGGAGCGACAAGCAGCTTTTTCGGTGCGTCGCCCGTTATTCTGTGAATTGTAACATTTTCAGGTACAAAGCTTATCATATCGCATACCGTGTTTATGTAGTCGTCAAAGCCGAATGTTTCAAATTCTTTGTTAAGATACATTCTTTCAAGCTCGGTGCCTTTGAGAACATGCAATAATTGAAGCTTTATTCCGTCGGCGCCGCTTTTTACGGCATAATTTACTGATGAAGTCATATCCTGCTTTGTCTCGTGCGGTAAACCTAAAATTATATGCACAACTGTCTTAACACCGATTTCTCGAAGGTCTGACATTGCCTTGTCGAAAACATCAAGCGTGTAGCCTCTGTTGATAAGCTTTGCCGTCTGCTCGTTTGAGGTCTGAAGTCCTAATTCTACATATACCGGCTTTATATCATTTAGCTTTTTGAGCAAATCGAGCACGTCCTTCTCGAGACAGTCGGGGCGTGTGCCGATTGACAAGGCAACGATACACGGATTGTTGATTGCGGGATAAAATATGCTCTCAAGGTATTCTACACTTGCATAGGTGTTGGTGTAGCTTTGAAAATAAGCTATATATTTGTCGCCCTTGTATTTTTTTGAAACCTGACTTTTAGCTTTTTCGATTTGCAGGTCAATGCTTTCACATCGCTTTTGCGAAAAATCTCCGCTTCCGCCGGCAGAGCAGAATATACAGCCGCCCGTGCCGATGCTGCCGTCTCTGTTCGGGCAGGTCATACCGCCGTCAAGCGAGAGCTTATAAACCTTTTGTGAAAACATTTCCGACATCTCGTCGTTAAAGGTGCGGTAGTATTCGCCCATTAAATCACCTCGCTGCTATTATACACTCCTTTTGCTAACTTGAAAAGAGGCGGAGGAAATGGTATTATAATAATGGTTGAGGTATTGGTTATGAAAGAGTATAATAAGAAAAATATTCAAGTAGCAAAAATGTTGAGAAAAAATATGACTCCATGGGAAAGAAAATTGTGGTACGAGTACTTGCGAAATTATCCTGTTCGGTTTCAGCGACAGAAAGCGATTGGCAATTATATAGTTGACTTTTATTGTGCAAAAGCAAGATTGGCTATTGAACTTGACGGCGGAGAACATTATTCAAACAACAATAAATTAAACGACAAAAAACGAACAGAAGAACTTAATAAACAAAGAATTAAAGTTATTAGAATATGCAATTTGGATATTATAAGTAATTTTTATGGCGTTTGCGAGTATATTGACAGAGCGGTTAAAGAGGGAATAAACAAAACGCCTTCCTCTGACGAGGAAGGTGGCACGCCGTAGGCGTGACGGAAGGAGAGAAAGCAATAAACAGCAAATTTTCGGTATCTCTCCCTCAGTCATTTTTCAAAGAAAAATGACAGCTCCCTCGTCAGAGGGAGCCTATAAATTGACGAATATATTTTCAGGAGCTATTATGGTTAATAAAAATTATATAACGACAATAAGCCACATAAGACTTAACCCGACAGAGCCGACGGAGGAGAGCATTGACATTATTGACATTGCGCACGCTCTTTCTATGCTTACAAGAGCTAACGGTCATTTCGATACCTTCTTTTCTGTTGCAAGGCACAGCATAAACTGCGCTTTGGAGGCGGGAAGCAGGGGATACAGTAAAAAGGTTCAGCTTTTATGCCTGCTTCATGACAGCGCTGAGGCGTATATAGGCGATATGACAAGACCGTTGAAGCAGCAAATTCCGTATTTTTCTGAAATTGAAGGAAAATATCAGAAAATTATCTTTTCAAAATATATCGGCGAGCTCACAGGCGAAGAAATAAGGATTGCAAGAGGTGTTGACGACTCAATGCTTTATTATGAGTTTATGCTCTTTAACGGCGAGGAAATAAATGTCGAAGCTACGCCTATCAGTGTGGACTTGAAAAGCAGCATAAAGCCGATTGACGACACGAAATGTGAATTTTTAGAGCTGTTCACGGAGCTTACAAAATAAAGGGAATATTATTTTATGAATAAAATCAAGAAGCTTATAATTAAATATAAGGAGCTTATAACCTATTTTATTTTCGGCGTGCTCACGACTTTAGTAAACTGGGCTGTATATACCGCTTTGGTTTTCGCTCTGCCAGACAGCATACAGGAGGGCGTAAAAATAACCGTCAGTAATGCGGTAGCTTGGGTCGCAGGCGTTATTTTTGCATTTATTACGAATAAAATATGGGTTTTTGAAAGTAAAAGCTTTGAAATGAATATATGCATAAAAGAATTCATTTCCTTTGTGACGGCGAGAGCAGTTACCGGAGTTATTGAGATATTCGGAGTACCGTTGCTCGTCAAAATCGGCTTAAATCAAAGGATTTTCGGCGTTGACGGTGCACTTGCAAAGGTAATTGTATCGGTCGTGGTTGTGATTTTGAACTACGTATTTTCAAAGCTTATCGTATTCAAAAATAAAAAAAATAAATAATTTTATGAATTTTTATACATTTTACTTGCATTTTATTACAGGATAGTGTATAATACGAAGCATCAAAAACATTTAGGAGGAATACATAATGAAAAAAGTAGTTAAAATTATGTCAGTTGTTCTTGCAATCTTAATGATTGCCGGTTGCTTCGCAGCTTGCGGAAATACCGAAAAGGTTAATGCAAAGGTTATTGATATTGAGTTGACCGAGGAAAAATATGCTTTCGGCGTTGACAAGACTC
Organism: Candidatus Fimenecus sp.; assembly: GCA_052273625.1. Classification (GTDB taxonomy): domain Bacteria; phylum Bacillota; class Clostridia; order Oscillospirales; family Acutalibacteraceae; genus Fimenecus. The sequence continues at coordinate 2,360 of DAVZHW010000017.1, read as the reverse complement.
AGCCCGAGCTTCTCGAAAAGGTAAATGCATTTATTGCAGAGATTAAGTCAAACGGAAAAATGGATGAAATCTTCAACCACTATTTCGGCGACGGCACACCGGTTGCAATCACTTCGGCTGTTGAGGACTCATCAAAGGATCAGCTTGTAGTTGCTACAAACGCAGAGTTCCCGCCCTTCGAATACACAGAGGGCGAGCAGTATTTGGGTGTCGATATGGAAATTGCAAAGCTTCTTGCAGATTATCTCGGTAAAGAGCTTGTAATCAAAAATATGGACTTTGAGGCTGTTTGCCTTTCAGTAGGTCAGCAGAAGTGCGATATTGCAATGGCAGGTCTTACAATAAGCCCCGATCGTGAGGAAAACGTTACATTCTCAGACTCTTACTATCAGGCTTCTCAGAAGCTTATCGTTCGTAGCGATGACACCAAGTTTGACGAGTGCAAAACCGCTGATGATGTTCTCAATGTTCTCAAGACATTTGATAACAAGACAACAATCGGCTTCCAGACCGGTACAACAGGTCAGCAGTATTCGGAGAACAAGGGCGATTATGAGAGCAACGGTCTTAAGTTGTCAACCAAGCCTTATCAGAGCGCGGTTCTTGCAGTACAGGATATGCTTCACGGCAACCTTGACTATGTAATCGTTGACGCAGCTCCCGCAGCTTCGATTACAGCATCAATTAACGGCACAAAATAATACAGTTATAAGAAATGTGATAACCTCACCGAATCGGTGAGGCTATTGCGTTGTTAAGATAAAATATTCAGTTGTTTAAGGAATGTATTTATGAGTGATTTTCAGTACAAGGTTGAGAAATTTATTTCTCTGTTTCAAGGGACTAACGCAGCTTCGTACAGGTCTGAAATTTTATCAGGTCTCTCCAACACCGTAAAAATCGCTGTAATGGGCTTGATTATCGGTATAATTATCGGTACTCTGATTGCGATAGTCCGTGTTTCTCCAAAATATAAAGCGCTTCCAAGGGTGCTTAACGGAATTTGCAGTTTTTATGTCGGCTTTTTCAGAGGCACACCTATGGTCGTACAGCTTTTGCTTTCATATTATGTATTCTTACCCCTTTTAGGTATAAATCTTCCGTCGGTTACGGTTGCCATAATCGTATTTGGTATGAACTCGGGCGCATATATTTCCGAAATAATGCGTAGCGGCATTCAGTCTGTTGATCCCGGGCAGATGGAGGGCGGTCGTGCTATCGGCTTGAGCTTCGCTACAACAATGATTAAGATTGTTATTCCGCAGGCGATAAAGAACATTCTTCCCACGCTCGGCAATGAGTTTATCGCTTTGATTAAGGAAACCTCGATTGTCAGCTTCGTAGGTGCGCTTGACTTGTATGTTGCGTTCAGAAAAATCGGTACAAACACGTATGAATTTATGGTGCCCTATATAGTTATGGCGTTGATTTACATTGCGCTTGTTCTTGTAATAAGCGGTCTTATAAAATTGATGGAAAGGAGCTTGAGTAAGAGTGATAGAAGTCGTTAACCTTAACAAATCGTTTGGCGACGTCAGCGTCCTTCACGATATTAACATTAACATTGAAAAGGGCGAAAAGGTCGTTGTTATAGGTCCGTCCGGCTCGGGCAAATCAACCTTCCTGCGTTGCCTTAACTGTTTGGAAGATCCTACCTCGGGCAGTATTATCTTCAACGGCGTTGATATTGCCGATATGAACGTCGATATTAACATTCACCGTCAGAAAATGGGAATGGTTTTCCAGCACTTTAATCTTTTCAACAATAAAACGGTTATCGAGAATATTATGCTCGCTCCCGTCTATGTCGAGAAAAAGAGAATGAAAAAGCTCCGTCGCAAAAATCCCGACAATGAAGTGATAAAAAGCACAAAGGAAATCAAGGCTGAGGCTTATGAACAGGCAATGGAATTGCTCAAAAGAATAGGTCTTGAGGATAAGGCGGACGCTTACCCGTCGCAGCTTTCGGGCGGACAAAAGCAGAGAGTTGCCATTGTTCGTACTCTCGCAATGAATCCCGATGTTATTCTTTTTGATGAGCCGACATCTGCGCTTGATCCCGAAATGGTAGGCGAGGTTCTTGACCTTATGAAAGAACTTGCCGACAGCGGTATGACGATGATTGTTGTAACGCACGAAATGGGCTTTGCAAAGGAAGTAGGAAGCAGAATTCTGTTTATGAACGAGGGTAGAATTGTCGAGGAGGGTACGCCCGACGAAATATTCAACCACCCGAAGAATGAAAGACTCAAGGAATTTCTTTCAAAGGTGCTCACATAACATCAATTCTTAAAAGCAGGACAGTTTGGCTGAGTGTTCATAAGGAAGTATTGGTTTCTCACATAAAAATCCATTATGCT
>DAVZHW010000016.1:0-36710 GCA_052273625.1 Candidatus Fimenecus sp. | reverse complement strand
GAATTTCAGGGTTTCCTTTTTCTTAAGTCGTTGTTTAATTTTCAAGGTCCGGTGCGCTCTGTTTCAGCGTTTCGGTTTTGCCCTCTCGCCTTAGCGCTTGAATATAATAACAAAACGAGCGACAAATGTCAACACTTATTTTCAAAAAATATCACCTTTTTATAAACGCTCCCGGGTGTTTGCTTTTGCTTTGGTTTTTGTGTATAAAAACTTGCCGGTTTGCCCGTTTTTTATATATACATTTTCCCTCGGAAGCCTATTTTTGACAAGCGTATTGAAAATTGCTGTATTTAGTATTATAATATACAAAAATAAAAGATTTTGAGAAGGGCAGTTTTTATGCTTTCAAATGATAATTCCGCAATACGCAAAATGCGTGATTTTTTCAATACGGAAAAGTTTATGCTCATCGTTTTTGCGATTGCCTGCCTGATAACGTTATTTAAGATAGAGGTTATCGGCGTTCTTATTTTTATTCTTATAATATCATTCTTGCTCGTTGTGTGCGACGACCTTATGCCGACCACGCTGCCGTTTTTGCTGCTTTGCGAGACGGTAATTAAGCTCTATGACTCCTACGACATATTCATAAAGCTTTTATGGTTTGCAGTTCCCGTCGTTTCGGCGCTGATTTTTCACTTTATATATTACAGGCGAAAAATCGTAATCGGCTCTGCCTTCAAGTCAATGCTGTTTGTTTCGGCTGCGGTAACGCTCGGCGGCTGCGGATTTATTTCGAAGGAAGCGTATTTCAGCCTTGTTTCCTTTTATTATGTATTCGGCTTGGGCTTCGGTATGCTTTTCATATATGTACTTCTGTGCACATATCTCAACACGGAACGTACATACTCGTTAAAGGATAAGCTGTCCGACACGATGATTTATATGGGACTTTTCGCAGTATATATGATTATTGAGTTCTATCTTACAAGCATTCCCGAAGTAATGCAGACCAAGGGCATTATTTATATGCAATGGAGAAATAACATTTCCACATATTTAATGCTTGCAATGCCGTTTGTCGCATTCAAGGCAATCAAGCGACCGTCCTACATTTTCCTTGCGCTGCTTTTCTATTGCTGTATATTGCTTGCAGGCTCAAGAGGCGGTCTTGTATTCGGCGGAATTGAATTGCTAATGACAATGAGTATTCTCATAGGCCTTGACAAGCGTCACCGTTGGACCTTTATTTCGATTGGATTGGGTATCGTGCTTGCGATTGCGCTGTTCTTTGAGGACTTTTACGGCTTCTTCGGTGCGACGTTCGACAGACTTATAATGGGTATATCGGGTGCTGAAAAGGAAGTAAGACTTCAATTATTTGAAAGAGCGTTCCGAGACTTTAACAACAATCCGATATTCGGAACGGGTCTTGCCTATATGGGCAACAGAGACGTGCATCCGTCTGCAAAGTTTGCTCTTTGTTGGTATCACTGCGAGCCGCTTCAGATTATGGGAAGCCTCGGCGTTGTCGGAATAATCGCCTATGCAAATCAGCTTTTTGAGAGGTTTGTTATTCTGCTTAGAAAGAAAACTATATTCAGCGTCACGGTTCTTGTATCTTATGTGGGACTTGAAATGATGTCGCTTGTAAACCCCGGCATTTTCTGTCCGCTGCCGTATCTGTTCCTTATTATACTTATGCTTGCGGTCGTTGAGCAGGTAAACAAAACAGAAAGCGTTAAATCCCTTGAAAATGATATTCAGTTAAATCAAGTTACGGCGGAAAGCACCGACGAAGAGGACTTGATTTACGAGGACAGATAATTTTAAGCATAAAAACGGCTTGGAGATCGAATTGATTTCCAAGCCGTTATATTTTTGCTCTTAATCAAGGAAGTCCTTGAGCTTTTTGCTTCTTGACGGATGGCGAAGCTTACGCAAAGCCTTAGCCTCAATCTGACGAATACGCTCACGGGTTACTCCGAAAGTGCTTCCGACCTCCTCAAGAGTTCTCGGGTGTCCGTCCTCAAGACCGAAGCGAAGCCTTAAAACCATAGCCTCTCTGTCCGTAAGGGTGTTGAGAACCTCCTCAAGCTGCTCTTTAAGGAGAAGCATTGAAGCGGCGTCCGCAGGTGCGAGTGCGTCATCATCGGGAATGAAGTCTCCGAGGTGGCTGTCCTCCTCCTCGCCTATCGGGGTTTCAAGAGAAACGGGCTCCTGTGCGACACGGAGAATTTCCCGTACCTTTTCAACGGGCATATTAAGAACGTCTGCAATTTCCTCCGCACTCGGGTCTCTGCCGTTTTGGTGGAGAAGCTGACTGTTTGTCTTTTTAACCTTATTGATAGTTTCAACCATATGAACGGGGATGCGGATAGTTCTTGCCTGATCTGCAATAGCTCTTGTAATTGCCTGTCTTATCCACCAAGTAGCGTAGGTTGAAAACTTAAATCCCTTTGTATAGTCGAACTTTTCAACAGCCTTGATAAGACCGAGGTTGCCCTCCTGAATCAAATCAAGGAACTGCATACCTCTGCCGACATATCTCTTTGCAATGCTGACAACAAGACGAAGGTTAGCCTCTGCAAGTCTTTGCTTTGCACGGGTATCGTCGTCTGCAATTCTCATAGCAAGATCGATTTCCTCCTCAGGTGTAAGAAGCGGAACACGGCCTATTTCTTTAAGATAAACCTTTACCGGATCGTCGATGGCAGCGACAGCCGCATCAACCGTTTCAGCAGACTCCTGACCCTTAGGAAGCGAAACGTTAAAATCAGCCGAGTCAAGCTCAAGGTCAAAGTCGTCGATAATCTCAATGTTGAGAGCCTCAAGATTTTCATAAACCTTTTCAAGCTCCTCCATATCGAGATCGCTTTCGATCATAGCGGTATCGATTTCCTGAGTTGTAACCTTACCTGCGATTTTACCCTTTTCGATAAGCTCGGCTATCGGATTCTTCTTCTCTGTTGTGTTTTCCATAATTTCTCCTTCACTTTTACACATCATCATTAGATTTTGTTCTATCCTTAAAAATATTAAGAAAATCTTTGTCTGACAGCTCTGACGGATTTGAATACGCCGATTTGTCCTTTTCCTGCTTGATTACCCTTATGCAGTCAAAGCATTCGTTAACGGAATTGCTCAAATTCTGCGTCAGGGTTACGATTTTCGCAATGGCGGACATCTCATCATCGGAAAAATACGGGGTCAAAAACGATAAATCTATCGGCTTGCCCTCGGAAAGTCTTTCCGTTAAAACGGAAAACACCTTTCTGTTAAAATCCGTGACAAAATCGTCTTTGGAAACCTCGTCTTTAAGCTGTTTATAATAACTCGGATTGTTAATAAGCGAAGCTATCAAAGTTTCTTCGGCAGAAGCCGCATGGAGATTGTCCGGTCTTTGTGCGTTCACTATATTTATAACATCCTTGCGATTATCAAGTGATTTTTGTACCTCTTTCATCTGCTCGGTCTTTTCTATGCGTGAAAGAGCTTTTTTATTTTTATTTACCTCGCTTAAAATTGCGTCTTTTCTTACGGAAAGCTCGTCGGCAAGCTTTGAAGCGTAAATATCGACCTCAATCGGGCTCGACACCCTTGCCAAAACCTTTGCGGCATCCTGCATAAAGCCGACCTTGCCGTCTGCGGTTGAAAGAGAATATTTTTCCCTTTGTTGCATAAGCTTATATTCGGTATCGTTAGACGCTTTTTCGATAAGCTCACGAAAACGCTCCGGTCCGTACTTTTTGATTATTTCGTCGGGGTCTTTTCCGCCCTGCATATTTATAACCTTTGTTTTAAGGGTCGTGTTTGCAAAAATTCCGAGTGCTTTTTGTACTGCCTTTTGACCTGCCTCGTCGGAGTCATAGCAAATGAGTATCTCACTCGCATAGCGTGACAAAACCTGTGCCTGATCCTGCGTTAAAGCCGTACCCAAAGCCGCAACGGCGTTTGTAAAGCCTGCCTGATGAAGCATTACGACGTCGATATTACCCTCGCAGAGTATCAGCGTATCGGTGTTGGTCTTTCTCGCATGATTCAGAGCGAAAATTTCTCTGCCCTTTTTGTAAACAAGCGTATCGGCAGAGTTTACATATTTCGCCTTATCCTCCTCGTTCAAGCGTCTGCCCGAAAAAGCGATAACGTTGCCTCTGACGTCGATAATCGGGAACATAAGACGGTTTACAAATCTGTCATAATAATTCCCTTTTTGGCTTTTTCCGAGCAAATTAGCCTCGTAAAGCTCCATATCGGTAAAGCCCAATTGATTAAGGTGCTCACGCAAGGCACTCCAGCCCTCGGGAGCGTAGCCTATGCCGAACTTTTTAACAGTTTCCTTTGTAAGCTGTCTGTAATTGCAATATTCCCTTGCAGTTTTTCCTTTTTCGCTAAAAAGCATTTTATAGTAAAATCTTGCCGCCTCACGGTTAGCCTCATACATTCTCATTCTGCGGCGTGAAAGTCCGTTGTCGTAATTGTCCTCAGGCAAGGACATTCCGCATTTGTCGCAGAGGAATTTAACCGCCTCGGCATAATCGAGATTTTCGATATTCTTAATAAAGGTAACTACATCTCCGCCGTTTCCGCAACCGAAGCAATAGTAGGATTGCGTTTCGGGATAGACATAAAAGGAGGGAGTTTTTTCGTTGTGGAACGGGCAGAGTCCGCCGAGAAGCCTGCCCTTTCTTTTAAGCGTTACATAGGAAGAAACTATGCCTTCAATATCGCATCTCTGACGAAGCTCGGAAAGAAAAGCGTCATCAAAAGCCATATAAATTCCTCCTTTTCATAAATTCAATTATCTTAATACATCCAAGCGGTCGGTATGAACAGCTCGTTGTATATCTTCAGCACATAGCCGTCGGACATACTCGCAACATAGTCGCAAGCCGCACGCTCTCTCCCCTCTGATTCGACAACCTTTTTGTAGAGCTCCGGCAGTGAGTCGGGGTTTTCAACAAAATAACCGTAAAGATTTTTGATAAGGGCCTCCGCCTTATGCTCCTCGCCCTTACACTTTACGTTGGTATAAACATTCTTAAACATAAATTTGTGAAGCTCGTCAAACGGCTGCTTGATTTCGGGTGCAAGCCTTAAATCGTCCGAGCTGTTTTCAATCGCCGACACGACAAGCGTGTTTATCCTTTTCGACTTGCTGTCGCCCAATACGTCGGTAATATCCTTCGGTATATCGCTTTCGGATAAAACGCCTGCACGGATAGCGTCGTCGATGTCGTGATTTATATAGGCAATTCTGTCGGCTAATTTTACAATTCTGCCCTCAAGCGTATCAGCCTCTTTGCCGATTGTGTGGCAGAGAATACCATCTCTGACCTCGTATGTAAGATTGAGCCCGTCGCCGTTTTTTTCGAGCTTATCGACAACTCGCAAGCTCTGTTCAAAATGGCGAAAGCCTGTAGGGAAAACATCATTCAACGCTCTCTCCCCTGCGTGACCGAACGGAGTATGTCCGAGGTCGTGTCCGAGTGCAATAGCCTCCGTCAAATCCTCATTGAGCCTCAAAGCCCTTGAAATAGTCCTCGCTATCTGTGAAACCTCAAGAGTATGTGTAAGGCGTGTCCTGTAATGGTCGCCCTCGGGAGAAAGAAACACCTGTGTTTTATGCTTCAAGCGTCTGAAAGAGTTTGAGTGGATTATTCTGTCCCTGTCACGCTGAAAGCAGGTTCTTATATCACATTCCTCAATAGGCGTAATTCTGCCCTTGCTGTTTTCGGAAAGCGCGGCATACTCACTCAAGGTTTGCTTCTCAATAAGCTGTGTATGTTCCCTTATAAGCACGGTTTCTCTCCTCTCAAAAATACTCACTAATACTTTATACGCACAAAAAATGCAAATTCCCCTGTTTTACTCGAAAATTTTTACTAAACGGCAGAAAATTTTTCGCCAAGCCTCTGCGGCATAACCCTTCCGTTTGTTGCTTCGAAAATTGCGGAGGATAATTTTTCCTCGTTTTCTTCGACAATCGTATAGCAAACCTCGACCTTATCGGTAAACTGCGTATCGGTTATTTTCCCGCCGTTAGCCGTTATAATCGGGGTAATTTTCCCGTAAAGCGTATAGTCGCACTCGGCTTTCATTTCACTGCAAAGCGACATTGTGATAATCTCGCCTGCATCAAGCGCAATTTTCGCACCGTGGGAATAAGCACGGACAAGTCCGCCTCCGCCCAAGAGTATTCCGCCGAAATACCTTGTTACGACAACGCAAACATCAACCGTTTGGCTCTTTTCAAGCACGTCGAGCACGGGTATTCCTGCCGTTCCCTGCGGCTCGCCGTCGTCGGAATAGCGTTTAATGCCGCCGTCCTTTAATATGTAGGCGTAAACATTATGCTTTGCGTCCCAATGCTTCTGCTTTATCCTTGAAATAAAAGCGTTTGCCTCATCAACCGTCTTGACGGGACAGGCATAGCCGATAAACCTTGATCGCTTTTCGGTAAACTCATTATAAGCTTCCTTACGCACCGTTTTATACTCATTCATATTTACGCCTCCTGTCTTATATATAAAAATATAAATCAAAAAGCGGCACCGTAAGTACCGCTTTCTAATGATATCAGTCTTATTTGTTGTTAAGATTATATCTCTTATTGAATCTGTCAACTCGTCCGCCTGTATCAACAAGCTTCTGCTTGCCTGTAAAGAACGGATGACAATTTGAGCAAATATCAACACGAATATCTTCCTTAGTTGAAGAAGTTTCAAATGTAGCACCGCAAGCGCACTTTACTGTTGTGGGCTTGTATTCGGGATGAATTCCGTCTTTCATTAACTGTCACCTCTTTCGATTACCTAAAGTACTTAATGCATAGCGTATGAAATGATAACACAAAGTGCACAAAAATGCAAGTGGTTTTTTGAAAAAAACACAAAATCAGATAATTTTTTCTTCTCCGAGGCAAAAAGAGTAAATCGCAAGCTCCTTAACTTCGGTAGAAAAGGTCTGTTCCGCCGCCGTTTTATACACCTCAAGCTGCTTTCTGTAACGCTCGCAAAGCTCGTCCATATTGTCAACCCTGTCGGTCTTATAGTCGAGCACGACAAGCTTTCCGTCCTCAAAGAACGCACAGTCGATAACGCCCTGAATTAAAACACGCTCCTGCTTATATACAGCCTCTTCGCTGTCTGAAATAAAATCAAGCGGCAGGAAAACGGTAAATTTCTGTTCTCTTAAAACCCTTTCGGATTTTTCTATACGCTTATAAAGGTCGCCGTCAAAGAAGCGTGCAAGCATTTTTCTGTCAAGCGACTGTGCCTGCTCGGACGTTAAGAGCTTATTTCCGACAAGACGCTCGCATTCCGAGTCAATATCGTTCTTTGCCGCTTTGAAATCGCATACCTCCATAAAACGATGCATTGCGGTTCCTTTTTCGGCGGCGGTCAATCTTCCGTTCTTCGCAAATGACGGCTTATCGGTTATATAAAATTCCGTTTCGTTTTGCGCTCTGTTAAGTTCAGAAGCAGACATTTTAGTCGTAAAGTCGGCAAGCGGCATATATTCATATTCGTATTCGGTACGCTCTTTAATCTCGGCAACTGTTTTGTCGTCAGGCTTTGCGGTGCGCTTGATTTTCTCGTGCTCCTGCTCCTCTGCTTGCTCCTTTGCCTCGGTTACAATATCAAGGTCGAGCTTAAAATCGACTCCGACGTCAAAGCCACCCTTATAGCCCACGTAATTACGCAGCTTTCCGGCGTTGGGATGGCGGAAGAAGCCCATAAGCAGATATTTTAAGAAGCCCGAATTTTTTTCGGTTGCAACGCTGTCAATTTGCTCTTCAAAACAATTTGCGCTTAAAGCGGTTGCGGCTTTTGTAAGATCACCGACAGTACCCGTTATGATAAGACGTTCCTTTGCCCTTGTCATTGCAACGTAGAGCGCACGCAGAGACTCCGAGCAATCGTCAAGCGACTGTATGTACTTTGTCGCCTCATACTGAATAGTGGAATACTTACGGTAGGTTGCCCTGTCGTAAAATCTAAGTCCTATTCCCGTCTGCCTGTTTACGGCAAGCTCGCTGTTATTGTTGGGAAGCGGCGCCCCTGTATCGGCAAGAATTACAATCGGAAATTCAAGTCCCTTGCTCTTATGCACGGACATAATTCTTACAACATTTGCGTTTTCGCTCACGTTCGTTGCAGGCTTGAAATCGGACTCGCTTTTTTTCATTCGTTCGATAAATCGCATAAATCCGGGGAGACCGCTGTTGCCGTTCTCCTCATAGCTCTGCGCATACTCCGTCAAGAGCATCAAATTAAGCTTACGCATTTCTCCGTTGCTCATTGCGCTGACAACAGAGAGATAGCCAGTACGCTCATATATCGTTCTTATTAAATCGCCGACGCTCAACACGGTGCTGAGCTTTTTGTAATCGTCATACTCCTTGACGAAATTCTTACACTTTTCGTCCTCGGATTTTCTTATAAGCTTATAAAAATCTCCTTTTCTGTCCGCAATTCTGAGCTTTGCAATATCGTCTGCGGTAAAGCCGAAAATCGGAGACATCAAAGCGCTTAAAAGCGGCACATCCTGCAAGGGATTGTCTATAATCGACAAAAGCGAAAGCATTACCGCAACCTCCGGATTTTTGAAAAAGCCCGAGTCGCTTTCAAAATACGCCGATATTCCCCTGCTTTTGAGCTCTCTGACAATTACGGGTCCCTGCTTGTTTTTTCGCAAAAGAATACAAATATCCTTTTTTTCGGCACGCCGCATAATCTTCCTGTCAGGGTCATAAACCTCTCCGAAGCGAAGCAATTCTTCTATCTTATCGGAAACAAAGTCTATTTCCGAGGTCTCTTTTTTGCCTATTTTCTCCTTGTCGAGAACATACATTTCCACCTTCGGAATATCTGTTTCGGGATAATCAGCCCCTGCCTTTAACGATTCCTTTTCGTCATAGATAATATTTCCCGTATGCTCGTTCATAAGCTTTCTGAAAATATAGTTTGAGCCCTCAAGGACTTCTTTTCTGCTTCTGAAATTTTTATCAAGATTTACAAAAATCTTTTTAGGGTCTGTCGATTGCTTTTGCTTTTTAATTCTGTTAAGGAAGATTTCGGGCATCGCAAGACGGAAGCCGTAAATCGACTGCTTTACATCGCCGACAACGAACAGGTTTGTTTCGTCCTTTGAAAGAGCCGAAAAGATTGTGTCCTGCGTGGAGTTGGTGTCCTGATACTCGTCAATTAAAATTTCGTCGTATTTTTCACGAAGCTCCCTTGCAATGTCCGTATATTCGCCGTTTTCAACAAGCAAATTGAGCGCAAGGTGCGTTACGTCATCAAATCCAAGCGCATTTATCTCCGCCTTTTTCTGAGCATAACGCTCTCGGTACGCCATAATAATTTTTATAAGCTCCGGTACAACCACCGAAAACTCCGCAATGTCATTTATAAAGTCCTTTTCGTCTGCGCATATACACGAAGCAACGTCCGTAATAATATCCTTTGCGCTGTCCCTGAGAGCCTTTGCATAAATGCGTTCGTACATACCCGCCGTACTCTTTGGAAATGAGGACGGATATCTTGCGAATTTTACCGTTCGGGAAAGAGTGTACAGCTCATGCCACGCCTTTTTCTCGGCTGCATCCTTAATGCTTTGCGCCTGTACTTCTTCTTCCGAAAGCACCGGCAAAAGCTTGTCAAGCTCGGGAATATCCCTGACCAAATCAATGCCGTAATTCAACTGCTTTATTGCATAAGAGCTGTATCTTACCGCCTTTTCAAGCAATATTTCGCCGAACACGGTGTCCTGCGGATTTTTCTCCTGCGTATAGCTCTGTGATATTTCCTCAAGCCATTTTTCGGGGTAAGGATATGAATTTGCATACTTGTTAAGCTTTTTTATGCTCTGAGAAAGCGTTTTATCGTTCTTTTCGCAGCCGAGAGCCTTCAAAAGACGGTCAAACAATTCTCTTTCGCCCTCATAAGCCTCCTCGAGTACCTCGTCAAGAGCCTCATCGGAAAGCATATCCGCCTCGCTTTCATCGAGCATACGAAAATCGGGTGTGATTTTCAGCCTATGGAAATTATCCTTGACAAGAGAGTTGAAATATTGGTCCATTGTGCAAATTTCGGCAAGAGGCAGCATTGCCTGCTGACATTGGAGAAATCCGTTTGTAGGATCCTCTGCGATTTTCTTTTCGAGAGCAACGCCGAGCCTTTGGCGCATCTCATTGGCAGCCGCCCTTGTAAACGTTACAATCAAAAGCCTGTCAATGGAAACGGGGTTGTCCTCACGCAAAAGCTTGTTTATGATACGCTTGACAAGCACAAAGGTTTTTCCCGAGCCTGCCGCCGCAGAAACGATAAGGCTGCCGTCGGTTTCAATCGCCTTTTGCTGTTCGGGCGTTAAGCGTTTATCAGCCATTTTCTTCCTCCTCGTTTCTCAAAATTTCAATTATCTCATTATCCTTGCCGTCAGCGATTTCACGGTAGCTGTCGCCGTCCTCAAAGCCGCAAACAGCCGAGTAATCGCAATACTTGCACACGTCTTCCTTAGCCGGCAAAACAGGAATTTCGCCTTTGTGGAGATTGAGTGCCATCTGCTTTAATATCATATCTATTTTTCTTTTAAGTCTGACAAAATCTTCAGCCTTTATAAGCTTGCTGCGACGGTCAAAGGCACCGCTTTTTGTTAAAGTTACAGGGATAAACCAGCCGTTTACGTCATGCTCCATACCCTTGATAATATCAATATCATCTACGATTATACCACTCATTCGGTTGGATTTGAGTACCTTATCGGTAATGTCCTGCTCGCTTGCGTATCTTTCAAGATCCGACGCCGCAGGCTTAGCAGGCATATAGAGCACACCGCTCGGAATAATATCGCCGTATTTTTCCTTTCCGTTTTTTTCGATAGCGAAAAGATATATAAGCATCTGCGTACTCAAGCCGCTTACAACATCACTCAGGTTGAACGTCTTGCCGCCCGATTTATAATCGACTACACGAAGATATTTTTTGCCGTTTTTCTCCATTGTGTCAACCCTGTCAACGCTTCCGCTTACGCTGAGCGTTCCTCCGTCGGAAAGAGGTAATTCATAAGGCTCAATATCTGCACCGTAGTTTATGGGAAGCTCAAAATCGGCAGGTGCAAAATCGCTGACCTTGAATTCCTCAACCATCTTTGACAGGGCAAAAAATATCTGCTCTGAAATTGAATTATACTGCTTCAAAAAGCGTTTTGACTTCGACTGCGCACCGCCCATTTTCTCCTCGAGATAATCGTCCATAATTTCTGAAATTCTCTTTTTCAACACTTCCGGCGACGCTTCAATCAACTTCTGCTTTGGAAATTCATCAAGAATTATCTCAAACACCTTATGGATAAGGCTTCCGCTTATTGCAGGGTCAACCTGTGCTTCTTTTCGAGGCTTTGCATAAATGCCGTACTTGCAGAAATATTGGAATGGGCATTTGTAATACACCTCCGTCTTTGAAGCGGAAAGGTGCATATTCTTCCCGAAAAGCTCGGTTGCAATTTTGCTGTCACAAATTTCAGCTTCTTTTTTATCGACGGAATTTTCAAGCGTTTGAAGCTTTCCGCTGTTAACATCATCAGATTGCAAATACTCCTTTAATGATGCAGTAAGCTCCGTATCCTCGTTATAGCCTTTAGCATACATTTCAAATGCCGAAGCCTTGCTTTCAATTTTTTCAAGAGCCGGAATATCCTCGTACTCCTCAATTACTATTGACGGATATATCTTATGAATTTCACGGACAATTTGCGACGGAGTTAAACCTACGCCTTGGTAATCCGCATCACAAAATGACACAAAAAGTCCCTCGCTCGCCGTTATCAAAGAACGGTAAGCTATGTATTTTTCTTCGGTTAATTTGTAATCGGCTGTTTCGGCAAGCTCAATGCCCGACAGTTTAAGCTCTGTTCTGTCCTTGTCGCTCAAAAGTCCCTGCGTAGGAGGATTAAGCGGAAATTCGCCGTCGTTTGCGCCAACGATAAACACATATTTTTTCTGCGGCATTCTCGCCCTGTCCGCCGCCGAAAGCGTAACGGCGTCGATAGCCTTAGGAATGCTTCCGAAGTCGCTGACGCTTAACAGAATGTTGAAAAGCTCGTAAAATCGCTTGTCGGAAATATTGCTTTGTTTGCAGGTGTTCCACAGCTTGTCAAGCATATCGACAACAAGCCGCCACACCGCATCCTGCTCCTGAGAAAGTGCGGTTTTTCCGCCCTTCAAAAGCTCGTCCGAAAGGCATTTCAATTTTTTATCGATAGAGTTTTTTATAAGATAGTCGTATATCACCTCGGCTTTTTTCTCGTTTTCAGCCTGTGAAAAATCATCCTTAAAGGCAAGAACGGGCGCTACCGCCTTTTCCCTTAAAGAATTAAGATAACGAAGCGTATTTCTGTCAAAATCGCTTAGCTTACAGCCGAAGCCGCTTGGATTTTCGGTGAAATCATTACGCCATTGCGCCGAGCTTATGCGCCAAACAAACGCATAGTTTTCAAGCTTGGATATTTCATCTGCGGTAAGGCACGAAAGTCCCGTCTTTAAGTGCCTCATAAGAACGTCGGTGTTCAAGCCGTTACAGGCAATCTCCAAAAGAGATGTGAGATATACCGCCAGCGGCTCGTTTACGACAGCCTGACGTGCATCCCCGTAAAACGGCACGCCGTATCTCTTGAACGCCGAGGAAAGCTCCTTATCGTATCCGCCCTCACTTCTTTGAAGCACGGCAATATCACGGCAACGAATATTTTTTTCACGCATAAGGCGTTTAATGCTCATTGCGACAAATTCACATTCATCAGCCTTGTTAGGTGCGGAAACGATTTTAATTTTACCATCGCAGGACGCATCCGACACGGTAAATTCAGGGGAAAAAGCACCGTCTGAAAGGCTTTTGAAAACATCCGTATCGTCAAAATCCGCTTCAACATATTTAATCGGAGCGATTTTCACAGAGCTTTTATCGGCAAGGCTTTTGAGCAATTCAACCTGTTTGTTATTGTTGGTAAACAAAGAATAATCGTCCTTGCCGCCGTCCGAGTCAAATGTTATATAAGTCTGCGGAGATTGTGAAAGTATCCTCTCGACAACAGCGTATTCCTGCTTTGTAAATCGTGTAAAACCGTCTATCGCTACAATTTTATCCTCAAAATATTTACATTCCAAAAGCACAGAAGAAAGCCTTGTCAGTTTATCATCGGTGTTGTAATATGATTTTTCAAGCATTGAGTTATAGAGTGCAAGAATCATAACAAGCTCATCAAGCTTTGATTTAAGCGATGAAGCCTTTGCATTTTTTGAAAACTCGTCAAGGCTGTCAACGGAGACAGTCCATTGCTTTAATTCTGTCGCAAATGACACAAGCTCCGCTACAAGCTGCGGTCTTGAAGTATATTTTTTGTAAATTTGAAGCTTATCTCCGAGACTTTCAAGCGCAAGACTCATTGTCATCATTTTAACGCCGTCGTCAGCCTCCGGATTTACTTCTTTTTCTGCATATTCGGAAAGTATCAGCTGTGCAAGTCTTGTCATGCTCAAGACATCAACCGAAAGCATTTTCTCCGCACCGACCAAATCAAGCATAGACTTTTCGGTTTCATAAGAAAACTGCTCGGGAACAATGATTATACACTTTTTTCCGTCATTTACCTTGTCGGCAACGAGCTGTCGTACATATTCGGTTTTAACAAACGGATTCTTGCCGAGAATAAGATTTAACATTTCATTTTCCTTTCGTTTAATAAAGCCCCTATGTTTTTAATCGACTTCACCTACATATAAACACTATAAAAATCTTATCATAAATCAAAGTAAAATTCAATTATGATTTAGTTCTTTAATACCATTATCGGTACCGACAAAAAAAGCGTTGCAGGAATTAACCTACAACGCTGATTATGATATTTAATTTATTCCTTCATTTCCTTTTTAACCTCGTCAAAGGTATCGGTTACGCTCTTTTCGGGAGCAGGAGTGAGAAGGCTTACAACAACTATGAATATGAGTCCTACAATGAACGCCGGAAGAAGCTCATAGATGTTGAAAATCGTATCGGCAAATTTAACACGGATAACGAACTTCCAAATAAATATCGTAGCGCCGCCTGCTATCATACCTGCAAGTGCGCCGTGCTTGTTTGTGCGTTTCCAGAAAAGCGCACACAGTACAACGGGGCCGAACACCGCACCGAAGCCTGCCCACGCAAATGATACAATTCTGAATACAGAGCTGTTCGGATCTCTTGCCAAGAATACTGCAACTACCGAAATAGCAACAACGGAAAGTCTTGCAAGAAGCATTGACTTTTTCTGCGACATTTTTACGCCGAAGGTTTCTTGAACTATATTCTGTGAAATCGCAGAAGCGGCGGCAAGAAGCTGTGAATCGGCAGTTGACATTGTAGAAGCCAAGATACCTGCCAAGATAATACCGCCGACAAAAGCAGGAACATAGCCATAGCTTGAAATGAGCTTTGCAATATCGACGATAATCGTTTCGGCAGCAGAGCTGCTTGCGTAAGTGGGAATTAAGCCTGCTTTCATAAGGGAATAGCCGATAACGCCTATCAAAATTGCAATGCCCATTGAGATAACGACCCAAACGGAAGCGATACGACGAGATAATTTCAACTTATTTTTGTCCTCAATCGCCATAAAACGAAGAAGAATGTGCGGCATACCGAAGTAGCCGAGACCCCAAGCAAGAGTTGAGAAAACGGACAATGCGCCGAAGCTGCCTGTTGTACCCGTTGAAACGTCAAAGCCCTTGAACAAATCGAGGTAGCCCGTAAGGCTCTGTACGTTGTGGAAAACATTGTCGAAGCCTCTTACAGCGCCCTCTCCGAAGCCGATAACAACGAAAAGTGCGACCGTCATTACGATACTCTGAACAAAGTCCGTGGTTGAAGCGGCAAGGAAGCCGCCGAGTGTGCAATAAACAACGATTACTATTGCACTGATAATCATTGCGGTCAAATAATCCATTCCGAAAAGCGTTGAAAAAAGCTTACCGCAAGCAGAAAAGCCCGACGCCGTATAGGGAACAAAGAAAATGATAATCATAACAGCCGAAACAACGGTTAAAGCCTTTGACTTGTCGTTAAAGCGCCTTGAAAAGAAGTCCGGAATTGTAAATGCGTCGATTTTATGGCTGTAAACACGAAGTCTTTTTGCGACAAAGAGCCAGTTTAGATATGTACCTATCGCAAGACCGATTGCAGTCCAAGAAGCCTCGGGCAATCCGCCCATTAAAGCGACTGCGGGAAGTCCCATAAGGAGCCAACCGCTCATATCCGAAGCCTCGGCGCTCATTGCGGTAACAAAAGGTCCGAGAGTTCTGCCGCCGAGGAAGAAATCACCCGACGTTTTATTTTTATCGGCAACCGCAAAGCCGATGCCTACCATTGCCACCATATAAATTATAATGGCAATCAAAATAACGATACTTGATGTTGTCATAAACACCCTCCTAAAATCACAATGAGAATATTTTATCACAAACAGGATTAGAATGGAATAGAGAACAAAGTATAGACTAATTTGCAAAATAAATAAAGCCTTGACCTGCAAATTCAGCGCAATATCAAGGCTTTTATATTAGACCGTAGTATAGACGAAAAAATAGTACAAAAATAAATATTTAATCTTTCTTCAAATATCCGTTCAAAAGCATTTTCAGCATACCGTTACTGTAATTGCTCAGCGAATATTCGCCGTTGCTCAAGCACCAATCATACATCATCGCACGCTCAAACAAGGCGTAGGCTTTGACAATGTCATTTACCGAATAACTGTCGGAGAATTCTCCCCTCTGCTGTCCCTCAAGCACGATTGACCGAAGCAATTTATAATAAGTTCTGTTCCTGTCAAGAAGGTGCTTTTCGCTTTTTGTAACAAGCTGTGAGGACAAAAGCTGTGCCAAAAGGTCGATCGATACGCTGTCCTCAATCATACGAAAAAGCTCGGTATTGAGATAGAGAAGTTTATCAACGCAAGGCATATTTTCGCTCATTGTGGGCATAAGTTCTTCATATTTGTCATCAAACAAATACGAAAGCGAGGACAAGAGAGCGTCTTTACTGTTGAAATAATGATAGAATGAGCCCTTTGACGTGCCGGATTCAAGGACTATATCGTCAACGGTTGTGTCATCATATCCCTGCTCGTAAAACAGCTTCCACGCCGCCGAAACTATTTTCTTTTTCGTTGCGGAAGAATTTTTCTTTCCCATATCGCACCTCTTTCGTCAATAATCATATTTTATCACATTTCATAAAAAAATCAACGGCTCAAAAAGAGAACTGCCCATAGATTGTGCAGACAGTACAAAAACAGCCTAATTGGTAGAAAATTAAATTTTAAGCAACAAACTGATTTCGTTTTTCAAGCGGAGTCAGTTTTGGTATTGCGGTATATTCCTTGTCTTCGTAATTGCTTAAGTGTTGATAACTTCTTGGAATTAAAAATCCCTCCTGATGTATATTATGCATCAAGAGGGTTCTTTTTTCTATTGTCCATTTTTTATGGACTTGTTCAGTGCAACTGATGGCTTTTTTATCTTTATGTTATTTTGTTTCAGCGTTCAGAGTGGTCGGCGTGCAAGCTTGTCCGTTAATGCAGAAAAGCCTGTTTGTAAAAAGCCCAGTTCGTACCGACCAAATGCAAAATGAGTGCAGGCACAGCAACAGCAAAAATGCAAACCGTGAGCACCTTATCCAACTTTTCGCGATTCTTGCGGAAAACACGTGCCAAAACGGCGTATACCAAAAATCCGAAAATCCCGCCTGCTGTATTCATTAAAATATCCGTCACATCCGCGGCACCCAACCACAATATATACTGGAGCGTTTCAATACCTAAGCTGACCGCCAACGGCAAAAACAGAAAAAACCAGCCGTGTTTTTTTTCATATACTTGCATAGACAGCAAAAAGCCGAGCGGACAAAGGACTAAAAAGTTTAAAAACAATTCCACTTTAAACCTTGCGATGCGTTGACCGTCATAGGCAAAGGGAATGAGGTTGACGGATCGGCTGTAGAAGCGGTCGGGTGAGAACAACACTTCACCCAAGCTTGCATATTTAAACAGTGTGACACGTATCAAAAAAAGAAGATAGACGCACACGGAAAACCAAAACAAAGCATGAAATATCTTGGCTTTGGACTGTACTTTCATAAAACACCTCGCAAAATATAAGTATTTTCAAAATTTCTTATAGTAAATCAATATTGATTCGTAACATGCCCGATCCCTTCGAGCACGGATCGTAATATATTATAACATTTATTCCTGTCTCGTCAACATACTACTATTTTTTATAAGAGAGAAACTTCACCTTACATATCGCCGCCTTTAAATGTTAATTAAATATTACACATTTAAGCCACAACATTCCCTAAACTGGCCCAAATTATGTTACTTAAAGTATGCTTGTGATGTGTACTGAAAGTATTGGTCACTAGGGAGTTACAATTCTGTAGTGATTTTTCTCTTTGCAACTTTAATCGTATCGAGAACCAATTTAACGCTCTGTTCTTCATCCATTTTGTATGCAACAATGCTGTTATCATACAAATCTCTGATGATTGATAAGTACAGAAAGCCTTGAGCAGTTTTAATGTATGATATATCCGTTACCCACTTTTGATTTGGTCTTTCGGCTGTAAATTTCCTGTTCAACAGATTAGGATATCTGTGTAAGTGTTGACTGCAATAATGAAATTTCCGTCTGCGAACAACTGACAACAAATTGAACTTTTGCATTACACGAAGAACAGTTTTTGGATTACGGTGCATTCCTTGTCTTTGTAATTGCTTAAGTGTTGATAACCTCTTGGCATCAAAAATCCCTCCTGATGTATATTCTGCATCAAGAGGGTTCTTTTTTTATTGCCCATTTTACAGACTTGCTCAAAAGAGCCGTCGGAATGATTTATTTTGCTTTAGCCTTTTCCAAAAGCGGATTTTTATAATCCTTGCCCGTTACAAGCTTATTAAGCGCAAACAGGGCAAGCACGTTCGGGATAACCATAAGGTTGTTAAACATATCGGTAAGTTCCCAAACAAGGTCGTTTGAAAGGCAAGAGCCGAGTATGATAAACGCCATTGAAATTATGAAATAAGGTATAACCGCCTTTTGTCCGAAAAGGTATTTGACGTTGACCTTTCCGAAGAACGTCCAACCGAGAATTGTCGAAAAAGCAAAGAACAAAAGGCAAATTGCGATAAACGAGTTGCCTGCCTTTTCGCCCATAACGCTTGAAAATGCAAGCTGTGCCATATTGGTCTTGCTCACACCGTCCGCACTGCCGTCTGCGAGAACACCGTTATTCGCATAAAGGGTTGAAATAACAACAAGAGCAGTCATTGTAAGCACGATGAAGGTATCAATAAACACGCCGACCATAGCGATAGTTCCCTGCTGATGAGGTGTGTCGGCATTTGCGATTGCGTGAGCGTGAGGAGTTGAACCCATACCCGCTTCATTTGAAAAAAGTCCACGCTTTACGCCCTGACTGATTGCGGTTTTAAGCGCATAGCCTATCGAGCCGCCGATAATTGCATTCGGCATAAAGGCATATTTGAAAATAAGTCCGAAGGTTTCGGGAATATACTTAATTCTTGCGATAAGAATTACCAAGCCTCCTAAAACATATAAAAGTGCCATAACGGGAACAATCTTTTCAGTAACCGCCGCAAGACGCTTTACGCCGCCTATGAACACAATTCCCGAAATAACGCCGACTGCTATGCCAACCGCAATTTTCGGAACGCCGAAAGCTGTGTTAAAGGTTTCGCCGATTGAGTTCGACTGAACCATTGCGCCCATAAAGCCGAGCGCCAACGTGATAGCGATTGCGAACATTGCCGCAAGCACCTTGCCGAATTTGCCCTTAAAGGCTGTCGTTATGTAATAAACAGGACCGCCGACAAGCTCGCCGTTTTCGTCGTGCGTTCTTGTTTCCTGTGCCAAAACAGCTTCGGCATATATTGTAGCCATACCGAAGAAAGCGATTATCCACATCCAAAAGATAGCACCCGGTCCGCCGATAAGGATAGCACCGCAAGCACCTACGATATTGCCCGTTCCGACCTGTGCGGCAATAGCGGTTGCAAGCGCCTGAAAGGGACTCATACCCTTTTGGCTTTCCTTTTGCTTTGAAAAGAGGTTTTTCATACCCTCCTTAAAGCATCTGACCTGAACAAATTTAGTCTTAAACGTGTAAAAGAGACCTGCGCCGATTAACAAAACAATAAGAATATAGTCTGAAAGGTACATATTTACCTTTTGAACTATCGGTAACAAAAAATCTGAAAAAGAACTCATTTATCTACCTCCGAGCGTAATATTGAAATTATACTATATCTCAATTTTCGTGTCAACAAAAAGACGCACTTCAAGGCACGAACACACCTTAAAGCACGCCGTAAATTTATATATTCGCCGCTACAATATCGCCCATTTTTGAGCAGGACACCTTTTCAAAGCCGTCCTCGTAAATGTCGCCTGTGCGATAGCCGTCATCAAGAGCCTTATTGACAGCATTCTCGATTTCGTCGGCTTCTCTCGCCATATCAAACGAATAACGAAGCATCATAGCCGCCGAAAGAATTGTGCCAAGCGGATTTGCAAGGTCCATACCCGCAATATCGGGTGCCGAGCCGTGAATAGGCTCATACATACCGAGAGTTGTGTCGGAAAGCGAAGCCGAGGGCATCATTCCGATTGAACCCGTAAGCATTGAAGCCTCATCGGAGAGAATGTCGCCGAACATATTTTCCGTTACGACAACATCAAACTGCATCGGATTTCTGATAAGCTGCATTGCGGTATTATCAACAAGAATATCGCTGTATTCAACATCAGGGTACTCTTCCGAGAGGCGGTGCATTGTCTTTCTCCAAAGTCTTGAGGTGTCAAGCACATTTGCTTTGTCAACGGAATGGAGCTTCTTGCCCCTTTTCATAGCGGTTTCAAATGCAACTCTGCCTATTCTTTCGATTTCATGCTCGGAATAAGGCATTATATCGGTTGCAACAAGTTCACCGTCAACCGTTTCGGTTTTTTTCTCGCCGAAATAAACTCCGCCCGTAAGTTCACGAACGATAAGCAAGTCAATGCCGTTTTGCACTATCTCCTGCTTTAACGGAGAAGCGTTTGAAAGCTGGGGAAAAAGCTTTGTCGGACGAAGATTTGCGAAAAGTCCAAGCTCTTTACGAACCTTAAGCAATGCTTTTTCGGGTCGGATTGACGGATCAACGCTGTCCCATTTGGGTCCGCCCACAGCACCCAACAATACGCTGTCGGAATTTTTACACTTTTCAATTCCCTCGTCGGTTATCGGCACGCCGAATTTGTCAATAGAGCAACCGCCGATGTCAACATAGGTATAATTGAATGTGTGATTATACTTTTCGGCAATTTTATCCATTACCTTGATAGCCTGAGCAACGATTTCGGGACCTATTCCGTCGCCCTGCAATACGGTTATGTTTTTTATCATATTTTATTCTCCCTTGAGCGAAGCCAAAAGTCCGCCCTTTGCGATTATGTTTTGAATAAACTCGGGGAAAGGCTGTGCCTTATAGGTTTTGCCTGTTGTTTTATCGGTTATAACGCCTGTATCGAAATTGACCTCGACCTCGTCGCCTGCGTTGATTTCTTCAGCCGCTTCGGGACACTCCAAAATCGGCAAGCCGATATTTATTGCGTTACGGTAGAAAATTCTTGCGAAGCTCTTTGCGATAACGCAACCCGTACCGCAGGTTTTAATTACAAGCGGAGCGTGCTCACGGGAAGAGCCGCAGCCGAAGTTCCAGCCTGCAACCATAATGTCGCCTTTATTTACGTTCTTAACAAATTCGGTATCAATATCCTCCATACAATGCAAAGCCAATTCCTTTGCGTCCGAGGTGTTAAGATAACGAGCCGGAATTATAACGTCCGTGTCAACGTTGTCCGGATATTTGAAAACCTTACCTTGAGTGTTCATTCTTTCACCTCGTATTTATTCTGAAATTCTGTTATGTAGCCTGTCAAAGCACTTGCCGCCGCAGTATAAGGACTTGCAAGGTAGACCTCGCTCTTTGTGTGTCCCATTCTGCCGACAAAATTACGGTTTGTGGTTGAAATACAACGCTCACCCTCGGCAAGAATACCCATATATCCGCCAAGACACGGTCCGCAGGTAGGAGTCGAAACCACTGCGCCTGCGTCAATAAACGCCGTAACATAGCCTCTTTCGACACATTCTCTCATAATCTGCATTGTTGCGGGAATGATGATACAACGAACGCCGTCGGCAATTTTTTTGCCGTTGAGAACCTTGTATGCCGCTTCCATATCCTCCATTCTGCCGTTTGTGCAGCTTCCGATAACAACCTGGTCGATTTTTATGTCGTGAAGCTCGCAAGCAGGATGTGTATTTTCGGGAAGATGCGGACAGCTTACCGTCGGAACGATTTTTGACAAGTCAATTTCAATCGTTTTTTCATAAACTGCGTCCTCGTCAGCCTCAAAGACAACGGGCTTACGCTCGCTTCTGCCGTTAAGGTAATTCATTGTACATTCGTCAACGGGGAAAATACCGTTTTTAGCACCTGCCTCGATTGCCATATTACAAATGCAAAGGCGGTCGTCCATAGAGAGATTTTTAACACCCTCGCCCGTAAATTCCATGCTCTTATAAAGTGCGCCGTCAACGCCTATCATACCGATAACGGTAAGAATAACGTCCTTACCGCTGCAATTCTCGGGAAGCTTGCCCGTAAGCTCAAATTTGATAGCCGACGGCACCTTAAACCAAGCCATACCCGTAGCCATACCTGCCGCCATATCGGTTGAGCCGACGCCCGTCGAAAATGCACCGAGTGCGCCGTAGGTACAGGTGTGACTGTCTGCACCGATAATGCAGTCGCCTGCCGTAACTACTCCCTGCTCGGGAAGAAGTGCGTGCTCAATTCCCATTTTGCCGACATCATAAAAATGACTTACACAATGCTCGCAAGCGAATTCACGGCACTGTTTTGACTGCTCCGCCGCCTTTATATCCTTATTGGGAACAAAGTGGTCAAGAACTATGGCAATATGGTCTTTATCAAAAACATTTTCAAAGCCGGCCTTCTTAAACTCGTTTACGGCAACGGGTGTTGTGATGTCGTTTCCAAGCACAATATCAAGCTTTGCGTTTATAAGCTGTCCTGCCTCTACGCTTTCAAGTCCTGCGTGCGAAGCAAGTATTTTTTGAGTCATTGTCATACCCATAATAAGTTCTCCTTTATGCTTGTAATCCTCTGTTTATGGCGGAGAATAAAGCGTTGATTGATGCGGCGATAATATCGTCGTTTACACCTGCGCCCCATACCAGCTTGCCGTTGTCAAGCGTAATTCCGACATAGGAAATAGCCTGTGAGGAAGAGCCTATGGTCAAAGCGTGCTCCTCGTATGTAAGCTCCGAGAACGAAACACCGAGGCTGTCTCTTATTGCGTTGCATACTGCGTCAAGGCGACCGTTACCGTTTGCGATAACCTCTTTTATTTCGCCGTTCATCTCAACCGTAAGCATAACCTTTATGCTCTCCGAACGGAAGAAATGATAGTCAATAAGCTTAATGGGTGTGTTGATATTTATATAATTTTCCTTAAACGCCTTCAATACCTCGTCGGGAGAAAGCTCTGCGTGCGCATGGTCGGAAATGCTCTTAACGGTATAGCCGACATCCTCACGCATTTTCTTGGGAAGATTGTAGCCGAACTGATGCTCAAGAAGATAGCCGATACCGCCCTTGCCCGACTGCGAATTTATGCGGATAACGTCTGTTTCGTACTGTCTGCCGACATCGCCCGGGTCAATCGGAAGATAGGGAACAGTCCACGTATCACAGTTATTGTCCGCACGGTACTGCATACCCTTTGCGATAGCGTCCTGATGAGAGCCGGAGAACGCAGCAAAGACAAGTTTTCCTGCATAAGGCTGTCTGTCATAAACGGTCATACCCGTATTTCTCTCGTAAACCGATACAATGTTCGGCATATTTGAAAAGTCAAGCTGCGGATCGATACCCTGTGCGTACATATTCATAGCAAGGGTTACTATATCGACATTACCGGTACGCTCGCCGTTTCCGAAAAGCGTGCCCTCAATTCTGTCCGCACCTGCCAAAATTCCAAGCTCTGAATCCGCTACGGCACAGCCCCTGTCATTGTGGGGGTGGAGCGAAACGACAACGGAGTCTCTGTATTTGAGGTTGTCGCACATATACTCGACCTGATCTGCGTAAACGTGCGGAGAGGAGAGCTCAACCGTAACCGGAAGGTTTATAATCGCCTTTCTGTCGGGCGTCGGCTTCCAAACGTCAAGCACCGCATTGCAAACCTCAAGCGCATACTCGGGTTCTGTTCCTGTAAAGGACTCGGGCGAATACTCATAACGGTAATTTATGCCCATTTCCTTTGCGATATTTTCAAAGAGAATTGCACCGTCAACGGCGATTTTCAATATCTCTTCCTTTGATTTCTTGAAAACCTGCTCACGCTGAGCAAGAGAGGTTGAATTGTAAAGATGAACAATTGCGTTTTTACAGCCCTTGAGAGCCTCAAAAGTCTTTCTGATGATATGCTCCCTGCTCTGCGTCAAAACCTGAACGGTAACGTCGTCGGGAATCATATCATTTTCGATAAGAGTACGCAAAAATGTGTATTCCGTCTCGCTCGCCGCCGGAAAGCCAACCTCAATTTCCTTAAAGCCGAGTTCTACTAAAAGCTTGAAGAAATCAAGCTTTTGTTCAAGGCTCATAGGTACGATAAGCGACTGGTTTCCGTCTCTCAAATCGACCGAACACCAAATCGGCGGTTTTTCTATATATGTTTTATCAAGCCATTTTCTCGTCGGATTTTTGACGGGGAAAAACTGTCTTGTATATCTTGATGCGTTTACCATAGTTTACTCCTTATACTTGAGCAATAACCTCAACCTCGACCAATGCGCCCTTGGGTAAACCTTTTACCTCAACGCAGCTGCGTGCGGGTGCAGATGTAATGTACTTTCCGTAAACTTCATTAAATGAAGCAAAATCGTTAATATCCGCAATAAAGCAAGTGGTTTTTACAACCTTATCAAAGGATGTGCCTGCTTCTTCCAATACAGCCTGTAGGTTTTTCATAACTCTTTCGGTCTGAGATTTAATTTCGTCGCCGACAATAACGCCCTGCTCGGGGTCAAGTGCAATCTGTCCCGAGGTATATACCATACCGTTTAGTAAAATTGCCTGTGAATAAGGTCCTATTGCCTTAGGTGCTTTGTTTGTTGAAATCTTTTCCATAATTATAATCTCCTTACTCAAAAAAGTTTAAGTCCTGCGTCCGTAAGCGCTTTTTTAATAGTGTGAATATGCTCGAAATTCCTTGTTTCAAGGGTAACGGTTAGATAACAGCCGTTGACATCCGAGCCTTCGGGTGCGTGTTCGTGATAAACGGCGGTAACGTTGCCGCCACACTCAGATATAATCTTCGATACCTTGAGAAGCTGACCGGGCTTGTCAACAAGCTCGATATTGAAATGACAGCTTCTGCCCGACATCAAAAGACCTCTTGCAATGACTCTTGAAAGTATTGTAACGTCGATATTACCGCCCGAAACAACACAAACCGCCTTTTTGCCTTTAAGGTCAATTTTGTCAAACATAGCAGCCGCTACGGGAACTGCGCCCGCACCCTCGGAAACAAGCTTATGCTGCTCCATCAAAGCGAGGATAGCAGCCGATATTTCATCGTCCGTAACGGTTACGACCTCATCAACATATTTTGAACAAATATCGTATGTAAGGTCGCCCGGCTCTTTAACGGCAATACCGTCGGCAATGGTTTTTACACTCGGAAGTGTTTCGATTTTACCGTCGGCAAGTGATTTTTTCATAGACGGTGCGCCTGCCGCCTGAACACCGTATACCTTAACATTGGGATTTAACTGCTTAATTGCGAAAGCGACACCCGAGATAAGTCCGCCGCCGCCAATGGGTACGATAACTGCGTCGAGGTCGGGAATCTGCTCATATAATTCAAGAGCGATTGTGCCCTGACCTGCAATAACATCGGGATCATTGAAAGGGTGAATAAAGGTATAGCCCTTTTCATCCCTCAATTCAAGTGCTTTTTTATATGCGTCATCATAAACGCCGTTTACAAGGCAAATTTCCGCACCGTAGCTCTTTGTAGCCTCGATTTTTGAAATCGGTGCGCCGTCGGGCAGGCAAATTGTAGCCTTAATTCCGTTTTTCTGTGCCGCAAGAGCAACGCCCTGTGCATGATTTCCTGCCGAGCAGGCGATAACTCCCTTTGCCTTTTCTTCGGCTGTAAGCTGTGACATCTTGTAGTATGCGCCTCTGACCTTAAATGAGCCGGTTACCTGCAAATTCTCGGTTTTTAGGTATAGCTCGGTACCGGGTTTTAGCTTGGGAGCATATATAATACCTGTTTTTCTGACAACATTTTTCAGCACATAGCTTGCTTTGTATATGCTGTCAAGAGTCAATTTACTGTTCACTTTGGTTACTCCTTTATATCAAACTGTTGATAAACTGTTCTGCCGCACGGGGCGAACGTGAACCCTTTGAAAGTGCAAACGCTTCCGCTTTGATGTCAAGCTCGTCTGACGGTATATCTAAATCGGCTTTTTGAGCCAACTGATGTACAATTTCAAGATACAAAGCCTTATTCGGCTTTGAAAAATAAACAACAAGACCAAATCGGTCGGACAAGGACATAAGCTCCTGCATTGTGTCGGCACGGTGAACATCATCCGTTCCCTGCCTCTCCGCAAAGCTTTCCTTGACAATGTGACGACGGTTACTTGTTGCGACGATAACGGCATTGCTCGCCTTACCCGAGGCAGAGCCTTCAAGCACAGCCTTCAGCATACTGAAGCAATCGTCGTTTTTGTTAAATGAAAGGTCGTCGATAAATATAATGAACTTGAGGGGATTTCCCTCAATTCTCGACATTATGTAGGGCAAATCGAAAAGCTGATCCTTGCGAAGCTCGATAAGTCTGACTCCGCTGTCAAAAAAGTGATTTGCACAAGCCTTTACCGTTGAAGATTTACCCGTTCCGGCATCACCGCACAAAAGCGTATTGAGTGCAGGTCTGCCCTGTGTGAGAGCCTCGATATTGTCATATACTCTGCGTCTTTCGTCCTCATAGCCCACAAAGTCGTCAAGCGATATATCGTCAGAAAAATCTATCGGATAAATTTCGCCGTTTGATACTCTGAACATTTTTGAGGTGGCAAAAATGCCGTAACCGTAAGAGGATACACAACTCGCCCTCTTTGAATACATCTCGTTAAAGTTAATATATGAATTGTCAAACTGCGGTAAATAGATATTCAGCGAAAAATCGAAAAAATCTCTCTCGTCAAGCCTTGTAAGCTCCGATAAAATCGAAAGCTCACGCTTGCAGTTTTCCTCAAGTGAGGCAGGAATTTCCTTGCCCTGCGATTTGAGAACAATATATCTGTTCTCACTCTCACAGACAGCCTTTTTCAAGAACTCCGAAAAGCTGTTATTATACTCTGCAAGGCTTGCAACGAACTCGCCGTACAAATTGTATTTTTCAAAAATATCGTCGCCGCATTTCAGTAGCTTGAGCAAAGCAGCCATAGGTGCTCTGCTCAAGATTTCTCTGAAAACATTAAACGCCGATATGTTACAAATCAAAGTTGTTTTTTGATTAGCTTCCATATCCATATACCTAAAAATCAGAATTTGTTGATTATTGCTCCCTTATCGGCAGAGCTTACCATCTGAGCGTATCTTGCAAGATAGCCCTTGAGATTTTCTTTTCTCTTAATAGGCATTGTAGCCTTACGCTCTTCGATTTCCTTTTCGTCAACCTTTAATTCGATTGAATACTCGGGAATATTGATTGAAATGATGTCGCCCTCCTTGACATAGGCAATAAGTCCGCCGCTGACCGCTTCGGGCGAAACGTGACCTATCGAAGCGCCTCTTGTAGCACCTGAGAAGCGTCCGTCCGTGATGAGCGCAACATCCTTATCAAGTCCCATACCTGCGATAGCCGAGGTCGGAGAGAGCATTTCTCTCATTCCGGGACCGCCTGCGGGACCCTCATATCTGATAACCACAACATCGCCCTTGACTATCTTGCCTGCATAAATTGCGGAAATAGCCTCTTCCTCGCTCTCAAAGACTCTTGCCGGTCCCTCGTGAACAAGCATTTCGGGAGCAACGGCACTGCGTTTTACAACACAGCCGTCGGGTGCGAGATTACCTTTCAAAACAGCAATTCCGCCTGTCTTTGAATAAGGATTGTCAACGGTGCGGATAACCTCTTTATTTCTGTTTACGGCAGAGGCAATATTTTCCTTTAAGGTCTTGCCCGTGCAGGTCATAACAGAAGTGTCGATTACGCCGATTTCCTCAAGCTCTTTCAAAACCGCATAAACTCCGCCTGCTTCATTGAGATCCTCCATATAAGTAGGACCTGCGGGCGCAAGATGGCAAAGGTTCGGTGTATGTTCGCTTATTTCGTTTGCCATATCAAGACTGAACTCAACGCCGCACTCATTTGCGATAGCAGGAAGATGAAGCATACTGTTAGTCGAACAGCCGAGAGCCATATCAGCGGTAATTGCGTTACGAATAGCCGCCTTTGTCATAATATCTCTTGGCTTAATATCCTTTTTAACAAGCTCCATTACCTGCATACCTGCGTGTTTTGCCAGCTCTATTCTCTTTGAATAAACAGCAGGAATCGTGCCGTTGCCGGGGAGTCCCATACCGAGAACCTCCGTAAGGCAGTTCATTGAGTTTGCGGTGTACATACCCGAGCAAGAACCGCAAGTCGGGCAAGTGTTTTCCTCGCACACGCAAAGCTGTTTCTCGTCAATCTTGCCTGCCGAATAAGCGCCGACAGCCTCAAACATACTTGAAAGGCTTGTCTTTTTGCCGTCAACCCTGCCTGCGAGCATAGGACCGCCGCTTACAAAAACAGTCGGTATATTAAGTCTTGCCGCCGCCATAAGCAAGCCGGGAACGTTCTTGTCGCAGTTGGGAACCATAACAAGTCCGTCAAAGCCGTGAGCCATAACCATAGCCTCGGTTGAGTCTGCGATAAGGTCACGGGTTACAAGAGAATATTTCATTCCCGTATGTCCCATTGCAATACCGTCGCAAACGGCAATAGCCGGGAACACGATAGGCGTTCCCCCTGCCATTGCAACTCCGAGCTTTACCGCTTCGACGATTTTGTCGATATTCATATGACCCGGAACTATCTCGTTATAAGAGCTGACGATACCTATCATAGGACGCTGTTGTTCCTCAGTAGTAAGACCGAGAGCGTGATACAAAGAACGGTGCGGTGCGTTCTGAAAGCCGTTTACGATAGTATCTTTTACCATAAGTTACACTCTTTTCCTATTAGTTGTTGATGAGCTTATCCTCATCGCTCCAGCTGTAAAGCTTACGAACCTCTTCGCCTACCTTTTCCGAAGGATGCTCGGAAGCGAGTTTACGCATAGCGTTGAAATGAACCTGTGCGCCTGCCGAGGACATATCGAGGAGGAATTCTTTTGCAAATGTGCCGTCCTGAATATCGGAGAGTATTTTCTTCATTGCTTTCTTTGTATCCTCTGTGATAATCTTCGGGCCTGTTACATAGTCGCCGTATTCAGCGGTGTTGGAAATTGAATATCTCATTCCTGAAAAACCGCTCTGATAGATAAGGTCGACGATAAGCTTCATCTCGTGGATGCACTCGAAGTAAGCGTTTCTCGGATCATAGCCTGCTTCAACAAGTGTTTCAAAGCCTGCCTGCATAAGTGCGCAAACACCGCCGCAAAGAACAGCCTGCTCGCCGAAAAGGTCTGTTTCAGTCTCTGTTCTGAAGGTTGTTTCAAGAACGCCTGCACGAGCACCGCCTATACCGAGAGCATAAGCAAGAGCGATTTCGAGAGCGTCGCCTGTTGCGTCCTGCTCAACAGCTACGAGGCAAGGAACGCCCTTACCTGCCTGATACTCACTGCGTACCGTATGACCGGGACCTTTGGGAGCTATCATAATTACGTTTACGTTCTTCGGAGGCTTAATGCAACCGAAATGAATATTGAAGCCGTGTGCGAAAGCAAGCGTCTTGCCCTCTGTAAGGTTCGGCTCAATGCTTTCCTTGTAAAGAGCAGCCTGCTTTTCATCATTGATAAGAATCATAATGATGTCAGCGTTCTTTGCAGCCTCTGCCGATGTCATAACTTTGAGTCCCTGAGCCTCAGCCTTTGCCCAGCTCTTGCTTCCCTCATAAAGACCGACAATAACATCAACGCCCGAGTCCTTGAGGTTCAATGCATGAGCGTGTCCCTGTGAGCCGTAGCCGATGATAGCAACGGTCTTTCCGTTGAGCTTAGCAAGGTTACAATCCTGCTGGTAATAAATTTTCTGCATAATATTTCTCTCCTTTGTGTAAATAAAGTTCATATTTAATAGCGTTTCCGCTAAAATGTGTTAAATTGAGCTTGTTCCTCTTTCGATTGCCACAACGCCTGTTCGGCACATTTCGATTATGCCTATGCTTGCCATAATCTCAATAAATGCGTTAATCTTTTGTGGGTCGCCCGTAACCTCAATGCTCATGGTGTCAAGCGTA
The DNA here is from genome assembly GCA_052273625.1 of Candidatus Fimenecus sp. Classification (GTDB taxonomy): domain Bacteria; phylum Bacillota; class Clostridia; order Oscillospirales; family Acutalibacteraceae; genus Fimenecus. Next base: position 7,114 of record DAVZHW010000016.1, on the reverse strand, counting down.
TAATCGAGGATTTTTCCCTTATAAACTTCGGTTGCGGCAAGGATTTCGCTTCTTGTCTCCGAAGTGCTTTTCACTTTGATAAGCATAAGCTCTTTTTCAAAAGAAGCTTCGGGGGTAAGCACCTTTACCTTTTTGATATTGTGGAGCTTACGAAGCTGATTTACAAGCTGCACTCTTGCGTACTCGTCGCCGTGAAGCGTGATTGTAATTCTTGAATAATTCGGGTCATCCGTCTCGCCGACCGTAAGAGAATCAATGTTAAATCCTTTACGCATAAACAAGCCGCAAACTCTTGTAAGAACGCCGTACTTGTTTTCAACATACATTGCAATAACAAATCTGTCCATCATCAATTCTCCTCAACCTTTGTAATTATATCGTCAATCGAGCCGCCGGGAGGAAGCATCGGAAGAACAAACTCATCCATATTTATAAGTGTATCGATAAGATACGGGCCGTTGTGAGCCATACCTCTTTTGAAAGCCTGTTCAAACTCGTCAATGCTCGAAACCCTCTCCGCCTCAAGCCCGAAAGCCTCTGCAAGCTTTACGAAATCGGTCTTTCTTCCGAGAGTGGTATTTGAATAGCGTTTGTCAAAGAAAAGCGTCTGCCACTGACGAACCATTCCGAGAACGCCGTTGTTAAGAAGCACGATAACGATAGGCGTATTATAGGTAACGGCTGTCGCAAGCTCGTTCAAGTTCATACCGAAGCTTCCGTCGCCCGTGATAAGCACCGTTTTGTCGCCCGTTGCAACCGTTGCGCCGATTGCCGCACCCAAGCCGTAGCCCATTGTACCGAGTCCGCCGCTTGAGGCAAAGCGTCTTTTCTGCTCAAAATCGGTGTACTGTGCCGCCCACATCTGATGCTGTCCGACGTCTGTTGCGATAATCGTCGATTTATCCTTAATCTTATTTATAACGTCAAAAATCTTCTTCGGCGTCATAGCTCCGTTTGAAGCCTCCTCCGCCTCGTCGATTATGCGTTTTTCCTCTGTTTTGAGAGCCGTAACCTCCTCATTCCACTGCTTATGCTCTGCTTTTTCGCAGCGTTCGGAAATTCTTGCAAACGAAGATTTAATATCGCCCACAAGACCGACATCGACCTGAATATTCTTGTTGATTTCCGAAAGGTCAACGTCAAGCTGAATAAGCTTTGCTCCCGTTGCGTATTTTGCGGTGTTGCCCGTCGCTCTGTCGGAGAAGCGGACGCCGATACCGATTACCAAATCAGCCTCTTTATTAGCCATAGACGAAGCGTAATGACCGTGCATACCCTCCATACCGAGAAAACGCTCGTAGGAGTTGGGCATTGCCGAAAGTCCCATAAAGGTACAGCCGATATATGCGTCAATCTTTTCGGCAAACGCCATAATTTCCTTTGTCATTCCAATACCTGCCGCACCGCCGCCGACATAGATATACGGCTTTTCGCATTTGTTTATCAGCTCGACCGCCTTTTCAACATCGCTGTCATCTGCGATTTTAAGCGGAGCAAAGTCAACAACGCTCTTTCTTTCGTACTCGCATTTTGCAATTTGAACATCCTTAGGAACGTCGATAAGCACAGGACCGGGTCTGCCCGATTTCGCAATCTGAAAAGCCTCACGGATAGTGTCCGCAAGCTCGTTTACGTCGGTAACAAAATAGTTATGCTTTGTAATCGGCAGGGTAATACCCATAATATTTATTTCCTGGAAGGAGTCCTTACCTATAAGCGAGGTGGGCACGTTGCCCGTAATCGCAACCATAGGTATTGAGTCAAGCATTGCGGTAGCTATACCCGTGACAAGGTTTGTAGCGCCGGGACCCGAGGTCGCAATAACGACTCCAACCTTACCCGTAACTCTCGAATAACCGTCTGCGGCGTGTGAAGCACCCTGCTCGTGAGCCGCCAAAACGTGATTTATACGGTCGCTTGCCTTATACAGCTCATCATAAATATTAAGAACCTGTCCGCCGGGATAGCCGAAAACATCGGTAACTCCCTGCTCAATCAAGGTTTCGATTATGATTTGTGCACCTGACATCATTTCAGTTTTAGTTCCCATAATTCCTCCAATATAACAAAACGCCTCTTAAGCCTTCGGCTTAAAGAGGCGAAGAACTTCGATAAAAGAATTCCCCGTGGTACCACTCTTTTTCTTTTCTTTAAGAAAAGCACTCAACGTTTTTTCATCGACTCTGTAACGGGAGCACCCGATTGCAACTACTGACCGACAAGATCCATCACAGCAACAGTTCAACGGTGATCGTTTCAATACCATTCTCCTATGCCTTGCACCGACCGGCAATTCTCTGAAGGCGAATTCGGAATTTACTCCTCCGCATCATTACTTTTTAATATATTTTAGTCACTTTTTTTCTCAATGTCAAACACTTTTTATATAAATGTCGTTTTTTATATAAAATAGTTGATTGACACGTTTTGAAAAGCCTCAAAATAGGCAATATAACTAATAATATATCTATTCGTTATGTGCTATATTTTTTTCAAATCCCTCTGCAACGCTTCAACGCTTTGATACCGCTTCGGAATATTGATATTTGTGCATTTCCCCACAATTTTTCCGAGCCGTCCCTTTGGAATTTCGACAGACGGATGCTTACCTATTAAAAGCTCGTTGAACATAACGCCCAAAGCATAAATATCCGTCGCAGGCATCGATTGAAAAATGCCGTACTGCTCGGGTGCTGCGTAGCCAACCGTACCGAGGTACTGCGTGTCCCTACTCTTCTCGTCCGACATAAGCCTCGACGACTGCATATCGGTAAGCACCGCATTATCATTTTTGTCAATCATAACGTTAAGCGGCTTTACATCCCTGTGAATTATCCGCTTTGAATGTAAATGCTTCAACGCCTCGCACACGTCAAGGCAATATTTAACAGCTCTTTTTTTCGATATTTCCTCTTTCGAAATAATGCTTGCCAAATTTTCGCCTTCAATAAACTCCTCGAGCACAAGCATTTCGTTTTCTCCGCAGCAAACGTCGTAAATCATCGGAAGATTATTGTGCTTTTCGCCCTTGAGAGCCTTGAAAACTCCGTCGTTCTGCTCGGGCATGGTAATAACCAAAAGCATTTTTCCGCTTTTTGAGTGCCTGTATGAGACTACGGTGTTCCTCTGTGTTTTACGCAGCTCGCAGACCTTTTCATAATCCGCTTCGAGCGTTTTCTTTATATATTCTTCCTTTATACTCATTTCAGCATTTCCAATTTATTGTCGGCAAGCAGCTCGTCAAGCGCCCAAACCGAAAGCTTATTGTTAATTGCATATATCATTGCGCTGTCACGCTTATCCTTCGCATAGAGAGGCGCCCAATTATAAAGCTCAAGAGCGTTTTGACAATCGTCAAGCTCAAGCTGCATAGCAAGGATAAGTCGAACTACCTTGTCCCTTGACGGGCACTTCTCGCCTCTTAATATATCATAAAAATATGTGTAACCGATGTCGGATTTGTTGATTATATCAGACTTTGAAAGCTTGCTCTTTTCAATAAGCTTTTGCCAAGTATTGTTTAAGTCCTTTTTGATAAAGCTGTTTTCCGCCCTGCTGACAAACTCGGCAAAATCGGTTTCCTTATTTGACAGCTGCTTCAAAAGCTCCTGCGTGGTATTATTGTTTTCCGCCTCCATAACCGGCATTGCAGCTTCCCCCTTATTGATAATATCCCAAGCTTATTCCGCTGAAGTTGGGATTAACGCTTATTCTTTTTGAATCGTCGCAGTCCTTTAAGTAAACGGAGGTTATTCCCGTTCCCCTGCTCCAATTTGAGCTGACCCTTGAGCCCTCGGGCATATATACGGTTTTTATGTATTTATTCGAGCAAAAGGATGTTTCCTCAAAGTATATCTTTTTATCCGGAGCAAAGGTAAAGCTTTGCTCTGTCTTACCCGCAGGATAAACGATTTTACTCATATTAACCCTGTCATAACCGTACACGTCGGAAACGGTGGCCTTATCCATATAAAGAACGCCGTTGATGCTGTAATAGCTCTTTGAAATGCAGTCGGACGGCACGGTAATATTCTTTAACGCCGTGCAGCTGTCAAAATTGTACTCGGAGCACTCAAAAGCCGAGCCGTATCGCTTTGAGCCGATAAACTCGCTCATATACGGATTATTGCGTATGGCTTTGGGACTTAATCCCACGCACTCTTCGGGCAATTTGTAGGTTGCCGTTTTCTTTGCAAACGGATAGAAAATCAAATATCGGTTTGAATAGTTCTTAACGAAAACAACGCCGTCCTCGGAATAGCAATATCCGTTGCCGTCGGTGTTGCTCTGAAACGTAACGCTTTCAAGCGACGGACAGTTATTGAATATGCTTGAAAAATAACAGCTTGCGACAGGCGATGCAAACGTAACGGTTTTGCTCGGAAAAACAATCGACGTCAAATTCGGAAGATTGTTAAACATTACCTTCGGTCTGCTTGTGTCCCTTTGTATTGTCAAGGGCGTCTGTGCGCTCTCAAAAACTATCTTTTTAATGCTTGAATTATCAGAAAACGCCTTTTCGCCGATATATCCCACGTCCCTGCCGTCGTGCGTTGCAGGCACAACCACAGTCGAAGCATTGCCCGTATATTTAACAAGCCGTGCTTTTTCATTATATATATCCCATTCAAATTTACTTTCCGATGCAGGCGAGGCATTGTCAGCCTTGTTATTACTGCCCGTGCCGTTACCCGTGCTTAAATCAGACTTTTGAGCTTCGTTGATTTTATCCTCGGAAGCGTTGTCACGCTCAGTCAAAGTCTTGTTCGATAAAACGGGATTTTCAGAAGGCTTGTCCTCGTTTTTATTCTCAAGCACATCAAAGAGCTTACCGAAAAAGCCCTTTCCGTCCTGCTTTTCCGACTCAACCGTAACAGCCTCATAAAGCTCTTCTCCGTTCTCATCGGTTACAGGCTCTCCGCCCGGCTCGGTAACGGGAACAAGCGTCGTTTCGCCTGTGTCGTTCTTGTTTACCGTCGCCCCGTTTATAAAAGACGCCGAGACCGTCAAAATCGCAAGCGTTGCTAAAACAGCGCCCGCAATATTGACAGCCTTATTGTTAATATGATTTTTCTGCCTGATTTTTTCCTTTTTCGGAGCTTCAGCCGCAGTCTGCTCTTGCCTATTCTCCCCGATATACGAAAAGCAGTTCAAACAAAAAGAACTCTCTTCCGGCAACTCAGAGCTACACTTGGGACAGAGCTTTGACATATTATCCTCTCCAATACAAACATCTTTATAATTCTACATTTATTTGCTACTTTAGTCAATAAAAACAAAATAATATTTTATAACATTTTATTTCAGTCCATTTACAGGGACTATAATCAACACAAATTCAAGCTGTGTCTTATATTATTCAAACCGCCTTATATTTATTGCCTTTACCATACAATGTATGTTACAATTATACTATATTATATTGATAACAGCAGGTGATTTTATGAGAACAATTTTCAAAAACTGCACATTACTTGACGGTACAAAGGATATGGTTGCAAGAGAGAATATTGATGTTGCAATCGAGAACGATAAAATCGTCGAAATCGGTAAAATAGAACAGAACAAGGAGGACAAGATTATTGATTTAACCGGTAAATATCTTATGCCCGGTCTTATCAACCTCCATGTGCATCTTCCCGCAGGCGGTAAACCTCAGAAAAAGCCCTTGAAGGCTGATTTCCTTTCAAAGTTGGCTCTTTCTTCCGCTTTTATGAGAAGGTTTACTCTCAATATGTGCCACGACTATGCTATGCAAGGTCTTATGTCGGGCGTTACGACTATCAGAACAGTCGGCGGTCTTGACGATATTGACTCAAAACTTCGTGACAAAATAAACGCAGGTCAGCTTGACGGTCCTCGTATTCTCGCTTCTAACTTTGCAATCGGCGTAACAGGCGGTCATATGGTAGGTTCTGTTGCAAGAGCTGCCGATACTCCCGAAGAAGCAGTTAAAATGGTAGACGAGCTTATCGCTAAGAAGTCAGACCTTGTTAAGCTTATGATTACAGGCGGAGTAATGGACGCTAAAGTTAAGGGCGAGCCGGGCGTACTTATGATGAAAGGCGATATGATAAAGGCTTGCTGTGACAGAGCGCACGAATACGGCTTGAAAGTTGCGGCTCATGTTCAAAGTCCCGAGGGCGTCAGAACCGCTGTCGGAAACGGCGTTGACTCCATCGAGCACGGTTCAACTCTCACACAGGCTGAAATTGACACATTCAAGGCTCACGATGCAGTTTTGATTTGCACACTCTCCCCCGCTTTGCCGATGGCTAAATTCAAGCGTGAAACCCTCGGAATAAGCGAGGTTGTTCAGTACAACTCAAATGTTGTTTTCAACAATATGGTTAAGGGTGCGAAAACAGCTCTCGAAAACGGCGTAAAAGTAGGGCTCGGTACCGATACAGGCTGTCCGTACACAACTCACTACAATATGTGGAGAGAGCTCCGCTACTTTGAAAAGAATGTCGGTGTAAGCCCCGAGTTTGCACTTCACACCGCTACACTTCAGAATGCTGAAATTATCGGTCTCGGTGATGTTACAGGCAGTATCGAAGTAGGAAAATGTGCAGATATTCTTATTTCAAATTCAAATCCGCTTGACGATTTCAGAGCACTTTCACAGCCGTATGCTGTTGTTGCAAGAGGCAAGATTTTCCTCAATCCGAAAATCAAAAAGTATCCCAAGTGCGAAGAAGAATTGGATAAGTATTATAACTGATACCGTCACATTTAATGTCAATCGTATTGTTTGCGAAATTACAAAGGCTTCCTTTTATTAGGAAGCCTTGTTTGGTGCGAATTATATAGCGTAGGGCGAGTGGTTATTCCCCTGTTAGGGGAAATGTCTGCGTAGCAGACAAAAGGGTGCCGGAATTCGGGAGAATTTGCTCCCGCCGTTGATTGTTGATTATTTGTGATAATCCACGGCTGAAATGATATTAAAATCCACGCACAACTCGTAGGGGCGACCTGCGGTCGCCTGTCAATTTCATCTGGCAAACCAAAATAGGCGAATACAGTTCGCCCATACGATATGATATAAAAATCAATCCTCATATTCAGCCTCCCTCTGACGAGGGAGGTGGCACGCCGTAGGCGTGACGGAGGG
>DAVZHW010000015.1:0-38341 GCA_052273625.1 Candidatus Fimenecus sp. | reverse complement strand
TAAAGGGAGGTGCCGAACGAACGTGAGGCGGAGGGATTGTAAGGCTGATTTTATACAATTTTGTAAAACTCCCTCAGTCATTTTTGACAAAATGACAGCTCCCTCGTCAGAGGGAGCCTGTGTCCGACAACCGCAAGGGCTGTCCCTATGGTTTTCATTAAATGAAAATGCTCGCAGAATAAAGCCTTCCTCTGACGAGGAAGGTGGCACGCCGCAGGCGTGACGGAAGGAGAGAAAGCAATAAACAGCAAATTTTCTGTATCTCTCCCTCAGTCATTTTTGACAAAATGACAGCTCCCTCGTCAGAGGGAGCCTGTGTCCGACAACCTTCAAGATTGCCCGTGCAATTCAATTTATTTGTTCAATTCCTCTTTTTCTTTTCGTTCGGCGTTTTTAAGAAATTCCTTTCTTATCCAAACTCCGCTTAAAACCCACGCTAAAATGACGGCGGCGAAAAAATCGATTCTGCCGAGTGGGAACATAGCCACTACCGTAAAGAAAAGCGGTGCTCTCACATGGTTTAGCATCAAAAGCCATTCGATAACAACTATAACTCTTGCAAACGGCAAAGCGGTCGCAACGCTGTAGCAGAGGCAGGCGATTTGCGGTGCCCAATACTTAGGCCGTCTCCACATACCGATCGAGGTCTTTTCGGCGTCGCCGTAAGTTATGTCCGCAAGGTACCTCTTAATATCTTCCGTTTCGTCGGACTCGGGTGCACGGTATTTTATAAAAGCATATCTTGCCATAATAAAATACAATATAAATGTAATAACATTTATTGCCACAAGCCCTGCCCAACCGAATTTGTAAGTTGTTACAAGGGGATTTCCCTCAAGGCTTAAATCGGGCGTTGCCAAAAATGTGAGGGTAAGGTCAGCCGCTGTTACCAAAAAGTATGAAATTGTCAAAACGATAAAAGCGGTTTTCCTTTTCCTCATAAATTAAAGCCTTTTTCCTATTTCATATCCTTGTGCGGTAGCGTCTGCAATTCTGCCTGTCTTGCCTGCGTCACCGATAACCAAAACATTTTTACATACCGAGCGAGCTTCCGTCGCAAGTGAATTTTCAGACCTTACGCCGAGGCTCAAAATGACGTAATCTGCTCTGATGATTTTGATGTTTTCGTTTTCAATGTCAACTGCGACAATTCCCGTGTCGTCAATTTCAATGAGCTTATGACCCGTAATAAACTTCGTGTTGTGCTCAAGAAGTCTCGGCATACAGTCGTCAACGTGCTGCATCCAAGTACCGGGCGCTATCTCGCTTGCCATTTCGACAATCGTAACGTCGTTTCCGTTCTCGCAAAGAAGTTCGGAGGTTTCAAGACCCGTCATACCCGAGCCGATAACAGCTACCTTTTTATTTTTGATTTCAACAGAGCCGTTGAGAATGTCGGTCGTTGTGAAAACATTGTCCCTGTCCGAGCCCTTTATAGCTCTCGGCTTAATCGCACTCGCACCCGTTGCAATAATAACCGCATAGGGCTTTGCCTTTTCAATCATTTCCTTGTCAACGGTTACTCCGCACTTGATTTTCGCACCTGCTTTTTGTGCCGTGTGAGTCAAATCCTCAATAAGCCAGTTGATTTTTTCTTTCTTGGGAGGTGCGGCGGCAAGAAGCAGCTGACCGCCTGTTTTTTCCTGCTTTTCGGCAACGAGAACATCAAAGCCTCTCTTTGCGAGCGTCTTAGCGCACATAAGACCTGCCGGACCTGCGCCGACAACGAGTACCGACCTGCCGTTTCCGTTTACTTTAAGCGTTTCCTTTTCGTGACCGAGCTTCGGATTTACCGAGCATTGAGCGTGAGTGCCCTTGTATGCGTTTGCCTGCATACTTTCCATACAATAAAGACAGCAAATGCACCTGCTGATTTCGTCCTCTCTGCCTTCCTTGACCTTGTTAGCCCAATGCGGATCGGCAATATGCGGTCTGCCCAAGCATACAAAGTCCTGAGTGCCATCCTCGAGCTGACTCTCCGCCTGCTCGGGACTTCTGATAAGGTTTGCCGCAAGCACGGGGATTTTAACGGCGTCTTTTACGGCTCTTGCCATATATTTACGCCATCCGCACTCAAACGAGGTGGGCTCAAGCCAATAGTTGTATGTATCGTATCCTGCCGAGGAAACATCGATAGCGTCCGCACCGTTCTCCTCAATGATTTTTGCCATTCTGACGCCGTCGGGGAGGGTATAGCCAACGCCCTCTCTGCCGATTTCCTTGTAGCATTCGTCAACCGAAAGCCTTACGATTACAGGGAAATCCTTACCGCATTCAGCCTTGATGCCCTTGAGAATGTCAAGGAGAAAATTCATTCTCTTGTCAAAGCTTCCGCCGTATTCGTCCGTTCTCTGATTGGTGTAGGGGGATAAGAACTGCTGAATTAAATATCCGTGTGCTGCGTGCAATTCAACGCCGTCAGCACCTGCCGCTTTTGCCCTTTTTGCGCCGAGGATAAACTCACGGATTATCTTTTTAATCTGTTTAACGGTCATTTCCTTGTTAAGACTGTCGGCGGAATATGCTCTGTCGCATTTTGACGGAGAATAAACCTTCGGCAAAAGGTCAGCCTCCATAAGCTTCTTTGCCGACGGAGCTAATTTATAGAACATCTTGCCGTAGAGCGAGCCCATAACTTTTTCCATTCCGACAGAAAGCGGAACGGTGCCCATCATAAGCGTAAGGTTCTGCCTGCCCGGATGATGAAGCTGAATAAACATCTTCGCACCGTGCGAGTGAACACGGTTGATCATCTCCGCTAAGGGCTTGATATGATAATTGTGGCTTATCGCAAGCTGGGCAAACGCCGACGCACCGCTGAAGTCGTCAACTCTTGTAATTTCGGTTATGATAAGACCTGCGCCGCCTATTGCACGCTCCTCGTAGTAGTTCATCATTTCCTCTGTGGGTTTTCCGTTGAACTGACCGAAGCCGAGCATCATAGGAGGCATAACAATCCTGTTTTTAATTTCCACGGTTCCTATTTTCATAGGTGTAAAAAGAGTTTTGTATTCCATACCTGCACCCCTCATAATAAATATACTATAATTTTATCATATTTATATGAAAGTAACAACAGTTTATTTTGCCTTTTCTGTTTTTGAAAAAACCGTGTAAACGCCCATTATAATCAGAAAGACCGAAAATATGATTTTAAGCGTGCCTTGAGGTATGCCCGGAAGCAGAAAATTGCCGATAACCGCACCCACACCGCCGCCCAAAGCCATAGGAATAACCGCTTTCGGCTTTATCATTTTATTTTTGATGTAAATTATGAGCGATACTGCGGCGCACGGAATAAAAAACAGTAAATTAAGTCCCTGTGCGTTGATTTGCGGAGTGTTCTTTACGAGCGTTAAATACATTATATATACTCCGCCGCCTCCGAGACCCATTGAGGCGATTATTGCCGAGAGTATTCCTGCGAGTATATCGATAAAAGAGTATTTCATATTTTGGTAAGCATCCTTATTCCCGCCCAAATCATAAACGCTCCGAAGAGCTTTTTTGAGATTTTAGGCGATATTTTTTTAAGTATTGCCGTGCCTAAAGCAGCGCCGACAACCGCCTGTGGAATTAGAATTAAATTATCAAAAAAATTGACATATCCGTGAGATGAGTATATAATCAAACTGATTATAGATATGGGAAGAATGACGGCAAGAGCATTGGCTTGAGCCTGCTTTTGGTCGAGTGAGCACTTTTTCAAAAGGAAAACGGCAATAACGCCTCCGCCCGCACCCAAAAGCACGTTTATTATTCCCGTGAGTATTCCGCCGAGGAATGAAAATATCTTTTTCATTTAATCACCGATTTTATATTTTGCCGATAGGAGTGATTTATTCTATGCAACTGAAATTCAAGTCGGGTATCAATAAATTACTTATAGCCGCCGTGGTCATATACCATATAATAATCGCTCTGCTGTTTTCGACGAAAATATTTTCAATGTCGGACTTCGGCGTCAATATTGCGATTATAATGTGCGTCGTTGACATTATTCTGATTTTACCGATGCTATTTATGACGTATTATGAGTTCAAAACGGACTATCTCTATATTCACGATTACCCGTTCAGAGCTTATAAAATCAAGTATTCGGATATTTTTACCGTTGAGGACGGAGATTTTGAGACAAAGGATAAGAGCATTGTGGCTCTTTCGCTTGACAGAGTGGCGATAGGCTATACAAAAATTAACAACAAAAACGAAGAGGAGAAAAGATATGTTTTCATTTCTCCGAAGGATATGAGCTTGTTCCTTATCCGTTTGAGCGCAAGACTGAAGCAGTGTGAGAACGAGGCTACCGAGAGGGCGAAGGAGCTTTCGGAAAAGCAAATTGAGCACAATCGCAAAAAGGAAATTGCCGACCGCAAGCGAGAAGAGGAATTAAAGGCAAACGCACCCGAGATTATCAAGGTCAAGGGGATAAAAAAGGGCGGCTTCAAGGTTGAAGAGGCCGAAGCGGATAAAGAAAAAAAATAAGAGTAATAGCTTTCGGAGGGATGAAAATGAGAACAAGAGTTTGTTTTTCACGTTTTCACCCTCTGTTTTTATTGCTGTATTATATTGCGGTGATTTCGGTAAGCGTCTTTTCGTCAGACCCGATTGTGTTGGCATTATCGCTTTTGGGTGCTGTTTTGCTCTGTGTAAATCTGTTCGGAAAGGGACTTTTGAAGGACGCCGTTTTTCTTTTGGTGCTGACCGTGCTGCTGACCTTGACAAATCCGCTTTTTTCACACAACGGAATAACCGTGCTTTTCTATTTGGGCGACAGTGCGTACACCCTTGAAGCGCTTTTGTACGGGCTTAATATGTCCGTTATGGTGTCGGCGGTAATACTTTGGTTTAAGAGCCTGAACGCCGTTTTGACAGATGACAAAATGCAGTATCTTTTTTCAAAAAGTCTGCCGAAAACAACGCTTGTTATCACAATGGTTATGAGATTTATACCGCTTTATATAAAGACTGTAAAGGATATAAACGATACACGCAGAGCGATGGGGCTTTATCCCGAGAAGAATATATTTAAGAAAGTCAAAAATGCCTGCGAGGTCTTTTTGACACTTGTAACGCAAAGCCTTGAAAATGCGGTTGAAACGTCGTTTTCAATGAAGGCGAGAGGCTACGGCGAGGGCGAGCGAACAAGCTATTCGATATATAAAATCAAGCCGACGGATATTACGCTTATTTCATTGCTTGTAATTTTCTTGACAGGCTTTGTCTATGTTTTCGGAGTGCGTGAAAATTCGTCCTTCGCTTTTTATCCGACCTTCTTTGTTCCCGAAATGAGTGCTTTGAGAATTTCAATGTATGTTGTGTTCACACTCGTTTCGCTTTTTCCCTTTTTAATAAATTCAGCGGAGAGTATAAAATGGAAATATTATCTGTCAAAAATCTAAGCTTTACATATCCCGAGGCAAAGGAAAAATCGCTTTCGGACGTATCGTTCTGCGTAAATTCGGGGGATATAATTCTCCTGTGCGGTGAAAACGGAAGCGGAAAAACCACGCTTCTAAAAATGCTTAAAAAAGAGCTTTCTCCGTTCGGAAAAATGTCGGGGGAAATTCTTTTCTGCGGCGAGAGCATTGAGAATGCAAAAAGCTCCGATATAGGCTTCGTTTTTCAGGATGTCGAGAGCCAAATCGTCTGCGATAAGGTCTGGCATGAGCTTGCCTTTACGCTTGAAAACACGGGTACAGAGCCTATGCAGATGCGTCGCCGTGTAGCCGAAGCGGCAGGATATTTCGGAATAACGCAATGGATTTATAAAAACACATCGGAGCTGTCGGGCGGTCAAAAGCAGCTGTTAAATCTTGCCTCCGTGACGGTCGGAGTGCCGAAAATGATACTTTTGGACGAGCCACTTTCACAGCTTGACCCGATTGCCTGCGTGGACTTTATCAACACCGTTAAACGCTTGAACGAGGATTTGGGAGTTACGTTTATAATCAGCGAGCACCGCACGGGCGAGCTTGTGTCCGTGTGCAATAAAATTGCCGTTATGAAGCAGGGCAAGCTCATTTCCTACGGTAATATTCGTGAAAAGCTGCCTGAAATTTCAGACGAAGCGGTTTTCGGAAATTTGCCCGACTGTGCGAAAATATGGCGTGATACGGGCAAAAAAGGGGATTGTCCGCTTAATGTTAAAGAGGGAAAGAATTGGCTTTCGGATAATTTTTCGTTCGTTTCCTCTGCGCCGATAAAGGAATTTCGCAACGAATACGATAATACCTTTGAATGTAAGAATGTGCATTTCAGATATTCAAAGCACAGCGAGGATATAATAAACGGTTTGAGCTTTTCCTGTAAAAAGGGCGAGGTGCATTGTATTTTAGGCGCAAACGGCTCGGGAAAAACAACCCTTGTAAAGCTTGTTGCCGGAGTTTTGAAGCCGTACAGCGGAAAAATCAATATCGGCAAGGGTAAACGCACGGCGTTGCTTGTACAGAATGTTAAAAATATGTTCGTCTGCGAGAGCGTCGAGGAGGATTTGCGGCTTTATTGCCAAAATCTCGGACTTGATTTCAGCGAGGGCGAGGACAGAACTTACGAAGCACTTGAACTGCTCGGAGTTGCCGATTTGCGGCACCGCCATCCGTTCGATTTGTCGGGCGGAGAGCTTCAAAAATGCGCTATCGCAAAATTGCTTGTGTCAAAGCCGGATATTTTACTTATGGATGAGCCGACAAAAAGCCTTGATTGCGTCGCAAAGGACAATATCAAGGAGATAATCAAGTCGTTGTCGCTAAACGGCGTGAGCATTGTAGCCGTAACCCACGATACAGAGCTTGCCTCGGAGATTTCAGACCGCTGTTCATTGCTTTTTGACGGAGAAATCACCGCTTGCGATGTTCCGCAAAGGTTCTTTTCCGACAACAGTTTTTATACTACGGGCGCATCCAAAATATCGAGAGATTACACCGATTTTGCCGTAACCTGTAAGCAGGTGTCGGCTCTTTGCACGGAGAAAAACAATGAGCCTTAAACAGAGAAAAAATTTAAGTTATATTTTAATTTTCGGCGTAATTCCGCTGACGGTGATTTTCGGCACACAGTTTTTCGGCGCAAGGAAATATGTCTTTCTTTGCCTTGCCGTAACAATATTTTGTCTTGCCTCTTTTTTTGTTTCGATTGAATATAAACAGCGAACGGCGGTTGTCGGCACGGTGCTTGTGTCGGTTATGACGGCTCTTTCGGTCGTCGGACGGTTTGCATTTTCCTATGTTCCGTTTTTCAAGCCCGTAACCGCTTTTGTAATAATAACAGGCGTTTACCTCGGCTCGCAATACGGATTTTTATGCGGTGCGCTGTCGGCTCTCGTGTCAAATTTCATTTTCGGGCAGGGTGCGTGGACTCCGTTTCAGATGCTTGCGTGGGGACTTATAGGCTTCTTTGCGGGAGTGTTTGCAAAAGGACTTATAAAGAGTAAGCTTTTCTTATATTTCTTCGGTGCATTGTCGGGCGTTGCGTATTCGCTGTTTATGGATACGTGGACGGCAATTTACGTGGACGGCACATTCGTATTTTCACGGTATTTAACGCTCGTTACAACTGCGTTGCCCGTTACTTTGGTCTATGTCGTGTCAAATGTGATTTTCCTCATTTTACTGTTCAAGCCGATAGGCAGGCGGCTGTCGAGAATTACCCGAAAATACGGGCTTTCCGAGTAAAAATTAAAGGACTGTAAAGTTTTTTACCTTTACAGTCCTTTTTTATATCAGTCAGTATGATTTTAGCTGTTCCAAGCGTCGATTTCTTTTCTCAACCAATTTGTCCAAGCGTCAATTCCTTCGCCTGTCTTTGCGCTGATAAAGAAAATCTCACAGTTGGGATTTAATTTCTTAATGCGTTCAACAACCGCCTCGTCGTCAAAGTCGAAAACCGATTTTGTATCAATTTTGTTGATAAGTACGCAATCGCTGACCGTAAACATCAAGGGATATTTTAACGGTTTGTCGTCACCCTCGGGAACGGATAAAATCATAGCGTTTTTAGAAGCGCCCGTGTCAAATTCGGCAGGGCATACAAGGTTGCCTACATTCTCAAGCACAACGAAATCAAATTCGTTTGCACCAAAGCTGTCCAAGCCCTGTTTTGTCATACCTGCGTCAAGATGGCACATACCGCCCGTGTGAAGCTGGATTGATTTTGCGCCTGTTTCGGCAATTGTCTTTGCGTCAACATCGCTGTCAATATCAGCCTCCATAACACCGATTTTGTATTCGTCCTTTAATTTGGCAATAGTCTGCTTTAAGGTTGTGGTTTTTCCGCTTCCGGGTGAGGACATAAGGTTTAAGAGAAATGTCCTGTCCGCTTTAAGCTGTTCACGAACCTTGTCTGCCTCTCTGTCGTTGCTTTCAAACACAGAGCGTTTAATTTCAATTACTTTATAATCGTTCATAATACCTCTTCTTTTGTGTAATGCTTATTTGCCTTCGTTGACAGCTCTTGCCATAGCAAGCTTGTAATCCTTTTGATGTGTAAAGATTTCGTGCTTGTACGGATTTGTATGAGTTTCGATTGAACGCTTGATAATAGCGGTAAGAACAACAACGTTGACAACAAGAGCAAGGATAGCGATAACGCCCTGTGCTTTCGGATCAGCACTTGTGGGTGCAAAATCGGGGTTCATAACATATCCTGTGGGATATACCGATGTGTAAACCGAGAATTTGTCGCTGAGCATAAACTGCGGAACGATTTGAGCGAACATACACCAAATAGCGAGTGTGTTAGCACGGTTCTGAATCCAACCGCCCTTGTTCCAAAAAGCGTTTGCGAATGTCGGAGCGAGCAAAAGAGCAAGACCGCAATACCAGCTGTGAGTGGGAAGATTGTTGTAGGTGTATTCAAAGTTCCATACATCATAAGCGAGTATGTAGCACCAAGTCATATCGGGCCAAAGCATATCCTTCTTATCCTTGGACTGATAGATACCCCACCAGCCTGTCATACACAAAATGTTGACAATGCCTGCGATACCGTTTACCCAGTTCCACCAACCGCCGTAGAGCCAAATACCCTCGTTTGAGTACCACCAAGCAGAGCCTGTTTCAGCGAGAGCGTTAGCGCCTTTGATTGCCGACTCAAAGTCAGAAGCAACTGCGATAAGAATATTGATAGCAACGATAAGGAACGGGAACATCTTGAACCATTCCGTCTTGCCGATTCCCCATTTGTATTTGAGGAACATAAAGCCGATACAGCCGATTGTAGCCGCATACAGCTTCGCATAGTGGAACCAACCGTTCATATGGAGATAGGTTGGATTGTTGAGCGCCCACTCGGCACCGTTTTTAACGCCTATTGCAATAGAGATAAAATAAACCGTAAGAACTACGGGAACTACGATAAAGCAGAAAATTCCCCCTGCTTTACTGCGACGAGCCACTTCGTTCAAAACAACAAGTCCTGCAAAGACCATAAGCCAACCGAGAAGTTGAGTGATTGAAGCGTCGCCGTAAATGTGGAACAACATTTCATTATCCTCCTATGAATATCATCTATGACATTATCTGTCTATCGTTATAGTAACACCGAAAAAAGATATAGTCAATATACAATATCCAAAGAAAAGTTGATTGACATTTGTTAATATAGAATATAAAATAAAGGTACAAATATGTATAAGGAGTAGTTTGCTATGCCTAAAAGATACGAATATGTTACTCCGCCAAGCTTAGGCGTTGAAAATCCTCGCCCCAAGGTAGCGGCTGTCGGCAGAAAAATTACCGATGTCATTGACCATAAGCTAAAGGGCGTTACCTCGAATGACGCTGAATATTGGGGACTTGCCGAGGTTTTGACTGATGATATGTGTGATATTGTCTTGTCAATGGACTTGCGTAAGCCTATGAAATTTGACGAAATCGCAAATAAAAATCAGCAGTTCTCGAGGGAAAAGGTACAGGAATTGCTTGACGAATTGAGTTATATCGGCTTGCTTGAATATGACTACGGTTATCACTATGACCACAACGGCAGAACTGCGCCTCAGAGCGAGAGAAGATATATTTTGCCGATGTTCGTACCCGGTTCGGCTGAACTTCTTAATATTCACGAGCTTCCTCCCGACGCTGTTAACCAGAGACTTATCGACCACCCCGAGCTTGCTTCGTTCTTTGAGAGAATGACCTTTGTTCCGCTTGCGGGCATTACCCATATGGTACCTCCCGGCGGTGCAGGTGTAGGTATGCATGTTATCCCCGTTGAAAAGTCCATTGAAATGGAAAACGGCGTTATGGATATTGAGCAACTCTCATATTGGCTTAAAAAATACGAGGGGCATATCGGCGTTGCACGCTGTTCTTGCCGTGCTTCCCGTGCTGCTCTTGACGAGGGCTGTGCGGATGACGATTACGGCTGGTGTATCGGTGTAGGCGACTTTGCCGATTATTGCCGTGAAACACATAAGGGACACGATATAACATATGATGAGGCTATGGAAATTCTCCGCAATGCAGAGAAAAACGGCTTCGTTCATCAGATTACGAATATCGACGGCGACAACAAGATTTTCGGTATTTGTAACTGTAATGTAAACATTTGTAACGCTTTGAGAACCTCGCAGCTTTTCAATACTCCGAACCTCTCACGCTCGGCTTACACGGCAAAGGTTGAACCCGAAAAATGTGTTGCCTGCGGTAAGTGTGTCGAGTATTGTCCGGCAGGTGCGGTAAGACTCGGACAGAAGCTTTGCACAAAGCAGGGCGAGGTAGTGTATCCGAGAAGAACTCTCCCCGAGCAGTCCTCACTTAAAGAGTATTTGCATTGGAAAGAGGATAAGTGGGACGAGGATTACAGAGATAACAACAGAATTAACTGTTATGATACGGGTACGGCACCTTGTAAAACCGCTTGCCCTGCTCATATAGCCGTTCAGGGTTATTTGAAAATGGCGGCACAGGGCAGATACAAGGACGCTCTTGCCCTCATTAAAAAGGATAATCCGTTCCCTGCAATTTGCGGCAGAGTATGTAACCACAAGTGCGAAGATGCCTGCACAAGAGGTACAATCGACAGAGCAGTTTCAATCGACGCTGTTAAGAAATTTATCGCAGAGCAGGATTTGAACGCTGAAACAAGATATGTTCCCGAGGTTGTCATTTCCTCAAACAGATATGATCATTGGGAGCAGAAAATCGCTGTTATCGGTGCAGGTCCGGCAGGTCTTTCGTGCGCTTATTACCTTGCTGCAAAGGGATATAAGCCGACAGTCTTTGAAAAGAACGAAAAACCCGGCGGTATGATGAGATACGGTATTCCGTCATACAAGCTTGAAAAAGATGTTATCGACGCTGAAATTGATGTTATCAGAGAATTGGGCGTTGAGATTAAGTGCGGAGTTGAGGTAGGCAAGGATATTACTCTTGACGAGCTTCGTAAACAAGGCTTTGAGGCTTTCTATGTTGCTATCGGATGCCAAGGCGGAAGAATGGCGGGTGTTGACGGCGAGGATGCAAACGGCATTGACATTGCGGTTGACTTCTTACATTCGGCAACTGAAAATCAAGAGCAGAAAATTGACGGCGATGTAGTTGTAATCGGCGGCGGTAATGTTGCCGTTGACTGTGCAAGAACAGCTCATCGCTTCGGTGCAAAGAAGGTTTCTATGGTATGCCTTGAGTCGAGAGATACTATGCCTGCATCAAACGAGGAAATAGAAGAAACTCTTGACGAGAATATTGAAATTTGCAACAGCTGGGGTCCGAAAGAGATTAAAAAGGACGAAAACGGCAATGTAACGGCGGTTGTATTTAAGAAATGCACACGCACCATTGATCCCGAAACAAACAGGTTCTCACCCGAATACGACGAGAACGAAACAATCGAAATCAAAGCCGACAGAGTCATTTACGCTATCGGTCAGTCGATTGAATGGGGTAATATGCTTGACGGCGAAAAGGTTGACTTTTGGCACGGAAATTATCCGGTTGCAGACGGACTTACCTTCCAGACCTCACAGCCCGATATTTTTGTCGGCGGTGATGTTTATACAGGACCTAAGTTCGTTATTGATGCTATCGAGGCAGGTAAGTGCGCAGCAGAGAGCCTCCACAGATACGTTCATCCGCATGCTTCGCTTACAATCGGCAGAAACCGCAGAGATTTCATTGAACTTGATAAGGACAATCTTGTAATTGACAGCTATGACAATTCCTCCCGTCAGGAGGCAGGAACAGACGCAACGATTGATATTAAGATGTCGTTCAGAGACGCTCATAAGACTCTCACCGAGGAGCAGGTTAAAATTGAAACGGCTCGTTGTCTCGGTTGCGGTGCTTCGGTTGTTGACCCGAACAGATGCCTCGGTTGCGGTATTTGTACCACAAAGTGCGAGTTTGACGCAATCAAGCTTCACAGAGACCGTCCCGAAGCGTCAAAGATGGTTGTCGCAGAGGATAAGATGAAGCACATTTTCCCGTATTTTGCAGGTAATGTCGCAAAGCTTGCCGTTAAGAAGATACCGAAAGAGGTCAAGGAATACGAGAAGAAATATACCGAATTCCGTGAGGCTATCGGTAAGGATACGGATAAGCACTAAGGGGTAAAATATGCACGAACTCGGCGTAGTATTCTATGTTATAGATGATGTTAAAAAAGTAGCCGTTGAGAACAATGTTGAGCATGTTCACTCGGTCACACTTCAGGTTGGCGAGGTTTCAACCGTCATTCCCGAGTATCTGATAGATTGCTGGAATTGGGCGGTCAAAAAGCACGATATTCTCATTGATTGCGAGTTAAGAGTCGAGCGTATCGACGCCGTAACCTATTGTGAGGACTGTCAAAAGACCTATCCCACCGTGCAGTACGGCAAAATTTGTCCGTATTGTCAGAGTGAAAAAACATATCTCATTCAAGGCAACGAATTTAATATTAAAGAGATTGAGGTAACATAGGAAATCTCTGAAAATGGGGCAGCCAATTAGCTGCCCCATTTAATTTTATATGAATTTTACCGTTGCTTTTTCTATAAATATATATTATTAGACAAATTTCTAATAACTATTGAAAAATGCAAAACATCTTGCTATAATATTATTGGTGAAGGAGGCGACATTTATGGGCGAAAACTTCAAAGAAAAAAATAACGAAGCAGCCGAGAAAAAGGCGGAGGGCAATAATGCCGTTTTGAACGGTAATGAGTCCGAAGCGACACCCCAAGAGCTTACAGATGAACAGAAATACGCTAAAAAATATTTGTTTATAAGGGATAAGCTCTTAAAAAACTACGATATCGGTTGTAAGAAGTACAGGAAAGCGAAAATAACAACTCTGATTATATTTTTAGTAATTTCCGTACTTTTCACGGTATTGAGCATCAGCACGGGTAGGCACATGCAGTTTTTGACTATATGGATAATTCTTATATTCTCTTTAGTCACCGTGTTTTTGTTTTTGGATTATATAAGGTATTTGATAGAGGATAAGGTTATACCGTACTTAAAGGACGACGATATGCTTGAGTACGGCGAATATGATATTTTTACTGACAACGACGACGATGAGGATGAAATCGACGACGAGGAGGAAGATGAGTAATGAAGAATATTCTAAAAATATATTCCAGAGACTTAAAAAAGATTTTTACAAACAGTATGGCAATCATCTTGGCGGTAGGCGTGCTTGTGCTGCCGTCGCTTTATGCGTGGATCAACATTTACGCAAACTGGGACCCGTACGGCAAGCAGAGCACGGGTAATATGCAGATTGCCGTTATTATAGAGGATAAGGGTACAAAGTTTAAGGACATAGAGGTAAATGTCGGCGAGCAGATAAAGGAAAATTTATCCGCAAACGACGTTATAAATTGGCAGTTCGTCTCAAAGGAAGAGGGTATATACGGCGTAAAGGCCGGTAAGTATTACGCAGCAATCGAGGTTCCCGATGATTTCAGCACCTCGCTTACAAGTATTATTTCCGACGATTTCAAAATGCCGCAAATTACATACTATGCCAACGAAAAGAAAAACGCCATAGCGACGAAAATTACCGACAAGGTAGTTCAGACCGTGCAAACCGAGGTCAACGAGTCCTTTGTTCAGACCGTTATTGACGTTGTGAGCAAGGTTTTGGGCGTTGTTGTGGTTGACGCAAATGACGGCTCAAATTCAACCGTTAAGAAAATTACAACGGGAATTGAGCTTGTTAAGGAAAATGTTGTCGGCTTGCAGACAACGTTGCAGAGCTTTGACAAGATTATGCAGCAGCTTGAAAAGCTTGACTCTTCGCTTGTGCAGGCTGATTTGAATAAGCTTATAAACAATGTTGACTCGGCTCTCAAGGACACAAATGACGCCATAAAGGTTACAAGGGTTGCGGTTGACGGCATAACCGACACGCTCGGCTCGGTTATCACTCAATCGTCGGGCACATTGGTTTCAATCGCAAATTCGATTAACGACATTAACGACACGACCAATGAGGCTACAACGGCAGGACTTAAATCCGCACAGATAGCAGTCAAGGACGTCAATCAGAAGCTCACGCTTTTCATCGGCACATTGGAGTCGATAAGAGACTCTCTTGACACTCCCGTTAAGGGCTTGGATGCGTTGATTGTCGCTCTTAAAGACGCAAACAACAACCTAACGCAGCTTGACCAAAAAATTACCTCCGCCATTGAATCGGGAGCTAATAAAAACGACGTTTCCGAAATTGTAAATTCGTTGAAATCGATAGCCTCCACGCTCAGCGGACTTGATGCGGAATATAACGGCACGGTAAAGCCTGCATTGAGCAAGGCTATTGACTCACTCTTAGAGGTTATGAACGACGTTTCTAATATTATCGAAAAGCTAAGCGGAAGCACGGAATTTAAGGAGCTTTCAAACTCCTTGAGCGTATCTGTAAGCGCAGGCTCGACAATGTTTTCGGCTCTTTCCTCAATGCTCGACGGCTTCGTAAAGCAGCTGGATATTGTTGACGGCAAGGTTGCGGGACTTACCGATATGGAATTGTTCAATGTAATATATAACTTATCAGTAAACAACGGAAATGAGCTTGGCAGCTTCTTGGCTTCGCCTGTTAAGGTAAACACCGAAAAGGTTTACGGCATCGACAACTACGGCTCGGCAATGGCGCCGTTCTATACAACCCTTGCAATTTGGGTCGGCGCAATCATTCTTATAGCGGTATTCAATCCCACTGTTAAGCATAAAAAGGAAATCGGCAATGTCACTTTCTCGCAGGAATTTTTCGGCAGAGCGTTTACGTTTATGACCTTCGGCTTTATCCAAAGCCTGATTATCTGTCTCGGCGACCTGTATTTCCTGAAAATTCAGTGCTATAACCCCGGACTGTTTATGCTCGCAGGCTGCTTTGCTTCGCTCGTGTTCTCGCTGTTTATGTATTCGCTCGTAGCGGCATTCGGCGATATAGGCAAGGCTGTTGCGGTAATTATGCTTGTCGTTCAGCTCGGCGGCTCAGGCGGTACGTTCCCGATTGACGTAACACCTGCATTCTTCAGAGCAATTCACCCGTATTTGCCCTTTACATTCGTTATTAACGCAATGAGAGAGTGCGTATGCGGAACTTGGGAAAGCGATTATTGGATGGATCTCGTAAAGCTCTGCGCATATATCATAATCGCACTTGTAATCGGTTTGTTCTTCAGATTCTTATTCAAAAAGCCTGTTAAATTCTTCAACAAAAAGGTTGAAGAAACAGACCTTTTATAACAGATAATAAAATAAACGGTGTATGAGCTTTTTCGCTTGTACACCGTTATTTTTATGCTTAAATTTAATTTTAGAAGCCTACAACCTGATGAGTTCTCGGAACTGACGGGGGATTGCCTATCATACCGTACTCTCTGAGCGTTGCGATTTTCTCCATATCCTCCGAGGAAATTTCAAAACCGAAAACATCGGCATTGTTTCTTATCCTTTCGGGAGTAGCGGACTTCGGAACGGGAACCGCACCTTTTTGAACGATAAATCTCACGCATAGCTGCGCTACCGAAACACCGTACTTTTCAGCCATATCAATCAACAATTCACGCTTGAACGCCTGACCTTGAATTAACGGGCTCCACGCCTCGGGGAGGATTTTGTTTTCCTTACAGTATGCAATCATCTCCTCCTGCGGATTTTGCGGATGCATCTGCACCTGATTTATCATAGGATAGGTCGAAAAATTCCTCTTGATTATTTCAATGTGCTCTTCGAGGAAATTGCTTGTACCTATCGAACGGAGCTTTCCGTCATTGTAAAGCTTTTCAAACGCTCTCCATGTCTCGCACAAATCGTCCTCGAGCCTGTCAACGTTTTCAACAAGCACGGGCCAATGAATAAGGTACGAGTCAAGATAGTCCGTTTTAAGCCTTTTAAGTGACCTTTCGCAAGAGTCAATCGCATTTTGATAGCCGTGGTCATCATTCGGGAGCTTAGAAACCAAGAAAATTTCATCCCTCTTAACACCGCTTTCGATTATGCCCTTACCGACATATTCCTCATTTTGATATGCCGCCGCCGTGTCAATGTGACGGTAGCCGCTTTCAATGGCGCATTTAACTGCATTCGCAGCGACTTCTTCGGGCATTTTCCAAGTGCCGAACGCAATGCAGGGAACCTCCACAGAATTTATAAGCGTATATGTATCTGTCAACGAATTCATAAAATCACCTCGTTATTTTTTTACTATTTTATCACAGTTTTTTGAATATGTAAAAGCTTTCTTGAAATAATATTTTTGTAAAATAATGAAAGGCAGTGCGTGTTATGATGTTTCTGAAAGCATTTGTGGTGGGCGGACTTATCTGCGTTGTCGGACAAATATTGATTGATACAACCAATCTCACACCTGCGAGGATTTTAGTGGCGTTTGTCGTGTTGGGAGTTTTGCTCGGTGCGCTCGGAATATATGCGCCGTTTTCCGAATGGGCGGGGGCAGGGGCGAATGTTCCGCTGACGGGCTTCGGCAATATGCTCGTTCAGGGCACGAAGCAGGCGATAAGAGAATACGGATGGCTCGGAATTTTAACAGGGCCGTTGAGCTCGGGCTCTGCGGGTATCACGGCGGCAATGCTGTCGGGCGTGGTGGTGTCATTTCTCACAAAACCAAAATCGAAATAAAATAAAAAGAACAGTTATTCAAAAAGAATAGCTGTTCTTCCTTTGGATGAGTGTTCATAAGGAAGTTTTGGTTTCTCACATAAATTTTTATAGCTACGAAACTGCAACGCACTTCAAAATAATATATTTTTGATACAAGAAAAGGCAATCCCCACAGATAATGCTGACGCATATCTGTGGGGGTTAACGAATTATTGTGCAAAAAGATGTTGTTTTGAAGCAAAACTGCCTTATGAACACTCAGCCTTATATAGTTTGTTTACGCAACTGTCTCCGAAACGAAAGTATCGTCACAGCATGAGCAAGAAACATAGTTTTCAGCGTCGTTACCGATAACAACCTTTTTGCTGTCAACGTATTTCTTAACAAGAACATAAGCTGCGAAAGCTGCGCCTGCAACTGCAACAAGAATACCGATTACCTGTAATGCTTTTTTCATAACAAAACCTCCAATTTTGTTTTAAGTTCAAAGCTATTATAACTAAAATATAATTAAAAGTCAATGAACAATATGTAAAAAATGTGCGTATGAAAATAAAAAGCAAAACGCTGTCAACCGAAAGTTGACAGCGCAACAACAAACTGCTTGAATTAAGCCTTGTTCAACTTAGTAACGAGGGCGGACTTTTTACGTGCAGCATTGTTTTTATGAAGGAGACCCTTAGCAGTAGCCTGGTCAATCTTCTTAACAGCAGCAGTAACAAGTACTTCCTTGTCTGCAGAACCGCTTTCGATTGCAACATTAGCTTTCTTAATAGCAGTCTTTAATGCGGAATTCATTGATTTGTTGCGCTTAGCACGCTTGTCGTTTACGATTACACGCTTTTTAGCTGATTTAATATTAGGCATTGTCACACCTCCCTTATACATTAGCGGAATATATGATACCATTTATAGACGAAAAAAGCAAGTTTTTTTTATAATTTTGCAATATTTTTTTATTATGTCCAATAATAAGAACATAAGGAGATGTTAAAATGAACGCAAGAACCGACTTGGCGATAGAAAAAGACAGCTTTATTTCAGGCGACAGACCAAAGGGGATAAGGCGAAAAATTTTCGAAACGGAAAAAACGAAGATAACAAAAATTTCAGTTTTAGACAAGGAGGCGGCTGAGGCGATAGGCAAGCCCGTGGGCGAATATATAACGGTTGAATTGGACGAATTTTCCTATGATACGGAATTGCTCGACGACAGAATGAAAAGCATTTCAAATCAAATTTCATCGCTCTTGCCAAAGGGCGACGGCACGGTGCTTGTCGCAGGCATAGGCAATAAGGATATAACCCCCGACGCCTTAGGACCTCGCTGTGCCGAGGGGATATTTTCGACAAGGCATATCACCTCGGAGCTTGCAGAGGAAATTGGAATTGACCGATTAAACCCTGTTTGCTCGCTTGCTACGGGCGTTCTCGGACAGACGGGAATTGAAACGGGGGAGATAATCAAGAGCGTTGCCGACGCTATAAAGCCAAAGGCGGTTATCGTCATTGACGCGCTTGCGGCGGCAGGACTTGAAAGGCTCGGCAGAACGGTGCAAATAACCGATACGGGCATAACTCCCGGCTCGGGCGTCGGAAATAAGAGAGCCGAAATTTCAAAAAACACACTCGGAGTGCCTGTTATAGCAATCGGCGTTCCGACGGTTGTCGATGCGGTTACGCTCGCAAGGGCTGTGACGGGAAACAAGACCGCCACCGAAGGTGCCGAGGCGCAGAATATGATGGTAACGCCCCGTGAAATTGACGTTATGATAGAAAGAGCCGCAAAGCTTATTTCACTCTGCGTAAACTGTGCCTTGCAGCCCGAAACAGATCCCGAGCTTTTGCTGTCTGTCGTATAAATAAAACCGCTTTTGCATATACATTACGGATATATATGCGAAAGGATGGTTAAAATGAGAAACCGAAAAGCTCCCGAAAATTCATCAAACGGCGTTACGGCATTTATTTCCTTGATAATATTTACGCTCGCTTTCCTATTGAACACCTATTGTCCGACGGCGGTAGTCAAAACCGCAGTTGTTTCAGCGGGACTTGCCTTGCCGCAGGCGACGGTGCAAACGTTTTCACAGGCTGCGAGGTCGGCGAAATCAGAGCCGAAATCGCAGGAAACGGGCAATATGGAAATCTCCGACAACACGGAAATTACAAAAAAGTCGCAGGAAACGGCTAAAAAGAGCGACTCGGCACCGCAGGACATACTCGAAATGGCGAAAAAATACAGAGCCGATTTTTCTGCTGCCTCACATGACGGAAAAATAGTCGAAAAAACCTACGGCGTTGCCAATGCGACCTCGACCTTCGGTAATATTACCGTTCGCAACACAACTCCGTCGCACAGCATCAATATCGAAAGCTCACTTTCGGGCGAGCTTGTGTTTTCTCCCGAGGACATTTCAAAGCCCACGGTGCTGATTTTCCACACGCACACAACCGAAAGCTATGAAATGCTTGACGAGGGATGGTTTACAAATTCTTACAGCACAAGGAGTAACGATCCCGACAAAAATATGGTAAGAGTCGGCACGGCGATATGTGAAGAGCTTGAGAAAAGCGGAATAGGATATATCCACGATACCGATATTCACGATGCTCAATACACAGGCGCGTATGACCGTTCCCGTGAGAAAATCGATAGAATTTTGCAGGAAAATCCGACAATACAGATTGTCCTTGACGTCCACAGAGACGCAATTCACAATTCCGAAACGACACGCACAAAGCCTGTAACGACAATAAACGGCAGAAAAGCGGCACAGATAATGATAATAACGGGCTGCGAGGACGGCAAGGTAAAATCATTTCCGTCTTGGGAGAAAAATTTGACCTTTGCTCTTAAATTGCAGCAAAAGGCGGAGACAATGTACCCGAGCCTTATGCGACCGATACTTTTTTCTGCACGAAAGTACAATATGGACGTGGTTCCGTGTTCCGTTTTGCTGGAGGTCGGAAGTGACTCGAACACGCTTGAGGAAGCCGAATATTCAGGACATTTAATCGGCAGGGCAATAAGCGAATTTGTAAAGGAGAACAAATGAAAAAGGACAGGGAATTTAAGAAATTTATAACCGTAACAATATTGATTTTATGTGCGTTTTCGCTGTTCTCGGGCGTTGTTACGGCAAGCGAAAGAACGGAAAAGGCGGTGTTCGGCATTCACTCCGACACCGTAACCGAAGCAGATGTGATAAACGGCGTCAAACGGTTCTTGAATGATATAAAATTATAGTGTATAATTAAATCTATACAGTATGTTTAGGAGAATGAAATATGAATTTTAATAATCTTACCAACGGTCAGTCTGAGGGCTTTGCGATTGTCAAGCAGTGCGATGAAAAGACAACTGCAAAAGGCTCGACTTACCTTGATATGAAGCTTTCCGATAAAAGCGGAGAGATAAATGCAAAGCTTTGGGATTATTCGCCGTTAATTCACGGTAAGTTTTCCGCTGATTCTGTCGTAAAGGTAAGGGGAGAAATCAGCAAATATCAGGGCAATGACCAGCTGAGAATAAGCAAAATCAGGCTTGTAAACGACTCGGACAATGTCAATATGGATGACCTTGTTCAGTCGGCGGATTATTCGGGCGAATTTATGTATGAAAAGCTCATTGAAAGGGTAAAAGCCTTTTCCGATGAGGAGCTTAAAAAGCTTGTTTTACATATGTACGAGCAGAGGAAGGATGTTTTGCTCACTTGGCCTGCCGCATACAGACTTCACCACGCAGTAAGAGGCGGATTGTTAATGCACACTCTTTCAATCGTTAAGCTCTGTGAGGGCGTATGCGAGGTTTATCCGTTTGTAAATAAGGACTTGCTTTTGACAGGCGCTATGCTTCACGATATTGCAAAAACAACCGAATATGATGTCGGCGCAAGCGGTATCGCTTCGGGCTATACTGTCGAGGGCAATTTGATAGGACATCTTGTAAAGGGTGCTATGCTTGTTGACGAAGCGGCTACGGAGCTTTCGATTTCAAGGGAAAAGGCAATGTTGGTTGAACATATGCTCATTTCACATCACGGCGAGCCTGATTACGGTGCGGCGGTCAGACCTATGTTCCTCGAGGCTGAATTGCTCTCCGAACTCGACCTTATGGACGCAAGGGTTTATCAGATAGCTCATGCGATTGAAAATGTTGAGGAAAAAGGTTTTTCGTCAAGGCTTTGGGCATTAGAGGACAGAAGAATATACAAGCACGAAACAAAACAGGACAGTACAAAGGTTAATCTTGAATAAATAATCTTGAATAAATTTTTAGGGGGTTGATTTTATGAGAAATCATGAAGTTACAAAGGTTCAAAGATTACTTAACGAAGATGGCACATTGAAAGAGCCGGGCTGGTCAAGGAAGCTCTGTCAAATCTATGACAGGAACGACATCAAAAAGCGTGCTACCCGTATCAAAGAATGGGATTATTATCTTGTTCTTGCAAAGGATTACGGCGTTGCGTTCACGATTTCCGATGACGGCTACATAGGACTTCAATCCGTATCCTTGCTTGACTTTAGGGGAACACCGTGGGAGCATACCGAAACCGTGCTTAACGCTTTCCCGATGGGTAAACTTAAAATGCCGTCAACAACCGATAAGGGCGACATAATGTATAAGGACAAGCGTCTTTATCTTGAGTACAAAAAGCGTGGCAATATGCGTAAAATCGTTTGCACATTTAAGAATTTCCACGAGGGTAAAACTTTTACCTGCGATTTGACTCTTACTCAGCCCGACGGCGATACTATGGTTATCGCAACTCCCTGGAAAGAGGACAGGCACGCATTTTACTACAATCAGAAAATTAACTGTATGAGAGCTTCGGGTGTTTGTACTTATGGCTCGGAAGCTTATACGTTTAATTCCGACACCGACTTTGCGACTCTTGACTGGGGCAGAGGCGTTTGGACTTATGACAACACATGGAATTGGGGCTCGGGCAACGGCATAATCAACGGTAAGGATTTCGGCTTTAACATAGGCTATGGCTTCGGAGACACAACAGCCGCCTCTGAAAACATAATTTTCTATGACGGAGTAGGTCATAAGCTCGACGATATTACATTTAATATCCCCGAGGACAGCTATATGAAGCTGTGGACTATAACCTCCTCGGATAAGAGGTTTGAAATGACCTTTACACCCATTATCGACAGGGCGGCGAAGATTGATGTAAAGCTTATACTCACAGACCAGCACCAGGTTTTCGGCAAGATGAACGGCATTGCGGTGCTCGACGACGGTACAAAGCTCGAGGTTAAAGACCTTGTCTGCTTCTGCGAGAGGGTACATAATAGATATTAAAAGGTGAAAGCAATAAATGGAATGGACAGAAGTTATAATTGAAATAAATGCCGACGATATAGATGTTGCAACCGATATTGCAAATATGGTTGTGCCTTACGGCGTGTATATTGAGGATTACAGGACTCTTGAGGAGGAGACTTGGGAGATTGCAAATATCGACCTTATTGATGAGGAATTGCTCAAAAAAGACCGCACAAAAGGCTATATTCACATCTATATTTCTCCCGACGAAAACCCTGCCGAAGCGGTTGCGTTTTTGTCTGAACGCTTGAATGAGAACAAAATTGCCAACAAAATCGACCTCAACAAGTGTAAAAATGAGGATTGGGAGAATAATTGGAAAGAGTTTTTCAAACCGATGAATGTCGGCGAAAAATTGCTTATCAGACCGCTGTGGATCGACGATTACGAAAATCCCACGGGCAGAAAGGTGCTTTCCATTGAACCGGGACTTGCTTTCGGAACGGGCGGACACGACACCAC
Source organism: Candidatus Fimenecus sp. (assembly GCA_052273625.1). Lineage (GTDB taxonomy): Bacteria > Bacillota > Clostridia > Oscillospirales > Acutalibacteraceae > Fimenecus. The sequence goes on along the minus strand of DAVZHW010000015.1, from coordinate 15,475 downwards.
TCGTCTTTGCCTTGAAATGTGCGAAAAATATCTCAAAGACGGCGACAGCGTGCTTGACACGGGTTGCGGAAGCGGTATTCTTGCGATTGCCTGCCTCTTGCTCGGCGCCAAAAATGTTGTCGGCGTTGATATTGACGAATTAGCGGTTAAAACTGCGATTGAAAACGGCAAGGTCAACGGTTTTTCAGAGCCTGAATACAAGATTTTAGAGGGTAACCTCACGGATAAGGTTACAGGCAAATTTGATTTGGTCGTTGCAAACATAGTGGCTGATGTTATTATAATGTTCTCCGATTTTGTCGGCGATTTTATGAATGACGGCGCACATTTTATCGTTTCGGGAATTATCGCACCGAGGGCAGACGAAGTTAAAGAGGCTTTGAAGAGAAACAATTTCAGCATAGTTGAGGAAAATCGCAACGGCGATTGGCTTTGCTATGTGCTTGAAAAGGCGCAGTGATGTTAAGACTGAAAAGCTTGTTAAAAAGTGATATAACAAATAACGCCTTGCTTACGCCTGACGAAAACGGATTCATAATTTCCTATGAGGATATGCGTACAGATAGAGGCGGAATTTTCACGGCAGGCGATTGCAGAAAAAAGAAAATCCGTCAAATTACTACGGCAATGGCGGACGGCACAACGGCGGCTTTTTCGGCTTGCAAATACGTTGATGAACTGAATAAATAACAAAACACGGTAGTCTTTGAAAAGGAAAGACTACCGTGTTTTTATGTGTATGCGTACTTATTTATTTGTCTTTTTCGTTGCTTCGATAATTCTAACAACTATCGGGCAAAGAACAACGTTTGTCAAAAGCTCAAACAAGAAGTTGAAGCCGACAAAACCAACGAGCATATACTTTGATACGCTTTCAAAACCCTCGCCGACGCCCCATTCTCTGACAGCGTCAAAGAAGAAAATACGGCATCCTAAAAGGAAAACGCCTGTGTTCGTAACAGGTGCTACGATTGCCGCAAGGATTGTTGCAAGAGTCATATTTTTGTCTTTCAATGCGTTAAATACAAGACCTGCAAACAGTCCGCAAAGTGTACCCTTGAGAAGTACGGTTGCGACAGTTCCGGGAACGCTGATAGTAAGGAAAAGTCCTGCGTCGCCCGAGAGCAAAACAACTACACCGAAAACAAAACCCAACCAAGCGCTGACGATCGGACCGCAGAGAGCAGCACCGAGAACAATGGGAATCAAAATCAATGAAATTGAGAAGGTTCCGAACTTGATTGATGAACCGATAAATTGCAACACGATTACAATAGCGGTTAAAATGCCGCCGATTGCGAGCTTGAGCGACTGCTCTTTACTCATCTTTTTACTTTTTGCCATAATAAAACTCCTTTCGCTGTTGCCCCTTTATGGCTCGGAAAAAATTCCACGGGTGCAACGCACTTAAAATATTTATGGGCTGTACTTTAAGGAAAAGTGCAACCGTAAAACAAACACTCGGCATTGTGATATTACGCAAAACGCTGTAACTCACGCCTTATGTATTGCTTTTGATGAATTAAAATTACTTGCTGTTCTTATCGTAAATAGCCTTTAATCCCTTTAAGATAAGGTCGTTGTCATATACTATGTCGTGCTTGCACTCTTTGACGATAAACGATGAAAGTCCGCCTGTTGCAACAATTACCGAGGGAGTACCCACCTCGTCAACAAACCTGTCAATCATACCGTCAATCATTGATGCAGTACCTAGAATAATGCCCGACTGCATACATTCAACCGTGTTTTTAGCACAAGCCTTACTCGGTGCGTTGAGTGCGATTGTCGGAAGCTGCGAGCTTGTTTCTGTAAGCGCATTGAGAGAAATTGCAATTCCGGGAGCGATAAGACCGCCGCAGAAAGCCTTTTTCTCATTGACAACATAAAGCTTTGACGCTGTGCCGAGGTCAATTACAAAGGCGGGGAGGGGATAATTTTCCGCAACTCCTACCGCACCTGCCGCAAGGTCGGCGCCTAACTGTGCAGGGTTGTCAATTTGTATATCAAGACCTGTTTTAACACCCGGTGCAATTACAATACATTTCTCACAAATCGGGGAAATAGCCTGTTTGAGCGTTTGCGTAAGCTCGGGAACAACCGAACTGATTATAGCGCCGTCAATGAGTGAAGTGTCAACCTTGTGTAATGCAAATATGTTAGAAAATTCAACTGCATATTGATCGGGTGTGAGGTTGCGTTGAGTGGCAAGCCTTGAAACAAAGACTATATTGTCATTGTCGAACACGCCGAAGGTTATGTTAGTATTTCCTATATCAATTGTTATAATCATAAAATCACCATGCATAGTATAATATAAAAGCGGCCTTGAAATCAAGACCGCTTTTTATTTTTTTGAGAATTATTTATCGTCGTTCTTTTTTCTTGTAAGAACAAGTGCTGCACCTGCGATTGCTGCTACGCCTGCAACAGAAGCGATTGCATAGTCGCCTGTCTTAGCATTGCCACCCTCGAAGTCGCTCTTGTTTGAGCCTGAACCCGAACCGCTGTTGTTATTGCCCTTGTTGTCATCCTTGTTATCGCCGTTTCCGTCGCCGATTCCGAGTTTGCCAAGAATCTTTGTAACAAGGTCTTTGACGCCGTCACCGGAAATATCGGGGATTTCAATCTTGCCGTTACCGTTAAAGAGGTCTGAAAGCTTATTGTAGGTTTCCTCGTCGATAATGCCTTTTTCCTTAGCAGCGTCGAGAATTTTCTGAACTTCCTCAGCGGGCAAGTCCTTAATAAGCTCGTACATCTTTGTAATCTTTTCGGTAGCCGAAAGGGAGCTGTCGTTCATAATAGCCTTCATCTGATCAAGGATAGCCTGAGCCTTATCCTGCTCATCAGCCTCGGCCTTGTCGATAATTGTGTTTATTGCGGTGTAAAGAGGCTTGTCAATAATGCCCTTTTCGAGAAGAGTGTCGGCAGAAGTGCGAAGGTCGCCCTTTGTCTCTGCGCCGTTTTCTTCAAGAATTGTGATGATTGCCTTTGCGGCAGCCTCACGGTCAGCGTCTGACGGGTTAGCGCCAAGATCTCTGACAACCTCTCTGATAGCGATTGTAGCTTTGCTTGTGTAAGTAAGATCCGGTACTGCCGCAAAAGAAGCGACGCACATTGAAAATACTAAACAAATCGAAAGTAAAACAGTAGCAAACTTTTTCATAAATAATTACCTCTGTAATCCTCAAAATTTTTCGATAGACATAATCCACCGTTCTGTCCTCTATATAATACAATATTTAATCGCCCGTGTCAACCGAAAACACATAAATTTTGTAAAAAAATACACCCGAGAAGCGTTAAAATTTTCTCGGATGTATTCACTCTTATTTCATTGACTTTGCCTTGTCCTGTAAGGCAAGAATTGCTGTCTGTACCTTGTCTGCAAGCTCCTCGACGGTAATTCCCTGTGAGCTTATCGGCTCGCCGAAAAGCACGTTTACTCTGAACGGCTTCATTTTCTTCCAATTGTAGAAGCTCATTATTTTCTTGCCCTTGGGGAAAATTTCAAACGCACCGTCAATATAAACGGGGATGATCGGCACTCCGGTATCGCTTGCAAGCACGCAGGCGCCGCTTTTCATCGTTCTGAAAATTCCGTCCTCGCTTCTTGTGCCCTCGGGATGAATAACAACGCACCAATCCTCCTTGAGCCTTTTGCAGATGTTGTTCATGATGTTCATATTCATACCGCTTCTGTCAACGGGCACCATACCTGTTGACTTTATCATTCTCGTAGAGAACCAATCGTCTCTGAAAAGCTCTTTTTTAGCCATAACGCAGGTTTTCTTGTATCTTTCCTTGCTCATAGCCGAAGCAATGTACAGGAAGTCTATTTTTGAAACGTGGTTTGCACAGACAACAAAGCCCTTGTCGTTATCCATAACCTCTTCGCCGTAAAAATGAATGTGATAAAGTGATTTCGCCAAATTCTTAAAGAACTTGAAGCGCTTGTAATCCTTATCGTCCTTATCCAGCGGATAGAGGCTTGCGTCAATCTCCTTGACAACCGCCTTACCCTCTTTTCCGTCGATTAAATCAACTATGTCGCCGACGGTCATTGTGTCATTGTAATAAGGCTCGATATTTTTACCGAACTTGTCCTCAATCTGCACCGCAAGGTTGATAGCAGAAAGCGAGTCGATTGCAAGGTCTCTGAAAATCACGGTGCTTTCGGTTACGTCGCCTTCGTCTGCATTTGCAACCTCACAAACAATTTTCACTACACCTGTTAAGGTTGTTTTATTGTTTTTATCGGACTTCACATTTTCGTTTTCAATGCCGCTTCGCTCGTCAATAGCCGCCTGCTTTAACAAAAACCTCTTCGGCTTCTGAATTGACGTTCTCGGAATTTTATCGACAAAGTGGAAATGCGCTATCTTCATATATATCGGAAGCTTAAGTGCAATTTCACGAAATCTGTCCTTGATAGCGGACTCTGTTTTTTCGTCGAAGTTGTCGGGTACTACGAATGCGTGTACCTCGTCATAATCGGCATTTTCAGCGGGAACACCGCAGACTACAAGCTCTTTTGCGTGTTCAATTCCGATATACTTTTCTTCAATATCCTCGGGAGTGGCTTTTTTACCGCTTGCAAGGACAATGTTCTCCTTGCTTCTGCCCGTAATTGAATAAAAACCGTTTTCGTCTATCGAAGCGAGGTCGCCCGTCTTAAACCAGCCGTCATCCGTGAACGCTTCCCTTGTGAGCTGCTCGTCTCTGAAATACCCCTTCATAAAGTAAGGAGATTTGATAAGAAGCTCGCCGTCATCGCTGATTTTAGTCTGAATATCGGGATACGGAACACCGCAGGAATGTGTTGTAAGACTTTCGGGACGGTTACCGATCGTGGGAATATTAGTCTCCGAAGCGCCGTAGGTAATTATAAGATTAAAGCCCGTGCCGTAGAAAAATTCCGCAACCTCTTGCTTTGTCGGTGCGCCTGCGGTACATAAAAATTCAAGCGCACCGCCGAAGCCCTCGTGAATACTCTTAAAGAGCTTTTTGCCGAGCATATTTCCGTCTTTTTTACGCTTTTTAAGGCAAATCGGGAAAAATGTCTTGAACATTATTCTTGTAAGTGCCTTTGAATTTATCTTCTTCATTATCTGAGTCATAAACAGCTCATAAGCCTTCGGAACTCCGAGGAAAACCGTAGGATGATAATCATTGAAGGCGCCCAAAATAGCGTCTGCGCTCATTCCGTCGATATAATATGCGTCTGCGCCCGAAAGAGCAGGACCCAGCATAAGGCAGATAACGCCGTAAATATGGCTGTTCGGAACGATTGAAAGGTATCTGTCGTCCTTGTCGAGTCCTTGAACGTTGAGCGTCATTTTAGTCGTGTTTATAAGCGAGTCGTGATAGTGCATAATCGCAGCGGATTTTCTTGTTGTACCCGAGGAATAGATTATCGTCGCAACCGAGCTGTCAGTGTCGGTTGATTTCGGAATATCCGAGGAAAGCTTTTTAACAGAGCCGTCAAAAAACACACCGTTATAAATGTCGAAAACGGGGAGGGGATAATCGGGCAGCCTGTTGAGCTTTTCATAGCAGCTCTCGGACGCCGCAACGGCTCTTGTGTCCGCCTTGTCGATAAACTCCTTGATTTCTTCGCCCGAAAGCGAAGCGTCGATAAGTACCGAGGTACAGCGGAGCTTTGCAATCGCCAAAAAGGTGATTACCCATTCAGGCATACTTTCGGAGGCAATGGCAATTCTGTCGCCCTCCTTAACTCCTGCCGAAGCGAGGGCTTCAGCGTATTTGTCGGCTTTATCAAGGGCTTCTCCATAAGTATAGGTTTCAAGTCTGCCGTCGGAAAACTTTTTCGCAAGCGCACGCTTATTAAGATGCGGGGAATTGATTTTCCGTACTTCTTCATAGATATTCATAATCAATCCGAACCTTTCCGTATAGTATATTTATCGATAAATTTCGTTAAAGTCAAATTGTTTTCTTTCGCCGTCGGGCATAATATGAAAGCAACGCTTACCGAGTGAAAAAATCGGCTTATCGTTCTTTAAGCTGTCAGAATACACGCACATAACTTCGAGCTTATCCTTGCCGAACAGCTCGTAAAACCTGCGTACCTTTTCTTCGTTTCGGCAGTTTTTATAGAGCAGCTCGCCCGTTTTTCTGTCGTGCCTTGTACACAAAAGATACTCAAATCTGAGTCTTTTTTGGATTTCCTCAAGCAGAAAATCAGGACTTGCACTGATGACAATCGCAGTTCTTTCCCTGTTTTCGGGTAAGAACCACGGGAAAACCTTATTTTCGTATTTATCCCAAAAGGCTTTTACCGCCTTGTCGAGCTTTATAAATCCGATAAAGCAGAAAATATGCTTTTTGAACCCGTCGAGCTTTATAATGCGAAGTGCAAAAAGGAACGCCAAAGCAATATAAAACGGAAGCAGAAAAATCAGATACGGATACCTTAAAAAGCAGAATATCGCAAATTTAGAGCCGCTGTCAAAGGGCACAACCGTTTTGTCAAAATCGTATATATCCGCCTGCATAACTGCCTCCCGTTGCGTCATTTTTACTATTTTAGCAGAATAAGAATTAAATATCAACATTTATATAGAAAATGTACAGTTAGCGGAATATTGTGTATATACACAAAAATATATCGACACACAACCCTCAATAGTGCATTTTGCAAGAAATCGTTTTCGATTATGCAAAAATCAACGCATTTTATTGACAGATAAGGGTTGTTTTGCTATAATTCTGACTGTAAATTTATTTAACTTGCAGGAGGCCCACCAAATGACTTACTCACAAAAAGTATTGGAAGACTTAAAAATCAAAAATCCCGACCAACCCGAGTTCATTCAGGCTGCAACAGAAGTCCTTGACGCACTCGCTCCGGTTGTTGACACAGATCCTGTATATGAAAAAGCAGGTCTTTTGGAAAGATTGGTTGAGCCCGAGAGACAGATTATGTTCCGTATCCCTTGGGTTGACGATAAAGGCGCAGTTCATGTAAACAGAGGTTACCGTGTTCAGTTTAACTCGGCAATCGGTCCGTACAAAGGCGGATTGAGACTTCATCCGAGCGTTAACTTGAGCATTATTAAATTCCTCGGCTTTGAGCAGATTTTCAAAAACAGCCTTACCGGACTTCCGATAGGCGGCGCAAAGGGCGGCTCTGACTTTGACCCCAAGGGCAAGAGCGATATGGAAGTTATGCGTTTTTGTCAGGCATTTATGAACGAGCTTTTCAAATATGTCGGTGCAGATGAGGACGTACCCGCAGGCGACATCGGTACTGGTGCAAGAGAAGTCGGCTATCTCTACGGTCAGTACAAAAAGCTTACAAACCGTTCAGAGGGCGTTCTTACAGGTAAGGGCTTGAGCTTCGGCGGCTCGCTTGCAAGAACCGAGGCAACAGGCTACGGTCTTGTTTATATTACCGAGGAGCTTTTGAAGGATCACGGTAAGGATATAAAGGACGCAAGAGTTGCGGTTTCAGGCTCCGGTAATGTTGCTATCTATGCAATCGAAAAGGCACAGCAGCTCGGCGCAAAGGTTATTTCATGCTCCGACTCTAACGGCTATATCATTGACGAAAACGGAATTGACCTTGACCTTGTTAAGAAAATCAAAGAGGTTGACAGAAAGAGAATTAAGGAGTATGTCAACACTCATCCCGAAGCAGTTTACAGCGAAGGCTCAGTTTGGGACAACGTAACCTGCGACGTAGCTCTCCCGTGCGCTACACAGAATGAAATCAATAAGGCTCAGGCTAAGCGTCTTGTAGACAACGGCTGCTTTGCGGTGTGCGAGGGTGCGAATATGCCTACAGACAACGAGGCTATCAACGTTTTGCTTGAGAGCAAGGTGCTCTTTATCCCCGGTAAAGCGTCGAATGCAGGCGGTGTTGCTACATCTGCTCTTGAAATGGGTCAGAACTCAATTCGTTCTTCTTGGACTTTCGAAGAGGTTGACGCAAAGCTTAAAGGCATTATGGTAAACATTTATTATCATATGAAAGAGGCTTGCGACAAGTACAATGTTCCCGATAACTTTGTTGTCGGCGCAAACATTGCAGGCTTTATGAAGGTTGCCGACGCTATGATGGCACAGGGCATCGTTTAACAGATAAGCTATATAACAAAATACCCGTACTCAGCTTTAAGAGTACGGGTATTTTTATTGTTTAGGAAATTTTTATAAAGCGTAAATGACAATGCCTACGATTATAAGCACAAGACCTATCATTTTTTGCTTTGATATTTTTTCTTTAAGGAAAAGCCAGCTGAAAAACGCTACGAAAATATAGCCTGCCGACTCGAAAATCGGACCGTATGAAAGCGGAATTACCTTGTATGCGAAAATCGAACAGAAGGTAGCGCCGAAGAAAATCATATAAGCAAAGATAACCTTAGGATTAAGATATTCCTTGATTTTGCTTTCATACTGTATCATTGCGCTCTTTTTAAGCATAATTTGTGAGAGCGAGGAAATCAATACTCCGAAAATGAAAATCAGAGAAAAAAGAAACTTATTGTTCATCAGCCATCACCACCACAATCACGCCGGCAATTACGATAAGCGCACCGACTATCATATTCCATTTAATTTGCTCCCGGAAGAACAAATAGCCCCATAAAATACCCCAAACGACAGTTATAGCCTTGTTGGAATAAGCTGTGTTCAGCGGTATTTTTTTTATTATCTGTTGCCAGACAATAGCGTAAACTCCGAGGTTGAGTATTACAAGCCCATAAAACAAGATGAATTTAAAGGATAAAAATTCATTCTGCCCCGCAAGCTTTGAGCAAATGCTTCCGAGCGAATACAAAAGCAATTCAACGTGTAAGGCGATAAAGTATTTTACCTTATTGTTTGATATTTTTTTCTTCATCGATATTTACCGTTTCCTTTACGACATATTGCGGGGAATTATTCAGAGAAATATATATTCTTCCGATATATTCACCGATCATACCAAGCATAAGCATAATCAAGCCGCCGATAAACAGCATAATTGCGATGGTCGAACTCCAACCTACGCTGATATTGACAACCACAAGCTTTCTTATAATCGTATAAATTCCGAAAATGAAGCCGATTATAGCGCATACAACGCCGACGATTGACGAAATACGAAGCGGAACGACCGAGAATGCCGTAAAGCCGTTAAGCATAAGCTTTATAAGCTTGAAAAGCGAATAGCCCGATGTGCCCTCGGCTCTCTCACGGTGGTCAACATATACGTTTGCAATGTTCTTTGTCGATCTGAAAACCAATCCGCCTATATAGGTAAAGGGGTTTTGGTATCTTACAACCTCATCTGCGATAAACTTCTTCATAACATAGAAGCTCGTTCCGAGAATATCCTTCGGCTTTCCGATTAAAACCTCGGACATTTTGTTGCTCAACCAGCTGCCCCAACGTCTCCATAAGGACTCCTGAATTTTATTGTATCTTGCGTAAACAACGTCGTAGCCCTCGTGGATTTTGTCAATCAAATCAAAGGTCCTGTCAACAGGGGACTGACCGTCGTCGTCAAGCGAAACGATTAAATCGCCGCTTGCCACTCTGTAGCCGGAAAGAAGAGCGGCGTGCTGTCCGAAATTCTTTGTGAAGGAAACAGCCTTGACCTCTTTTCTCTTTTCGGCAATGTCCTTTATTACAGACCAAACATTGTCGGGGGAGGAATCGTTTACAAGGACGATTTCATATTCGTTTTCGGTGTGCTTTGACATAAGCTCGTCAATTTCATCAAGTACCGCCGAAATTGTGTGCTCCGAGCGATAGCAGGGGATTACAAAAGAAATTTTTTCATTAGTATTCATTGAGTGTCTCCGTGAAATTATTGATTTTTAAGATAATCTGCCAATTCGAGAATAGCCTCGTCAATGCTGACTTCAGGCTCAAAGCCTGTATCGTTTTTAAGCTTGTCTATGCAGACATCCCAGCAAAGACCGTCCTCGGGATCTGCCTTGTCGTCAAAAATTATCTTTGATGAGGAATTTGTAAGCTCAACGCACTTTTTCGCAAGCTCATAGTTTGAAACAAGGTTGTAGCTCGCAAGGTTGTAAATACCCTGAGCGTTTGAGCAAACCGCCTTGTAGAGAGCCTGTGCGGTGTCTCTTACATGGATATAGGTCTGTTTTCTGCTGCCTGTTCCTATCAAATGCAAATCCTCTTGATTAACCGCTTTCCTGACAAAGGTCGAGAATATGGTTTTAGGATTAACGCCTATTCCCACGGGAGAGCAGATACGGAAGCTGACTGTTCTCAACCCATAAGTATAAGAAGCAAAGTCCGCAAGCATTTCCTGCGTGCGCTTTGAAACGTGGTAAAGAGTCGGCGGCTTTATCGAATGAGCCTCGGTTATCGGGTGCTCGTTCGGTGTGCCGATTACGGGCAGGCTCGAAAGCTGAACGAAAACGGGGATTTTCTCATTAACGCATAATTCAATAAGACGCTGAACGCCCACGCAGTTGTTGCCGAGAATTTCAGCCTTATAATCGTGCCTTACGTCTGCCGCAAGGTGAACGATAGCGTCGATTTTATCAACGGAAAGCATTGAATACAGCTCCGAGAGCTTTTCGCTTGACATATCAACGCAAATATATTCGTCGCAATTACAGCGGCATTCCGCATTTCGACCGAGACCGATAACGTAACAGCCCTGCTCCTTGAAATAGTCGCAAACATGCTTTCCGATAGAGCCGTTTGCACCTGTAATTAAAACATTCATGCGTAAAACTCCTTTATCAGTCGGCAAATTCAACCTTTATAATATCATTCATGCGCTTGATTGTGTCAAGAGCCTCCTGCTTGTCGTCATATTTATAGTAAATATAAGCAACACGCTGATTCATATAGTCATCAATTTCCTCATAGGGCTTGAGAATATCAATCTTCTTGAAAATGTGCTTCTGAAGCTCCTCGGGAATGGTGTAGCCCTTGATTTTGCCGTTTCTTCTGACCATAATTCCGTGATGACCCGCATATTTCGCAAGGGGCTTTTCCCACTTGAGATTTGAAAGGTCCTCGCCGATTTCAGCCTTTACCAAAGCCTCCTCCCACGGGAAGCCTGTAACAGCGTGAGCAACGGTAAGGAACTGATTGCCCAAGCAGCGGCGCATCATTTCTATTATATACGGTTTTCCGTCGGATACGATATACTGGAGAGTGAAAATGCCGTCCTTCAGGTCAAGGGTGTTGCAAATTTTCTCGATAGACTCGTGCAGCTCATTTTCAACCGCCTTGTCCGTATCGGTAAAGAGAAGCTCCGACTGAATAAGGTAGGGGTTGATAGGCGAGAAGCAGTCGCAGGTAACCGAAGCGATAATCTTTTTATCCTTAACAAATGTAACGATAGACTGCTGATTGCCTACGATGAACGGCTCAATAACGAATCTGCTTGTTCTTGAACGGTTAATAGCGTTCTTAATGGCAAAAAGAGCCTCTTCTTCGTTGTCTGCACGCAAAATGCCCTTGCCGCCCGTCAAGTCGTTAGCCTTAACGATAATCGGATATTCAACGGTTTTAACGTATTGTGCAGCCTCGTCATAGGACTCAAAAACCTTAGAAACGGGTGTTCTCAAGCCGAGCTTCTGAATGAAGTCCTTGAATCGGTCCTTTTGGTGCATAATAAGAGCGTTTTCATAAGTATCATGACCGGGCCAGCCCATTTTCTCGGCAACATAGCATGATGAAATAACACCGAAGTCGTTGGCACAGGAAACAATGCAGTCGATATTGTTCTCTTTTACGATTTTGAGCACGGCATCCTTGTCCGAATAGTCGGCAGGAATGTACTCGTCTGCAAGTGCGTGTCCGAGCAAGGACGGATTGTTACCGCTTGTGATGGTGTAATAACCCATTTTTTTTGCTTCTTCTATAAGTGTTGCTTCACTTAAACTACCGTTCAAAATAAGCAATTTTTTCATTTCATTTATCCTTTCAAGCTTGTTGATTATATGTTTTCAAAGTATTTGTTGACGCTGTTTATAACATGCTCTCTGTCCTCTGATGTAAGATTGTAATAGAGGGGGAGACGAACAAGTCTTTCGCTTTCCTTGGTGGTGTATTCGTCCTCGCCGTCAAACCTGCCGAACTTGTGTCCTGCCGGTGCCGAATGAAGCGGAATATAGTGGAATACACAGTTAACGCCGTCTTTCTTGAGCGCCGCGATAAAATCGGTGCGGGCATCAAGGTCTTTGAGCTTAATGTAGAACATATGAGCGTTGTGAACACAGCCGACGGGGATTGTCGGAAGCTCGATATATCCTTTTTCCTCCAAAGGCTTGAAAGCGTCATAATATGCGTTCCAAGTCGCAAGTCTGTTGTTGTTTATCTCGTCTGCAACCTCAAGCTGCGCCCAAAGATAAGCTGCATTTAATTCGCTCGGGAGATAGCTGTCGCCGAAGTCAACCCAAGTGTATTTGTCAACCTGTCCGCGGAAGAACTTTGCTCTGTTTGTACCCTTTTCACGGAGGATTTCAGCCTTTTCATTATAAGCGGGGTTGTTTATAACAAGCGCACCGCCCTCGCCCATAGAGTAGTTCTTTGTCTCGTGGAACGAATAGCAGCCGAAGTCGCCCATTGTACCGAGAGCCTTGCCCTTATAGGTGCTCATTACACCCTGAGCCGCATCCTCGATAACCATAAGGTTGTGGCGTCTTGCAATATCAAGAATTGTGTCCATCTCACAGGAAACACCTGCATAGTGAACAGCGATAATTACTTTAGTCTTTTTCGTTATTGCCGCTTCGATTTTCTTTTCGTCAATATTCATCGTGTCGGGACGAATATCAACAAAAACAAGCTTAGCGCCTGCAAGAACGGGTGCGTTTGCCGTACTCGAAAACGTATAGCTCGGGAGGATAACCTCGTCGCCGGGCTTCAAATCGCAAAGCAATAACGCCATATCAAGTGCGGTCGAACCGCTTGTGGTCAAAAGCGCCTTCTGAGCGTTGAACTTTTCTTCAAGCCAAGCATTGCACTTTTTGGTGAACTGACCGTCTCCGCAGATTTTATATGAGTCTACGGCTTCTTTAATATAGGTAAGCTCGTTACCTACATAGGGAGGAACGTTAAAACTAATCATATTTTTACTCCTTTTATCAGCTTACTAACAAAACGTTTATATAAGATGAAAATGAAATCATAAACAGTATTGTACATATCGAGGAAACGGCAGCGTACTGCGCCCTCTCGCTCTTGATAAGGCTTATCAAGGCTTCAAAGCCCTTTGCCACGAATATCGCAAGCGCAGGCAGAAGCGGGAAGCAGTATCTTCCTTGCGGCTGATAGTCCGAGAAGTAGCTGTTGTACATGCTCAAGCCTACCGCCATCACTCCGCAAAATGCAAGTGAAATATAGAAAACTATCCAATCAAGAGTCGGCTTTTGGTGCTTTGCGTTCGCAATAAGCTTAAATACAAAGTAAACGAAGCCGATAAACGCTACTATAAAGAACAAGGTGTAGAATCTGTAAACATTATTATTAAGCGGATATGCCATCGGACCGAAGAAGCCTATAAAGCTCCTGTATGTTGACGAAAGCCAACCCATATCGAAAAGCATATATACAAGCGAGTATCCGAGATTCGAGGGGTTACCTCTGTTTTCGGGCTTGAATGCCTCGTCTGCATATATCGCAGCATATTCACGGGAAACCTTAAAGCCTAAAAGGTCGTGGTAGAGATAAAGGTGTCTTGCAAAGAGATAGCCCATGAGCACAAGCGTTACAACAACGATAAATGCGCTCAGCCTTACAAAGCCCTTGTAATCCTTTTTGTTCTGATAGAAATAGGTTATAAAGTATATGAAAATGCTTGCGAGAACCCAAACATAGCTGTTATAGTACGACATAGCGCAGATAGCCATACCGACCGATAACACAAAGGCGTTTTTGAAATTCCAATTGTTATTTATCGCAAGCGTCCATGCGTACAAAACGATAGAAATACCAAGCATAGCGCAGATGTCGTTGTTGACATAGCTTCCGAGGAAGGCAAACTGCGGCAATGCAGCAACAACGCTTATCATAATCCATCTTACGGGATTTTTGAAAACCTGCTTTGACGCCTTGACAGTAAAGTAAACTGTAAGCGTAGCACAGCAAACGCTGACCATACGGGCAGCCAAAAGAATATAAAACCAATTTGTTGTAAACAGCGCCGCTATTTTCATCGGAATATAGTCAAGCACACTGCAAAGCATTGTCGGGAACAGGGCGTAGGAGAAGCCCCAAACCGAGTTTATAAGCTCTTTTCCGATAGGAAGTCTGTTGTTTTCAAAGAAGAAACGAGAAACATCGTATCTCATATGCTCGTCGGGACCGTAGTTCAACGGCTTTATTATCCACATTGCATAATAAACAAAACAACCAACAAGGAAAATGAACTCAAATGTTGTGAGCGATTTTACGCTCTTTTCACTTGTTGACCATTTGACGAAAATGAACAATGCAACGCTTATTGCCGCAAAGAAAATCAAAACGTGCAAGACGCTGAAGCCGCCGTCAAAGCGAGTGATCGTTTTTGCGCTTGATGACGATACGATTACATCCGCAAGTGCGAAATCGCCGTCAATATCAATTCTCAACGAGGCGTAATCGCCCTCGGGAATTTCCATAATAAGTGACTTTGAGGGGAATGTTACCGTTGTGCGTCGGGAATTGTCGGGAGTATAATCCATATCCTTTTCCGCATAGTAGATTTGAACGGGCGTGTCCTTTATGATATGCGAGCCGAACTTAATGTAAACGGTTTTAACATCCTCGTTGACACCGGAGAAATTAAGCTGCGGGTCAACATTGTTTTGACCGTATCTGTTGCCGTCAACATTATAGTTTGCAGGGGTAAGCGAACAGCCCTCCTTTTGAAGAAGGGAAACAGAGCCGTTTTCAAAGCCGACCGAACGGTTTACAGTAAATAAACACAGCTCAATAAAAACAGAAAAAACAAGTGCAACGGCTAAAATGATGCACAAGCTCTTTTTTTTACTTTTCATCTAAATATAAACACTCCTCAAGCATTAGTTGCGTCAAAACACAATAATCCATTTTTCAACATTATAATACTATATAGCTTAAAAATCAATTGTTTTATTCATATCCGAACTGCTTTTGAGGGAAATAAGTCAAAGATAAAACAGAATTTGAAGCAAATAAAGCGACAGGAAAAAACTTTTTTGAAAAAAGTGAAAATTTGTCTTGACGAAACCGAATGTATGTGATATTATATTCAAGCGTTCGAAACGCTGGTGTAGCTCAGTTGGTAGAGCAGCTGATTTGTAATCAGCAGGTCGGGGGTTCAAGTCCGTCCACCAGCTCCATTATTTTGTGAAAACAGAATAAATTTATGTGGGAGTGTTCCCGAGTGGCCAAAGGGGGCAGACTGTAAATCTGTTGTCGACGACTTCGGTGGTTCGAATCCACCCGCTCCCACCAAAAACAACCAATCGCTTTTGCGGTTGGTTGTTTTTTATTAAAAAAGGGTGGA
>DAVZHW010000014.1:0-46870 GCA_052273625.1 Candidatus Fimenecus sp. | reverse complement strand
AAACTTTCGTTATCTCTCCCTCAGTCATTTTTCTTCGAAAAACGACAGCTCCCTCATCAGAGGGAGCCTGAATATGCGGTTGTCCGTGGATGTGAATTTATATGTAATTTTTTGCGGACAGGGGCGAGCCCTGTCCCTACGGGTGCATAAATTGTTAAATTCGATAAAAGCCATATACAAGACGAAAAATTTTAATTTCGCAGCGTAGGGCGGTAAAATATCAAATTCAATTCATATATTCCTCGACTGCTTTTGCGAGTCCGTCATTGGCATTGCTGTCAGCTTGATAATTTGCGATATTTTTAATCTCGTCAATCGCATTTCCCATCGCAAAGGAATATTTTGCGAATTTGAGCATCTCGTAATCATTCATAGCATCGCCAAATGCCATAACATTGCTACTATCAACGCCGATTTCTCTGCAAAAGCCGTCAAGTGCCGTACCCTTGTTTACATTCGGTGCGGTTATCTCGATTTCATCGGGCAAGGAAGATGTGATGTAAAGCCGGCGCTTCTCAAACTCGGGAATCAACCGACTTTTGTGCTCATCACTCACGCTATAAAGTGCGATTATCTCGGCACATTCGCCCTTCAAATCGCTTGCAAGCTTGTCGGACGCCACCGAAAGCCTTGTGAACTCGTCAAGAAATTTCTGCGGAAGTCCGTGATTTACATAATATCCCATCTTGTCGTTTTGGAGAAAAATTTTTCCGTCAACATAGAGATTATAATAAATCGGAAAGCCGTCAAGCAGAGTGAGGATTTCCTCGGTATGCTCCGCCGAAATACAGTTTTTATAAATATTCTTTCCTGCGTTTCTGTCAAAAACCGCTGCGCCGTTAGAATAAATTACATAATCCACGAACGGCACCTGCGAGGTTACATTATCTGTAAATGTTAGAGTTCTACCCGTTGCGATTGCGATTTTAACACCGTTATCATGCGCCGTTTTCAACGCATTTTTAGTGCGTTCGCTCACGGTCTGATGATCAGGCGACATAAGCGTACCGTCAAGGTCTGTTACAATTAGTTTTACCGCCATTATATTCTCCGATTACATTTTTAATTCAAAATATTTTTTTGCGTTATTAAAGGAAATATCCTCCACAACCTGTGACAAAAACTTAATATCCTCGGGATATTTTCCATCCTCTACCCATTCGCCGATAAGCTCACACAGTATTCTTCTGAAATACTCGTGGCGTGGGTATGACAGGAAGCTTCTTGAGTCGGTTATCATTCCGACAAATCGTGAAAGCACTCCGAGATTTGCAAGGTCGGTCAACTGCCGACGCATACCATCATAATTGTCATTAAACCACCACGCAGAGCCGAATTGAATTTTCGACGCAGCCTCGTCCGTCTGGAAATTGCCGAGCATTGTGCCAAGCACGATATTATCCTTAGGATTAAGAGTGAAAAGAACGGTTTTCGGAAGCTTGCCTAATTTTGCAAGCGAGTCTAAAAAGCGTGAAAGCCCTACCGCAATTTCTCTGTCATCAACCGAGTCAAAGCCTGTGTCAGCACCTAATTTTTGGAACATTTTTGTATTGTTATTGCGAAGTGCGCCGATATGAAGCTCCATCACCCAGCCTTTTTCAGCATAATTCTCTCCAAGAAAGCCCAGAAGAGCCGTCTTGTACTTATCAAGTTCAATATCCGAAAGAGGTTTACCGTCAACACCTTTTTTGAAAATTTGCTCAAGCTCACGGGAGTTTGAGGCAACGCACGGAATATAACTCAATGAGTGGTCAGCCGCACGGCAGCCCATTTTATCAAAAAAGTCAATTCTCTGTGCGAGAACTGCTTTAAGCTCCGCAAAGGACGAAATTTCCCTTCCCGCCGTCTTTTCCATTGCCGCAAGCCACGGAATAAACTCCGCTTTTTCTATCGAAAGTGCCTTGTCGGGACGGAAAGCAGGCAAAACCTTACACTTGAAATCCTTATCTTTTTTAAGTTTTTCGTGATATTCAAGGGTATCCGACGGATCATCTGTTGTGCATACGCAAACGACATTTGATTTTTCAATCAGCTCACGGGGAGTGAAGCCGCCTGCCTTGATTTTCTCGTTGCATCTGCGCCAAATATCCTCGGCGGTAGAGGGAGAAAGCGTTTCGTAAACACCGAAATAACGCTGTAACTCAAGATGCGTCCAATGATAAAGCGGATTGCCGATAAGATGAGGCACAACCTCCGCCCATTTCAAAAACTTATCGTGTCCGGACTTCCTGCCGGTAATATATTCCTCCGAAATGCCGAAAGAACGCATTGCACGCCACTTGTAATGGTCGCCGCCGAGCCAAAGCTCCGCAATATCCTTCGGTGCGTTGTTTTCATAAATCTCCTTTGGGGAAAGATGGCAATGCCAGTCAAAAATCTGCGTTTTTTCCGCACCCTTCTTATATATTTCCTTTGCCGTTTTTGTGGTGAGCAGGAAATCCTTATCCATAAATTTTTTCATAATCGTTTCCCCTTTGTATTGAAAATATAAGAATATTTTATCACAGTTAAATTAAAGTGTAAACAATAAATGCCGTGAAAAATTGCGGTTGCAGACAAAAGGTTTTTGGTTATATTTTTCAAAGCCCACAGTCCCTCAAAAAACACGTTTGCGCATAAATGCTGTAATATTTTGCCGTACCTCACGGAATTTATTCGGCATTACAACTAAGCTTCAACCGTGTAAATTGTGCATTACTCATAAAAATTTTTCTATCTCTTAAATATTATTGCTTTTTTCATACAATTACTATATATTTGTATTAGAATATTAAAATTCAAAATGAAAGAGTGATTCCGATGTACAGTTAAATTTAATTTAAAACTTATTAAAGTACAAAACGAAGAAAAAATATGTTAAAAAGAATTATAGAATTACCTTGTTTGATACTATCATTAGCAATGAGGGTGCACAACAATAATGAATAAGAAAAAGAAAATATTGACTGCCGTTATTTCCGTATGTTTAATTTTTGTTGCAATATTTGTTATTACCCTTTTGCTTCCGGCAAAGTGGGAAACAAAAGAAATACTAGCTGTTTCAAGGTTTGCGGACAACGGCGGACTTGAGTATTATCCGGCATACAGTTATTATAAAAATCCCAAGCTTACCGATATTATAAACAGAGCTCAATATTACGATATAATGGAGATGAATACAGAGCTTTCCGAAATTTCCGCAGAATTTCTTCACACT
Source organism: Candidatus Fimenecus sp. (assembly GCA_052273625.1). Taxonomy (GTDB): domain Bacteria; phylum Bacillota; class Clostridia; order Oscillospirales; family Acutalibacteraceae; genus Fimenecus. Next base: position 43,674 of record DAVZHW010000014.1, on the reverse strand, counting down.
GTCGGAGTTGATAAGCCGATTTCACTTAATATTATTTCAAAGGACAGGACTCATTTTGAATACACAATATCTGACGACACCGGTAATACCACATGGTTAGTCAGCGTAACCGACAGTTATCTGGAAAGTCATTCGGTATCCGTAGAGAAAGATTATACTGCGTAAAAAAACAATTCAAATTTTCTCGCAACTCAATGAAACATTTCAACCGACACAGGTAAAAAGGAGTATCCTATGAAAAAGAAAAAAACGGCATTGACCCTATGCGCTGTTGCGGCTCAGGCAATTTTATTTGTGTTTTGGGCAATGCTCGCAATTGAAACCGTTTGCCCGATATACAGGCTTTCGGAGCCGACCGCAATCGTAGGTCGTGATATTACCGTATATGCGCCCGTGAGGGTTGAAACGGTTATGACCTGTTCGGCGGAAAAGGTAAACAATCAGAATTTCACAAAAGCAAATACTCAAATTTTAACCTCTTTTGTCAATCGTTATAATCTTACAAAAGCGCCCGATTATACGGTTCTCGAAAAAAATAAAAATTCATATATCTATGAGCTTTCATCAAGCGAGACGAGCGAAAAGTGGACTGTAACCTGCTCGATAGGCGAAGAAAACGCATTTGACATTTCCGTTTCGGGAGGTGCAAAGTGATGAAAAAGGCTATAATAGCACTAACGGCAATTTTTGCCCTGCAAATTATTCTTTTATGCTGTCTCGGTGCACCTGCAAAGGAGCTTGTCAAGTGGTCGCAGGACGGATACGGCGATTATGTGATAACCTCTTGCAGCTTCGGCGACCGTTCGCTGTTGGAAATAAACAATGCCATTGACAATTACACGGCGTCTCAAAAAGAAAAATATACAGAAAACACGGACGGCTACGAGATGATTCGTGTTACGGCAACAAGAGTTATCAAGGATACCGCCGACACCGCAATTATTGAGTATAACACGGAGCGATACATCTACGAATCGGAGGAAAGCGGAAAAATTATCGGCTACTCACTTCTTGAGACTGCTCGGCTGACAATCGACGGCACGGGAAGCGAAATAAAGCTTAGCTTCTCTCCCGTTGAGAAAACCGACTGTGCCGCACACGAATTTTTGTTGGCAAAATAAGCGTATAAATCTGCATTTCAATCGAATTTCAGATAAAAAAAATACGGCGTTCAAATCGAACGCCGTATAATTTTGCCTTTAATCAGTCAGCTGTGTAAGGAAGAAGAGCGATAGCTCTTGCTCTCTTAATAGCTGTTGTAAGCTCTCTCTGATGATAAGCGCATGTGCCTGTCACTCTTCTGGGGAGAATCTTAGCTCTCTCTGAAGTGAAACGACGAAGCTTTGCTGCGTCTTTATAATCAATCTTTTCAACCTTCTCCACGCAGAAAGCACAAACTTTTTTGCGTTTTCTGTTCATGGGGCGAGCGTTTTTATTTTCAGCCATTGTTATATCCTCCTGTAAAATTCAAATAAATTGACGATTAGAACGGAAGTCCGTCGTCATCATCATCTGCCGAGCCGAAGCCGAAATCCTCCTCCGCAGCTGCGGGAGTAGAAAAGCTTGCGGTGTTGCCTGCCTGATAGGACGGAGCGTTTGCAGCCGGAGCTTCAAAACGGTTCTGACCTGCGTCAGATGCCTTTGAGCCACAGAACGAAACGCTGTCGGCAACGATTTCAACAGCAGTTCTCTTAGCACCCGTCTTGTCTTCATAAGAACGGGTCTGGATTGAGCCTTGTACGGCTATCATTGAGCCTTTGTGGAAATAACGAGTTACAAAATCAGCGGTCTGACGCCATGCAACAACATTGATAAAATCAGCCTGTCTTTCCTCGCCCTGTCTGACATAGCTTCTGTCAACAGCGACACAGAAAGAAGTTACCGATGTACCGTTTGCCGTTGTACGCAACTCGGGGTCTGCTACGAGCCTACCCATTATAACTGCACAGTTAATCATTTCCTTTTCCTCCGATTACTTCTTTACTACGATTGAACGGAGAACGCCGTCTGTGATACCTGCAACACGCTGGAACTCAGCCGGGAAAGCCGGCTCACACTCAATGTTGAAGAGTACATAGTAGCCTTCAGCCTCATCATTGATAAGGTAAGCAAGCTTTCTCTTGCCCCACTCGTCAACGCTTTCAAGAGTGCCGTTTTTCTCAATCAATGCCTTGAATTTTTCAACAAGGGACTGTACATCCTCATCGGTTTTATTGTTAACCGAGAGAACAACGATTGCTTCATACTTTGTCATTCTTTTGCACCTCCTTATGGACTCTGCCCTCACATTTTAGATTTTGAGGGAAGGAGCTAAAAACATTAAAAACATTTTCAGCGGTTTATAATTATAACAGCAAAATCAATATAAGTCAAGCAATTTTTATTTGACACAGATCATCTTATATGCACGACCTCGCCCGAGGTAATCGTTGACGTTCCCTCGGCATTGCTTATCACAAGTCCGCCGTTTACATCTATGTCAACAGCTCTTGCGTCAAATTCCTCGTCGGGCTTTATCACATGAACAAGCTGACCCACGGTAGCCGAATGAGCCTTCAGTCTGCTTATAACATCCGAATTGTCATAGGAATTGAGCGCATTGTTTCTGATAACATATCTGTCAATATTATTAACAATATCAACCAAAATTTCGTTGTGGTCAAGCTCCTCGCTGCCCTGATACTCGTTACCGATTGAGGTCGCCGTGTATTCAAGCTCGTCAGGAAAATCAATCTTTTCAATATTAAGACCTATACCGATAACAACATATCTCGGTCTGCCGTTTTCGTTGATAATCTCGCAGAGAATACCGCAGATTTTCTTGTCGTTTACAAGTATGTCGTTGGGCCACTTGATTTTTGCGTCAATATTGAACATATTGTAAAGCGTGTCCCTTACAGCAAGACCTGCGATTGACGAAATGAGGTCAAAATTCTTTTCGTTGCCTGCAATTTCGTGAACGACGGAGAAATATATTCCCGCGCCCTTCGGCGAATAAAAGCTTCTGCCCGTTCTGCCCTTGCCTGCGGTTTGATAATCGGCAACCACCAAAAGCTCCTTGTTCTTTCCCTCGTGGCACATCTTCTTTGCAATATCGTTTGTCGATGTCGTTTCGGGATAATATTTAAGAAATTTTTTAGCCCTATACTGTTTAAGATGATAAACAAGACTTTTTTCGTTTAATTCAAGATTTTTCATAAGTTTCCTCTTTAATGTTTGATAGATATATTTTTACACAGTTTCGCTCGAAGGTCAAGTATAAAAAGAACAAAGCACCCACTTTTAGGGGTGCTTTGTTTTAGGGGAAGAAAAGGGATAAATGAAAAAGTGTATCGGTTCTCTCTAACCGATGATTAAAGTATACGGGGAAAATGTTTCTACACAATATACTTTTATTTAACAATCTGTAAACAAAAATTTATACCGTTTCCGAATAGCTGCCGAGATAAGTGAACTTTTCGGTTGTGCTTTCAAGCTCATTTATCATCTGAATGAACCTGTCGGAATACACGCTTGACTCAATGTCGAAATAGAACATAAATTCAAAATCCCTGTCGGTAAGCGGACGGCTTTCAAGCTTGATTATGTTAATGTCAAGCGCATAGAACATCGAAAGCATTGAATAAAGTGAGCCGGGCTTATGCGGAAGCGTGAGCATAAGGCTGGTTTTGTCCGCACCGGGATAAATTTCAAGATTTTTTGAAATGCAGATAAACCTTGTGTAGTTGTTCGCCCTGTCCTGAATTGACTCGCAAACGGTTTCAAGGTCATAGAGCATTGAGCAATCGTTTGAGGAAATTGCCGCAACATCACTTCTTCCGCTTTCGGCAACATGCTTTGCCGCAACCGCCGTATTTTCGCAAATTGTGACTTTTACACCGTGCAAAGAATTTAAGAAATCACTGCATTGACTTATCGCCTGCTCGTGAGAATAAATTTCTTTAATATCGGAAAGCTTTGTTCCTTTTTTCGCAAGAAGCGAATGATTTATTTTCAACCTTATTGATTTGACAATATAAAACTTGTACTTGTTCATAAGGTCGTAAACATGGTTTACCGAGCCGGCGGTACTGTTTTCAATCGGCAAGATACCGTATTTGCAAAGACCTTTGTCAACCGCCGAAAAAACTCCGTCCCAACTGTCAAAGAACATTATGTTGGGATTTCTGAAAAGCTTTTCGCAAGCAAGCGTCGAATATGCTCCCTCTACGCCCTGACAAGCAACGATAGCCGACTCCGGGAACGATTTTTTGTCGCTCTCATCGAGTGCTGTTTCGATTTTTCTCGTAAGCTCAGACATATTACCGAGGCACTTGTGCTGATATGTCCTTGAAAGCTCTAAAATCTGAGAATAAAGGCGAAGCGAATAGTTTTCAAATTCCTCGCCGCTCATCTCGGCAATTTTATTAAGCAACGCTCTCTCTCTCGTCTTATCAAGAACGGGAAGCTTATTCTCTTTTTTATACTTTGCAATATCGGTTGCAATTTCCATTCTGTCCTTGAAAAGTTCAACCATCTGACTGTCTATTTCGTCAATTCTGCTTCTGAGCTGTTCTAAATCCATAAATTTACCTCCATTTATTAAAGCAAAAGATCAAGTGCCGTTATCGCCGCAACAGCCTCAACTGCCGGAACGGCTCTCGGAACTATGCACGGATCGTGTCTGCCTTTAATTTCAAGTTTTTCTTGTTTATTTGTTTCAAGGTTTACGCTTTCCTGTGGCACGGCAATAGACGGGGTGGGCTTTATCGCCACACGGAAAACTATCGGCATACCGGAGGTTATTCCGCCTAAAATTCCGCCGTGGTCGTTCTTTTCGGTTGTAATTTTTCCGTTTTCAACAGTGAAATTATCATTGTTTTCGCTGCCGTATTTGAGCGTTCCCGAAAAACCGCTTCCGAATTCGATACCCTTAACCGCCGGTATCGCAAAAATATTTCTCGCAATTATATTTTCTATGCCGTCGAACATAGGCTCACCTATACCCGCAGGCATACCGCTTATCGCGCATTCGATTATTCCGCCGACCGAGTCGCCTTTTTCTCTCGTACGGTCAATAAGCTCCTTCATTTTCTTTTCCGCTTCGCTGTCTATAACAGGAAAAAACGGATTTAATTCTGCTTTCTGAATTTCGCAAGCGTTAAACGGTTCGTCATTTATATCTTTAACAGAATAAATATGTGCCTTGATTTCAACGCCTTTTTCACGAAGCATTTGCATACACACGGCACCTGCAAAACAAAGGGGTGCTGTCAATCTGCCCGAGAACTGTCCTCCGCCTGCAATATCGTTATGCCCCGAATACTTGACATAAGCAGCATAATCGGAATGAGACGGTCTCGGAAGGGTTTTGAGCGAAGCATAATCCTGCGAACGGGTGTTGGTGTTGTCGATTTTCGCACAAATCGGCGCACCGCAGGTCGTGGAATTTACAAGTCCAGACAGAACCTGCACCTCGTCGCTTTCCTTTCTCGGCGTGGCAAAGGAATTGTGTCCGGGCGCACGCCTTTTCATAAAGCACGACACCTCGTCAAAATCTATCTCAAAGCCTGCCGGCAAACCGTCAATAACAGCACCGATTGACTGCGAATGTGATTGTCCGAACACGCTGACGTTTATTTTATTCCCCTTGAGAATCGATGACATCTGCTTTTCCTCCCAACGTTTTGTAATCTTCAAAGAAATTAGGATATGATTTATTTATTGCCTGCGCATCTCGCAGCGTTATTTCTCCGCTTGAGCCTAAAACCGCCACAGCCGTTGACATTGCCATTCTGTGATCGGAATATGACGATACTTCTCCGCCTGTGATTTTCTCATCGCACCAAATAACAAGGCCGTCATCAGTCTGTGCATTGACATTTCCCATAAGCGTAAGGCTCTCGCAAATCGCTTGAAGCCTGTCGCTTTCTTTAAGTCTCAGCCGTTCTGCGTTAGTAACAACGGTAACGCCTTTTTTAGCATTTGCGCCTGTAACGGAAAGCACGGGAACTAAATCGGGAATATCAGAAGCATCAATCTGTACGCCGTGCAAATCCGCACTCTTAACTCTTACTCTGTCACCGCTTTTCTCAACACAAGCACCCATCTGCTCTAATATATCTACAACTTTTTTATCACCCTGAAGTGAGTCCTCACGAAGTCCCGTAACGGTAACATCACCGTTTATCGCACCTGCACATAAGAAAAATGCGGAATTCGACCAATCGCCCTCAACAAAAACTTCTTCGGGTGAAATATACCTCTGTGAACCTTTTATATAATAGGTATCGCCGTTTTCGACAATGTTAATGCCGAATTTTGAAAGAGTGTTCACAGTCATATTTATATATGAACGAGATTCAACAGGCGGTAAAAGCTTTATTGTACTGTCGCCGTCAAGAATGGGAAGTGCAAACAAAAGTCCCGTAACAAACTGCGAGCTGACATTGCCTTTTAATATATATTCTCCGCTTTGAAGCTCCCCCGAAATTTCAATCGGAAACTGCCAAGGCGGTGTGAATTTTACGCCTTTTTTCTCCATCTCGTTGCGAAGCGGAAGTATCGGTCTTGACGGAAGTCTGCCCGAGCCTGTAAAAACAGCCTCTTTCCCAAGTGCCGAAGCGACAGGTAGCAGAAATCGGAGCGTCGAACCGCTTTCGTTGCAATCAAGCGTCACTTTTCCGCCTTTTCTACTTACGGGAACAACCGTTATCAAATCACCGTCTCTTGTTATCTTCGCTCCAAGCGAATTAAGGCAAGTGATTGTCGCCCTTATATCCTCGGAATCGGAATTACAGTGAATTACAGTCGTTTTGTCTGAAAGTGCCGATGCTATAAGTATTCTGTGAGCGTCTGACTTTGACGAAATCGCCTGCACAGTTCCCTCAAGCCTTGACGGTGTGAGTTTTATATCCATTCAGTTCAACCCTTTTTCGATTATATCCTTTAGTGAATTTATCTCTGTTTTATATAGCTTACATTCTCCGAGCTTTGACGGCACTACAAGCGTTATATCGTCTCCGCTTCGTTTTTTATCCGAAAGCGTAACCGAGAAAAGCTCATCTGCCGAAAAATCCGTCGATACGGGAAGCTTATACTTTTTAAGAAGCGAAATTATAAAATCCGTTATATCCGCTTCGGCAATGCCTGATTTGTATGCGCCTCTCGACATCAGCACCATACCTATTGCAACCGCACTGCCGTGTGATACGGCAAAATTACTGCATTTTTCTATCGAATGACCGATTGTGTGACCGAAATTCAAAAGTCCACGCAAGCCTTTGTCGGTTTCATCGACATTTACAATATCACGCTTAAATGTAACGCACCTTTCGATTATATATTCAAGATTTTCTCTTGCTTCGTTTTTATTTAGGAAATTCAGAAAATCTCCGTCGAACAAAGCGCCGTATTTTATCGTTTCAGCCATTCCGTCTGCAAAGATTTCATCACTCAGGGTAGAAAGGGTTGAATAATCGCAAATTACAAGCTTCGGCTGATAAAACGCACCTGCAAGATTTTTACCGGCTTTCAAATCAATCGCCGTCTTACCGCCGACCGAGGAGTCAACGCAAGCCAAAAGCGTTGTCGGGATTTGAACAAAATCAATCCCCCTCAAATATGTTGCGGCACAAAAGCCTGCCATATCGCCGACCACTCCGCCGCCGAGAGCCACAATACAGTCGCTTCTCGTGAGCCTGTTTTCCGCCATAAATTCAAGCATATCGGAATATGTGTTTATGTTTTTGGATGCCTCGCCGTTTTTGAAAACAAACTTAATTGTATCAAAACCGCTTTTCTCCAATGAGCTTTGAACAGTCTCCGAATAGAGAGCGTCAACAACGCTGTCGGTCACAATCGCCGCCGTTTTTGCCGAGGTTACCTCTCTTATCATTTCGCCGCACTTTTCAAGTATACCGTCAGCGATTACTATATTATATTTTTCCCCTGTCGATACCTCGACCGTTTTCATAAAATCACCGTAGCCCTTCAGCCGTCAATCTGTTCCTTACAAATTCTTCCGTCACGCAAAAGCTTTTCAAGCTCCTGTGCGTTATTCTCCTTGAGAGCCTTTGAATACTCTGTGAGGTTTTCTATTATAGTATCTATTTCAAAAATGAGGTTTTCCCTGTTTTCAAGGAACAGCTCCGTCCACATAACCTCGTTTAACTTCGCAACCCTTGTCAAATCCTTATAGCTTCCTGCGGAAAAGCCCTTGTGAAGCTTTGCGCTCGGACTTTTGACATAGGCGTTCGACACAACGTGCGCCAGCTGTGAGGTAAATGCGATTATCCTGTCGTGCTCCTCGGGAGTAGTGTTCTGAATATTGGTAAAACCGATTGCCGAAAACAGCTTTCTGACAATTTCAAGCTCGTTTATCCCCGTATCCGCCGACGGAACAAGAAGCATTGACGCATTTGAAAACATAGTAACCTTTGAGTGTTCAAAGCCCGAAAGGTGCAAGCCTGCCATTGGGTGCGTACCGATAAAGGTAAATCCGTTTTCTCTTGCGACACGGTACATATCCTCGCAAACATACTCCTTAACGCCGCAGGTATCAAGCACTATTGCGCCTTTTTTGAACTTCTGTGCGTTATCGGTAATATACTTCTTTGTCGCCTCGGGATAAAGTCCTGTGATTATTATATCACATTCCGAGATTTTTTGTTCGGTCATTTCCTCATCGATTGCGCCGAGAAGCCTTGCCTTGAGAACAACATTTTCGTCAATGTCAAAGCCTATTACCTTATTGTCCGTATTGTACTTTACAGCCTTGGCGATAGAGCCGCCGATAAGACCTAAGCCTACTACTCCGACCGTCATTTTATCAATCCTCTTTTATTGCGTTTCTGATTTTTTCAACGCCCCTGCAAACCTCGTCGAACTGCTCGGGAGTCAATGCCTGCGGACCGTCGCAAAGAGCCTTTGCCGGATTGTTGTGAACCTCAATCATAAGTCCGTCAGCTCCGCAAGCCGCCGCCGCATAAGACATGGGCTTTACAAGTCTTGCGATACCCGAAGCGTGGCTCGGGTCAATGATTACAGGCAAGTGAGTTTTTTCTTTAAGAAGCGGAACAGCCGAAAGGTCAAGCGTGTTTCTTGTAGCCGTTTCAAAGGTTCTTATGCCTCTCTCGCAAAGGATAACCTTTGTGTTTCCACCCGCCATTATGTATTCTGCGCTCATGAGAAGCTCCTGCAATGTGCCCGAAAGTCCTCTCTTTAAGAAAATCGGCTTATCGAGCTTTCCAAGCTCCTTGAGCAATTCAAAGTTTTGCATATTTCTTGCGCCGACCTGAATAATATCCACATTTTCAAAAAGGTCTATGTGCGAAGCGTCCATAATTTCTGTTACAATCGGCATACCCGTTTCCTTTTTAGCCTCCAAGAGAAGCTCAAGTCCCTCTGCTCTCATTCCCTGAAAGGCATAAGGAGATGTTCTCGGCTTAAACGCACCGCCTCTTAAAATGTTTGCTCCCGATTTTTTAACCGCTTTTGCTATCTCAATTATCTGTTCTCTCGACTCAACAGAACAAGGGCCTGCCATAATCTGAAAATTACCGCCGCCGATTTTTATACCGTTGCCGAGGTCAATTATCGTGTCATCGGGATGAAATTTTCTGTTAGCCTGTTTATACGGTTCTGAAACTCGTCTTACGCCCTCTACTATATCAAGTCCTTCGATAAGGTCTGTGTCAATTTTACTTGTATCGCCTACAAGTCCCCAAATTGTCTGATACTCACCGATTGACTCATGAATATCAACCTCTTGATTCATCAACCACTGTCTTAAAACATCAACCTTTTGTGCTTCTGCATCCTTTTTTAAGATAACAATCATTTTTGTTCCTTCTTTCAAAATAAAAATAACCCCACAGTGACATTCACTGCGGGGTGTAAACTTACTAAATCACAAACCGATTAAGCAACCTGTTTTGCAGCGAACGACATTATTACCTTACCAAAAAAGTTGATAAAGTAGAAATAGAAGTATTCAACTGCAAATGAAAATCTGCTCATTCGTTTGTTCTCCTGTAATTTATTGTAAATATACTATCATTATCCAAATTAAAAGTCAACACTTTTTTGAAATTTGTTTTCAAAGCCAACCCGTATAGGCGTAAAAACGAAAAGAGCAACGGAAAGCTCATCTCTCCGTTGCTAAAAATATCCGCTAATAAATCAGCCCTCGTAATCGTCCTCATTCTCCCAGTTATGGAAAACCTCTTGAATGTCGTCGTTGTCCTCAAACATTTCAAGCATTCTGCCCATATTGGTAATATCGTCGGGATTATCAAGTCTTGTGTAGGTTGACGGTACGTATTCGACCTCAGCCGAAAGGAACGTATAGCCCTTAGCCTCAAGGTCATCTCTGATAGCGCCCATATCGTTAGGCTCTGTACGAATATCGAAAACCTCGCCATCCGTTATAAAGTCAACAGCGCCTGCCTCAAGAGCGTCCTCCATAAGCTTGTCCTCGTCAACGTCCTCTTTATCGATTATGATAACGCCCTGTCTTGTGAACATAAACGAAACGCAACCGGACTGTCCCATATTTCCGCCGAACTTGTCAAAGTAATGACGAACGTCACCGGCAGTGCGGTTTCTGTTGTCGGTAAGAGCCTCAACGATAACCGCAATACCCGACGGACCGTAGCCCTCGTATGTAATGCTTTCGAAATTGTCGGTATTGCCGTCGCCTGCCGCCTTTTTGATAATTCTGTCGATATTGTCGTTGGGTACGTTAGCCGCCTTAGCCTTTGCGATAATATCCTTTAATTTTGAGTTGCCCGCAGGATCGGGGCCTCCCTCACGAACCGCAACCGCAATTTCTCTGCCGATTTTGGTAAATACTTTTGCTCTTGCGTTATCGGTTTTTTCTTTTTTTCGTTTAATGGTACTCCATTTTGAGTGTCCTGACAAAAAATCACCCTCTACATATATTTACGCAAAGTATTTTATCACAGTTGCGTGCTTTTATCAAGTTTTTTATAATTTACAATTCATCTTATTTATGTTAAAATAAATTGTTATGAAAAATGCAGAGCTTTTTGAAAATGAACATATCGAAACACTCGGCAACGACATTGGTGTTATTGTATCCGAAGCGCACACCTTCGGCACCGATGCGATGCTGCTCGCCTATTTTGCAAATGCAAAGAGAAATGACCTTGCCTGCGACCTCGGAACAGGTTGCGGAATAATCCCTCTCTTATGGAAACGGGACGGAAATTGCAGGAAAATTTACGGCGTTGAAATTCAGGAAAAGGGCTATTCGCAATTTTTAAGGAGCGTTAAAGCGGATAATGCTTCGGACAGCGTTTTCCCGATACATTCGGACTTAAAGCAGTTAAAGGGCAAATTACCGCAGGGTGCGTTTGACCTTGTAACGATGAATCCGCCCTACAAAAAAGAAAACGCAGGAATTAAAAGCGAAAAAACGAACGAAAAAATCGCAAGGCACGAAACGCTTTGCACGATTGACGATATATGCACGACGGCAGCGTCACTTTTGAAATTCGGCGGACGGTTTTGTCTTTGCATCAGACCCGAGCGTTTGTTTGAGACTATGAAAAGTATGTCGGAGCATAAGCTTGAGCCGAAAAGACTTCGCCTTGTTACAAGCAGAGACGGAGAAAAACCGTGGCTTTGCCTTATCGAGTCAAGGCTCGGCGGAAAAAGCGGCTTGACGGTAGAAAAGAACTTTGTTTTATATGACAAGGACAATAAATACACAGAAGAAATGGACAGCTTGCTGGTTCTTTACAGGGAGGATTAAATATGTCGGGAAAGCTTTATGTTGTCGGAACTCCGATTGGAAATTTATCCGACTTTTCTCCGAGAGCCGTTGAAACTCTTGCCTCGGTTGATTTCATCGCAGCGGAGGATACAAGGGTTACGCTGAAGCTGCTCAATCACTTTGAAATTAAGAAGCCTATGGTAAGCTACTTTGAGCACAATCGCAGAGAGCGCGGCGAAATCATACTTGAAAGAATTAGGGCAGGCGAAAGCTGCGCCATTGTTACAGATGCAGGAATGCCTGCAATTTCAGACCCCGGAGAGGATTTAGTTAATTTATGTCTATCAAACGAAATTGCCGTAGAATCGGTCCCCGGTCCTACCGCTTTTGCTACCGCAGTTGCTATGTCGGGACTTCCGAGCGGCCGATTTACGTTTGAGGGCTTTTTGAGTGTAAACAAACCAAGTCGCAGAGAGCATCTTGAGGAAATTGTGTCGGAACGACGCACAATGGTCTTTTATGAAGCTCCGCACAAGCTCACCGCAACGCTTAAAGACTTGTATAAATATCTCGGCGACAGGCGAATAGCTCTTATAAAAGAGCTTACAAAAATACATGAAACCGTCGAACGCACCACACTTTCACAGGCGTGCGAAAAGTATTCAACTCAAACTCCTAAAGGTGAATTTGTAATTGTTATCGAGGGTTCAACAGAGCCTAAACAAAAAGAAATCAGCCTTGAAGAAGCAGTTGCACTTGCAAAGGGACTTGTCGAAAACGGAATGGCAATAAACGACGCCGCAAAGGAAATTGCAAAGGAAACAAAACTTAAAAAGGGCGATATTTACAAAGCCTTATTAGGAGAATAGTGTGAAAAATCACGTTATGATAATTATAATGCCCTCAAAATTTACCTTTGGCGAAATTTTGAGATGGCAGAAATCACCATCACGCCTGTTCAGGCAGCACAGGTAAAATCGGTGATTTTTAATAAACTATTTGTTGCCTGAAAGGCTATGGTGAATAGTGTGAATATCACACTATTCACATAATTATAATGCCCTCAAAATTTACCTTTGGCAAAATTTTGAGATGGCAGAAATCACCATCACGCCTGTTCAGGCAACACAGGTAAAATCGGTGATTTTTAATAAACTATTTGTTGCCTGAAAGGCTATGGTGATTATGGAGTATTGGTATCTTTGGCTCATATTTGCAGTTCTTGTGGTAATAACCGCTGTCGTAATAGTGTTTGCGGGCAAGGCGGTATCGGCACGCAATGAGCAAACGAAAGAAATTATGGCACAGCTTGACAGACTTAAAGAACTTAAAGATAAATATACGGATTTAACGGTTGAAAAAGTTGAGAATGCCGACCCCGAGGAATTGCTTGAAGGTGTAAGTACCGTTTTGCAAGTGAAAATTGATAAATCGGATGACCCTGACGCAGAATTTGCAAGGTTTAATGAGGATCAAAAAATCATATATGTTTTAAACAGCTTTATATCGGAATATAACTCTGAACTGTCTTCATTCTTTTCCGATTACACAAGTGATTTTTTAGGCTACCTTGTTGTAGCAGCATTTCTTGTTCCGGAATATCATCCGTTTATCAGCACAGAATTCGGATTATATTGTAACCGTGACTACGATACACCATTTGACAAAGAACTAAAGGACAAAACCGACGCAGAATTTGATAAAATCTATTCGAGAGAAAAATTCCTCGATGCGGCAAAAGTATTTATCAAAGATAATATAGATAGTTTTTAACTAAACGTATATTTCTGAAAAATCCGCAAAAAATAACTCCGATACCGATTAAGTAAAGGAGTTGCTTTTATGGAACTTTCAGGCTCAAAAACAGAAAAGAATTTACTCGCCGCATTCGCCGGTGAGTCACAGGCAAGTATTAAGTACAGCTTTTATGCCGAAAAGGCAAGAAAAGACGGCTATGAAAAATATGCCGCTATAATCGACAACACAGCACACAACGAAAAAGCCCACGCTGAAATCTGGTTTAAGCAGTTAAATTCGGGTATGCCTTCAACGGCGGAAAATCTGAATGACGCTATTGCCGGTGAGCATTACGAGTGGTCGGAAATGTACTCTGAATTTGCAAAGACGGCTCGTGAAGAGGGTTTTAACGAAATTGCTTTTCTATTCGAGAGCGTTGCCGAAGTTGAACGACACCACGAAGAAATATATACCTGTTTACACGAAAAAGTTATGGAAAATACCGTGTTTGACGGCGACGAGGACACGATTTGGATATGCCGAAATTGCGGTCATATTCACAAAGGCAAAAATCCGCCTGCCAACTGTCCTGTTTGCGAAAGACCGCAGGCATTTTTCCAAATTAAATGCTTTGATTGTTGAGTATTCGCTCACACTCTTTTATAATAGATTTTTCGGCAGAGGAAATTACTGTTTTAATACACTCAGGCTCTGAAATATTCTTTGCGTGCCTTTTTGCAACCTCGGACTGAAGCAAATCGGAAATCATTTCAGTCTGTGCATTGCAGGTCGCAAGAGCCGACTCATACGGTAGGCTTATCCAGCTTTTCGGAATACACTCTGCCTGTGAAGCGATAATCGCAAGGCGATACACCGTGAGTGCAAAGTAATTTTTTACCGCCGTTTCCTTTCCGATATCGGCGTCGGAATAGCGTGAATAAAGCATCATAATCGCACGCAAAACAGTATTCATTCTGTATTCCGAATCAAGTATGCTTTCGCCTTTATCGAAATTAGCAACGAAATCATCCTTTGAGTCGCTCATACCGAGCATATAGTCGCAGCTGACGTCAAAATACGCTGCGGCATTACATAAAAAATCGAGTCCGCATTCACGAATTCCCTTTTCGTAGTGGGACAGCAAAGCTTGCGACACACCGAGCGCATCGGCAGTTTCCTTTTGGCTCAACCCTCTTTGGCGCCTTAACTCACTCAATCTTACGGCAAATGAATTTTTCATTTATTTACGCCCCTTTATTACTCTTTGTATAATTCAAAACTCATTTTAACATAAAAAATACTTTTTGTATAGGAGAATTTTATGAAAACCTACACTGTTCATTTAATAAGACACGCAATGACAAAGGAAAACACCGAGGGCAAGTACATAGGTCAGACCGACGTGGAGCCTACAAAAGAGGGCTTAGCTCAAATTAAGAATCTTATGGACGAAAACGAGGGCTATCCTTACGCCGATGTTGTAATTTCAAGTCCGTTGAAGCGTTGCACCGAAACCGCAAAGCTCATATATCCCGAAAAAGAGCCTGTTATTATGCAGGACCTTATCGAGTATGATTTCGGCGATTTCGAGGGTATGACAGCAGACGAGCTCAAAGACCTTGACACATTTAAGGATTGGATTTCCGGTGCTCATCCCGAGGAGCCTGTTCCTTTCGGCGAGAGCCAAAAAGAGTTTAACGACAGAATTTGTAAGTGCTTTATACGCATTATCGAGGGCATAATCAAATCCGGAACAAGAAGCACAGCTATCATCACTCACGGCGGCGTTATAATGTCGCTTATGGCTGCCTTTGCCATCCCCGAAGCGCCTATGCACGAGTGGTTAACGCCAAACGGCTGCGGCTATACATTGAGAATTGATCCGACAGTTTGGAGAATGGGTCAAAAGCTCGAGGCATTTGCCGAATGTCCGCCTATCCCTCAGCAGATTGATGCCGAAAGAGATATGTGGGACACCTTTGACTTTGACCCCGATAAGGACGATTTCGACATCAGTGAATACATTGACGACTACACGGATTATGAAAACGGCGGTCTTAGTTAATTTTCTGCTATTCTTAATTTCATAAATACAATAGGCTTTTCAATCGGTTTTGGAGTGTACAGCTTCAAGACCGATTTTGCGTATATATTAAGGCTTCTGTTGTAATACGCCGACACAAACGGAATAGAAAAAATGAAAACTTCGGACAATATCCAAAGGACAAAGCTCATTTTGAATTTCAAAAGCCGAAGCTTGCCCGAGCTTGTGTGTTCATTCAGATAATGTATGACCTCAACTGACGAAAGCGACGGCTGCGAGCATATAATTTCATCTAAAAACGTAAGCCTTTGCTTTGAAACAAGAAAGAAAAACACGCCTGTTAAAAGCAGCATTGAAAACAGTGCAACGCAGGCATAAAATATCATTTTCGGCATACCGCTTTGCAAAAAATACAGCGAAACGGCAAGCGTTGCAAGGCACGGCAAAAGGTATAAAATAAAAGAGCCGAAATTTATAATCGAACGCAAAATATGAAGATAGATAATTTTTAACTGAACGCTGACTTTTATAACGTGAAGCACTTTTACCCTGTTGCTTTTCTTTCCCGAAAGATAAAAGGTACGTTTTTGCAAATGACCGCATATAATGAAATACCACAGCGTGAAAAATGCGCCGAGCGAAAAAACGGCATAGTACGCCGCTTGAGGAAAATCGAGGACAAATTTATCAAGGGCGGAAAGCATAAATAAAAAGAATATGAAAAGCACGAGGCATAAAAATCTCAAAAGTATGAAAAATATGTTTGCAAAGTATAACTTTCTACCGCACGCTTCGTTAATATTTCTCGCAAGAAGCTTTATACAAGAAGTTTTCATAAATATCACCTGCTTTATTTTTCCCTAAAACGCAAATTTAATTACAAAATTAAAGCGGTTGACAAAATTAAAAGCACAGGATATAATCGTAAATGGAATTGTGCAGTTCCTTCGGGTTTGAAATTTTCCCTTAAAAATAGCGCCGGGTCTGCTTGCACTGTAATTGGCAGATGACGAGGAAGAAGTTATCGAAATATTCGGCGGATGCTTCTTGTCCCGTATGTGCGGGGACATAAACATTTACTAAAAACTGTCGGCGACGGCAAAACAGAGGTAAATGTACCGTGCAAATATTTTTGCAAAGGAACAAGTTAATATGTGTGGAATTGTTGGTTACATCGGAGGCCGCAGTGCGTCGCCCGTGTTGATTGACGGTCTGAAGAAGCTCGAGTACAGAGGTTATGACTCGGCAGGCGTAGCTGTGTTTAACGGCGATGTTGTCGAGGTCAAAAAGACTAAGGGCAGAATTGCCGACCTCGAAAAAAAGCTGTCAGCGGAGGGTATTTCGTCAGGTTGCGTGGGTATAGGTCATACCCGTTGGGCAACTCACGGAGCCCCCGATGATGTTAACGCTCATCCTCATAAGGGTGGAAACGGTCGCATTACGCTGGTGCATAACGGCATTATTGAGAACTATATCGAGCTTAAAATTATGCTCGAACAAAAGGGGTACAAATTCGTCTCGCAGACGGATACAGAGGTACTTGCCCATTTGTTCGATTTCTTTTATACCGGCGACTCATTAAAGGCTATGTCGAATGTTATGAAAACAGTCAGAGGGTCTTACGCAACCGCTGTTTTGATTGACGGCAAACCCGACGAAATAATCGTCGCAAGAAAAGACAGCCCGTTGATTATCGGTTTGGGCGAAAACGAAAATTTCATAGCCTCGGATATTCCCGCCGTGCTTAAATACACAAGGGATTGCTATTTACTTGATGACAACCAAATGGCATTGCTGAATAAATCGTCAGTAAAGCTTTTTGACATAGAAGGAAACGAAGTCCAAAAGGATATTTACCACGTCACATGGGATGTTGAGTCGGCTGAAAAAGGCGGCTTTGACCACTTTATGAAAAAAGAAATCTCCGAGCAACCGAGAACTGTTCACGATACGGTTACACCGAGAATAAAAAACGGCAAGGTTGTTATTGAAGAGTTGGGACTTTCCGCCGAAGATATAAAAAATATCGGTACAATTCATATAGTTGCATGCGGAAGTGCGTGGCATGTCGGAACGGCAGCGAGATATGTAATTGAAAAGCTTGCGAGAATTCCGTGTGAGGTTGACCTTGCAAGCGAATTCAGATACAGAAATCCGATTATAAATAAAAATGATATTTGTCTCGTAATTTCACAATCGGGCGAAACGGCTGATACGCTTGCCGCCTTGCGTGAAGCGAAAAGCAAGGGTGCAAGGACGATTTCAATCGTAAATGTTATCGCAAGTACCATCGCCCGTGAATCGGATGATGTCATTTATACCATGGCAGGTCCTGAAATTGCGGTTGCCACAACAAAAGCATTTTCTGCTCAGCTCTGCGTTTCCTATCTTTTGGCGTTGAAATTCGCAAAGGCAAAGGGCTTGCTTTCCGAAAGCGACGAAGAAAAATATTGTGCGGATATTCTCCGCCTCCCCGAGCTTATCAAGGGCATTTTGGATACGGATTCCACATTGAAAGAGCTTGCAAAAAGCTATGCCGACTCTGAAAATGTGTTCTTTATCGGCAGAGGTCTTGACTATGCGATTTCTCTTGAAGGCTCGCTGAAATTAAAGGAAATTTCCTATATTCACTCCGAAGCGTATGCGGCAGGAGAGCTAAAACACGGTACAATTTCACTCATAGAGGACAAAACCCCCGTGTTTGCCGTTGCCACACAGTCCGACCTTAACGAAAAGACCTTGGGCAATATAAAAGAGGTCAAGGCAAGAGGCGCAAGGGTAATTGCACTTGTCGGAGAGAATCATTCCGAAGCAGAGGAATTTGCCGACGATATAATAAGAATTCCGGAAATCAGCGACTTCCTTATGCCGTCGCTTGCGGTAGTTCCGCTTCAGATATTTGCCTATTATATGGCACTCGGTAGGGGCTGCGATGTAGATAAGCCTCGAAACCTTGCAAAATCAGTTACAGTTGAGTAAAAAATCAGCCGTGTGTGACTTAAATTCACACACGGCTTTATTATTTCTCTGTTATTTTTTCTTATCGCTCTTTGCATAGACCGCCACACACCAATAGTAAAGCGGAATTACAAGGAAAATCATGAGCGTTTTAACCCATACGCTGAAAACAAATCCGCCAAAAAGATATGCCGCAATAATCAAAATCGGCACGGGCATAAGGAATAAAAATGTTCTTTTGCTTGTCATTCTGCAAGCACTTGCAATCATATAATACATAGGAATTGTCAAGAAAATCAGCGAGAAAACAAACCACGGCGAGTGCCCCATAACGCCGCCTTTAAGTCCGAAGCAAAGTGCAAGATATGCGATTATTGCTATAAGCGGATACGGAAAGCGGAACATTCTGTTTGCCATTTCGGGATAAAGCGAATGTTTTATGGGCTTTTCGTCATTTTTTTCAACCTCTTGTTCTGATTTGATTTCAGGACTCGGCATTTCCTTTTCAGAGCCTAAAAGTGCATCAAGCGTTATTCCGTAAATTTCCGCAAGGGCAATTAAATTATCGGTATCGGGAGACGCTTCGGCTCTTTCCCACTTTGAAATTGCCTGCCTGCTCACGCCGAGTTGTGCGGCAAGCGCCTCTTGAGAAAATCCTTTTTCCTTACGAAGCTGTACAAGTTTATCTGCTGTTGAAATTGTCATAGTTTTCTCCAAATCTGTTAAAGTTCTCCGTTTTTCCATTTCTGAACATTTTTCAAATGCTCTTCATAGGAATTTGTAAATGCCGAATTATACGGCGGATTTGTGTCAATTACAAAAAACAGGTAATCAGTATCGGCAGGATATAACGCCGCCTTTATTGACGCGATTCCGGGATTGCAAATAGGACCTGCAATCAAGCCTTTGCAACGGTTTCCGTTATAATAATACTTATAATAATCTATCTTATCGGGATATTTAAGCTGAATTACTCCCGTACAATATTTCACCGTAACGTCATACTCAAGCTTCATATTCTGCTTCAAGCGGTTATGAATTGTAGATGAAATAAGTGTGCGCTGTTCTTCGGTAAATGCCTCTTTTTCAATAATCGAAGCAATAGTCAAAATATCGTGTACCGAATAACCGAGTTCCGTCGCTCTCTGCCTCATTTCAGCGGTAAATCTTTTTTCTTCGGTCGCAACCATTTTGTCAATTACCTTTGTCGGGTCTGAATTCTTCTCAAAAGTGTAAGTTGCAGGGAAAAGATAGCCCTCAAGCAAGAAACAAATCTTATCTCTGTCATGAATTGAGGACAAAACAGAATATTTTGATGTGTCGTAATTTTTTACCGCATTGAGAAAATCATCAGTGGAGCAAACGCCGTTCTCCTCTAAAAGCCAAGCGGTTTTAAGCAAGGTGTAGCCCTCGGGGACGGTAACTTTAGCATATTTTCCGTTATCTGCCACCGTTTCGTCTGAATCGTCCGCCGCCTGCGTTATTGTCGGTGCGTCGGGATTAAAAACATTGCTGTTATTATTTGATTCCAACGGGTCATTGTCCGCACCGCATGATGCAAACAAAAAAACAAGCGTAAATATTAAAAATATTGAAAGAGCTTTTTTGAACATTATTTTCCTCTTTTGCAAATCATTGTTTTTTATATTATTGGCATTTCAGTTAATTGTATCATTATTCGAGGGAATTTGCAACGAAAAAAACATTTGAGCAAAAAACACACGGTATCATTAAGATACCGTGTAAGTTTAATAGTCTTTTTTGTTTTTCAGTTCTTCTCTAATGTACCTGAAGGTTTCGTCCTCGCCCTTCTCCTTAAGCATAACAAGCAGCTTTTCGAGCATATCCGAGGTCTCCTGATGAATTACTCTCGCATCCCTGCCACGCTGAAAATACTCAATCGGATGGGAGTCGGTATATTTATCGCCCTGATAAATCTTGCTCGCAGCAACTCTGTCGCAAAACATCTCTACAACATAATTAAGCGGCATTTTAACGGGAGCATACTTGCGAATTTTCGGATTATAGTCATTCCAATATTCAAAATGGTGCTTATTTCTGCCCTTGTGATGAAGCCAAGCCTTTGAATACCCTCTGTCAAGACGTTCAAGCTCGTTGGGACTGCGTGTGCCGTCATAGTATTTCACACCGTTGAAAAATTCCGTCGGCGAATATTTTGACAGGTCATGCCTGAGACCCTGCCAACCTATGCCTGCCTTAAAGCAATGCTTTATGACCTTATGCCGATGCTTTGTAATTGTCCTAAAGTGTCCTATAACGTTCGCCATTGCCTATACCTCTTTGATTTGTGTTACCGACAGGCTGTTGTTTTCATACTTAAATCTGATATTGAAGCCTGCAAAAGTCACGCCGTACTCTTTCCCCTCTTCGTCATTATAAGCAGGGCGTGGGTCGTTTGACAAAAGCTCTAAAAGAGCCTGCCTTTTATTTTCGGGAATTATTGAAAGCAATTTTTCATCACAGTTAACGCTGATTTTATACTTTTTCGTCTGTGCCGTATAGCCCTCGCTCGCCGTGGGAATACAATCCGCAATCGGTATGTACGGCTTAATATCATATATCGGTGTGCCGTCTGTCATATCGACGCCCGAAACAGTGATAATCGGCGCATTTTCGCCGTCCGTCTCGATTTTTTCTATCTTCACGCACGAAAGCCCGAGCCTGTTCGGTCGAAACGGAGAACGGGAGGCAAATACACCTACTCTCCTGTTGCCTCCAAGCCTCGGAGGGCGTACCGTCGGACTGAATTTCAGGTCGGAGCACTGTGAAAATTCCCAAATAAGCCAAATGTGAGAAAATCCGTCAAGCTCTCGGACTGCTCGGACGTTTCTGTATTCGGGCTCAAAAACAATTTTTCCCGTGAGCGACGGAGCAAGACCTGCTTGCCGTGGAACGCCGAATTTTTCTGAAAAATCGGTATGTATTCTCGCAATCGGTTTTATCTCCACTCTCACTCACCTCAAAGAGTATTTTAATACATTTATTAAATTTTATCAATGCTCCGAACGACGAAATAATGATTTTTTCTCATAGGGCTCGCTGCTGTATGCCTCAACCTCGTAACCCGTTTGAGCTATTGCCCTCTCAAGCTTTTCCCTATCAAGAGCGTTTTCTGATATTATTTCAGCCGTTCCCGTTTTGTGAGAAGCCTTTACCTTTTTTACGTCAAATTCGCTTCTTATCACATTGTTTATATGGCTCTCGCACATTGAGCAAGCCATACCGTTTATTTTCAAAACTGTTTTTACCATTATATTATCTCCCTTCAAGCAAAAGGGGCGGCTCTTTCGACCGCCCCCTCTGATTATTTTTTGTCATATGGCTGATGGCATTTTCCTGCCATAGCGCAATGAGCACAATTACCTCCGCAGGATGATTTTCCTGCTTTTTTGTCTTTCCTCATTGCAATAATAATGGCAGTAACTATTGCAACAAGAACAAGTGTAATTATTATCGTCGCCAAATTTTCTGAAATCCAAGCAAGCATTCATATCATCCTTTCGTAGATTTAATTTGTTATTTTACAGCTCTTTCCGAAAGCGTCGTAGCTTCTTTGTAAGGGCGGACAAGGAGATAAATCATACCGATAAGAATTATTGCCGCCGCAATTACACCGAATACATTTGCGTTGCCCGTAAAGAGTGAGCCGAACTGATTTATCATAAGCGCAATAATATATGCAAATCCGCACTGATAAGCAATAGCAAACC
Source organism: Candidatus Fimenecus sp. (assembly GCA_052273625.1). GTDB lineage: Bacteria > Bacillota > Clostridia > Oscillospirales > Acutalibacteraceae > Fimenecus. The sequence continues at coordinate 21,485 of DAVZHW010000014.1, read as the reverse complement.
AAGTCCATTTTGCGTTGTTCATTTCACGCTTGATAGCACCGATTGCCGCAAAGCAAGGAGCACAGAGCAGATTGAACACAAGGAATGACATACCCGTTATCTTTGTGAAGTGAGAAGCGAGTGCCTGCCATACCGACATATCTCCGCCGCCGTAAAGGATACCCATTGTTCCGACAATGTTTTCCTTTGCGACAAGTCCCGTGATTGATGCAACCGCAGCCTGCCAGTTTCCCCAGCCGAGAGGTGCGAATATCCAAGCAATAACTCCGCCGATTTTAGCAAGAATCGAATAGTCGATTTCGCTCTCCTCAAGCATACGGAACGAGCCGTCAACAAAGCCGAAGTAAGTCGTAAACCAAACAACGATTGTCGAAAGAAGAATTATTGTGCCTGCCTTTTTAATGAACGACCAGCCGCGCTCCCACATTGAACGTAAGAGGTTCGGAATTGTCGGAAGATGGTATGCGGGAAGCTCCATAACGAACGGAGCAGGATCGCCCGAGAACATCTTTGTCTTTTTAAGGATAATACCCGAGCAGATGATCGCCGCCATACCGATAAAGTATGCACCTGTCGAAACGGCAGCCGAGCCGTGGAAAAGTGCGCCTGCTATCATTGCGATAAACGGAACCTTAGCACCGCAGGGGATAAACGTCGTTGTCATAATCGTCATACGGCGATCTCTTTCGTTTTCAATCGTTCGGGAAGCCATAATTCCGGGAACGCCGCAGCCTGTGCCTACAAGCATGGGAATAAACGATTTGCCTGAAAGTCCGAACTTTCTGAAAATACGGTCAAGGACAAATGCAATTCTTGCCATATATCCGCAGGACTCAAGGAATGCAAGTAAAAGGAACAACACAAGCATCTGCGGAACGAAGCCGAGGACTGCGCCCACACCGGCTACGATACCGTCAAGAATAAGTCCCGAAAGCCAATCTGCTGCGCCGACCTTTTCAAGTCCGTTACCGATAAGCACCGGAATACCGGGTACCCATACGCCGTAATCGGCAGGATCAGGCTCGTCAAATGCCGCCTCATTGTTTTTAATATAATCAACCGCATCAACAAAGGTCATACCTACGGTTGTTTCCTGCTCTTTCTTGCTGAGCGTTGCAGGAATAGTGTCGTAATAAGCGGTATATTCAACCTCTTCGAGGGTTTCCTCATCCTCGACAGTAACATTAGCGGACTTTTTAGCGTCTCCCGAGGCTACAACCGACTCCGCTTTAGCAACAACGTCGTCCTTATTAAAGTCCTCCGCCTCGGTGTCAAATTCAACACCGTAAGCCTCCAACGCTTGCATAGCCGAGGTGTGCTCATCCGCCACCTCGTTATAAGCCTTTGTGCCTATCGAGAAAAGATGGTAGCCGTCTCCGAAAAGTCCGTCGTTTGCCCAATCAGTTGCCGCCGCACCGACGGTAACCATCGAAATATAATATACAAGGAACATTATAACCGCAAATATCGGAAGTCCGAGCCAACGGTTAGTGACGATTTTATCGATTTTATCGGAGGTTGAAAGCTTTCCTGCGCCGTGCTTTTTATAGCAAGACTTGATGATTGACGCTATGTAAACATATCTTTCGTTTGTGATAATCGACTCTGCGTCGTCGTCAAGCTCATCCTCCGCCGCCTTAATATCGGCTTCGATATGGTCGTGCACCGATTTTTCGATGTTTATGCGTTCAAGCACCTTTTCGTCTCTCTCAAAGATTTTGATTGCATACCAACGCTGTTGCTCCTCGGGAAGCGAGTGCAGGCAAGCCTCCTCGATATGCGCAAGAGCGTGCTCAACCGCACCCGAAAAAGTGTGCTGAGGAACAGTTTTTGTGTTCTTTGCAGCGTCAATTGCAGCCTCCGCCGCTTCCATTGTGCCGCTGCCTTTAAGAGCCGAAATTTCAACAACCTTACAGCCAAGCTCCTTTGAAAGCTGCTGAACATTGATTTTGTCGCCGTTTTTCTTGACAACGTCCATCATGTTGATAGCAACAACAACAGGAATTCCGAGCTCGGTAAGCTGAGTTGTAAGATACAGGTTTCTTTCAAGGTTTGTGCCGTCAACAATGTTAAGTATTGCGTCGGGTCGCTCTCCGATAAGATAATTTCTTGCGACAACCTCTTCAAGTGTGTACGGCGAAAGCGAATAGATGCCGGGCAAGTCGGTGATTACAACGCCGTCATGCTTTTTCAGCTTGCCTTCCTTTTTTTCAACGGTAACACCGGGCCAGTTTCCGACAAATTGATTTGAACCGGTCAATGCGTTAAACAGCGTGGTTTTACCGCTGTTCGGGTTACCTGCAAGAGCAATTCTCAAGTCCATATTTTTCCTCTTTTCCTAAAGTTTCGGTTAGTAATTGCTAACTCTTGATTAAAAAAATAAGCGAAGCGTTATGCCTCAATTTCAATCATTTCCGCATCAGCCTTACGCAATGAAAGCTCATAGCCTCTAACGGTAACTTCAATTGGATCTCCAAGCGGTGCGACCTTGCGAACGTAGACCTCAACGCCCTTTGTGATCCCCATATCCATAATTCTGCGCTTTACGGCACCCTCGCCGTGCAGCTTCTTAACCTTAACGGTTGAGCCGACCTTTACGTCCTTTAATGTATCCATCTTAACAGCCTCCTTAAATAAACTTTTATATCATTATTTTTTGCGCCATTTCCTCGCTTATCGCAACCCTTGCCTCCTTGACGTTGACAATGACGTTACCGCCGAGCGTTGTAATAACCGTAACAGCTCCGCCGACTACAAAGCCCAGATTTTCAAGGTGCTTTTTAACCTCAGGCTTTCCGCCGATTTTTTTTATAATGTTTTCCTCGCCTGCCGTGGCGAATGATAAAGGCATCATAATTAACCCCTCATTCATGCCGTGTAAACGGTAATTTTGTCGGTTAGTCCTTGCTAACTAAATATATAATACACCAAAATTTGAAATTGTCAACAAAAATTTTTCATTTCGTCACTATAAACAAAATTGATATTATAGTTTTTTGCTTTGTTAAAAAATTTAGACATAAAAAATACAGACTTGTTCATTATGACCAAGTCTGTACTAAATATTATTTTAATGAAAAATCATCTCTTGTAAGCGTGAGGTTGGGATTGTAATACGGGTCGCCGTCGTCAAGCTGCTTTTGCCATTTCTCCTTGAAACGGTCAATCTCTCCACGGAAGCGTTCAAGCTTTTCGGGGGTGCTGTCGTTTCCTCTCGATTTCGACTCGTAATGATACAACTCCGCATAAGGCGTGAATACGACAAGATAGCCTTTTTTACGTATTTTCATACATAAATCGACGTCGTTAAACGCAACCTCAAAGCTCTCGTCAAGTCCGCCGACCTCATCAAAGACATCACGCCTCATCATAAGGCAAGCCGCCGTACAAGCCGAAAGATTTTGAGCAATGCTCGCCCTTGCCATATAGCCCGGATGGTTTCTGCCAAAATGCTTGTGAGCGTGCCCTGCCATTCCGCCAAGTCCTAAAATAACGCCTGCATGCTGAACGGTGTCGTCCGAATAATAAAGCTTCGCACCGACTGCACCGACATCCTTTCGCTGCGCAAACATAAGCATTTCCTCAAGGCAGACGCCATTTATAATCTCGACATCATTGTTGAGAAGAAGTATATACTCGCCCTGTGCGTAATTTACACCGAAATTGTTTATTGCCGAGTAGTTAAAATTGCCTTTCCATTTAACAATTTTAATATTACCGTGCTTTTGAGTGAGAGCTTCATAATATTCAAACGTCTCTTTTTCGGTGCTGTTATTTTCAACGATTATCACTTCAAAATTCTTATACGAGGATTTTTCGTAAAGTGATTTCAGGCAAATATCGAGGTCATCCGTATGGTCCTTATTCGGAATAATTACCGAAATAAGCGGATTTCCGTCAATTTCATACTTGATATGATAGGTCGTAGGAACAGAGGAGTCAAGCACCTCACCCTTTAAGCCGCAGCGTTCAAGATGTGCCGAAAGCGCCTTTTTTGCCGCCGTAACTGTATATGGCTTTGCACCGACATCCTGCGCAACGGAATTTTTATGAGCTCTCCAATAATAGAGAATTTTCCTTATGTGAAAAACCTTTTTCGCCTTTTCGGTCAAGCGCAAAATAAGGTCATAGTCCTGACTTCCGTCATATTCGCTTCTGAAATATCCCACGCTGTCAAGCAATTCCCTTGAAAACACCGACAAATGGCAAATATAGTTATAGCTTCGAAGCGTGTCGGGAGAAAAATCAGGCTTAAAATGCGGATTGTACGCATCACGAGGCTCTTCGGAAAACGTGTTTTCGTCGGTATAGATAAAATCTGCGCCGTGCTCACAAATCGACCTCATTACCTCATAAAGCGCTGACGGATGGAGCAAATCATCATGGTCAAAAAGTGCGATATACTCGCCTGTCGCCATTCTTATACAAGCGTTTGTATTTTCTGAAATGCCCAAATTCCTTTCGAGCTTTTCATATTTTATACGCTTGTCCCCGTCGGCATATTTTTTGCATATCTCGCCGACAAAAGAATGTTCCTTGTCGCTTCCGTCAGCAAGGCAAAGCTCCCAATTTTTATAGGTTTGAGCCTGCACCGACTCTATCATCGCTTTGAGAAAGCTCTCGGGCGTATTGTAGAGAGGGACTAAAACGCTAAATTTAATATCCTTCGGAAATTGAGCGTTTTCCTCCTGCTCTCGCCTTTGAGCTGATATATAATAAGCTTTGGCGATTTTTTTGAGCTTTCTTTTATCAACAGGCATAGGACCTGCGCCCTTGAGCACTCTGTATACGGTTGCTCTCAAGCCGTTTTTCTTCAAATATACAAGCGTCCTGCCGATTGCAAGCCGCTTAATTAAAGCCGTGATACGCCTTAACGGAGATACAGCTTTTTTTGACGAATTGTCAGGCGAATTAAGTTTTGTATTAGCCTTCATTTTGCTTTTCCTGTCTTAATCCTGCTTCCTTTTTATACAAATCGCAAACCTCTTGCGTGGGTCCGTCCATTATAATATTGCCCTTTTCAAGCCATATTACACGGCTGCAAAGACGTTCGATCTGCTCAATCGAGTGAGATACGATAATAACTGTTGTGCCGCCGCTCATCATCTCTGAAATTCGCTTTTCACACTTCTGCTGGAATAAGAAGTCGCCTACCGCAAGAATTTCGTCAACGATAAGAATGTCGGGGCGTGTAATGGTAGCTATCGAGAAGCCGAGACGTGCAACCATACCCGAGCTAAAGTTTTTAATCGCAACATCCATAAAGTCACGAAGCTCTGCGAAGTCGATAATTTCGTCCATTTTCTCGGTCATAGTCTCCTTTGAGAAGCCGAGAACAGAGCCGTTAAGAAAAACGTTTTCTCTTGCGGTAAGGTCAAAGTCAAAGCCTGCGCCGAGCTCAATAAGCGGAGAAATCGAGCCGCTTATTGCAGCCGTTCCGCTTGACGGTCTGAGTATGCCGGAAATTACTTTAAGCAGCGTGCTTTTGCCGGAGCCGTTAAGTCCGACAATTCCGACGACCTCGCCTTTTTTGATTGAAAGACTGACATCGTTAAGAGCAATAAACTCCTCAAATTTAAGCTGGTGCTTTGCTAATTTAATAATATATTCTTTTAAGCTGTCAACACGCTCCTTTGACATATTAAAGCGCATTGTGACATCCTTTACTTCAATTACATTATTTCCGTCCATTTAAGCTCTCCCCCCCTTAAATATAAAGAATAAATCTATCCTGCTGCTTCTTAAAGATTATAAGTCCGAGAGCAAGGAACAAAAACGCATAAATAATACACATCAGATGGGCGGCAAGGTTAGGAACGGTGCCGTACATTACCACCTCTCTGAAATATTCAACATAATAGAACATCGGATTTAAGTTCATTATATTCAAAATGAACTCGGGAAGTATATCCTTAGGATAAATGATGGGCGTCAAATACATCCACGCAACCGTAAATACCGAATAGAGGTGTCCGACATCTCTAAAAAAGACGTTTACGGACGAAAGTATCAGGCTCATTCCAAGGCTGAATATCAAAACGCATATCATCGGGAAGAAGAACAGCAACGCAGTCCAATGCACCGGCATACGCTTGATAAGTATTACGATAATTACCGCAACAGATGAGAAAAGCATATTCACAAAGGCGAACAGACACTTCTCAAGCGGGAATATATATTTAGGAATATAAACTTTTTTTATAAGCGAAGCCGCACCCAAAACAGACGTAAGCGACGCACTTGTAGCCTCGGTCATAAAGTTGAATATGAGCGAGCCCGTAAGGTAATAAACTATGAAATATTCAATCTTGAATTTGAACAAATTTGAGAATACCGCATTGATAACAAGAGCCATCAAAAGAGGATTGAGGACGCTCCACAAAAAGCCGAGCGTGCTGCGGCGATATTTAACCTTCAAATCTCTTGAAATGAGGTTGCCGACCAAGTAACGGTACTTGCTAAAGCCCACACTTGTAGCAGCAAGCTCCTTTCTGTTAAGCAATATAAACAGCAATCCGCCGACAACGAGCGTCGGTCCGAACATACAAATTACAATTCTTTCAACATCAAGCACCCATACGCCGTTTTGGAAATCATAAAGACCGCAACCGAGTCCGAGAAGTCCTAACACAGCACAAACGGCGGTGACAATTTTATTCTTTGACATTAATCCACTACCTTTAATGTTTTTAGCTTGTTTTCAAGCGTTAATATACACAATAAAATATACCATAATATTGCTCTTGTGTCAATAAAGCAAGGCTTATCGACAACATAAAAAACGGGTGGCATTTCCACCCGTTTATACAACTGAAATTAAATTATTTTTTCTTTGACACAATATCTCTTGCAACATGAATACCGCTTGCCGAAGCGTGCGAAAGAGAATGGGTAATACCGCTGCAGTCGCCGATAACATAAAGTCCGTTATAGCAGGTCTGCAAATGCTCGTCAAGCGCAACCTCCATATTGTAGAACTTAACCTCAACGCCGTAAAGAAGCGTATCGGTGTTCGCAGTACCGGGCGCAATCTTGTCAAGCGCATAAATCATTTCGATAATGCCGTCAAGAATTCGTTTCGGGATAACCAAGCTCAAGTCGCCGGGCGTTGCATTGAGTGTGGGCGTGATAAACGCCTCTCTTATTCTGTCGGGAGTGCTTCGCTTACCGTTGATAAGGTCGCCGAAGCGCTGAACGATAACGCCGCCTCCGAGCATATTTGAAAGCTTCGCAATGCTCTCGCCGTAGCCGTTACTGTCCTTAAACGGCTCAGAGAAATGTTTTGCTACCAAAAGCGCAAAGTTTGTGTTGTTTGTCTGCTTTGCAGGGTCCTCGTAGCTGTGTCCGTTTACGGTTACAATTCCGTTTGTATTTTCATTTACAACAGCACCCTTGGGATTCATACAGAAGGTTCTGACAAGGTCCTCATACTTTGTAGTGCGGTAAACGATTTTGCTCTCATAAAGCTCGTCTGTAAGGTGTGAGAAAATCTCATACGGCAGCTCAACTCTGACGCCAATGTCAACACGGTTGCTCTTTGACGGAATTTTAAGGTCGTCGCAAACCGATTCCATCCACTTGCTTCCGCTTCTGCCGACAGAGATAACACAGGTGTCAGCCTCATAGCTCTCGCCGTCCTCGGTGTTGACTATATAAGTATTATCGGTCTTTTCAACTTTTTTCGCAACTGCTCTGAACTTAAAGTCAACCTTGTCCTTTAAGTCGTTATAAAGATTTTCAAGAACAACATAGTTAATATCCGTTCCGAGATGGCGAACAGAAGCGTCAAGAAGCGTGAGTCCGTGCTGTAAGCACTGCTTCTTAATTTCCGAATTTGCGGTCGAATAAAGCTTAGTTCCCTCTCCGCCGTATCTGAGGTTGATTTCATCAACATAGTGCATAAGGTCAAGAGCTTCATCCTTGCCTATGTACTCATAGAGAGTTCCGCCGAATTGGTTTGTAATATTATACTTACCGTCGGAAAATGCACCTGCGCCGCCAAAGCCGTTCATTATCGAACAGGGCTTGCAGCCGATACAGGATTTAATCTTCTTGCCGTCAATCGGGCATTTTCTTTTATCAAGCGGATTTCCCGCCTCAAGAACAACTATTTTAAGCGACGGGTTCATTTTCACAAGCTCATAAGCGGAGAAAATTCCTCCGGGACCTGCTCCGACAATTACTACATCGTATTTCATAATCTTACTCCTAAAATATAATAAGGTTTACGGCCTTGTTGAAAAGAAAGCACCGTAAACCTTTACCACGCTAAATTTTATCACGGTATCCCGTTTTTGTCAACCGCATAGCAAAGGCATTATTCTGTTTTGCCCTTTGACTTCATCTTTTTGGCGGAATTATTCCTTACAAACATTCCGACACAGCCGATAATCGAAAGAAACAAGCTCATAACCAAGTCAGTGTAATAAGACCTTGCCACATCAATATCGTCAAGGAACTTATAAGCATTTGAAAACGCAGTTGAGAAAGTTATTGTATAATCAATTTCGCCTGCCTGATACCATTCCGCATAAGCATTATAAACGTCTTTTGCAAGACAACCGTACCAAGCAAAAACAATTACGACGAATGACATTATCACCGCAATTACAACTGTCTTTTTGCTCTCGCCCTTTGCGAAAAGCTTGTAGCCGTACATAGCGCAGATAACCGCAACGATACCGCTTAACGCAGCAAGGTATCCAAGCTGATACAGTACAAAATAAACAACTCCGCCCACGAGAGAAAAAAGAAACGCACCTAAAATGCCAAGCAAAACATTTTCCTTCGGCTTTTGCTCAATCAATGCCTGTGCTTCAAGCTCTGCCTTGCTTTGAGGTCTTTCGATTTCGTTGTTTTCCATTTTAGTATCCTCCAAAGCCGCAAATTTCTACAATAACATTTTAGCACAAACAAAAAGCTCTTTCAACATAAAAAAAGAACCCCGACGAATCGGGATTCTCAAAAATTATTTTTTATTACTTTAAGAATGAAAATACATTGAATGCCTGCAAGAAGATGAAGAAAAGAAGCACGGGAGCTACGAATTTCATCATAACAACATAAAGCTTTTCTCTGCGGAATTTCTTATTACCGATGCCCTGCTTAACTTCATCGACAACATATTCAGGCTTAACTACCCAGCCGATAAGAACGCATGTGAAAATCGCAACGATCGGCATCAGAATACTGTTGGAAACATAGTCAAGGATATCGAGTATCTGCTGTCCTGTCGCACCGTTGGGGAGAGTTGCCTCAAAGTACCAAACGTTGTAGCCGAGACAAACCGTAACGCCGATAAGCACAGCACAAATGAATGTTACGCCCGTAGCCTTTGGTCTTGACATTTTGAAGCGGTCGATAAATACCGAAGCGACAGTTTCCATAAGCGAAATTGACGATGTGAGCGCAGCAAAAAGCACAAGCAGAAAGAAGCATGCGCCGACTACCTCGCCGAGCTTGCCCATTTCTTCAAAAATTGCAGGAAGAGCCTTGAACATAAGTCCGGGTCCTGCCTGTGAAAGACCCTCTCTGCCCTGGAAGACATAAACGGTCGGAATCATAATAAGACCTGCAAAAAGTGCAACCGCCGTGTCGAAAATCTCAATCTGATTAACGGATGAAATAAGATTGCTGTCCTTTCTGCAATATGAGCCATAGGTTATCATAATACCCATAGCAAGGCTCATTGAGTAGAACATCTGTCCCATTGCGTCAAGCGCAACGGTTACAAACTTTGACGGTGTAATTCCGTCGAGGCTCGGAATAAGATAAATTTTTAAGCCATCAAGAGCAGTACGGGTAACGCCGTTTTCGTCCGTGTGCTTGAGTGTAAGCGAATAAACCGAAATTCCGATAATAAGCACCGCAAGAATCGGCATCATTATCTTTGACGCCTTTTCAATTCCCTTGTCAACGCCGAGAATTACGACAACAGCCGTAAGAGCCATAAACACAAGGAACCAAATTATCGGGGAAGCCTGTGCGGTAATAAAATTGCCGAAGAACTGATTGGGTCCTACCTCTCTTATCTGAGAAGCACCGCCTGTTGCGTATGTGAACGCATATTTTGTAACCCAACCGCCGATAACGCAGTAATACGGAAAAATCAACACCGGCACGAGCGTTGCCAAAACGCCGATAAACTTGAAACGCTTATCAACCTTTCCGTATGCTTGGAACGGGCTCAAGCCTGTTTTTCTTCCTATTGCTATTTCCGTTGTCATAAGTGCGAAGCCGAAGGTAAGCGAAAAGAGTATATATATAACTATAAACAATCCGCCGCCGTCCTTCGCCGCAAGATACGGGAAGCGCCACAGGTTGCCGAGGCCTATTGCCGAGCCTGCGGCTGCAAGTATAAATCCGAGCGAGGTTGAAAATCCACCTCTTGTTTCTTTCTTTTCCATTTTATTTCTCCTAATATTTTTTGAGACTATTATTATAATTATACCAAAACATTATAATATTTCAACATAAAAATACAGTAAAAACTGAATTTGTTGCGTTTTTAATCAAAAATCGGTATTTTATCGCTTGTAAAAATATAAAAAGCACATAACTTACCGTCGGGTAAATCGTGTGCTTTCACGCTTTTTGATTTAATCAAATATCTCGAAATTAAAGTACGGGCATATCGGGGAAAATGTCAATAATTCTGCCGATCGTCATCTTGTCCTCGGGACTCTTTCTCTTAAATCTGTTTATTGTCGCATCGTCGGGAGAAGGATAAATATCTCCGCCAATTATGTACGTAACATCGGCATTGAGGATGGTGCATATGTCAAGAAATGTTGCAAAGCCCGGTGCAGACTTACCTGTCTCAATATTCGACAAATGGTTGTTTGAAATATTGATTTTTGCTGCAAGGTCCTTTTGAGACAAATTCATTTCTCTGCGCACTGTTGCGATTCTTCTTCCAATTGCTTTAAGATCGTGTGTCATGCTGATCTACCTCCTTGGCATTTATTTTAACACTATCTAAAGTTCGTTTACATAAATTTGTAGCGAATTAGTTTGATTATATTATAATTTTTTCGCTTACTTAACACTTTATTCACAATTTGACGTTAATTGACTTACAATGAAAGCCACATCCTCTGACAGATGCGGCTTTCGTTTAATGTTATTTATAAAGTGCACCGTAGGTCTTGCAGGCATTGTAGTCGGCAGCCTGCCTGTCGTCCGTACCGAATGCAGCCCAGCAATGCGGACGGAAAATTCTTGACTCGTCAACATTGTGCATATTAACGGGAATTCTGAGCATAGAAGCAAGTGTGATGAGCTTGTCGCCGACGTGCCCGTAAACGGTTACGCCGTGGTTGGCACCCCAATTTGCCATTACGCTGTATACGTCCTTGAATGCGCCCTCGCCCGTGAGAGTGGGAGCAAACCAGGTTGTCGGCCAAGTTTTGTCTGTTCTTTGGTCGATTGTGTTGTGGATTTCGTCGGGGAGATCAACGGTATATCCCTCTGCAAGCTGAAGCACCGGACCTATGCCGTCAACGATATTCACACGAAGCATTGTAACGGGCATCTGTGCGTTACAACGGAAGTGTGAGGAAAATCCGCCGCCTCTGAAATATTCATAGTTAGCTCTGCACCAATCGGTTGCCTCGATGCAAGCGTTTATGTCATTGTCATTCATCTTCCAGAACGGTTTCATACAATTTTCGCCGTTCTCGTTCTTTGAAGCGCCGCAGCCGTCAAGAGCAGTAGCACCCGAGTTGATAAGATGAATAAATCCGTCCTTTGCAACGCCGTCGGGTCTTTTGCCCGTTACTCTTTCGCAAGCCTCGGGGCTCCAATATGTACGAACATCATGGAAGCAGGGCGCTGTATCGGAAACAAGAGTTCCCAAAATCATAGCCGCACCGTTGAGCGTATCGTTCTCGGTTGCAAAGGGTGTCGGCATCTTTTTACCGTTCCAATTGAAGGTCGAAGCCATTATAGCTTCGGTAAAGTCAGCGTTCGGAAGCCAGTCCGTCCAGTTTCTCTGTCCCTGGAAGCCGCCTGCGACAGCATTCTTACCGAGTGCCTCTTCGTGCCAGCCCATCTCGTCAAGCTTTTTGTTGCCGAAAAGAATATCACGGACAACAAGCGTCATCTTTGTTATAAATTCCCAATCCTTATCGGGAGCAACAACCTTTGATTTTCTGATAATTTCGGGCAAATCCTTGCCTGCGTTTACATCAAAGCCCTCTTTGCAGTTTTCACGAACCCACTTGATTGCTCTGTCGTATTCCTCATGGTCATAAATTTCAAGGGTAATTCTGCGAACGATTTCGGTCATATCAACCCATTCGGGACGGATACCGAGATACTCTCTGAAGAAAGAAGCGTTGCAGTACGAGCCTGCGATACCCATTGCGACGCCGCCGAGGTTTACATAGGACTTGTTTTTCATCCAGCCGACCGATACCGCACATTTTGCAAAACGCAAAATCTTCTCCGCAACATCCTCGGGAATAGATCTGTCGTCCATATCCTGAACGTCGTGACCGTAGATTGAGAATGCGGGCATACCGTTCTGTGCATAGGCCGCCATAACAGCCGCAAGATAAACTGCGCCCGGTCTTTCAGTACCGTTGAAGCCCCAAACAGCCTTAATTGTTTTCGGGTTCATATCGTATGTTTCCATACCGTAGCACCAACAGGGTGTAACGGTAAGCGTTGCGATAACATTTTCGCCTGCAAACTGCTCCTCGCACTCTGCCGCTTCGGCACCGCCGCCGATTGTCGTGTTGCTGACAACGCACTGTACGGGTGTTCCGTCGGGATAGCAAAGCTTTTCCTCAATGAGCCTTGCGGCAGATGTTGCCATACCCATTGTCTGATTTTCAAGGCTCTCACGAACGCCGCCCCATCTTCCGTCAATAACGGGACGAATACCTATTTTAGGATATTTCATAGTACATTCTCCTTTTATTATTTAGTAATAACAGTTTTGAATTTATCGTATGCCGCAGAAAATTCTCTTGCGTTCTCGGGCTTATAGATTTTAACATTTTCCGAGGAAGCCAAGAGCCTTCTTCCGTCCTCAACGCTCTCGAGGTCGCCGAGAGCTATCAGCTGAAGCATAATATTTCCGAGTGCCGTAGCTTCTGTCGGTCCTGCCGTAACGGGAATGTCAAGGCTGTCCGCCGTCATTTGGCACAGGAAGCTGTCCTTTGTTCCGCCGCCGAGCAGATGAAGTACGTCAAATTTTTTGCCCGTGTTTTCCTCGATCTGTTCAATGGCGAAGCGGTATTTCATCGCAAGGCTCTCATATATACATCTGACAAGCGCACCGTCGGTTTCGGGTATACCCTGTCCCGTATTTTTACAAAAATCACGGATTTTTTCAGGCATATTTTCGGGCGTTGCAAAGACCTCGTCGTCGGGATTTATAAAAAACCCGAACGCCTTTTCCCGTCTTGCAAGCTGCTCCATATCGTTGTATGAATACTCCTTGCCCTCTTTTCTGAAATTACGTCTTATCTCCTGAATAAGCCAAAGTCCGCTTATGTTTTTAAGATAATTTATCTTTCCGTTTGCGCCCAGCTCGTTTGAAAGCTCGTCCTCCATGCTCTTTTCCGTGAGTATCGGCAAATCGTTTTCGCAGCCAATAAGCGACCAAGTTCCGCAGGATAAAAATGCAGGTGTTTCGCCGTCTGCCTCCGGCATAGCGCATACCGCACATTGCGTATCGTGCCCCGCAACCTTAATAACCTTTATACCGTTATATTCTCCTGCCACGCTTGCACTTTTAACTATCGGCGGAAGCATTTTTTCATTTTTATTTGAAAGTGCAAAAGCCTCTTTTTGCCAACAGACCTTTTCCAAATCAAGCATCTGCGAGGTCGAAGCTATTGTCTGCTCGGCAGATTTCACGGAGCAAAGAGCATAAGCAAACAAATCGGGCATAAATAAGAACATATCGCCGTCTTTATCCTCAACACTCAGCTGAAAAAGCGTGTTTATGTTCATTATCTGATTTCCCGTAAGTGCATATAAACGCTCGGGAGAAATTTTTTCAAATATTTTTTCGGGTGCATTCTTCGTTCTTGTATCACGGTAGCAAACGGGCAAGCCCTTCAGCTCTCCGTCCGCCCCGATTATACCGTAGTCAACTCCCCAAGTGTCAAAAGCAAGCGAGTCAACATCATTTGCCATTTCGATTGCCTTTTTGACCTCTGAAAGAAGATATGGGAAGTTCCAACAGAGCTTTCCGTTCTCCGTTACCAATTCATTGTCAAAGCGATGAATTTCACGGTAGCTCAACCTTCCGTTTTCGTACTCGCCTAAAATCGCTCTGCCCGTAGATGCGCCGAAATCAAAAGCTAATACACGGCTCATACCTTTACTACTCCCTTTTTAAGAAGCACATTTGCGTAAATTGCCGTTTCGCCTGTGGCGATTATAAGATAAGCCTTTTTCGCCCTCTCGTAAAATGCAAAGCGCTCTGTCATCTCAATGTCGTGGTGTTCAGGCTCGTATTTTGTAAGAATTTTGTCGTATTCCTGCCAAATTTCAGGTGTCGGGGTATTATCGCCCTTGACAACCTCCATCAAAGCGACAGGCTTTTCCGTATATGTATCAAGCGGAATAAGCGACAAAACCGCATCCAATACATCCGTTGCCGAATGTCCGTCTGCTCTTATAACAACGGAATTTTTACCGATACTCTCACTCGGAAAATTGCCGTCTGCAATTATAAGCTCGTCGCCGTGTCCCATCTCGCAAAGAGCCTTGAGAAGCTCGGGGGAAATTATCGGATTGATACCTTTAAGCATAATCAGTCCTCCTGCTTGTGAAGTATTTCGTCGTCGGGATTATATACCTTATATCCGGGGTGTCTGCCCGTGATTTTATAATAGCTTCTCAAATCAATAAGCTTCTGAATATTCTCTCTGTCAATATCGTGGCTGCCGCCGAGGATAACCGCATTGATTGTGATTTTAGCCCACAATTCAAGACTTTCCATTCTGTAAAAAGCGGTGATAACATCGCTTCCGACCGCAAGTGCGCCGTGATTTTCAAGAAGCATAACATCATGCTCGTCAAGGTACGGCTCAATAGCGTCGGGGACCTCCGTTGTAGAGGGTGTACCGTAGGGTGTAAGCGGAACTGCGCCGATAGCCGCTACGTCCTCAATCATATTGTACATATCCATTGCCTTATGCGCTACCGCAAAGCCCGTAGCTCCCGGAGGATGAGCATGGATAACGCTGAACACATCCTCACGCTTGTCATAGCAGCGAAGGTGCATTTTAATCTCACTTGACGGACGAAGTCCCTCCGCCGCCTCCAAGACATTGCCTTTCGAGTCAATTCTTATAAGCTTTTCGGGTGTGATAAACGATTTGCTCATTCCTGTCGGTGTTGCCAAAATCGTACCGTCATCAAGCTTTGCACTGACATTTCCGTCATTCGCCGCAACCCAACCGAGCTGCCACATCTTATGACAAACGTCACAAATTTGTTCTTTAACAATTTGAATATCCATTTTGCAGTTTCCTTTCGTTTTATGTGTCTTAGCACATTACACATTCATTGTAACATAAATAAAATTGATATTCAACAAATATAATTTTACGATTTTTTGAACAAATATAACACTTGTTGGCAAAGGTAGGGGTACGCCTTATAATCTTAATTGCATTTTTTGAAAAGGGGTATACTATGGTAAGAAAAGGCAACCCCCACAGATAATGCTGACGCATATCTGCGGGGATTAACGAATTATTGTTAAAAAAGATATTGTTTTGAAGCAAAACTGCCTTATGAACACTCAGCCTTGTCCCTGTGGCGTTTTTTGATTGTATGAATATCATTCCTCAATATGCTCTTGACCCTTTGCGATTATCGTGCGAACATGGTCGTCTGCAAGAGAGTAAAATACCGACTTACCCTCTCTGCGAGCCTTAACGAGTTTGTTTTGCTTTAATATTTTCAGCTGATGCGAAATTGCCGACTGATTCATATTAAGCGCCGAAGCCAAGTCGCACACGCAAACCTCAGCCTCAAACAAAACATAAAGTATGCGTATTCTCGTTGAGTCGCCGAACACCTTAAACAATTCGGCAAGATTATAAAGTTCAATCTCGTCGGGCATTTCAGAGATTATTTTTTGAAGCACGGAATCGTGTACCTCATTTACTTCGCAACAATCCAATTCTTTTTCCATTGTTTACACCCTTTCAATATAAATCAAAGCTTTTTAACCATAAGCGCACGAATTGCATTCAACACGGCAATAACCATTACTCCGACATCTGCGAATATTGCCACCCACATATTTGCGATACCCAATGCGCCGAGCACAAGGCATATAAACTTAACTCCGAGTGCAAACACTATATTTTCATATACAATTCCGAGGCATTTCTTTGAAATCTTGATTGCTTTTGCTATTTTAAGCGGGTCGTCGTCCATAAGCACAATATCCGCCGCCTCAATAGCCGCATCCGACCCCATAGCGCCCATAGCGATACCAATATCTGCTCTTGAAAGCACGGGAGCGTCGTTTATGCCGTCACCGACAAAAACAAGCTTTTCTTTTTCGCCCTTTTTTGACAAAAACTCTTCAACCTTTGAAACCTTGTCATCGGGCAAAAGCTCACTGTAAACCTCGTCTGTTTGAAGCTCGTCGGCAACCTGTTTTGCGACATCCGAAGCGTCGCCCGTGAGCATAACCGTCTTTTTAATGCCGACCTTTTTAAGTTCGGCAATCGCCTGTTTTGAGGTGGGCTTTATAACATCTGAAATAAGGATATGACCTGCATATTTTCCGTCAAGTGCAATATGAACCTTTGTGCCGACTTCCTCGCACTCCGTATATTTAATACCGAGCATATCCATCAGCTTGCCGTTACCTGCCGCAACAGTTTTGCCGTCAATCTTAGCCGTAACGCCGTGTCCCGATATTTCCTTGACCTCAGAAATTCTGCTTTTGTCAATTTCCTTGCCGTAAGCAGACTGTAAGCTCTTGCTTATCGGGTGTGTCGAATAACTCTCGGCATACGCCGCAAGCTCAATTAGATGATCTTTATCTATTGTGTTATCATGGACTCCGACAACCTCAAAAACGCCCTTCGTCATTGTTCCCGTCTTATCGAAAAGAACATATTTTGTCTTTGAAAGCGTTTCAAGATAGTTTGAACCTTTGACCAAAACGCCTGCCTTGCTCGCTCCGCCTATTCCTGCAAAGAAACTAAGCGGTACGCTGATTACAACGGCACACGGACAACTGATTACAAGGAAGGTAAGCGCTCTGTAAACCCAAGTACCGAAGCCTGCGGGATTACCGATTATAAGGTTTATCATCGGAGGTATGACCGCAAGCGCCAACGCACTGTAACAAACCGCCGGAGTGTAATAATGCGCAAATTTGCTTATGAAATTTTCAGATTGTGATTTTTTGGAGGTTGCGTTTTCAACAAGGTCAAGAATTTTTGAAACTGTTGACTCACCAAACTCTTTTGTCGTTTTAATTCTGATAACACCCGAAAGATTTATGCAACCGCTGATAATCTCGTCGCCTGCCTTGACTTCTCTCGGCACACTCTCACCCGTGAGTGCGCTCGTATTAAGCGAGGACTCACCCTCTGTTACAACGCCGTCAATCGGCACTTTTTCGCCCGGCGTAACCACAATTATCGTGCCTATTTCAACCTCGTCGGGGTCAACCTGCCTAAGCTCTCCGTCAACCTCGACATTGGCATAATCAGGTCTTATATCCATAAGCTCGGAGATATTTCTGCGGCTCTTTCCGACAGCATAGCTTTGGAAAAGCTCACCTATCTGATAGAAAAGCATAACCGCAACACCCTCGGTATAATCGCCTAAAGCTATTGCACCGACAGTAGCGACTGCCATAAGGAAATTTTCGTCGAAAACCTGCTTATTTTTAATTCCCAAAAACGCTTTTCTGAGAATGTCATATCCTATTACAAGATACGGTATCATATACAACGCAAATTCAAGATAGCGATTTATTTCAAAAAGACCGCCCAAAACCTTGAGTGCGACAATAAGCACAGCCGAAACGATAATTCTTATCAGCATCTTTTTCTGCTTTTTCGTCATAAAATTTCCTCCGTTTCAATATTTAATGTTCTATTTAGCTTAATTATTAAATGTATATTTCGCAGTCGTCCTCTACTCTTTTGCAATTTTTAAGTACATTCTTCATAACTGATTTTATATCTGCATTTTCGTCAAACTCGACATTCATTTTAAGCATCATAAAATTAACCGTTGCGTCCTTTACGCCATCGGTCTTCTTTGCTGCTTCTTCCATTTTGTTGGCACAGTTTGCGCAATCGACTTCAATTTTATAGGACTTTTTCATAATTTGTCTCCGTTCCGACGCTCTGCGTCATTTGTTTCAAGCTAAATCACTTTTTCGATTTATCATATGAACAACTGTTCATATGTTGATTTGATTATATCACATCTATATAATATGTCAATAGATTTGGAAAAATTTTTAAGATTTTTTTGTAAATCGGTCAATCTTATGTTACAATAACCGAGAGGTGATAATACAATGGTACATTTAGGAAATGATTGGGACGAAATATTAAAAGATGAGTTTTCAAAGCCTTATTATAAAGAACTTCGGAGTTTTCTTAAATCAGAATATCAAAGCCATACGATTTATCCGCCTATGAACGATATTTTCAACGCACTTCGTTGCACCTCATTTGCCGCTACAAAGGTTGTTATTATCGGGCAAGACCCTTATCACGGCGCAGGTCAGGCACACGGTATGTGCTTTTCAGTAAAGAAAGGCACTCCGCCCCCTCCCTCGCTTCAAAATATATTCAAGGAAATTCATTCGGATCTCGGTATAGATATGAACCAAGGTCACGGCGAGCTCACCGCTTGGGCGAAGCAGGGAGTTTTGCTTTTGAACACGGTGCTGACCGTTCGTGAGGGCGAGGCTAACAGCCACAAAAATATGGGTTGGGAAACATTTACCGACAGAGTTATTTCCGAACTTAACAACAAGCAAACACCCATTGTATTTTTACTTTGGGGTGCTCACGCAAAGAAAAAAGCGTCGGTTATTACCAACCCCATTCACTACAAGCTCACAGCCCCGCATCCGAGTCCGCTTTCGGCTTATAACGGATTTTTCGGCTGCAAGCACTTTTCAAAGGCAAACGAGCTTTTGACAGCTTCGGGACAAACGCCTATTGATTGGCATCTCGACTAAATTTCGACAAAGTTTTATATTACTATTGATTTTTAGCCTTTGTTATTCTATAATATCAAGTGTCGCACTTCGAGTCGGTTGTGTAACCGCTTCGAAGTGTTTTTGTATGATATTTTCATCCTAATCGGGAGGCAATAACAGTGAAAATAGGATTTGATAACGACAAATATCTTAAAACTCAATCCGAGCATATAAGGCAGAGGATAAATGAATTCGGCGGAAAGCTTTATCTTGAATTCGGCGGAAAAATCTTTGACGATTTTCACGCTTCAAGAGTGCTCCCGGGATTTTTGCCCGACAGTAAGATGAAGATGTTGCTTGAACTTAAAGACGAGGCTGAAATGCTTATCGCTATCAATGCAAATGACATTGAGAAAAATAAAGTCAGAGGCGATATAGGTATAACCTATGACCTTGATGTGTTAAGACTTATCGACATATACAGAGACTTTGGTCTTATGGTAAGCGGTGTTGTTATGACGCAGTTTAACAATCAACCGTCGGCTGAGGTTTTCAGACAAAAGCTCATGGGGCTCGGCATTAAAGTTTATCGACATTACAGCATTGAAAACTATCCGCAGGATGTTCAGCTTATCGTAAGTGACAACGGATACGGCAAAAACGAATATGTTGAAACCACACGCTCGCTTATCGTCGTTACAGCGCCCGGTCCCGGAAGCGGAAAAATGGCGGTTTGCCTTTCTCAGCTTTATCACGAGCATAAAAGAGGCGTTCAGGCAGGATATGCAAAGTTTGAAACCTTCCCGATTTGGAATTTGCCGTTAAAGCACCCCGTAAACCTTGCTTATGAGGCTGCGACAACCGATTTGAACGATGTCAATATGATTGACCCGTTCCACCTTGAAGCATACGGCGTTACAACCGTTAACTATAACAGAGATATTGAAATTTTCCCTGTGCTCAACGCTATTTTCGAGCGTATTTACGGTACCTCTCCGTATAAATCGCCTACGGATATGGGCGTTAATATGGCAGGCAACTGCATAATCGACGACGATGTGGTAAGAGAAGCGTCGAAGCAAGAGGTTATCAGAAGATATTATAAGTCTCTTGTCGATAAGAAAAACGGCTCAAATGTTACAAATGAAATTCGCAACCTTGAGCTCATTATGAAACAGCTTAATATCGTTCCCGAGTACAGAAAATGCGTTTTACCCGCAGTTGAGCTTTGCGACAGAACGGGTGAGCCTGCGGCGGCAATCGAGCTTGACAACGGCAAAATAATAACGGGTAAGACCTCTGACCTTTTAGGCGCTTCTTCGGCTATGCTTTTGAACGCACTTAAAGAAATCGCAAATATCAATGACGATATTGACTTGATTTCTCCGAAGATTATCGAGCCTATTCAAGACTTAAAGGTAAATCATCTCGGCAACAAAAACCCGAGACTTCATACAGACGAGGTTTTGCTTGCACTTTCAATTTCGGCGGCAACAAATCCCACTTCCGAAATGGCAATGAAAGCGCTTGAAAAGCTTGACGGCTGTCAGATGCATTCGACGGTTATACTGTCTGAGGTTGACCTGCACACGCTTAAAAAGCTCGGTGTAAATGTTACCTGCGAGCCTTACAGACAGTCAAAAACACTTTACCACAAATAAAAATAAAATATATGCCGAAGCTTGAAATTCAGTTCAGGCTTCGGCATTGTTTTTGTATTGATAATTTTTGTTTGTGTTTTAATATGATTGTATAACTAATAATTTGAGCTAAACGATGGGTTATCTATGACGAGAGCAAAATACAAAGCGATTTTCGCCGTATGCGTTACTTCGGTTATTCTTATATTTGAAGCCGTAATTTATTTTTGCGGTACTGACAGCGGAAATTATATAAACAAATCAATATGGATTGCGGACATTGTCGGTATAGCCCTTATAATGACCGTATCAATCATTGTCGATTACGCTTTAGAAAAAAGTTTTTCGGCAACAAATAAAAGTTAAAAATTATATTGTACCGTAGGGACAGGGCTTGCCCCTGTCCGACAAAGCCTCCCTTGTGTAAAGGGAGGTGCCGAACGAATGTGAGGCGGAGGGATTGTAAGATTGATTTTATATGATTTCGTAAAAATCCCCCAGTCATTTTTCTACGAAAAACGACAGCTCCCTCAAATATGGGGCGGAAACACGAATTAAATTTGATATCCCATACGGTAGGGCGGCGGCTTGCTGCCGCCGTTGGATTGTTGATAAAATATGATAATTCACGGCTGAAATTATACAAAATCCGCAAAAGTTGGTAGCGACAGTGAGCCGTTGTG